>JBBDPC010000106.1:0-18800 GCA_040876735.1 Phycisphaeraceae bacterium | reverse complement strand
TCCCCGATCCCCGCTCCCCGATCCCCGATCCCCGATCCCCGATCCCCGATCCCCGATCCCCGAATCGCATTGACGCCGTGCGGCATCTTGATTAATAGTGGACACACCCCCTTGGAAGGGCCGATGACTTCTCCAGGGGATCAGCATCAAACGTGTACTGGGACTTTGAAAACCACCTCATCCAAGTGAGCGGGAAGCGATGATTTACAACTATTTACGGTTACTGACGGGTGTGGGCGTGATTGTGGCCACGGCGGGCGTGCTCAGCGGCGGCTGTGCCACCACCGGCGAAAGCGGGGCGCGCGATCAGGTGACCGCCAACGTCGGCAACTATCCCATGGGCCCCAGCGGCGTCGATCGGCCGCGCGTGGGCGTGCCGCCGTTCTCGGTCGAAACCGAGCAGCGCGGCTTCTCCGTCTCCGAGCATGAACTGGACGACCTCGCCGCCGACCAGATGACCACGCTGCTGTTCCGGGCCGACCGCTTCTCCGTCATCGAACGGGCGCAGTTGGATCAGTTGCTGCGCGAGCAGAACCTGGAAGGCATCGTCGAGCCGGGCGAGCTGGCGCGCATGGGCCGGATCCGAGGCGTCGACTACCTGCTGCTGGGCAAGGTCACGGCATTCCGCATCCGCACCGACCGCACGTCGCAGGATGCCGGGGTCAAGCGCGGCTGGGTGTCGGAGCAGATCGGCGGGATCACCGGCGGCGTGCGGCAGGACCGCGTGACCGTCTCGACCGAGCTGGGCGTCGACATTCGGCTGGTCAACCCCGAGACCGGCGAAGTCGTCGTGGCCGAGTTCAGCGACTTCAAGCGCGAAGACACTGCCGAGAGCATGGGCATCGACGTTGCGGGCGTCGGCGCTGGTGGCGATGCGGACATGCGCATCAACGCCGACGACGCGGGCAAGGTGCTGCGTCTGGCGTTTGACGATGCGATCAAGAAGATGCTGCCGCGCGTCGACCGTATGCTCCGCGACAAGCACGCCGCCGGCGGCGCGACGGCCGCCGCCGCGCCGACCGGTGCGGATGCGGGGGGCGAAGCGGAATCCACCGCCGCGAAGTTCTGTTCGCAGTGCGGCACGGAACTCGCCGCCGGCGCACGCTTTTGCCCGGAAGACGGCCAGCCGGTGCAGTAATCGCCTGGTTGTCTGCGAACCTTCGCCAACGTCACACGTGACCCGCGTTGCGGCACGCGCCGCAACCGGCGCGTTCACAAACGCAAGAGAGGTGCCCCAGTGCACGGACCAGACGTTCGCAGGCCGGGCCGTCCACGACACCTTCATCTTCACCTGCGCCGCGTGATGGCGGGGCTGCTGTGCGGCCTGGTGGGCTACGCCCTGCTGCTGCCGGCGTTGATGATCGGGGTCGGCGGGCCGGGGGCCGTGCACGCCGACGTGCCGGACGACGACGCCCCGCTCACGGACGAGGCCCGCTTCAAGCAGCTCGGCGACGACTTGCAGCAGGCGTACGCGGCGGCGCGGGTGGCGCTGCGCGAACTGCCGTTGGAAGAGACCCATCCCCATGCCCGGCAGGCGGCGATCGGCGCCGATGCCGAGGCGCTGTTTGCGTGGGTGCGTGACGAGACGCGGTGGCTGCCGTACCGCGGTGCACTGCGCGGCGCGCGGGGCACGTTGATGGACCGGATGGGCAGCCACCTCGACCGCACGCTGCTGCTGGCGACGATGCTGGACGCGGCGGGCCACGACGTCCGGCTTGCCCACGCCGAGTTGACCGACGCGGAAGTCGACGCGTTGACGGCCATCGTTACCGCCGACCTGCCGGCCCGGCCCGACGCGGAGGCGGGCACGGCCGGGGCGGGGATGGATCGCGTCGTGAACCGGGCGGCGCAGCACCTGGGCATCGATGCGGGCGAGCAGGCAGCGCTGGCGTTCGAGGCGGACCTCAACCGGCAGCAACTCACCGAGCGCGTGGTGCAGCAGGGCGTGACGCAGAGCCAGTCGCTCGCCCGACTGCTGGCATGGGACGACGACGACGACGACGCGGACCCGGCGGCGGACGAACTGGACGCGGCCACGTCGGCGGCGCTGCGCGATCACTGGTGGGTGCAGGTGGAGACGGCCGACGGCTGGTTGGATCTCGACCCCGCCCGCCGGTCGCATGAGCCGGGCGAGCGGGCCGGCGCGGCCGAGCCTGAAACGTATGCGCTGGACGCCTTGCCGGACGATCACCGCCACACGCTGCGCATCGAGGTGGTGGCGGAGCAGTTGGCCGAGGGCGAGCTGACCGAGCACGTGGCGTTGAGCCACGATGTGTTTGCGACGGAGATGACGGGGCAGGTGATGGCGCTGGCGATCGAGGCGGTGGACCTGCCCAGCCCGGCGGCGCTGTTCGGTGCGGAGGGCGAGCATGACGTGGAAAACCTGCCGGCACTGGTGGCGGAGCAGACGGAGTGGCTGCCGATCCTGAACGTCGGCGGCGCGATGGAGGGCGGCAAGAGCATCATGGCCGACGGCAGCGTGAATGAGCAGCCGGGGCAGATGGCGCAGGGCCGGGCGATGGAGGAGGCGTCGGGTCTGCTCGGGGCGTTGGGCGGTCGCGGCGATGATGCGGCGGAGGCGGAGACGCATCTGACGGCGGTGTTCGTGCGGTTCACGGTGGAAGCGCCGGGCCGGGCGGCGGAGCGGTTTGAGCGGCCGGTGATGGACGTGCTCGGGCCGGCGGCGCGTGCGGATGAGCCGGCGGCGTTTGAGTTGAGCGATGCGAAGCGCGAGCAGCGGGCGTTTGCAATGCTCGGGTCGATGCGGGTGATGGGGCAGACCGGCTGGCTGCCGGAGACGTATGCGGTGGGCCGGTCGTTGCAGGGGGTGCTGGATAATCAGATGGCGGTGCTGGGCGCGCTGCACGCGTTTCGCGGGGGCGATGCCGAGCAGGCGGCCGCGGCCTTGGAACGGCAAGTGCCGCAGCCGGGCGGGCTGTTGACGCTGGCGCATCAGCGGCAGGCGATGAGTCCGCATCGCGAGGCGGTGGCGCTCACCCGGTTGAACCTGCTCAGCGAGGTGCGCGTGGTGGATTGGCGCGACGGCGATCTGGTGCGGACGGAGGGGTTCGACATTATTCAAAATGCCGTCGACGTGCTGCCCGGCAGCGAGGCCGACCCGCGCGCCGTGCGACTGACGCAGGGCGTGCTGGAAACGGTGCTGGAGGCGGAGCTGCTGTCGGCGGAGGCGGACGTGGACGTGATCAACACCGGCAGGCGGTACGCCGAGGCGCTGGCGAGCGACGAAGCGTGGCGGGTGATCGCCGACGAGCAGCAGCTTGAAGCGATCGGCGGGCAGATCGACGCGGACACGCGGACGCACCTGCGGCAGGCGCTGGCGGACGGGCAGGCGGTGGTGCTGCCGAACGCGCCCGGGGCGGGCGAGCCGTTGATGTGGTGGCGGGTGGACGTGGCGACCGGCGCGGCGTTGGGCATTGGGCCGAGCGGTCGTGGGCAGGCGGGCGTGGAATCGCTGATCATGCTGGTGGAGATGCTGGACACGGCGTTCGGCGTGGCGAGCACGGTCGTGAGCATGTGGGACTGCCTGTTCTCCAACGCCGGCGACAACGAAGCCATCGAGTGCTGCGCCCGTCGCACGGCGTTCACCGCCGGCGCGTCGCTGGCGTTTGGCGCGGCGTCCAGCCGGATGATGCACACGATCGACCAGGTGATCTTCGGCTACCTGTTCGGCCAGGGCGTGGAGGCGGCGACGCCCAACCCGTGTTGACCGCTTTGAGCAGGCAGCGATCAGCCATCAGCCGTTAGCCATCAGCCATGAGTCCGGCAGGGCCACCAGCAATTCTGGCTAATCGCTAATGGCTGATCGCCGCCTGCTGACGGCTCAAGAATACGAAACGCAAGGAGCACGTTCATGAAACGCCTTCTCACGCGAACGGCGGCCGGCTGCCTCGCGCTGCTGCTGTTGCTGACCAGCACGGCCTCGGCCGTCGCGCAGCAAGACCAGGCCATCACGCTGCTCGCCACCGGCGACACGCAGGGCCACGTCGAGCCCTGCCGCAGTTGCCCCGCCACGCAGGGCCTGGGCGGACTCGCCCGACGCGCCACGCTCGTCCGCGACATGCGCGGCGAAGGCCCGGCCTTGCTGGTCGACGCGGGCAACGCCCTGTTCGGCCCGGAAAGCCTGGCGAGCAAGGGAGCCGTGATCGCCCATGCCTACGACGCGCTGGCCTACGACGCGGTCAACCTCGGCTACCGCGACTTCCGTCTCGGCAAGGCCGCCACGCTCGCCGCACTGGACGATGCCGGCTTCGCCGTCGTCTCCGCGAATCTGCACGATGCGGAGACCGGCGACCGGTTGTTCGCCCCGTTCGTCGTGCGCGAACAGGGTGGACAGCGCGTCGCCCTCGTCGGCGTGACCGAGCGCCCCGCCGGGCTGGCCGCGCTGCCGCACCTGCAACAGCAACTCGCCGGCGTCGACATCCGCCCGCCGGCCGAAGCGCTTGCCGCCGTGTTGCCCGAAGCGCGCGAGGCGGCCGACGCGGTGGTGTTGCTCTACTACGGCTCCGCCACGTCGGCCCGCGCGCTGTTAGACGGACTGGACGAAGCGGACGCCGGCGCTCTGCGGGCGGTGGTCGCGGCGGGCGATGCGTCGATGGCCGACGCGCCCGCCGCCACGCCGCCGATCGGCTGGACGCACAAGCATGGCACGCACCTCACGCGTGTGACACTGCCCGCCGACGCCGCCGGTGCGCCGACGATCGAGCGCATTGAAGTCGATGGCGACATTGAGCCGGACGCGGACCTCGCCGCCGCGCTGGAGCCGATGACCCGCTTCGCCCCCGCCGACGCCGATGCGGACGAAGCCGGGGGCGCACGCGCCGCCGTGCCCGACCGGCTGCCGGCCGACGCCGCGCTGGAACTGGATCACCCGTACCGTTTGCAGGCCGAGGCGGAGAACCGGGCGCTGCGGTTGCGGGTGGATGCGGCCGCGCTGCACGAGCAATACGCCGGCGAACCCGCGCCGGAAGGGCACCGCTGGTTGGTGCTGGATGCGGCGATTGAGAACCAGATGCCGATCGACCTGCTCTTCGACCTCGAGTATCAGGAGGCAGTACTGATCGCCAGCCTGCCGCGTCAGCTTTACATGTTGATTGATGGGACGCGCGTGCAGCGCCTTTCGCCGCTCGGCGACGATCAGATGCCGCCGGGGTTCACACTGACGACGGTCGGCGCGGCGGCGGCGGGCAAGCTGGTCTATGCCGTGCCGGCCGAGGCCGAGTCGCTGTCGCTGCGGTACTACCACGACCAGTACGCGCCGCTGGTGTTACCCTTGCTCGGCGACGAGCCGGCCGACGCGGGCGAGCCGGTCACCGAATCGCAGGCCAACGATTTTCTGGAACTGGCGGTGTACGGCGCCGAGCGCCATGAGCGATGGAAGGGGGAGGCTGCGCCGGCGGGGATGCAGTGGCTGGCGGTGGACCTGCGCGGCCGGGGGCGGTTGACGATCGAGGCGGACGCGCGGGCGGTGGCGGGCGAAGAGGCGGCGGCGGACGAGCGGGTCGACTTGCCGAAGGTGATGGAGTACATGAAGGCGGGGGCGTTGTTGCAGGCGGTGGTGGAAGGGGAGCATGCGTATGTGCGCGAGCTGGCGATGGGCACGCTGTTGACGGAGCCGGCGTTGCTGCCGGACGCGTGGGCGGGGGGCGTGGCGGTGTTTGCCGTGCCGGCGGACGCTGCGTCGATCGAGCTGGTCTGCTACTTCCCGCGGTTCCAGGCGCCGGGCGCGAGCGCGGCGGGAACGCCGGCGCCGATGCGGTTTCCGTTGGAGGGTGAGCCGGTCGAGCCCGAGCCGGAGCCGGCGCTGGCGGTGGTGCACGACCGGCCGACGCCGTTCGCCATCTATGCCGCGAACGTGACCGGGCAGTTCGGCGAGCACACGGCCGAGGCGGGGCGGAAGCTGGTGGTGCTGGACGCGGCGATGCGCAACGACAGCGACGTGGGCGGGCTGATGGAAATCAGCTCACGGTTGACGCTGCGCAGCGATGCGGGCGCGGGTCGGCAGGTTGCGGCGGTGGTGCGCGGGCCTTGGCCGTTGGTCGAGCTGATGTGGTTGCCGGCGGGCGGTGAGCGGCGACGGTTCACGCTCGTCTACAGCGTGCCGGAGGCGGCGACGTCGGCGACGTTGACGTATGGCGGCGTGAGCGTGAACACGTCGGTGAACCTGGAGCTGCCCGAGGAAGGCCCCGCGCTGGCTGCGCGGGAGCAGCCGGAGGCCGAGCCGGTCGAGCCGGGCGAGGAAGGGCCGGGATTGGAACCGGTCGCCGAGGCGGATCTGGGGACGGCGGATGCTGATGCCGACACGGATGCGGCCGCCGCGCCCGAGGCGGATGCCGACGCCGTTGTTCGTGCAGATGAAGAGGTGGACGAGACGGACGACGCGGCGCCCCCGGCCGCGGTCCCGGCCCCGGCCCCTGCCGCCGACGCGGATGATGCGGCGGGCCTGGCGGTGGAAGTGATCGACGCCGACGCTGCGGATGCATGGCTGAGTGAGAAAAACCGCACGGCCGTCAACCTCGCGCTGCACAGCTTCGGCGCGCGGGTGACGCCAAGCGAAGAAATGCGGGCCTCCTATGCGGCACAGTGGCACAACGGCCGGCTGGACATGCGCCGGGCCATGCCGCCGGGCGTGTACGAGCTGCGGCTGGCGGGCGGTCGGCCCGCGCCGGTGCATCAGGTGGCGATCGCGTTTGAGCCGTTGTACGAAGAGGCTCGGTTCCGCATCGAGGCCGGCGACGGCGCGGGCGGCTACACCCACCTTGCCACGCTCGACGGCATCGAGCATCGCGACTGGCATATCCGCGTGCTGACGTTCGATCCCGTCGTGACCGACCGCATCCGCATCACGCGCTACGCCGATTCGGACCGCGACGGGGGGCGCACCATCCGCGTGCCGGAGATCATGGTGTTCGAGGGGCCGTTGGCGAGCAAGGCCGAGTCGGTGCTGTCGCAAGGCGGTGTGGCGATCTCCCGGCTGGAACGGGGCGGCTCGATCTTTCACACCGAGCTCGGCGGCACGATCGGCAACGTGCTCACCCCGCCGGCCGAGGGGCGATTTAACACGAGCGTGCAGGTGAACGGCGACGCGGTGCACTGGCTCGCCCCCATTACGCTGGCGTTTCAGGCGAACCGCGAAGCGCTGGTCGCGTCGGTCGAACTCCAACCGGCCGAGCATGAGGCTTACCGGGACCATCTGCCGGGGCGGGTGCGCATCTCCGCTTCGCGGCATGAGCCGTTCGAGGGATACGAGGTCGTCGGCGAATATGACATCACGGATGGCGCGCGGCCGTGGCGGGTGACGTTTGACCAGCCGGTGCGGGCCCGGTTTCTGCGCGTGGAGCTGGGAGCGGAAGGGGACCCGGAGCAGGGCGGTTCCACCGTGGTCGGCCTCGGCGGGCTGGTCGTACGGGAAGGGACGGAGCCGGGCTACGAAAGCGTGCTCATCCGCGGCGACGGCGCGGACTGGCGCAACCGCGAACTGCCGACGCTGGCGGAACTGCTGGGCGATGCGGCGAACGCGGTGCGGCCCGTGGAAGGCGGCGCGTCGACGGCGTCGGCGGCGAGCGTGGCGTTGGAGCAGTGGGTCGGCGGCGTCTTTGATGAGCCGGACCAGCGGCAGGTGTATCGGTTCACGCTGGATCACGACGAGGGTCAGATTCCGGAGCTGACGCTGCACATGACGCCGTTCCTGCGCGGCCGGATGCGCATTCTCGATGCGGAGGGCGCGGTGCTGGAAACGCTCGACGCCGGCCGGCGGGCGAAGACGACGCTGCGTCACGTGCTGGCGTATGAGCCGGGCGATTACCTGCTGGAGCTGAGCAGCGCGCCGGTCTACCTGTTCATGGGCTTTGACGTCAGCGGGAGCATGGGCAGTGCGTTGCGGATTACGCCGGACATCCTGCCCGGCCTGACGGAGAATCTGCCGGCAGGCGTGCACGTGGCGCTGGGCTCGTCGCGTCCCAACGCCGGCAAGCGGTTCACGTTGTACAGCGAATACACGCGTGACGCCGAAGCGCTGCGCGTGGCGATGAACGAAAAGGAAATCAACGACCGGACCATGTTCGGCGGCGGCGGCGGCTCGGACTGGTACAACTACATGGGCGACATGATGGTCTGGGCCGACGCCAACATGCCGGACCACGCGGTGGGTGCCACCGTGCTCGTCGCGGACGGCGTGGGGTCGGGCGATTACGCCACCTTGTGGGACCGGCTGCGCACCACCCGGCAACGGCTGTACACCGTCGCGTGGGGCAGCGCGTCGCTGCGCCTGGAGCACCTGGACAAGCGCACGGGTTGGACCGCGTCGCGCGGGCTGTTCAATGCCGCGTGGTATCGCAACGGCCGATACTTCGAGCCGCAGATGAACGAGCAGCTCGTGGAGACGTATGAAGCGATTCTCGACGACGTGCAGACGCCGGCCGAGTACGCCCTGCGCGTCCACGTCCGCGACCGCCTGCCCGGCCGACTGGCGACCACGAAGCCGGCGGGCGAGAACCGGCCGACACTGTTCGTGCTCGACGCCTCGGGCAGCATGATGGAAGCGATCAACGGCGAGCAGACGCGCCTCGATGTGGCGATGGACGTGATGGAACAGGTGATCGCCGACCTGCCCGAAGGTTCGCACGTCGGCCTGCGGGTGTACGGCCACCGGTTCCGCGCCTTCGGCAGCGAACGCGACAAGGCGGCGACCGACTCCGAGTTGCTCATCCCGATCCAGCCGTTGGATCGCAGGGCCTTCACCACCACGCTCCGCCGCATCAACGCCCGCGGCGCGACGCCCCTGGCCCACACCATGGAACAGGTGGCGGGCGACTTGAGCGGCGCCGACCGGCCGCGCGTGATCGTGCTCACCGATGGCGTGGAGAGCTTCCGGCGCGACCCGGTGGCGGCCATGCAAAGCCTCGTCGAGCAACACCCCGAGATGGAACTGGCGGTGGTCGGCTTCCAGATCGGCGAGCAGGTCGACCGCGAAACCCTCCAGGGCATGGCCGCCGCCGGCCGCGGCGACTACCACAACGCGATGGACGGCGACACGCTGGTGCACTCCGTCAACGAAGCGCTGAACCCGACGATCCGCTACACCGTGCACGCGCGGGACGGCTCGCAGACCGCGGCGGGCACGTTCGGCGATCGCCATGCACTGCCCGAAGGCGCGTACGAACTGCGCGCCCGCGTGGACGGTGGCGAAGCACGGCTGCCGCTGCTCATCCCCGCCGAGCGAACCGTGCGACTCACACTCGATGATCTGCCCGACGCCGAGCCGGTGGCGGACGAGGCCGAACCCGCGCCGGACGACGCCGGCTCATCGCCCGCCCGCTTCTGCACGCAGTGCGGTGCGGCCCTGGCCAGTGACGCCCGCTTCTGCACGCAATGCGGCGAACCTGTGCCCGAGTGAGTTGGCCGGCTCGGGCATGACGTCGACCTGGTCTTACGGCGTCTGCACCTGGCGGGGCGTGGTCAACCCCTTTTCGGGCGACAGCAGTTCGACCGTCTCCACCTGCGTGATGATCGCTTCATACTGGTGGTGATGCGGATCGGTGAGCACGTTGACCGCATAGGGGCGGGCGAACTCGATGAGGCGGTCGTAGACCGAGGCGGGCATTTCCGACGTCGGCTCGATGCGGGCCTTGCCGTGGAGCGTCGCCACGTTTTCGTAGTTCGCATCGGCGAAGACCCAGCAGACCTCGGCGTGCTCGCGCAGGTGCTCGACCTTCTGCGTCGCGTGGGCGCTGAGGCTGTAGAACCAGTTGAGCGCCTCGTCGCCGGGCACGGCCCCCATGTAGCGGGCGTAAGGCCGCTGGTCCGGGCCGATCGTGACGAGGCAGCCGACGCCGACGTCTTCAATCAACTGGCGGGCGGCGTCGATGATCTGTGGGTCTGTGAGCATACGGTCCTTCCCTGAGCGGTGAGCCGGCCGACCTCTCCAAGCCCGCCCCGGCCGGGGGGCGACGCTGACCACCAGCGCTTCAATGTTAGCGGCTCCCGCCCCGCGGTACGGTTCGCACCGCCGGGGACGTTATCATGGGCCTTGGCCCCGGTCCCGTTTCAGCCGCTCTCTGTTTCCACCATAAAGGGCACATCCCCCATGGACTTCGAATACCGCTACCTCGGCCGCACCGGCATCCGCGTCAGCCCGCTCTGCCTGGGCACGATGATGTTCGGCGGCAAGACCACGCCCGACGACAGCTACGCCATCATCGACAAGGCCATCGACGAAGGCGTCAACTTCATCGACACCGCCAACGTCTACGTCAACGGCCGCAGCGAAGAAGTCACCGGCGAAGCGCTCAAACGCAACGGCCACCGCGACTGGATCGTGCTCGCCACCAAGTGCCACGGCAACATGCACAAAGCTGGGGACGACGCCGACGCCACGCAGAAGCTCCGCGCCCGGCTGAATCCGAACAAGTGGGGCAACTCCCGCCGACAGATCATCGAGCAGTGCGACGCCTCGCTCAAGCGGTTGCAGACCGACTGGATCGACCTCTACCAGATCCACCGTCCGCACCCGGACTGCGCCATCGACGAAACCTTGCGCGCCATGGACGACCTTGTCCGCGCCGGCAAGGTGCGCTACATCGGCTGCTCCACGTTCGCCGCCTGGCAGGTGATCGAGTCGCTGTGGGTGGCCGACCACCATCACCTCAACCGGTTCGTCACCGAGCAGCCGCCGTACCACCTGCTCGACCGGCGGATCGAACGCGAACTCGTGCCCATGGCCCAGACGTACGGTTTCGGCCTCATTCCCTGGTCGCCGCTGGCCGGCGGCTTCCTCACCGGCAAGTATCGTCGGGACGCCGAACCGCCTGAGGGCACGCGCCTCAGTGGCGGGCGCGGGCGAGCGGAAGCGTTGCTGAACTCCGACCGCGCCTTCGACGTGGTCGAGACGCTCGACGCACTGGCCACCGCCAAAGGCTGCACAATCAGCCAGCTCGCCCTGGCGTGGTGCATGCATCAGCCGGGCATCACCAGCCCGATCGCCGGGCCGCGCACGATGGCACAGTGGCAGGACAACCTCGGCGCGCTGAATGTGGAAGTGACGGACGAAGACCGGGCGAAGCTCGACGAAGTCGCCCTGCCCGGCAGCGTGACGATTCCCTACTACGAAGCGAGCTTCGGCCCGCACACGCATCGGTGGTGAGTGCGGCGCAGTTAGCCGTCGCCCTTGCGGCGACGCGGGTGGCGATCGGAATCCAGATGACTACGCGTCGACATGAAGTCGACGGCGAAGGATGCCAGAGATCAATACCGCGGCACGTCCGGGTCGATGCCGCGCGACCAGAGATCGATGCCCCCGGCCATCGACTGCACGTTCGAGAACCCCGCCTGGCGCAACAGGGCGGTGGCGTGGAGCGAGCGCCGGCCGTGGTGGCAGTAGACGACGACGCGCTCGTCCTTGTGGGCTTCCAGCTCGGCCACGCGCTGCGGCAGTTCCTGAAGCGGGACGAGCGTGGCGCCGTCGAGACGGGCGTAGGCGTGCTCCTCGGGTCGGCGGCAGTCGAGCAGGACGAACCGGTCGCCGCGCTGGCGCATGGCCTGCACGTCGCGGGGGGTGACTTCCCAGTCGCGATCGAGCGGATAGCCGGGCGGCAGGCCGTCGGCGTCGAGGTTGGCGGCGGGCTTGGCGTTCATGAGCTTCTGGCGTCGAGCAGGCGGGTGATGGCCTCGGCGGCGGCTTGCAGGCGGAGCGAGCCGGGCGGGCCGGGCGTGTAGTCTTCGATAATCAACGGCGTTTCGCGGTTCAGCGCGGCGATGGCGTCGATCCAGGCGGGCAGATCGAGGCCTGTTTCGGTCAGCGGGCACATCTGCGTGGCCGGCTTGCGGAAGCCGTGCTCGTCATACGCCCCCGCCACCCACCGGTTGCCGCCGAGGTGGACGTGGTCGATCCACGGCTTGAGCACCGCCACCGCCAGGTGCGGATCGATCGCCCCCTCGCGCACGAAGTTGGGCAGGTCGAGGATCACGCCCAACTCGGAGGGGTCGAAGTGACGGGCGATGTTGCAGGCCAGGCCCGGCGACGCGGCGCTGGTGCCGGTGTGCATTTCGATGACGATCTTGATGCCGTACGGCTCGGCGAGCTCGCAGGCCCGCTTGTACTGCCGGACCGCGTCATCGAGATAGGCGGCGTAGTCGAACACCTTGCCCGCCGGGTAGGGCGGCGGCGTGACGCGCAGACGCTGGCAGCCGCCCGCCGCCGCGCCGCGCAGGTGGACGATGAGCATTTCGTCGGTTTCGTCGGCGGTGAGGCGCGGCACGGTGCAGTAGCCGACCATGCCCGCGGCTTCAAGCTGCTTTCGCAGGGCGGTGCCTTGCTCGGCGAGGCGATCGGGCGTGAGGTCGAACTTGTGATGGCCCCAGTTGCTGTAGGGCGCGTCGCGCTGGTTGTCGGCGATCACGCGCGGCCGGTAGACGTAGTGCGTGACACCAAGCTGCCTGCACAGGGCGATCTGCTCGTCGAAGTCGAGTTCGGGCAGCATGACGGCGGTGACGCCGAGCGGCAACTGGGTGCGGAGATTCATGGCGGGTTCAGGGGCTCGGCATTTCATGCACGGCGAAGCCGCGGTTCAGGCGGGGGTTTCGTCGAGGACGTCGACGTGCGTGTAGTTGTCGAGATTGAAGGTGACCAGTTCGCCGTCGTCTTTGCGGATGACGAGTCGGTCGAGCCAGAGGCGGTCGTCCTTGGCGTGGGCGTACCACGAGCCGGTCTTCCGCTGTTCGTAGCGGACGACGACGCCCTGGGTTTTGCTGGTCCAGACCTTCTCGCGTTGCGGGATCTGCTGGGTCACTTCGACGCGCTGGCCGGGCTGAAAATCATCGGTGGCATGGGGCATGAGGTTCGCTCCTGTCGAAAAGGTCACGATAGCGAAATCGGCGGCCGGGTGAAAGTCGAGAGGCTCAAGTTTCAGGTGGCGTGCCGGGCCCGGGAGGCGGAAATTCAAATGACAAATGACAAATGACAAATGACAAATGGCAATCAGCAATCAGCAATCAGCACTCCCCCTGATCCGGGGCTTCGCGGACTCAGCCCTCGGCTTAAAATTCTTTCCGATCCCCGATCCCCGATCCCCGATCCCCGATCCCCGATCCCCGAATCCCGAATCCCGAATCCCGAACCCGGTGCGGGTGCGGCGCGTACCATCGCTACGGACCTGCCGGATGGCGGGCGTGCGGGCGGGGCACGATGGACCAGTTGCCTGGTTGTAGGAGTTGCCTGATGCCGCATCGCGTCGCCCTGCCGGCCGTTCTGCTCACCTGCACGATGCTGCTGTCGCCTCACCCGGCGGCGGCGGGGTTGCGGCAGTACGTCGATCGGCCGGACGACACGTACACCTATGCCATCGTGCGCGAGCAGGCCATGGCCGGTGGCAAGGCGCACGTGGTGCGGTTGCAGTCGCAGACGTGGCAGGGCAAGCCCTGGCGTCACTGGCTGACGATCCTCGTCCCCGCCAGGCTCGAGCACCCGGACAAGGCGGTGCTGATGGTCGGCGGCGGGAGCAACCGCGACGAGCCGCCGGCGGTTGACGCGGCCGCGTCGCACCCATTCGTCGCCGCCGCCAGCCAGCTTGGCGTGCCGGTGGCGGTGCTCCACCAGGTGCCCAACCAGCCGCTGTTTGACGGCATGCACGAAGACGACGCCATCGCCCACACGTTCGAGCAATACCTCAAGGGCCAGGCCCAGGCGGACGACGCCGGCCGGGACTGGCCGCTGCTGTTGCCGATGGTCAAGTCGGCCGTCCGCGCCATGGACACGGTCGAGCGGGTGCTCGCCGCCGAGCACGGCTTGAGCGTCGACGGCTACGTCGTCGCCGGCGCTTCCAAGCGCGGCTGGACCACCTGGCTCACCGCCGCCATCGACCCGCGCGTCCAGGCGATCGCCCCCATGGTCATCGACGTGCTCAACTTCCTCCCCCAGATGCGCCAGCAGCAGGCGACCTACGGCCAGGCGAGCCCGATGATCCGCGACTACACCCAACGCGGCCTGCTCGCCGCGCTCGACACCCGCCACGGCCAACGTCTGACCAACCTCGTCGACCCCTTCGCCTACCGCGCCGCACTCACGCTCCCCAAGCTCATCCTGCTGGGCACGAACGATCCCTACTGGACCGTCGACGCGGCGAATCTCTACCTCGACCAGCTCGCCGGCCCCACGCACCTGGTCTACGAGCCCAACGCCGGCCACGGCCTGACCGCCAACGTGATGCCGACCGTCATGGCATTCGTCGAGCGCGTGCTGTCGAACCGGACGATGCCGGCGCTGCGGTTCGACCGTCGACCGACCGACGCGGGCGAGGGCGAGGGCGTGACGTTGACCGTGACGTGGGACGAGCCGGCGACGTCGGCGGTGCTGTGGCAGGCCACGTCGACGGACCGTGACTTTCGGCAAGCGCAGTGGCGGTCGCGCCAGCTTGAAATGGCGGACGGACACGCTGAGGTGACACTCGAAGCGCCGGGCGCGGGTTGGGTGGCGGCGTTCGTGCAGGTGCGCTTCGCCGGCGGCCGGTCGTTCGCGCTCAGCACGCCGATGACGGTGCTGCCGGAACATTTTCCACATCGCCGGTAGACCTCGCGCGACGGCGATCTAGGCTTGGTTCGGCAGGGCGTGCGGAAGCCGTTCGGCCGCCATATCTGCGGGTTGAGCGACATGCGGGCTGGATGATCGGACCCGCCCAGGGGGGTGGCCAGGGCTGGCGGACCGGGGTTTACCGGACCGCCTGAGCAGGGGTCACTTGCAGCTTGCCAATGCAGGCTTTAGACTTTCCGCCTGTGGGTGAAAGATCGAACAGTCGATTTCCGTGGCGATCTTTTTTGCCACTTTGCCCTCATACGGGACGTCTGCCCACATGCTCGACATGCCCGGTCATGACCATCTAGTGGAGGCCCTGCATTGCTTACCCGTCAGTTGCTAGCCGTCGTCGCGGTCTGCTCCAGCCTAGTCTTCGGACTTTCGCCGGACGCCATCGGACAGGATCAGGGTTCCCAGCCGACCGCCGGTGAACTCTACGCCGAAGGAATGGAGCAGTTCGAGCAGGGCGACCTCGAGGCGGCCCGCGCGTCGCTCCGGGGTGTGGACCACATGCAGCTCCCGCCGAACCAGCGGGTGCGTCTGTTCCAGACCTTGCAGGAGATCGACCGCATCGCCGCCGATGAGGCCGAGGCCGCCGAGGCGGACGCCGACGCGGGCGAGGAAGTCCCGGCCGCGCCCGAGCCGGTGGGCCCGACGCCCGCCGAGCTGCTGGACGAAGCCGGCCGGCTGGCCAGTGAAGATCCCGGCGCCGCGTCGCAGCTCTACCGCCAGGTGGTCACCCATGACCAGGCCAGCGACGAGCAGCGTGACGAAGCGGGCGCCAACCTCGCCCAGTTGCGTCGCACGATGAACCGCGACGTCACCCTCGCCCGCGAGCAGATCGACCTCGCCTCGCGAGCGCTGGACCAGGGCAATCCCGACGAAGCCATCGAACGCCTCGAAATGGTGCAGGCCAGCGACGCCAGCCTCGGCTGGTTCGACCAGCAGCGTGTGGAACGGCAGCTTGCCATGGCCCGGCAGCAGCGCGAAGCCGCGCGCCCCGCCGAGCCCGAGGCCCCGGCCGAAGCGGCGGCCACCGAAGAAGACCCCGACGCCGTCGCCGCGGCCGAGCCCGAAGCGCCGGCCGAAGGTGGCGCGGACGTGGAAGAAGAAGGCGAAGCCGACGACGAGCCGGCGGAAACCGCGGTCACCGAAGCCCCGGCCGCCGACGACGAGCCGGGCATGAATGACGACCTGATCGCCCGCGCCCGGTCGCTTCGCGCCCAGCAGCGGCTGATCCAAGCCCGTCAGGCCGAGGAGGAAGGCAACCTCGAACTGGCGATCCGCCACTACGAGGCCGCCCGCGACCTCGACCAGACGAACGGCGAAGTCGCCGACCGCATCGCCGCCCTGCGGGCCCGCCAGGCACAGGACCTCGACCCGGACGATCTGATCGAACGGCAGCAGCTCGATCGCGACATCCGCCGTCAGCAGGTGCAGGCCGAGGTGCGGGAGCAGCTCAACATCGCCCGCGAGCGGTTGGCCGACGGCAACTACACCGCCGCCCGCGACGCGGTGACCAACGCCCGCGTCTCGCTCGACCGCGAGCAGCGCATCCTCCCGCCGGCCACCTATCGCGATCTGCGGGACTCCGCCGAGACCATCGCCATCCGCATCGACGAGCAGCAGGCCCGCGAGGAAGCGGATCGCGAAGCCGCCGCCCTGGCGGAGGAGCGGTACCAGCGTTACCAGGAGCGCGTCCGTGCCGAGCGTGAACGCCGCGAGCAGATCGACGACCTGCTCCGTCGAGCCATGGACATGCGGATGGAGATGCGCTACGACCGTGCCCTGGAACTGGTCGACCGCGCCCTGGCGATCGACCCGACCAACATCGCCGCGCAGGGGATGAAGATGGGCATCGAGGACGGCCAGATCCTCGTGGACTACCGTGAGCAGCGCCGGCGTCGCGACGTTCGGGCGGCGGAACTGGCGTTGCAGAACATGGAAGCGACGCAGCCTTACACCGAACTGGTCACCTACCCGCACGACTGGCCGGAGCTGACCGTCCGCCGCCTTGCCGAGATGGACGAGGCGATGGGCGAGTCGGAAGCCAACCGGCAGGTGCAGCAGGCCCTGCGTGAGCCGCTGCCGGTGGACTTCGAGGCCCACCGCCTTGTCAACGTCATCGACTACTTCCAGAGCACGACCGGCCAGAACTTTTTCGTCAACTGGCGCGCCCTGGAGTCGGCGGGCGTCGATCAGGACACGCCCATCGACCTCCAGCTTGCCAACGTGCCGGCGGATCAGGCCCTGCGCCTCGTCCTCCAGCAGGCCTCCAGCGACTTCGAGCCCGTCCGCTACTCGCTGATCGACGGGATCGTCCATATCTCCACCGAAAGCGACCTCCAACGCACCACCGACACCCGCGTCTACGACGTGCGCGACCTGCTCGTGCAGGTGCCCAACTTCGACAACGCCCCGCAGTTCGACCTCGAAAGCGCGCTGGATGAAGAAAGCGGCACCGGCGGGGAGGGCGGGCGTGGGGGTGGCGGCGGCCGCGGTGGCCGCGGCGGCGGCGGCGGCGGGGGGCTGTTCGGTGACAGCGACGACAGCGACAGCGAGGACGTCGAGTACCGCAGCCGCGCAGAAATGATCGCGGAAATCGAGGAAATGATCCGCACCACCGTCGGCCGAATCGACGAGTGGGACGAGTTCGGCGGCGACGTTTCCAGCATCCGCGAATACAACGGCAACCTCATCCTCCGATCCACGCCCGACAACCACCGCGAAGTCGTCGAACTGCTCACGCAGCTTCGCGAAACGCGGGCGATCCAGATCTCCGTCGAAGCCCGCTTCCTGCTGGTGGACCAGAACTTCCTGGAAAACATCGGCGTCGACTTCGACTTCCGCATCAACAACCTCGGCGGCAACTTCGGCCCCATCAGCGTCGCCCAGGACTCGATCGGCATCGCCGACCGCGCCAGCACGCCGTTGACGCCGTCGAACTTCCAAAGTGCCGGCGGCGCTGGCCCGGGTGACTTCACCCCCGGCCAGGGCTTCAACCCACGCACCGGTCGGGCACTGGACTTCGGTGTCAGCTACCTCGACGACCTCGAAGTCAACCTCCTCGTTCACGCCACCCAGGCCAGTCAGCGATCCATCTCGCTCACCGCGCCGCGGGTGACCTTCTTCAACGGTCAGCGGGCTTACGTCATCGTCGCCCGGCAGTTCGCCTTCGTCAGCGAGCTCGAGCCGATCCCTGACGCCGTCGGCTTCGAGCAGACCCTGTCGGTTGTCAACTCCGGCGTCGTGCTCGACGTCGAAGGCACCGTCTCGGCCGACCGCCGCTACGTGACCATGACCCTCCAGCCCAGCCTCGCCACCGTGGCCCAGATCCGGCAGATCAACCAGAGTGCGATCTTCATCCCGGATGGAGGCGGTGATGGTGATGGTGATGGAGATGGGCCCGCGGTTCCGTTCCAGGGCACCATCGAAGCGCCGGAACTGGAACTGACCTCGGTCGCCGCCACCGTCAGCATCCCCGACAAGGGCACGCTCATGCTCGGCGGCCAGCGGCTCGTTGCCGAGACGGAAGTCGAGGCCGGCGTCCCCGTGCTCTCCAAGATCCCGTTCCTGAACCGCCTGTTCACCAACACGAGCATGGCCAAGGACGAGCGCACGCTGCTGATCCTCGTCAAGCCCTCCATCATCATCCAGCACGAGGAAGAGGAAATGCTCTACCCCGGCCTGCTGGATGACCCGGCGTCCTACGACCAACGCCGGCAGTTCCGTTAACTCACGATCGACAACCTGACCTCCCCCATACGCCGCCGGCACCCGCCGGCGGCGTTTTTTATGACCTCACATCGCCCCCGCTTTGCCCGGGGCCACGGCCCGGTTTCTCTATGCCGCGTGCCGCTGGTGGCTTCCCCCCCGGCCCCTGGCTCCCGGCAAGGCATGGTCCGCGAACCGCGGACCCTACGGCGGTCATTCTCTGGTGGGGCGGGCGTCCCGCCCGCCACCAGGCAGTGGGACGCGTTGCTTTTGGTGGGGCAGGCGTCTCGCCTGCCATTGGCCCCAAGGGCCAACAACGTATTCGGTCTTCGACCGAACGGCGGGCGGGACGCCCGCCCCACTTTTGAAAGGGCATCACGACCCACCCGAGACGCGACGCCGGCGGGCGCACGCTTGGACCTGTTGGCTCAACTTTTTTTCCTACATTTCACCCCCTGTTGCACCGGCTCAACGGGACCTGGCCGCGCACAACCGCGTCACCTCG
>JBBDPC010000105.1:0-19137 GCA_040876735.1 Phycisphaeraceae bacterium | reverse complement strand
CAGGATCATGCACCGACTCTCACAGCGACTGGTACATGAAATGGGGGCAGGTCACAATGTCACGACCTGAAATCTTCGCTCTAATATAGATGCAACCTCTCCAAGGCCCTACCTTGAAACCGCGTCAAGCAGTATCGAAAGTTCGTCACCAGGTTTATTCCCCTCAAGGCGAGCGGCGAAGTCGGACGCGGGCCTACGCATGCATCACTCGGCTTCCGCCTCAGTATTGTATGGAGTACGATCGGCATGCCGGATCGTGACGCAATCCTGATACTGCTTGCCGCAAGTCAGCAATGTGATGTTTAAGCATAATTCGTATAGTGGCCTGACAGTGGGGATGCTCGCCCGCCACCAAGGTTGATACGCAGAGTTAGGTCTTCATGATGCAGTTCGAACAGGCTCAGCAACGGGCGTGGGACGTGGTCGTGGTCGGCGGCACGCCCGGGGGGATCATGACGGCCGTTGCGGCGGCCCGATCGGACGCCAGCGTCCTTCTGCTGGAGCGCACGAACCACATCGGCGGGCTGCCCGCCAATGGCCTGGGGGTGACCGACATCACCACGCGTGGCGCGACGGGCGGCCTGTTCAGCGAATTCGTCCATCGCATCCACAGCCACTATGTCGCGACATATGGCCCCGACGCGCCACAGGTGCACGCCTGCGACGGCGGCCACTACTTCGAGCCCTCGGTCGCGGAGCGCGTCTTCGAAACCATGCTTGCCGAGCAGGCCGAAGCCGTCACGGTGCTCACAGAGCGGCAGTTCGACGCACTGCCCGATCGCGTACAGCGGGAGGCCGGGCGGGTGGCGTCCATTGACGTGCGCAACTGCCAGACGGGCCAGTTTGAGTCCTACCGCGGTCGGGTGTTTGTGGATGCCACGTATGAAGGCGATCTCGCGGCGGCCGCGGGCGCGGCGTTTCGCACCCGCCGTGAGGCTGCCCACGAGTATCACGAGCCGCTGGCGGGCAAGGTCTACAAGCAGTGGAAAGGGGAGGTGGAGCCGGGGTCGACGGGCGAAGGCGACGAGACGATTCAGGCCTACAACTACCGGGTCTGCCTGACCGACCAGCCCCAACGGCAACTCCCCATCTCCCGACCGGCCGGTTATCAGCGCGAGGAGTACGTGTCGCTGATCGACGATCTCACGTTGGAGCGGATGGCGGGCGAATGTGACGGCGAACTGCATCTGGACGGGATCGGCCGCATCGTCAACATCTTCCCGCTGCCCAACGGCAAGACCGACAGCAACAACCAGCACCTGGCGTTGATCTCGACCGACCTGCCCGAAGAGAACTATCTCTGGCCGACGGCCGACTGGGCGTGGCGCGACCGTTTCGCGCAACGGCTTCGCGACTACACGCTCGGGCTTCTGTGGTTCGCTCAGTATGACCCCGCCTTGCCCGCCGACTTTCGCGCCGCCTGCCAGCGGTGGGGGCTGGCCAAGGATGAATACCAGGACAACGGGTGCTTCCCGCGTCAGGTCTACGTGCGTGAAGGCCGGCGCATTGAGGGCGAGCATCTTTTTGTTGCCTCCGATGCGCTGCCGGTCGTGCCGGGCGGACGTCCGCCGATCTACGCGTCGAGCGTCACCACCAGCCATTACGCGCTGGACTCGCATGCCGTGCGCAAGCGTGAGCCGGGGCGGCTGAGCCTGGACGGGTTTTTGAGTCATCCGACGCAACCTTACACGGTGCCGTTGGGGGTGATGACGCCGCGCGGGCTGGACAACGTGCTGACGCCGGTGCCGGTGTCGGGCACGCACATCGGCTTCAGCACGCTGCGGATGGAGCCCTGCTGGATGGCGTTGGGACAGGCCGCGGGAGTCGCCGCGGCGATGGCCGCGCTGTCGGGCTGGCCCATCCGCGAACTCGACACGGCCTGGCTACAGCGCCGGTTGCTCGATCAGGGAGCGGCGCTGATGTACTACCGGGACATCCGCCCGGATCATCCCGCGTTCAAGGCGGTCCAGTTCTTCGGCGTCCGGGGCGCGATCCCGGCATGGGAGGCACGTCCCGACGATCCCGCGACTGCGGACGATCTCGCACAATGGACCGCCATCGCCGGCCGCTCGCTGGCGGATGTCCGCCTCGGCACCGTCACACGCGGCGAAGTGCTGCGCCATCTTTATGACCAGGCTCAGGCTTCGCTCCCCCGCAACGAGGGGCGGTCGGCAGGTACTGCATCGTCGACGCTTCGGACGGCATGATGAGCGGGTGCAACCGCGTCGCGGATGGCGGATTACCGCACGACGAGCGATACCGACCGTCTTCGCCCGTCCGGCCACTGTGCGGTACGATCGGGCGTGAGACATCGCAGCCCAACAGTCTCAGGAATTCAACACCCAATGATGACGCCTTCCGACCCACCGCGCACCCAACAACGCGCCCGCCGACTGCTCAATGACGTGCTTCGCCCGGCGATCTTCACCGACCACGTGCCGCTTGAGGTCGGTGTGCATCAATGCGCCGAGCCGGTCGGCTACGACCACGCTATCCGCCAGTCGTTCACGTCTGTCGACCTGGGCTGGACCTGGGGGCCGGTCTGGTCGACCGCCTGGTTCCGGCTGCGCGGCCAGGTGCCCGTGGCGTTCGGCAACGCATTCCGCGTGCTGTTCGACACGCGCACGGAAGCCTTGTGCTGGTGGGATGGCGCCCCCTACCAGGGCGTCGAACTGCACCGCCAGGACATCAAGCTGCCCGAGAGCGTGCAGGCGGGCGACGATGTCGAGTTGTATGTCGAGGCCGCGTGCAATCACATGCTCGGCGTCGCGGACGAATATGGCGACGATGCCCGCATGGGCGAGTTGCCACGCACGCAGTCGGGCACGCTCCGGCTTGCCCACCTGGCCCGCTATCACGCCGAGCGGGCCGCAGCCGTGGTGGAACTGGAACTGCTGCTCGACCTCGCCAACACCGTGCCGGCCAACACGCCGCGGCACCGGCGCGTGAACGAAGCCCTGCGCGACGTCGTCAACAGCCTGCACACCGACCGGCTGGACGCCACCCTCCCGGCGGCGCGCAAGCTGATGCACGACGCCCTCACCGTGCCCAACGCCGGCGACGCGAACACCGCCTACTGCATCGGCAACGCCCACATCGACCTGGCCTGGCTGTGGCCGATCCGGGAGACCAGGCGCAAGGCGTCGCGCACCTTCTCCACGGTGCTGCGCTACATGGAGCGTCACCCCGACTACACCTTCATGCAGAGCCAGGCTCAGTTGTACGAGTGGGTGCGTCAGCACTACCCCGCCCTGTTCGAGCAGATCCGGCAGCGCGTCAAGGAAGGCCGCTGGGAGGTCGGCGGCGGCACGTGGGTGGAGCCGGACTGCAACGTGCCCTCCGGCGAGTCGCTGGTGCGGCAGTTCCTCGTCGGCATCGACTACTTCGCCAAACACTTCGGCGTGAAGCAGACGTACCTCTGGCAGCCGGACGTGTTCGGCTACTGTGCCGCGCTGCCGCAGATCCTCAAGCTCGCCGGGCTGGACGTGTTCTTCTCGCAGAAGATCAGTTGGAGCCAGTACAACAAGTTCCCGCACCACTCGTTCCGCTGGGTCGGCATCGACGGCTCGTCGGTCGTCAGCCACTTCTTCCCGGCCGACACGTACATCGGCAACAACCTGCCACAGGAACTGCAACACGGCGACACCAACTACCAGGAGGCCGGCCGCTGCCCGCTCTGGCTGCAAGCCTACGGCTGGGGCGACGGCGGCGGCGGCCCCACGGAAGAGATGATCGCCCGCGTCGATCGCCTGGGCGACTGTGCCGGCTTGCCCAAAACCCGGCACAGCCGCGTCGACACCTTCGCCGCCGAACTGCTCAAGCGCCAGGACCAGTTGCCGCAGTGGGTGGGCGAGCTTTACCTCGAACTGCACCGCGGCACGTACACCACGCAGGCATTCGCCAAGAAGGGCAACCGGCTGGGCGAACGTCTCCTTCAGGACGTCGAGATCGCCCAGAGTATGCACACGCTGGCGGGCCGGAGTCGCACCGCCAAGCAGCGCGCCCGCCTCGACGAACTGTGGAAGCTGCTGCTGCTCAACCAGTTTCACGACATCCTGCCGGGCTCGTCGATCGGCTGGGTCTACGATGACGCCCGCCGGGACTACCACACGATCATGACCGGCGGCGAGGATCTGCTACGCGATGCCGTGTCGCCTGCGGGCGAGGCCGGGGAGGCCGAGGGCGAAAAGGCGATGGCGGTGCTCAACACCTCCGGCAGCGCGCGTGATGCCGTGGTCGAGTTGCCCGAGCACGTCACCGCCCCCACCTTGCAGCACGGCCAGCAGCGCGTACCGACGCAGCAGATCACCACCATCACCGGCGAAACCCGCCGCCTCGCACGTCTCACCGACCTGCCCGGCACGAGCCTCACGCCACTGACGCCCACCGATGCTCCGGCCGCGCCTTCCACCTCCCTCACGGTGGACGAGCTTCGGCTGGAGAACGAGCACCTGCGCGTTCTGTTCAACGACCTTGGCCAGGTCATCTCGTTGATCCACAAGGCCAGCGGCCGCGAGGCGATCGCCCCCGACCCCCCGGATCAGGTCGCGAACCAGTTCGTGCTTTACGAAGACCTGCCCGGCAACCATGACGCGTGGGACGTGGACCTCGGCTACCTGGATAAGGCCGCGCCGGTGACGACCGCCACCGAGCACGAGATTACCGAGCGTGGCCCGGTGCGCGCGGCGATCACCTTCCGCCGACCGCTCGGCCAGGCCAGCACGCTGGTGCAGCGCGTGCAACTGGCGGCAGACAGCCGGTACGTCGAGTTCGTCACGCACGTGGACTGGCACGAGTCGCACCAATTCCTGCGCGTACTGCATCCGGTCGACGTCCATGCGGACCACGCGTCATATGAAATTCAGTTCGGTCACCTCCGCCGGCCCAACCATTTCAACACGTCATGGGACTACGCCCGCTTCGAGGTGCCGGCCCAGCGGTGGATGGACCTCAGCGAGCCGGGCTTCGGCGTAACGATGGTGAACGACTGCAAGTACGGCCACTCGTGTCTCGGCAACGTGATGGGCCTGTCGCTGCTGCGTTCGCCCAAGTCGCCCGACCCCGAAGCGGACATGGGCGAGCACGTGTTCCGCTACGCGCTGCTGCCGCACGCGGGCTTCGAGGCCGCCGAGGCCGTGGCCGCCGCCGAGTCGATCAACCAGCCGCCTCGCGTGCTGGAAAACGTGGCCCACATCGATGCAACGACCCTCGTCCAACTGCCCGCCCGCTGCGGCGTGGTGCTGGACACGCTCAAGCCTGCCGAGGATGGCGACGGCCTGATCGCCCGCCTCTATGAGTGCCGTGGGGCGCGAACCGCCTGCGACCTGCGCGTGCATCCGTCGGTCGTGAAAATCGAAGTGGTGGACCTGCTTGAACAACCGCTGGGCGAAGCGCCGCTGGATTGCCGCGACGCCACCGCACGGCTTGAGCTGCGGCCGTTCCAGATTCTGACGCTGCGGCTGAAAGGCAACGCTTCCCGCTGATCGCCTGGCGAGGGTTCACGCCCTGGCGGTGGACCGGCGGACGACCAGCGTGGCGGGCAAGCTGATCTGGCGCGGCGGCAGCGCGGGCTCGGCGAGGCGTTCCAGCATTGTTCGCACGGCAACCGTCCCGAGCGACTGGCAAGGCTGGCGCATGGTCGTCAGCGGGACAGACAGCAGCGTGGCGTAGCGCACGTCGTCAAAGCCGGCGACCGCCAGGTCCGTCGGCACGCGGACGTCCAGGTCGCCGAGCGTCTGCATCAGCACGGCGGCGGTGAGATCATTGGAGCAGATGATGCCGTCCGGCGTCGGCCGTGCGAGTAGCGCCTTCACCGCCGCCGGTTCGGCTGGATCACCGAAGCGGGCCCACGTCCGGGGAACTTTCAAGCCGCGCCGGGCCATCGCCTCGCGACAGCCCGCCATGCGCAGATCGGTCGTGGCGGGATAGGACGGCCGGGCGAAGAACCGAAGATGCCGCCGGCCACTTTCCAGCAGGCAGTCGGCCAGATCGAACCCGGCCGCGAAGTTGTCGATCCCGACCAGGTCAAAGTCACTGCGCTGCGGAAAATCAAGCAAGTCGCGATCCAGCAGCACCACGGCAATGCCGGCGCGAGTCAGCGATTCAGCCATGCGTTGATTGACCTCCACGCGGTTCTCAGGCAGTTCCAGCGGCGCGAAGAAGACGCCATCGACATGGCGATCGATGTACTGCCGGCACAGCGTCTCGGCCTGCTCGGGCGAAAAATCCTCTCCCGCCGACAGGTCGCCGGGCGTTCCGCGCACGACGATGTGGCGGTGCGCCTCCGCGGCCCGCGTGATCTCCGAGCAGATGGGATCAAGGATCTCGGTGTTGCCCAGCCCTGAGACGAGCAGGCCGAACGTCGCGCTCTGCTGCGTGGAACCGGCCTCACTGTTGCGCAGGTATGTGCCCGACCCGACACGCCGCTCCACGAGGCCGAGGCTTTGCAGTTCCTGCATGGCCCGGACGGCGGTGGGCCGGGAGACACCGTATTTCCGAGCCAGTTCCATCTCGCTCGGCAGACGGCGTCCGGTTTGAAAGCGTCCGGTGCGGATCCCCTCGCGCAGGTGATCCAGAATCAGCCGGTACTTGGGGGTTTCAGACATGAATGACTTCCGCTTTACAACACAGTAATGATAATACAACTTTATGGCCATCTTGTGGGGCAAGTGGCAGATGCAAACCTTAATTCGTCCAAAAGAGTGGTAACATTCAGGCAGAACGACGACGCAGGGGCATTAAATGACAAGTCAGGTTGATAAGTCTTATTCCGATGCCGCCCCGGCCGGAACGTGGCTGGACGCCGGCCTGGCCGGCGTGGCGAAGGCGCGCGTGGCGGTGTTCGGCGATTTCTGCCTGGACGCCTACTGGTCGCTTGATCCGGATACGGATGAACGGTCGCTCGAAACCGGGCTGCCCGTCCAGCATGTGCGCGAGCAGCGCTACGGCGCGGGCGGCGCGGGCAACGTGGCGGTCAACCTCGCCGCGCTGGGTGTGGCGGAGGTGAGTGCGATCGGCATGGCCGGGGACGATCTGTTCGGCCACGCGCTGAGGCGGGTCCTCCAGAACGCGGGCGTCGACGTCGCGTGCCTGCTTGCCAACCAGCCTGATTGGCAGACCATGGTGTACGCCAAACCCTGCATGGCGGGGCGCGAGTTGAATCGCCTGGACTTCGGCGGTTCCAATGCCATCACGAAGGCCGGTGTGGGGCAGCTTGCCGCTCACCTCGACGCGGTCGCGGCGCAGGTCGACGCGGTCGTCTTGAACCAGCAGATGCCCGTCGGCCTCGCGACGCCGGACATGATCGAACGCATCAACGACGTGATCACCCGCCACCCGCACTGCCGCTTCATCGTGGACGCCCGGCGTCACGCAGACTTGTACCGCGGCGCGATACTCAAGCTCAACGCTCACGAAGCGGCCCATCTGCTGGGCGAGCCTGCAGCGCCTGACGAACACCTGCCGCACGCGACGGTCAAGGAGTACGCCCGTCGCCTGGCACGACAGACCGGGCAACCGATTGTTGTGACGCAGGGCGAACGCGGCATCATGGCGGCGGAAGGCGAGACGCTGCACAGCGTCAACGGCATTCAGATCATCGACGCCACCGACCCCGTCGGCGCCGGCGACACGGTGGCCGCGGCGCTGGCGGCCACGCTCGGCGGCGGGTGCGACGTGTCCACCGCCATTCGCATGGCCAATCTTGCCGCCTCCATCACGGTGCGCAAGCTGCAGACGACCGGCACCGCCTCGCCGGCGGAACTACGGGCGGCCGGCCCCTGCCCGGACTACATCTACCTGCCGGACCTCGCGGCCGATGCACGTCAGGCACGCTACATCGAAGCCACCGAGATCGAGCAGGTGCGCCCCCTGCCCGTTGGCCGCGCCATTCGCCACGCCATCTTCGACCATGACGGCACGCTGTCGGCCCTGCGTGAAGGCTGGGAAGCAATCATGGAGCCGATGATGGTCCGTGCGATCCTCGGCGAGCGCCATGACGACGCGGACCAAATGCTCTACCGCAAGGTCGTCGAGACGGTTCGCCAGTTCATCAACGACACCACCGGCATTCAGACGCTCGTGCAGATGCAGGGGCTGGTCAAGCTGGTCCGGCAGTTCGGCTGTGTGCCCGCCCATCAGATCCTCGACATGCACGGCTACAAGCAGGTGTACAACGAAGCACTGCTGGCCATGGTCAACCAGCGCATGGCCCGGCTGCGAACCGGCGAACTGACCTCCGCCGACTTCCAGATCAAGAACGCCTTCGCGCTGCTGTCCGCGTTGCACGCCGCCGGGGTCAAGCTCTACCTCGCCAGCGGCACGGACGAAGCGGACGTCATCGCCGAAGCGCAGGCGATGGGCTACGCCGACCTGTTTGAAGGCCGCATCTTCGGCGCGGTGGGCGATGTGGCGGTGGAGGCCAAGCAGGTGGTGCTTACTCGGCTGATGCGTGAGAACCACCTGGCCGGGCCGGAACTGGTCACCTTCGGCGACGGGCCGGTGGAGATCCGCCTGACCCACCAGGCCGGCGGCATTGCGGTCGGCGTGGCCAGCGATGAAGTGCGCCGCTTCGGCCTCAACGCCGTGAAGCGCAGCCGGCTGATCCGTGCCGGCGCGGACCTGATCGTGCCGGACTTCAGTCAACTGCCGCAACTGCTCGAAGTGCTCGGCGTGGCGGACCAGCCGGCTGGGTCGCGGGACGATGCGAAGGCGCAGGCGGGAGAGCGTGCATGAACGTCGGGCTGGATCGAAACCTGGAAGAACTGTCGCAACTTCTCCCGAAGATGACCGGCCTCGACGCGCCGCTGCTGCGCCTGGGGCAGGCGATGCTGGCTTGCTGGCAGCGGCGCGGCAAGGTGCTGATCGCAGGCAACGGCGGGTCGGCGGCCGATGCGATGCACTTCGCCGAGGAACTGGTCGTCCGCTTCAAGAAAAACCGCCAGGCCTTGGCCGCACTGGCCCTGTGTGACCCCACAACCATCACCTGCGCCGGCAACGACTTCAGCTTCGACCACGTCTTCGCCCGTCAGGTGGAAGCCTTGGGTAATGCGAGCGATATGCTGATCGTGATGACGACCAGCGGCAACAGTGAGAACTTGATTCGGGCCGTCACCCGCGCGAAGGAGCAGGACATGATCACCGCCGTCCTCACCGGCGAAAGCGGCGGGCGCCTCCACGGCATGTGCGACATCGAGCTGATGATTCCGACCGACGTCACGCACCACGTGCAGGAAGGCCACAAAATCCTCTACCACACGTTGTGCCAGTGGATTGATGAACAGGTTGCTTATTGAGCAATCAGCCCTAAGCCATAAGCCAGCGACAGACCGAACTGACGAGGCACTCTGGCTGACGGCTTAATGCTCAACAGCCGTGCAACGCAAGGAGCCATCGTGCAAGTCACCGAACCGATCCTCATGACCGCCCAAGAGATGCGCCAGGAGCGCGACCGGCTGCATGAAGCCGGCAAGTCGCTCGTCTTCACCAATGGCTGCTTCGACATTCTTCATCGCGGCCACGTGACCTACCTTGCCTTCGCTCGCGCTCAGGGCGATGCGTTGTGCGTGGGCCTCAACAGCGACGCCTCAGTCCGCCGCAGCAAGGGCGACAGCCGGCCGATCAACCCTGAGCAGGACCGCGCCTTCGTGCTCGGCTCGCTGAAGATGGTCGACTACGTCGTCCTGTTCGACGAAGACGAGCCACGCGACCTGATCGCCGCCGTGCTGCCTGACGTGCTGGTCAAGGGCAAAGACTGGGCCCACTACGTCAGCGGCCGGGACGTCGTCGAAGCCCATGGCGGCCGCGTCGCGCTGGCGGACATGGTGGAAGGACGCTCCACCACCGGCACCATCGAGCGCGTGCTCCAGGCCTACCGAACGAAGGGTGACTGAGATAACGAAGCCGATCGGGGTGACCAGCGCAGCAGGATTCATCGGTTGCGACACCGTCGCGGCGTTGAACGCGTGCGGCCGGGACGACCTGCTGCTGGTGGACAAACTGGGGGCGGATGAGAAATGGCGTAATCTTCCCGGGTTGCGGTACGAGGACCTGCTTGAGCCGGACGTCTTTCTTCATCAGGTCGAGGAAGGCGGACTCGACCCGCCCGAAACTGTGATCCACCTCGGCGCATGCAGCAGCGCCACCATCGAACGGGACGCCGACTACCTGCCCGCAACAGCGACCACTACACGCGCACCCTGTGCGAGTGGTGCCTCGCCCACGGCAGCCGGTTCATCTATGCCTCCAGCGCGGGAACGGATGGGGACGGCTCGCAAGGTTACGACGATGACGATTCGGTGACGCCGCCACTGCGCCCACTGAATATGTATGGCTAGCCCCTCTACGAAACGCGATCAGCGCGACCACGACGATCGGGTATTGAGCGGGCCGCGTCGGTTCGTCTGCCGCGCATACGAGCATGCGGTGCCGTGCCGGGCGAATCCACAGCGCTGTTGCCGATGCAACCGCTGCGGCTGCTGGCTCAGACACAAGACCCACCTGACGGGCGAGCGGAGCCCGGTGGGGAGGTGATGAGGGGTGTGAAGGGAGCGGGGCCGGATCATGGGGCGTTGGTTGCATCAGCGGAGGGCGAATGAAACGGTTCGAACTGGTGTCATTTCGCCGCCTACAGGGCTCTTTCCGAACGAGGTGGTATCCACGGTTTGCGAAGGCGTTTCATGCCACAGCCTCAATGCCGTGGCCTTCGGCCACCGTCGCGCGGGGGATGTTGAGGACGGCATCAAACGCGTCGCGGACCGGTGTGTGCAGGTAATCGCTTTGCATCCGAATTCGATCAGGCTGGCTGGCATTGCCCCGCGGCGATCGGCGGAGGTCGGCAAGCGCGAGGCCGAGGCCGCCGTCGGCGAAGGCCGATTCGATGCTGCCCGGCTCGGGTGGTTCGAGAGCAAGGTCTTCGACGGTGAACCCGAACCGCGCGTTTTCATCGACATGCATTTCGGCGGTGCGGCCGGCCGTGCTGGTCAGGCCCAGGGCGAGGTAGTCGCTGCCGAGCGTGCGGTGCAGGTGCTGGCCCATGGGCAAGGCAGTCAGGTGGCCCCCGAAGGAGATCGGAGCCTTCTGGATATGCGCGTTGTGAGCAAACAGCACCATGCGTGCGCCGGGGTCGGCATGGTTCAGGTGCCAGTCGACGGATTCGGCCATGAACACTTCCCGGGCCGAGGTGTCGGCGGGCAGTCCGCGACCGGCGTAGAGGTCGACCATGGCGGGGAAGTGGTAGTCGGCGTGGCACGCGGCTTCGAGGCGTCGCAGTGCGATGTCGTAGCTGAGCTGATCGCTGCGGGAGACGTAGAGCGGTTCGAGGGCCCGGAAGCGGGTGCGCAGGCGCATCAGCGTGGCAGTGAGCGTGTTTTGATCGGCCCCGTCAAGCCGCGCCCACGCCGGGGCGGCCACGGCCATGGACGTGCCGGCAAAGCGCTCGGCGATCTGCATGGCCGTGTCGATCCGGGGTAGAACCTCAGGATCGACCACGCGAAGGTAGTCCGCCAACGGTGTCAGGGCGGGAAGCAGCGATCCGCCAGCCGCTGGAATGTCGATGCCGACGAAGCGCGCCGGGTGGCTCGAGGTGCGGTTGTGCTGGCGCAGCCATCGCAATGGCTCGTCGACGCCAAGGGGGATCGTCCCGGCGGTGAGCCGGTCAAGCTCCTCGTCCGGGCCGGCTTCTTGTGCCCAGGCATCCAGGGCGAAGCCTTCGCTGAAGCCGTGCTCGAAGGCGACGATGGTGAACCCGCAGCGTTCCACGAGGAAACGCAGGATGCGCCGGCGTGCGAGGGCGAATTCGTGAATGAAGTGCGCGTTCTCGCCCACCGCCACAACGCGGGCGTCGCCGACCAGTTCCTGGAGCGGCTCCAGATCGTCCAATGGCACATCCGGATCGAGGCTCGCGAGAGAGGTCGCGTGCTCGCGCAACCAGGCGGTGAATCGACTATTGCCAGTCGCTTCCGTCATCATGCCGGCGAGCATAACGCCAGTGGCGGGATCGTCCAGCTGTCGACCGGCCCACAAGGCGATCCCACAACCGCGAGTCAACGATTGACTTCCAAACCGACACATGATATATTTTTCTTACATATGGTGGATTCGAAGCAACCATCACGACGCAAGGGCAAGCCGGAGGAGCAGCGGATGCCGCTCGTGCTGGCGGCGCTAGCCAATCCGCATCGGTTGCGGATCGTTGCGGCGCTGCATCGCGGCGGTGGCACCCACGTCAGTCAGCTTGCCCGCGACGTGGGGCTCAGCCGGCCGCTGCTCTACCTGCACCTGCGCCGGCTGGAGGAGGCGGGCCTGGTCCGCGGCACGCTCACCCTCTCCGACGACGGCAAGGCGCTCAAGCAGTACGTCGTCACCGACTGGGCCTTCCGCATCACCCCTGAGGCGATCGCCGACGTGGCCGATGCCTTGGAACCGCCGGAATAAGCCGGCGACTCGAAGTAACGCAAACCTGCACGCACCTAGACAGGAGCAAAGCGATGTTCAACGAACACCTGGTGGCGACCGTGGCGGTGATCATGGTCTTTCTGATCCCGATCGTGCTGCTGATTCAGTTGGGAGCCACGTGGCGGGCGCGGATGATCGCGGCCCGCGACGAGGCCTACCGCGAACTGGCGCAGCAGGCTGCGGAGGCGCAGAAGCGGGCCGGCGAAGAGATCGCCGCGCTTCGCAAGCAGATCGAGTCGTTGGAAAAGTTCTTACGCGAGGTCTGATGCGATGAACACGAACTCCCATGCCCACATGATGGTCGGCACATTTGCCCGTCTGATGCTGTGGCTGCTGATCCTGTGGTCGGCGGTGCAGTTGGGGGCGGGCCTGTACGAGAAGCAGGTCGTGATTCCGCTGTGGTCGCAGGGTGCGACACCGACGACGCTCAGCGATCAGCTTGCCGCCTCGGGACACACGGCTTCCTCGACGCGGTTCTGGCCGTTCGTGTCGCCGGTGGTGTTCGGGCTGGCGATTGGCAACCTGGTTGTCGCATGGCGGTACACGGGCCCGGCCCGGCGGTGGTGGCTGTTCGCTTCCCTCACGCTGCTGGTAATGAGCATCTCGACCTACGCCTACTTCGTACCCACCATGCTCTCGATGATGCACCGGGCCGACACGTACACGCCCGAGCAACTGTCCCGGACGTTGACGCTGTGGGTGAACCTGAGCTGGCTGCGCTCACTGATCGCCGTGCCCGCGTGGCTGGCGGCGGTCAAGGCGCTGACGCTACTGGGTGGCCGGCCGGGATGGCGACTTTAACGGATGGTCGCCACCTGAATCGGTGCGTCTTGCTGAAACAGAAGCAACTACTCGATCCACTCACACCGCTAACCCCATCATCCGGCCGATCACCGCCCGGCCGGATCGCGCAGCATCGCCACCCGGCCAACGTTGGGCACATCTTGCGGTTGCTGCAGCACGTCTGCGCCGAGCGATCGGCTCTGGCGACGCGTGCGTCCACGTCATCGACTTCGACAATGGCGAACCATGCCGACGGCCTGGCCTGCGGGTCGGCGGCCGTGTCCATGCCCTACCTTTTCGGCGGCAGTGTCGAGGAGGTCGGAGAGGCGGCAGATGGTCAGGAAGCTGTCGAACTGGCGCATCAACTATGCCCGGCTGTGATCATCATGGACGTGACCATCTGGAACTCGTCGCCGGAGTGGAACATGCCCAGGAACTCGACCGAGACGTCGGGCTCGGCCTTGTTGAACATCAGGTACTGGCAGAGGTAGCTCTTGTCACGACTGCCCACCGCACTGGGGCTGCCGCCGGTGTTGTCGTTGCGGTAGAAGGTGTGATCCGGGCCGATCAGGTTCAGCGTCACGTCAACATTGAAGTGGCCTTCGCGCTGCACCCAGACGTTGCCGCGAATCACGGCGTCGAGGATCCAGAAATGCGCGTTGGCGCCGATGGTGACATGGCGAACTCGTAGCGCCGGCGACTCACGCTCGGGGCCGAGGAAGCCCCAGTTGACCTCGTAGTATTCGTCGCTCGCGGGCAGGATGACATCGGTGTTGCGGTCCGGCAGCGATGTGGCGGGTTCACCGGTTTCCACGTTGACCCAGTTGGCGGGGTCGAGCGCATCCAGGGGGGCGCCGCGGCCACCGCTCGTCCCCGGCTGCGCCCAGGCGAGCGTGCGCTCGGGCTTGGGCCACGCCGTGTCAAGGAAGTACTCCCTGCCCGTCAGATGAGGCCAGATCTCTTCATTGTCGAACTGCGGGTCGGCCGCGGTCGCATCGCCGTAGTCGTACTCCGCAGCCCAGACGCTGGTTGCGGGTCTACCGCCCGACTCGAGAACCTGGGCCTGACCGGGGCTCGTGGCCAATAACAGCAAGATCGCCGCCAGCACAGCACAGTACGGGCTTTTCATGTTTGCCTCCATTGAAATCAAGCGATGAGTGAACGACCGGGCGGTCAGCCCGCGGCGAAAAACACCAACGGCACCGCACCCACGGTCGGCCGGCCAGGAGCGATGATCTCCAGCAATCCCTTGTAGGTTCCCTCACCCGTCAACTGGCCGGGGTGAATCTCGACCGAGACCACCTGCTGCCGGTCGGGCGACTCCTTGCCGAACAGCACTTCCTCGTTCCAGAGCGTGAAGTGGTTGCGGGCCGAGGGTGTGATGGACCAGCCCTCGGGCAGGTGCCAGGCCAACTCCATGTGGCGGCAGTCGGGCAACTGGTTGATGAGCGTGACCTGCATCGGGAACGGCTCGCCGGGGGTGATATCCGGTTCCCGACCGTAGTCCACCACCGCCAGCGTGTGCACGCAGTCGTGAACCACCGCGTAGGGCGAGCGTCGCCAGATCCGCTGCGCCACCGCGTCGTCGGTCAGGTCCAGCTCACCCACCCCGGAAAGATCGCTCGGCTCATCCGAGACCGCCACCGGCGCTCCGAACGCCGCCAGGCTCCCAGGCACCTGCGCCATCACCTGCTCCGTCAACTCCGCCAGTGTCCCGGGCGGGAAGAAAGACCCCCGGTCCACCGCGGCGGTGATGATCCGGTCGCCGATCGGCTCCGTCCACGCCGCCGGGATCCCCTTCCTGCCACGGAGAATGCCCAGCGTGGCGCCGAGGGTGGCGGCGGTGCAGTCGGTGTCGTCGCCGCAATTGACCGCCAGGCAGAGCGATTGGCCGAAGTCGCCTTCGCCGTACATCCAGCCGAGGATCGCGAAGGCCACGTTCGCCGGGGCCTGGAACCAGCCGAGGTCTTGATTGTCGGTCAGTACCTTCTCGCGGGCTTGCTTCCAGTCGAGGCCCTGGGCATGGGCGTCGAGCACGATCCGGATGCTCCGCGCCACCCGGCTGTCCTCCGGCAGCTTCGACAGGCCGAGCCGGATCAGTTCGTCGCGGTCATCCAGCACGAACGCCGCACTCTGCACTGCCGCAGTGAACAGCGCCGCGTAGGTCCCCTCGCCCCCGCCATGGTCGACCGATGCGTCCTCGTAGGCGTACCGGATGGCGATGTCCGGACAGCCCGGCGAGAGGCAGGCCCACAGTTCCGACCGGATCCACGCCCCGTTGGAGTGCTTCCACGGGTTGTGGTACTCGCCCGAGAGCGGCGGAATCAGCCCGGCGCGCATGTTCGCCTTGCCGATGCCGTACTCGTTCCAGTGCACCGGAATGAAGTTCAGCCAGTATTCGCCCAGCAGGCGGTTGCTGATGGCGCGCGGCCCGTGCTCCTGCACCGCCTTCAGCCACACCAACTGCAGGTCAAGGTCATCGTTGGGCATCGGCTCACCCGCCGGCGTGGTGTAGCCGGTGACCTCCAGCAACTCCCGCCGGCCCTCGAACGGCCCGCCCAACGTGCCCCCGATGCTCTTGCCCAGCCAGCACCCGTAGACCTTGTCCCGCAGTTCATCGCGGTTGATCGTGATCTGCCCCATGCGCTCTCCCTCTCTTTGGTGGTATGCATCTGAATTCAGCAGCCGTGCTCAGCCGCGCGCCTGCAGACCCACGCCTTGCGAAAATAGCGGAACTGCCGCCGCGTCAGCGCCGGGCCTGCCATGGTCGTCAAGGCCGTGGCAACTGGAGATTGCGGAAGAGCATGCTCGGCTCGTCCGCGTTGTCGTCGCCGAAGAAGACGTTCCGCCATTGACGGCGTGCGCCGACGGCGACGATGATACTCCCGTGGTACAAGTTGTCGAACCGTACGCCATCGTAATCGGCTTGCGTATCGTCAACGAAGGTGATGGTGCCGACGCCCTTGGCCACGGCCTGGAACGCGACGGTCGAAGTCACCACGAGAAGTCCGATCATCATCCAGCGTGTCGTCATGCAGTGCTCCCAAACCGGCGCGGAGCCGGCGTCGTGTTGTCGCGTCGTGATCGTGCCATGGTGTCAATGCGGGCGCGGCGTTCGCGCGCCTGCTCGGGTCCATGCCGGCTGTGGCGGGTAGCGGTCCTATGCGTTGTCACCCTCGTAGTACTTCCGTCTCGCGTCCAGCCCCTGTGCGCGGTCGGTGACGTAAAGGTGGTCGTCGCTGTCGTTGAGGCCGACGAAGTAGCCGTTGTTGGCGCCGGCATGGATCACCAGATCCTGATGGATGCCGCCCAGGTGTGTGCTGCTCACCGCCTTGCGTGCGGCCATCCGGGCCGCGCCCAAGGCCGGCAATAGAATGGCGATCAGCAATGCAATGGTAGAAATAACCGCAAGCAACTTGATGAGGGTAAAGCCGCGCAGACCTGGGCGAGCCTTCGACGGATCGGGAAGCTTGGGTTCGGGTATGATTTCCACCTGACGTGTTTGAGAAGGCCCTTGGGTACGAACGCCCATTCGCCATGCGGCGGTATGGGCCAGGCCCAAAAAGCGAAGCGCCGTCGCCAGACGGCGCTTCGCGGGGTTGTCGGGTGCAATTGGCCGGCTCGCGTCGGGCTCACCGCCGTCGACGTCGCGACAACATCGCCAGGCCGCCCAGGCCCATCAGAGCGAGGCTCGCGGGCTCGGGGACCGCGCTCACGTTGATGTGGTCCATATGGATGCCGGTCCCCTCGGTGGGGAAACTGAGTTGAAGCGAGCTGATGCCGTTGCTGGCGCTTCCGGTGATCTCCTGAAACGAGGCGCCGTCTTCGATGGATTCGAGGTCCGTCAGCGTCTGGGTCCAGACCATGTTGTCACCGCTGTCCAGACCGCTCACGGTGACTTCGCTCTGGTCGCCCCACGCCGGTCCGACAAACAGCGATGAGACGTAGACGGGCGTGTCGAAGCTCATCGTCGTCCCACCTTCCTCGTTGTAGAGGCTCCAGGCCGAGGGATCGCCGCCGGTGAAACCCTCGTCGTGGTCGATCCCGTCCCAGATCCGCCACCCGCCCCAGTCGATGGTGACGTCGGGCACCGGCTGATAGGCCGCATCCACCGGGCTGTCATTGGCGAATGAATAATCCTGGAAGTCGACCAACACCGCCTGCGCCTGCGTGCCTGCCAAGAGGCTCAGGGCCAGGCCCGCACTGAACAAAGTCTTGAAATGCATCTGTCTCTCCTACATGATGGGATAAAAAAACACACGATCGGACCGGGCCTCCGCCAATCGACGACACCGCCGATGCGGGTTGAACGCGCCGTTGTCTGCAACCGCGCCCCGGTGTGGTGGTGCATTCACGCCCAGTGGTTCAACCTTACCACCTTTGAACCGGCTGTCTATACCATTATGCGCCGATGTTTTTCTATTATGCGCATCCAAGTTGCCCTGCTTGCCCAAGTGGGCGGCCTGAGCCGACGGAGCGTCATTTGCGGAGCCGGAACTGTCGGCGGTAGGCCGTGGGGGTGGCGCCGGCATGGCGGTGAAAGGCGGTCGAGAAGCGGTGGAGGCTGGAGAAGCCGGCCCGCTCGGCAACGGCGGTGATGGGCAGGTCGGAGTCGACCAGCAGTTGGCGGGCCCGCTCGATGCGCGCCCGGATCAGTTCCTGTTGCGGCGTGCGCTCCAGGGCACGGCGGAAGCGCAGTTCCAGCGTCCGCCGCGAGAGCCCCGCGGCCTCGGCCATATCCTCCACCGTGATGGCGTGGTGGGCACGTTCGCGCGCGAAGCGCAGCGCACGAATCACCTGGGTGTCGCCGATCGCCAGCAGGTCGCTGGATTGGCGCTGACGCACGCCCAACGGGGGCAGGGCCATCCGCTCAGGCGGCACACGCTCGCCGGCGAGAATCCGGTCGACCAGCGCGGCGGCCTCGAAACCGATCCGCTCCCAGGGGATGTCGACGCTGGACAGCGTCGGGTCGGCCATCTCGCAGAAGACGTCGTCGTTGTCGACCCCGACGATCGCCACGTCGTCCGGCACGCGCAGGTCCAACTCCCGGCAGACTTGTGCCAACTCCTGAGCCGGCGGGTCGTTGAACGTCAGCACGCCCAGCGGCTTGGGCAGGTCCTTCAGCCAGCGGCGGACCTGCTGAGCGTCGTCGTCGACCTCGGCGGCGGAGAGGTAGTGGCCTTGGTTCCAGCGTGTGTTGGTGAAGCGCTCGCACGGGCAGTCGGCGCAATCGGCCGCCTCCTGAAAGCCCTGCCATCGCTGCTGGCTCATCGCGGTCTCGAACGCCCCCACGTACGCGAGCGACCGAAGGCCCTTCTCGAGCAAGTGCTCGGCGGCTGCCCGCCCGACCGCGACGTTGTCCATGCTCACGGCCGGGTGCCCCGGTACACGCTGGTCCCCCAGCACGCTCACAATGGGACAACCCATCTCGAGCAAGCGGTCGATCAGCGCCGGATCTTCGAGGTCGACGATGATCGCGTCCGGCCGCCACCGCCGCGCCGCGCCGATGAACTGCGGCGACAGTCGGTCCACCAGGAACGACCAGTGCGCCGCGGCCGCATACTGCTTGATGCCGCGCAGCGCCTGACGGTTGCACCCGTAGTGCCAGCCGATCGCCAAGCCGACCTTCGTGTTGGGTGGTGACATGGTGGCGGTCTCCAGTTGCGGGCCGCGCCGCGCCGTCGACGACAACAGCACGCCGGCGACGGTGCAAGCCGCCTCGCCGAGCAAGCCGGTCCGACGGCGCCGTGCCTCGGGCCTGCCTGCCTGAACCGTCCGCTGTCGCCGCCAGCGGGTCGCGGCGAGTATATCATCGTGGTGTTGCGGCAGGCCTTGCTGCCCCGCCGGGCTCGCCGGCCGGGACGCTCTCGCCCGGCCGCTCGCCGATGCCCAGCAGGGCGA
>JBBDPC010000104.1:0-3495 GCA_040876735.1 Phycisphaeraceae bacterium | reverse complement strand
GTGCCGAGGATGTCGCGGATGCAGCCGCCGATGCCCGTCGCCGCGCCGCCGTAGGGTTCGATGGCGGACGGGTGGTTGTGCGTTTCGACCTTGATGCAGATGCCGTCTTCGTCGTCGAACCGCACGATGCCCGCGTTGTCTTCAAACACGCTGACGCACCACGAGCGGTGCGGCTCGCTCTCCATCAGCTTCCGGGTCGCCGCGGCCACGGTGGACTTGAGCAGGTTGTGGATGGTCACGCTGCCGTCGTCGTGCACCTCATGGCCCGGTCGGCCGTCGAAACGCAGGCCGTTCGCTTCGTCCTGCTTGTAGCTCACGGTCGCCTTGAGCGTTTTGTGCACGCAATGCTCGGACCAGGTCTGCGCCAGCGTCTCCAACTCCGCATCGGTCGGCTCGCGGTCGGCGTCGCGGTAGTACTGCTGGATCGCCTGCATCTCGTCCAGCGAGAGGAACAGGTGCCCTTCACGCGACAGCTTCATCAGGCCGGCGTCGTCGAGGTCGCGGATGGCGATGTGCGTGATGCGCATTTCGTACGCGTGGCCGTGCGGAAAGGCGTCGGGGTGGAAGGGGGAAAGGTGGATCTCCTGGATCACCGGGTTCGCCAGCGCCCGCTCGGCAAAGCCGCGCAGCGCCGCGGCGTCCGGCTGCGTCGCGTCCGTATCGAAGGCGAGGTCGAACCGCCAGCCCGTCCGTACGTCCACCTGCTCCAGCGCCAGCGTCGGCATCGCTTCGGTCAGCGCCTCGCGCGTCGACTGCGCCACCGGGTCCATCACGCCCGGCCGGTAGTGCACCTCCACCGTCGCCGCGCGCTCACCCGCCGGCTCCACGCCCACCGTCACCGTCTGCGCCACGGGGTCGCCCAGCAGTTCGCGCGCCACCGGCTCAAGCTCGGCCGCTGCCAGCCCCGCCTCGATCAGGTAGACCCGCGCCGCCCGCACGGCCGTCACCCCATCAAATGCCGCCGCCGCCTCCCGCTGCACCCGCGCCGCCTGCGGGTCCACCTCGCCCGGCCGGGTGCGCACCTCCACCCGGAACACGCGGGGCGCGACAGTGGAACGATCGGCGGCAGTCGTAGGCGTGGCGGTCATGGCGCAACTCTCGGCAGGCGGCGAAAAAGCGGGGGGAAGGAAAGCAATGGGCGATGTCGGGCTCGAACCGACGACCTCATCCGTGTAAAGGAAGCGCTCTGGCCAACTGAGCTAATCGCCCGCGGCCGGCATTATAGCGGGTGGCATAAGCCTCATTTAGCCGCGTCGCTTGCGACGTACTCTTCGGCGCTTCGGCGTTCCGGGCAGCGCGTCGCAAGCGACGCGGCTAACTGGGGCGGATGCGCTCGTAGACCTGGAAGGTCATGGCGTATGTGTTCTTCGCGTCGGCGGGGCGGGGGGTCTGCTCGCGCAGGCGCCACTGCGCTTCGGGCAGGTCGGGGAAGCGGGTGTCGCCTTCCACCGTCGCGTGGATGAGCGTCAGGTAGACCCGGTCGGCCTCGGGCAGGGCGAGGCGGTAGACCTGCTCGCCGCCGAGGATGAACACTTCCTCCGCCACGTCTTCGAGCCGGGCCTGCAGCGCCGGCCAGTCATGCACGACCTCGACGCCCGGGTGCGTCCACTGCCGGTCGCGGGTGAGCACGATGTTCCGCCGGTTGGGCAGCGGCCGACCGAGCGAGTCGAACGTCCGGCGCCCCATCACTACCGTATGCCCGCGGGTGAGCTGCTTGAAGTAGGCCAGGTCGGCGGGCAGATGCCAGGGCAGGTCGCCTTCGCGCCCGATCACGCGGTTCTCGGCCATGGCGACGACGAGCGAAACGCGGGGTTCGGGATTCGGGGTTCGGGGTTCGGAGTGCGATGTCGTCATGGAAAGCCGTCGCGCAATGATGCAGGTTTCAGTTTCAATGCCGGAAACACGCCCGCCCCCACCCCCGAACCCCGAATCCCAATCCCCTCACACCGCCACCGGCGCCTTGATGTGCGGATGGGGATCGTAGTTTTCGAGCGTGAAGTCGTCGAAGGTGAAGTCGAAGATCGACGTCACCGCCGGGTTGAGCGTCATCGTCGGCAGCGGCCGGGGGGTGCGGGTGAGCTGCTCGCGGGCCTGATCGAGATGGTTGAGGTAGAGGTGGGCGTCGCCGAGCGTGTGGATGAACGTGCCGGGCTTGAGGCCCGTGACCTGCGCCATCATGAGCGTGAGCAGGGCATAGCTGGCGATGTTGAACGGCACGCCGAGGAACACGTCGGCCGAGCGCTGGATCATCTGGCAGCTCAGCTTGCCGTCGGCGACGTAGAACTGGAACAGCAGGTGGCAGGGGGGCAGCTTCATCTGGTCGAGTTGGCCGACGTTCCACGCACTGACGATCAGGCGTCGGGAGTCGGGGTTGGTCTTGATCGCGTCGACGACCTCGGCGATCTGGTCCACCTCGCCGCCGCCGGGCTTGGGCCAGTGCCGCCACTGATGGCCGTAGACGGGGCCGAGGTTGCCCTGGGCGTCGGCCCATTCGTCCCAGATGGTGACGTTGTGCTCTTTGAGGTAGGCGATGTTGGTCTCACCCTGGAGGAACCAGAGCAGCTCGTGGATGATCGAGCGGAGGTGGAGCTTTTTGGTGGTCAGCAGGGGGAAGCCGCCCCCGGAAGCAGGGTCGAGGTCGAACCGCATCTGGTGGCCGAACACGCTGAGCGTGCCGGTGCCGGTGCGGTCATCCTTGCGGACGCCGTGGTCGAGGATCTGCTGCATGAGGTCGAGGTACTGCCGCATGGGGGTAGTATAGGGATTCGGGATTCGGGAAAAAACGCCCGCCTCTGAGCGAGTCCGCGAGCGAAGAGCGGGATGGGGGGAATGTGTGATGTGTGATGTGTGATGTGTAATCGATGATGTCAGATTCCAGATCACAGATCATCGATCACCCTGATCCGGGGCTTCGCGGACTCAGCCCTCGGCTTACAATCTCTCCGAACCCCGAACCCCGCCCACTTGCCCCCTCCGTCGCGGGTGCTAAACTGGTTCGCCTATGGCACCGCTGACCACGCTTGCATACGAGTTCAACCACTACGCACCGCTGGGCGTGCTGGTGTTGATGGCACTGGGGTTCGGGGCGTTCAACATCATCGCCACGACCGTGCTCGGGCCCGGCCGGGAGGGCGCGGTGAAGGGGATCGCGTACGAGTCGGGCATGAACCCGATCGGCTCGGCCCGCCGGCGGTTCAACGTCCGCTTCTTCATCGTCGCCATGACGTTCCTGCTGTTCGACGTCGAGATCGTCTTCCTCTACCCGTGGGCGGTCACGTTCGCGAGCCTCGGCGGGGTTGAGGGCGACCCGCTTTCGCCGCTGTTCCTCGCCCGCATGCTCTTCTTTGTGCTGACGACGATCATCGCGTTCGTCTATGCGTGGCGCAAGGGCGTGTTCCGGTATGACTGAGGTGAGTTCGACGCCCACGGATTCAATCCGTGGGTTTCTTTGGGGGAATCTGGTATTTCAAAGGGGACTGAGCCGTGGGGGGGTAG
>JBBDPC010000103.1:0-3573 GCA_040876735.1 Phycisphaeraceae bacterium | reverse complement strand
GGACGCGGGCGGCGGCGAAAGGGTGACCGCTTCGACGGACCGGCGTCGTCGAGGACGTATGAGGAGTTGGTTTGATGAGCGGGTCGTTCACCCCCACTGCCGAAACCCTGATTCCCGACCTGCTCAAGGCACAGCCCGCGGCCCGGCCGGTGCTCGACCGGCATGGGCTGCACGGCTGCGGCGGGTCACGGGGGCCGGTGGAGTCGTTGGGGTTCTTCGCGCAGATGCACGGCGTGCCGCTGGAGCACCTGCTGGCGGAGTTGACCGAGGCGATCCATCAGCCGACGGGCGAGGCCGAGCCTGCCGCGCCGCCGAGCGTGGCGGACACGATCTATCGGCGATATTTCTTCGCCGCCATCGCCGTCATCCTGACTGCCGGCGCGGTGTGGGGCGCGTACCTGCTGTGGCGGATCGGCTTCGCCGGCTCTTTCACCGCGCTTTCGATCCACCATGTCAACGCACACGGCCACGCGCAGATCTTCGGTTGGGTGGGCCTGTTCATCATGGGCTTCGCCTACCAGGCCTTCCCGCGATTCTGGCAGACGACCCTGGTCGCGCCGCGACTGGCGGTGTTGACGTTTGCTGCGATGCTCGTCGGGCTGGTGATGTGCACGCTGGCGATGCCCGTGCCCGAGCAGCCGTGGGCGGCGCCGGCAGCACTGGCGGGCGGCGCGATCACCGCGCTGGCGGCGGCGGTCTTCGCCGGGCAGCTTGGGGTGACGTTTCATCGCAGCAAAGCGCCGCTTGAGCCGTGGGTCGGCTTCGTGCTGGTGGCGCTGGGCTGGTTCGTGGTGCAAAGCCTCTACGCCACCTGGCACACGTGGCAGTTGATGACCGCTGCGACGCAGGACGCCCTGCTCTGGCAACTCGCCACTTACCAAGCCCCGCTGCGCGATGTGCAGATCCACGGGCTGGCGCTGTTCATGATCCTCGGCGTGTCGATGCGCATGATGCCCGCTTTGCTCAACGCCCGGCCGACGCCGCAGCGAAGAGGTTGGACGGCCCTGGCCGTGCTGTCGCTGGCGGTGGTCACGGAGTCGGTGTTGTTCATCGTCTACCGCTGGTCGGGCAATCACTGGCTGGCGGCGTGGTTGATGGCGCCGTGGGTGATGCTGACGGCTGGCATTGCGATGGTGGTGTGGCCATGGCGATTGTGGCGGCGGCCGGGGGCTCCGGGGGCTCCGGGGGTTCCGGGGGTGCGGGACCGGTCGACGAAGTTCATTCGCACGGCTTATCTCTGGCTGGCGATCTCGCTGGTGATGCTGCTGCTGCTGCCGGTCCACCACCTGCTCAGCGGATTGCCGTTCAGCCATGCCTACTACGGCGCGATCCGGCATGCGATCACCGTGGGCTTCATCTCGCTGATGATCATGGGCATGGCGGCGAAGGTCGTGCCGACGCTCAACGGGGTCGACCCGCGGACGCTGCCTGCCTTGTGGGGGCCGTTCGTGCTGGTGAACGTCGGCTGCTTTTTACGCGTGAGCCTGCAATCGCTGACCGACTGGTATGCCACGGCCTTCCTGCTGGTGGGCGTCAGCGGCGTGCTGGAAGTGGCGGGGCTGGCGTGGTGGTCGATGCATCTGGCGGGCATCATGTGGCGCGGCCGGCGCAGCGAAGGCCATGCCCGTGAGCTGGCCGCGCCCGAGGCGTTGCCGGCACGGCTGGCGGCGCACCATTTCGTCGGCGACGTGGTGCGGTGGTATCCGCAGACGATCGCCGTGCTGGCGGACCTCGGCTTCACGCCGGTGCGCCACCCGGTGCTTCGCCGCACGCTGGCGCGGCGTGTGACGCTGGCCCAGGCATCCCTGGTGGGAGGTGTCCCCCTTGCCGACTTACTCGCTGCACTCAACACTGCGATCGACGCGCCGCCCGAGAGCGCGCCATCATCCTGCTGCGGCGACTGCCAGCAATGCCCCTGCGCCGCTGAGCACGAACCTGTCCGCGCCACCACAGCCGACGTGTCGTTCACCGGAGATCAGGCATAAAGCCGGAAATGATCAAGTCCATCGGCTGGGGGCGGCTGACCGCTTCCGTCACCGCGTGTGACGCGGTCTGTTCCGACGACCTCGGTCTCATGCCCCTCGACACGTATCGCCTGACCTCGGCCCGAGGGCGGCGCTGGCGGCGGCCAGGATGGCTGCGCTGCGGTGGCGGGGGTGAGCGGCAAATAACATATATAAAAAGACAGTCATATATTGTATGTACGGCCGACTTGTCGTAGTATGCCAACATAGCCCCGGCTTGCTCGGTCCGAAGGTGCGATGTTGCGCCCGGCAGGTGCAAGCCGTTCCATGCAGGCCCGCCATGGCGTTTCATCCACCGCCGCCGAGCTTCGACTTCGACACCAGTCCGCTGCTGGTGTTCTATGAGTTGACCCGGGCGTGCGACCTGGTCTGCCGGCATTGCCGGGCGTGCGCCCAGCCCAAGCGCCATCCCCATGAGCTGAGCACCGAGCAGGCGTTCGCCCTGCTCGAACAACTCACCGAGTTCCCCCGGCCGCCGCTGCTCGTGCTCACCGGGGGCGATCCGCTGAAGCGTCCGGACCTGTTTGAAATCATCCGCCGCGGCCGACGGCTCGGCTTGAGCGTGGCGCTGACGCCCTCGGCCACGCCGCTGGTCACCCGCGACGCCCTGGCCCGCTTGAAGAACGAAGGGCTCAACCGACTGGCGGTGAGCCTCGACGGCCTCGACGCCTCGACCCACGACACCATGCGCGGCGTCACGGGCAGCTTTCTCCAGACCCTGGCCATCCTCTGCGACGCCCTCGAACTGGGCCTGCCCACGCAGGTGAACACCACCGTCACGCAGCGCAACCTCGGCCAGCTCGACCGCCTCGCCGACCAGCTCGCCCTGTTCGACATCGCGCTCTGGTCGCTGTTCTTCCTCGTGCCCGTGGGGCGCGGGCGCGTCGAGCCGCGCCTTTCCGCCGACCAGTACGAGCAGGCGTTTGAAATCCTCTGGCGGCAGACGCAAAAGCAGCGCTACACGATCAAGACCACCGAAGCGCCGCACTACCGCCGGTTCGTCCTCCAGCGCACCGGCGCGCTGCCGCGCATGACCGCCTCGTCCGTTGGCGGGGGAAGCCCGGCCGGCCCGCCGATGACCGGCGTGCGCGATGGCAACGGCGTGATGTTCGTCAGCCACGTCGGGCAGATTTTCCCCAGCGGGTTCATGCCCGTCACCTGCGGCCGTTTCCCCAATGACTCCGTGGTCAACGCGTACCAGCATCACACGCTGTTCAAGCAATTGCGCGATCCCGATGGCTTTCACGGCAAGTGCGGGTTGTGCGAGTTCCGCCATGTCTGCGGCGGTAGCCGGGCGCGGGCCTATGCCGTGGCAGGCGATCCGCTGGCGGCGGAGCCGGACTGTCACTATGTGCCAGAGATGTTCGCCGCGGTGACGTCATGAATGTGCGACGGATTTTTTTCGGCGGACAAGAAAACCACAGAGGCACAGATGAAGAAGTTGAAACCACAGATGCACACGGATCGGCATTTAGCCCCGCAGCGCAGCGGAGGGCGCGGCCGCCGGTGACGCACGGTTCCCGCGCCCTCCGCTGCGCTGCGGGGCTAA
>JBBDPC010000102.1:0-19916 GCA_040876735.1 Phycisphaeraceae bacterium | reverse complement strand
CACACACTTGGATGTACGTCCGGTGGGCCTTCTTGAAAAGTGTCGGGAGGTGAGCGGCGGAAGCCGGGGGGTTCCGCCGGGGGTGTGGCGCAGTTGGTGGCTGAACCCCGGCCTTGCGGCCGGGGCTTTCGGGGGCGGATGGTTTTTGGGGCGGACTATTGCTGCGCGGCCTTGGCGCGTTGGTCGCGGGCGGTCTGTTTTTCGTCCATCCAAGGGAAGCTGATGGAGGTTTTGCGCGGTTGGCCGGCGGCGGCGAGGCTGAGGATCAGGGCGCGGCGGGGGATGTCCGAGCGGTTGGGCGGGGTGTAGTGGAGCATGTAGCCGCCGTGGAACGTCGCGCCGCCGGGCGGGAGGGGGCAGGCGACGGCGTTGTCGGCGTGGTGCATTTCGTCCGGGTGCAGTTCCAGGCCGTGGACGCGCGGGTCGTTGTTGATGCTCTGGTGTCGGACGATTTCCATCTCATGGCTGCGGGGCACGAAGTGCATGCAGCCGTTCTCGAGCGTGGCTTCCTGGAGCGGGACCCAGACGCTGATGCTGCGGTGGATGAAGTTGGGATTCCAGTAGGCGGCGTCCTGGTGCCAGGGGGTGGGGGCACCGTGGCGGGCGGGCTTGAAGATGGCATGGGCGAAGCCGGCGCGGGCGTCGGGGCCGAGCAACTGTTGGGCGATGGCCTGGGCGTTGGCGAGCAGTTCGGTTTCCAGCAGTTCGGGGGCGTACTTGGCGGGGTTGAGGATTTGCGGCAGGTGCGCTTCCTTGCCGTCCTCGTCGGTGCCGGCGAGGTCGAACTGATTGCCCTCCTCCCGGCCGGCGCGTTCGGCGAAGATGCGGTCGTAGACCTCCCGCAGGTGGGCGACTTCCGCATCGGAGGTGATCCGGTCGATGGCGAGGTAGCCTTGCTCCTGAAAGTCGGTGATCTGCTCGGCGGTCAACGTGACGGTGGGCTGGCGGTCAGTCATAATGGTCTCCTGGTTGGCGGGGTGAACGCATGCACGTCCTGACAAGGGGAGGATCTTACGGGGCGTAGGGGCGGGTGTCGTTCGCTCGGCTCGGTCGTAGAAAAACGAACATTCGGAGACGTCGATGCGCACCAAGCCGCGGGAGGTGTATGCGGGCGCGGCACTGCTGCTGCCGGAGCTGGCGATGCTGGGCACCGACGCGCCGCGGGCGGCGGGGCAGGCGGGGCTGGGGACGCATGCGCATCGGGATGCGTGGGAGTTGTGCTATATCGCTGACGGCGAGGTGGCGTGGTGGGCGGGCGGTCAGGTGCATGAGGTCGGGCCGGGCCACGTCTACATCACCCGGCCGGGCGAGCCGCATGGCGGCGTGGATGCGGTGCTGCATCCGTGCGAGCTGTATTGGGTGCAACTGCGCGTGCCGCGACGGGGGGCGCTGCCGGGCTTGGCCCGTCGCGATGCGCAGGTGATGCTGGGCCGGCTTGAGGCGTTGCGGCTGCGATGCTTCCCTGCCTCGGACGTGGTGCCGGAGGCGTTTGCGCGGCTGATCGCGGAGCATCGTCAGCGGGATGAACTGAGCCCGGCCGCGGCGCGGGCGGCGCTGCATACGCTGCTGACGGCGGTGGTGCGGGACCACGCGCGGCATCGGGCGGCGCAGTCGCGCAGCGGCCGACGTATCAGCCGGGCGATCCGTGCGGCGATCGATCAGTTCGAGCGCGACCCTGGTGCGGCGGTGTGGGAGTTGGCGGAGCATGCGGGCCTGAGCGTGACGCGGTTTCACGAGCGGTTTCGGGCCGAGGTGGGGCTGACCCCGGCCGACTGGCGCAACCGCCGACGGGTGGACCGGGCCAAGCAGTTGCTGCGCAGCGGGCGGTCGGTGACGGAGGTGGCGATGCTGCTCGCGTTTTCCACCAGCCAGTATTTCGCCACGGTGTTCAAGCGTCACACCGGGCTGACGCCGGGGCAGTACCGCCAGCGCATGGGTGTGGACGAAAGGTGAGGTGCGGGACGCCTGGCGTTGGCGGAGCGCGGCTTCCTCGCTACGGCGAGCGGCGACGCGGCCCCGGCGTCAGCCCGTGCTGCCTGCGATCAGCCGGGTCGGCAGCGATTGCCGCAGCGGCGGGGCGTGATCCGTGCCGGCCGCGGCGACGGCTTCGCGCGCCAACCGCCCCATGGTCTCCAGGCCCAGGTCGATCGTCGTCAGTGGCACCGGCCAGCCGGAGCGGTCCAGCACGTTGCCCGCGCCGACCACCGCCAGATCGTTCGGCACATCAAGCCCGGCTTCCATGGCGGCCAGCAGCCCGCCGCGCGCCATGAAGTCGGAGGCGAAGAGCACGGCATCCGGGCGCGGCGTCACCGCCAGGAGCTGCTTCGTCGCTTCGTAACCATCCCGTTCGCCGTAGCCGGCGTGGACGATCAGGTCGCCTGCCTCGGCCAGGTCGTGCATCTGCAAGGCGGCGCGGTAGCCATCCCGCCACCGGCCGGTGCTGAACCGTTCGGCGCCCGCGGTCACCAGGGCGATCCGCCGTCGGCCCTGCTGCACGAGATGGCGCACCGCCTGCCCGAGCGCGCCGCCGTAGTCGGGCACGATGCAGTGGCTGTAGCCGTCGTAGAGGTCGGTGAACAGCAGCACGATGGGCAGTCGGCGGCGCTGGCACAACGCCACCAAGGCGAGGTTGACCGGGGACATCATGATCAGCCCGTCGAGGTCGTCCAGCGGCGGCGGGTGCTGCGCCGCGTCGGCGTCGGCGGGAAGGTCGAACAGGCGCACCGCCACGCGTTCCGGGCCGGCCCGCAGCCCCTTGAGCACGGGCGGAAAGAACGGGTACCCATCGGCAAGGTTGGCGAACGCAACGCCCAGCGACAGACGCCGGGGCGCGGCGGCATCAAGGCGCGCCCCGGCGCGGCGATCGCAGATGGCCGTCCCGCCGCCCGCCCGGGCTTCGAGCAGCCCCTCCCCGGCCAGCGTCTGCATCGCCCGGCGCACCGTCATTTCGCTGATGTTCCATGCCGCGCTCAACTGGCGCTGCGGCGGCACCGGGTCGCCCGGCTTGAGCGCGCCGGAGCGAATCTGCTCGCGAAGCAGATCGGTCACCTGCCGGTACAGATGCCGACTCCCCCCCCGGTCCAGGTGGGCTCCGACGGTGGCGAGTGCGGGGGTCATGTCGGATATTCCATTAGCCATATTGCAATGTTCCAATATGTGCATTACCTTGTCAAGACGCACGTGTGAGGCCTTCGCCTGAAAGGAGCGAATTTTCCATGAAGCTGGTGATTGAGTCGAACAAGGTGGACAGCGGCCGACGGGCCGCCGAGGCCGGGGCCGCCGGGCTGCGGCAGGCGATTGCGGCGCGGGGGGTGGCGAACATCATCGTCGCCACCGGCGCCAGTCAGTTCCAGATGCTCGAAGCGCTGACCGAGCAGCCGGACGTGCAGTGGGACAAGGTCAATGTCTTCCATCTCGACGAATACGTCGGCCTGCCGATCGCGCACCCGGCCAGCTTCCGCGCTTACCTCTGGCATCGCTTCCACGCGAAGCTGTCGCTGCCCGTGCGGGCGTTTCACTACCTCGACGCAGAGCATGACCCGCAGGCCGAGGCGGCGCGCATCGGCGCAATCCTCCGCCAGCATCCGATCGACGTCTGCTTCGCCGGCATCGGTGAGAACGGCCACCTCGCGTTCAACGATCCGCCCGCCGACTTCGACACCGACGAGCCTTACCTCGTGGTTGACCTCGACGAAGCCTGCCGCAAGCAGCAACTCGGCGAAGGCTGGTTCCCGACGCTGGCCGACGTGCCCGCGCAGGCGGTTTCGATGAGCGTGAAGCAGATCATGAAAAGCCGGCAGATCATCTGCACCGTGCCCGACGCCCGCAAAGCCGAGGCCGTCCGCGCTGCGGTCGAAGGGCCGGTGACCAACCAACTGCCCGCGAGCATCCTCCAGCAGCATGACCATTGCACGCTCTACCTCGACGCCCCCGCCGCCTCCCGACTGGAAGGCCAGCCCGAGTCAAGCCAGGCGTGACCGGCGACTGAGCTTTGGACGAATCACGCGCCCCCGCATGGAAGGCCACTTCCGTCCGAGCCGGCTTCCGTGAACCCGGGCGAGGCCGCAGGCCTCGATGGCGGCGCTCATGTGGAACGTGAAGCTCACCCACTGCGGGCGGCGCCCACCCCGGCTTCACAGAAGCCGGCTCGGACAGACAGGCAACGCACCGCCTGATCCATTCGAAAATCAGTATCCATGGCCCGAACCTCGCCCGCCAGCACGCGCCATCGAAGGAGTCGACATGCCCCCGTCCGTTGAAGCCGGTTCTCTCAGCCAGCCCACGAGCGTCGAGGCGTTGGACGAAATGCTCTCGCGCCCCACGCCCGCGGTGGTGGATCTGTTTGCACGCCTCTCGGGCGACCTGATCGTGCTCGGCGTGGCGGGCAAGATGGGGCCGACGCTGGCGCGCATGGCGCAGCGGGCGTCGGAGGCGGCCAACAGCCCCCGACGCATCATCGGCGTCTCGCGCTTCAGCGATCCCGCCGAGCGCAAAAAGCTCGAAGCCTGGGGCATCGAAACCCTCGCCGGCGACCTGCTCGACGAGCCCTTCGTCCACTCCCTGCCGGACGCGGACAACGTCGTCTTCATGGCCGGCATGAAGTTCGGCGCCACCGGCAACGAAAGCCTCACCTGGGCGATGAACACCCTCCTGCCCGCCAACGTCTGCCGACGCTACGCCCGCAGCCGCATCGCCGCCTTCTCCACCGGCAACGTCTACGGCCTCGCGCCGCTGGCCTCCGGCGGCTCGGTGGAAACCGACGCGCCCGACCCGGTGGGCGAGTATGCCATGAGCTGCCTCGGCCGGGAACGCGTCTTCGAGCATTACAGCAAAACCGCTGACACCCCCGTCTCCCTGCTGCGGCTGAACTACGCCTGCGAGCTGCGCTACGGCGTGCTGGTGGACCTGGCGCTGAAGGTGCAGCGCGAGCAGCCGATCGACCTGTCGATGGGCATGGTCAACGTCATCTGGCAAGGCGACGCCAGTGCGATGGCGCTGCTGTCACTGGAGGAAGCCGACGCGCCCGCCAGCGTGTTCAACCTCGCCGGACCCGAGCAGGTCAGCGTCCGCCGCGTGGCCGAGCAGCTTGGCGAGCGGTTGGGCAAGACGCCGGTCTTCACGGACCAGCCGCAGCCGGCCGCGATCCTGAGCAACGGCCAGCGCGGCCACCAACGCTTCGGCTATCCGCAACTGCCGATCCTCACGTTGATCGACTGGGTGGCGCACTGGGTCGCCAGCGACGGCCAACTGCTGGGCAAGACGACGAAATTCGAGGTGCGCGATGGCAAGTTCTAACCCGGTCACCCCCACCACCGACACGGCCATGCCCGCCGCGGTCCGCGCGCCGTTGCAGCAGGGCGTGGCGATCCCCGCTCATCCGCTGGCGCTGACCGCCGCGCGCAAGCTCGACGAACGCCGACAGCGGGCGCTGTCACGCTATTACCTGGCCAGCGGCGTCGGCGGCCTGGCGGTGGGCGTGCACACCACGCAGTTCGCCATCCGCAAGCCGGAGATCGGCCTGTTCGAGCCGGTGCTGACACTGGCCGGTGAAGAGATGGACCGGGCGGACGCACAGCGGGCCACGCCGGTGGTGCGCGTCGCCGGCGTCTGCGGGCCGACGAAGCAGGCGGTTGCCGAGGCGGAACTGGCGCGCTGGCTGGGTTACCACGCGGGGTTGTTGTCGCTGGCGGCGATGGGGATGCGTCGGCGCCGGAACTGGTGGCGCATTGCCGGGCGGTGAGCGACGTGATGCCGGTGATCGGTTTCTACCTTCAGCCGGCGGTCGGTGGGCGGGTGTTGCTGCTGGACTTCTGGCGCGGCCTGTTCGCGCTGCCGGGCGTGGTGGCGGTGAAGATCGCGCCGTTCAACCGCTACCAGACGCTGGACGTGGTGCGGGCGGCGGCCGAGTCGGGCCGGGACGACGTGGTGCTCTACACCGGCAACGATGACAACATCATCCTCGACCTGCTCACGCCTTACCGCCTGCCGGTGGACGGCCGAATGGTGGAACGGCGGATCGTCGGCGGCCTGCTCGGGCACTGGTCGGTCTGGACCCGCCGGGCGGTGGAACACCTGGAGCGTTGCCATCAGGCGGTGCAGCGCGGGCAGGGGGCGACGGAGGAACTGCTCGACCTGGCCGTGCGCGTGACCGACGCCAACGCCGCATTTTTCGACGCCGCCAACGGCTTCACGGGTGTGATCGCCGGCCTGCACGAAGTGCTTCGCCGACAGGGCCTGCTCGAAGGCACCTGGTGCCTGGACGAGCGCGAAGGGCTCGGCCCCGGCCAGTTGGCCCAGATCGACCGTGTCTACGAAGCCTACCCCGACCTCAACGACGACGCCTTTGTCCGCGAACACCTGGACGCGTGGCTATCGGGATGAACGACACCGGGCCCGTCCAACTTCCGCCGGTCGGGCTCCATGACATCCGCTCGGCGCAGAAGCAGATCGCCGGCGCGGTGGTGGCCACGCCCTGTCCCGAGTCGTCGGGCCTGTCAGCGCTCTGCCACGCACGCGTCTTCTGCAAGCTCGAATACATGCAGCGCACCGCCAGCTTCAAGGAGCGCGGCGTCGCCAACGCGCTGGCCCACTTCCGTCAGCAACCGTCCAACAAGAACAAAGGCGTCATCGCCGCCTCGGCCGGCAACCACGCACTGGCGCTGGCGTATCACGGCCGCCGGCTGGATATTCCCGTCACCGTTGTGATGCCCGAGGGCGCACCGCTGATCAAGGCGACCAACTGCCGCCGGCTGGGCGCCGAGGTGATCAAGCACGGCCGATCGTTCCGTGAAGCGCGTGAACACGCCGACGCCCTGGCGCTGTTGCGCGGCCTGATGTATCTGCACGGCTACGACGATCCGCTCGTCATCGCCGGGCAGGGCACCGTGGGCCTGGAACTGCTCGAGCAGGTGCCCGACATGGAGGCCGTGGTCGTGCCCGTGGGCGGGACGGGGTTGATCGCGGGCGTGGCGGCGGCGGTGAAGGCGATTCGGCCGGCGGTGCAGATCATCGGCGTCGAGCCCGAGGCGTCCGCCAGCTACACCGCCGCGCTGGCGCAGGGCGGGCCCGTGGCGGTCGACGTCTCGCCGACCTGCGCCGACGGCCTGGCGGTGGGCCAGGTCGGGCGACTGGCGTTCGTCACCGCGCGCCCCCTGGTGGACCGCGTCGTGACCGTCAGCGAACCGGCGCTGACGCTGGCGATCTACCGGCTGATCGAGATCGAGAAGGCTGTCGTGGAAGGCGCCGGGGCCGCGGGGCTGGCGGCCATGCTGGCGGGCAAGCTGCCGGAACTGGCGGGGCGGACCGTCGTGCTCCTGCTCAGCGGCGGCAACATCGACCCGCTCGTACTCCAGCGCATGGTCGAGCAGGGCCTGACCGCCGACGGTCGGCCACGCCGCTGAGGCCCAACGTCAACCCTGACGCAAACCAGCGCTCCACCCCGGACAGGAGCGCGACGGCAGCGCCGGCACCAATATATTAACTAATGGTTTACAGTAATTCGGCCGGCAGGTAATCTGGCGGAACAGGCCATGCGTTGTGCCGGTCTGTCCTCTGCCAATCAATTTGAGACTGTTGATATGTATAAAATCGACGCCCATGTCCATTTTCACGGTGGCCAGGACGGCGCAGCACTGCTCGAGCGGTTGGGCATCAAAGCGCTGAATATCAGCGTCGCCGACGTCACCGAGTCGATCGACTGGCGTCACGAAAGCCGGAATGTCTATGGCAAGCTGGCGGCGACGTATCCGGATCACTTCGCATGGATCACGAGTTTCGATCTGCCGGACTACAGCGAGCCGGACGCGGTGTACGCCGATCGCGTGATCGCCGAGTTGGAGAAAGACTTTGCCAACGGGGCGGTGGCGTGCAAGGCGTGGAAGAACATCGGCATGGAGCTGAAGAATCGCGACGGCGACTATGTGATGATCGACGATCCGATCTTCAAGCCCCTCTTCGATTACCTCGAACGCACCGGCCGCTCCGCCGTGATGCACATCGGCGAGCCCAAGGCCTGCTGGCTGCCGCTCGATCCCGACTCGCCGCACTACGGCTACTACAGCGAACACCCGCAGTGGCACATGTACGGCCGAACGGACATGCCCAGCCACGAACAACTGATCGCCGCCCGCGATCACGTCGTCGAGCGACACCCCGACCTGCCCGTCATCGGCGCACACTACGGCAGCCTCGAATATGACATGGCCGAGGTCGCCGCCCGTTTCGAGCGGTATCCGAACTTCGCCATCGACACCTCGGGCCGGCTGGGCGACGCGGCGTATCACGATCGTGAAACGATGCGCGATTTCTTCACACGGTACCCGGACCGCATCCTCTGGGGCACCGACCAGGGCGTGAACGCGCACCAGCGATGCATCGCACCGCCCGACTCACGTGCAGCCGGCGGGTTGGCATTGCTGGCTCAACTGCTTGAGAAAGGTTTCGTGCAGCCGGGTGGTGACCGGACCGGCTTCGCCGGCGCCGATGGGGTGGCCGTCGACGTGCGTGATGGCGGTGACGCGTGCGGTGGTGCCGGTGACCATCACTTCCTCGGCCGCGCGCAGTTGCTCGACGGTGAGGGCGGTTTCGTGGAGGGCCAGGCCGAGCGCTCGCGCCAGATCGATGGCGATGGCACGCGTGATGCCGTGCAGAATCGAGGCGTCGGCCGGGTGCGTCCACAACGCGCCGTCGCACACCGCTAGGACGTTGGTGGCACTGCCTTCGGTCACCGTGCCGTTGCGATGCAGGATCGCCTCCTGGCAGCCGGCGCGGCGCGCTTCGTCCTTGGCCAGCGTGTTCGGCAGCAGCATCAGCGTCTTGTAGCAGCAGCGGGCCCAGCGCAGGTCGTCGTGCGTGATCGCCTTCCAGCACTGGACCGGGGCCCGCACGTTCAGCGGCGCGATGGGCGTGGGGATGGCCAGCACGGTCGGCGTCGGCTCGTCCGGCGGGAGATGGTTGCGCGGCGCCGGGCCGCGTGTGACCTGCCAGTAGAGGCGGGCGTGGGTCAGGTGGTTGCGGCGGAGCAGTTCGTCGCTGATCTCGGGCAGGCGATCGACCGCCGCCGGCGCGGGGAGGCGGATGCCCGCGAGGCTTTGCCGAAGCCGGTCGAGATGGCCTTGCATGGCGAAGGGTCGGCCGTCGTAGTATTCCAGCACTTCATACACGCCGTCGCCGAACAGCGTGCCGCGATCTTCGACCGACAGCGTGGCCTGGTCCTTGGGCAGGAAGTGGCCGTTGAGATAGACAAGCATCGTCGAAGGCGTCGCCGGCATGGAAGCATGTCCTTCCTGTGAAGCAGCGGAACCGACCGGGCACGGCGGCGACGTTACGTGGCCGCGACGGTGGCCGCGGGCGTGCCGGCCAGCGCCTCGGCACAACACGATACGCCAAGCTCGGTCATCAGGCGCACGCCGGGACGGGCGGCGAGCAGCGGGGGGATCGCGTTGATCAGCGCCGCCACCGTCGCCGTGTCGCCCGCCACGCCGCCGGGCAGGATCAGGTCCACCGGCGGGTCGGCGTCGAGGTGAATCGCGTCGTGCGGGTTGGGCGCGTCGAGATACATTTTCAGGTCCAGTTCGATCGTTCGCCCGTCGGCCGTTGCGGCGCGGACGATCTGGTGCAGCCCGCACGTCAGGCCCGGCTCGACCGCGAAGTACTGCGTCCTGATCGACCGGGCCGTCACGACCGCATCGCACGTTTCCTCAATCGCGCCGATCGGCCAGCCCAGGGCATGCGCGATCAACGCCAGCGATTCCTGAAAGCCCGCGTGACCGGCTTTGCCTTCGGCGAAGCGCTGGCGGAACGCCGCCGGCTCCATGCCGCTGCCGACTTTCCGCTGCAACGGCTCGCGGCGCGTCGAGGCGTTGACGACGCGTTCACCGTACACCCGCTGCACCGATCGGCAGACGCCGCTGACACAGACCGGCAGCAGGTCCAGCACGAAGCCGGGGTTCACCCCCGTGCCCACCACACGCGCGTCATGTTCACGCCCAACCGCATCCAGCCGATCCGCCGCCTCCGGGGCACGCAGCCAGGGATAGAGCATCTGTTCGCACGTCGACGCCACGCTCACGCCGCGCGCCAGCATCGGCTCGATCTGCTCCGCCGTCTGCGCAGCCGACGACCCGGCGGTATGCAGCACCACGTCCGGCTTCGCCTGCTGCCACAACTGCTCAAAGTCCGCCACCACCGGCGCATCGTTCAGCGCGGCGTCACCCGTCAGCGCACCCAGCGACTGCACAACTTTCTTCGTGTCGATGTCCACACCGCCGACGACTTCGAGCCAGCCGCGCGACGCCGCCAGCCGCACCGCCTCCAGACCGATCGGCCCGAGCCCGAACTGTGCTACGCGTATCCGCCGATGATTCATGCCTGACCGATCGTTCATGGGTTGCTGTGCTCCTGCGGGAAAAGCTGGATTCTACCGGCCCCGGGCCGGCGACCGCCGGGGGGTCGCGGCGACACTTTATAACTATTCGATAAAATACATGTATCGCCTTCGCGGGGCAAGCCGGGCGTGGTATTTTCACTGCTTTTTTCGCGGGCAGAAGTTGGCACAGGCTTCACCAGTCAGAAAGGCACGGGATGGGACAGCGCATCGTCCGGGTGGCCGTGGGGGGACGAGGCCGGAGCGGTTACGGCATTCACGTGGCCTGGCTGCGTCAAGCCGGCGAGCAGTACCAGGTGGTGGCGGTCACGGATCCGCTGCCGGACCGGCGCGAGGCGGTGAAGGACCGCGGCGCCTGGATTCCCCGGCCCCGCTGTAGGCGGCGGAGCGAAACGTGGCACCGGCCACTAGACGTGTGACGGAACACTACTCCACTTCCAGCAGCGGCGTTCGCGAGAGTGTGACGCCGTCCCAGTCGACGTGCATGTCGTGCGGGGCGGTCCATGAGCCGCCGTAGTAGAGGTTCATCCAGAACTGTTCGATCTTCAGGTCATTGTTCGCGCGGAAGCGGATGTTCGTGCGTTCCATGGCGAGGTTGCCATTCACCCAGCCGCGCAGAACGCCGTCCTTTTCGCCCGGCGTGTTGAGGCGGATTTCCATGTCGATCTGGTACCACTTGCCGTTTTCCAGCGAGCCGTGGCCGTCGATGTCCCAGTGCATGTTCTCGCCCCACTTGCCGGGCTGATCCATGTGGTAGGTGTAGAAGAACAGTTGGGTTTTGTTTTCGTCGTCGGGGTCCTGACGGAAGCCGCCGCGTGCGGACCAGCCGTCGGTGCCGTCGGGGATGCGTCCGCCCCAGCCCGTCTGGCCGTACGTCCCCGCCGGCCCCGGCAGCTTGCCGCCGCGGCCGGGCACCCAGTTTTCGCCGAAGCGCAGGTAATAGCGGGTGTAGAGCACCTCCGGCTCATCGTGGCCGGCGCGGGCGAAATGGTAGTGCAGGCTGCCGCCGTAGTGGCCATCCTTCGTCACCCGCAAACGCACCGCACGCTCGCCCACCGCACCGTCTTCGATCAACGTTCGTCGGCCGGCGTGCGTGTTGCCGGTGAACCGCCGGGCATAGTTCTCATCTTCAAACGACTCCTGGAAAAACACGTTTGCATCGTCGCCCGGCTGTTCAGCGAAAAGCGGCTGGACAGTCAGAAGCAGGCAAAGCACACTCGCGAAACCCGTTGCCATCTGCATGATTCAAACTCCTGAAACAGTAGTCGACTCGCGGAACATGGAGCATCGCACGGGATCACTCCATTGGCGGCACGTGTCCTTTGCGTTCCAAAGTGGCCTTCCCCCTTTGGCGGGCGAGACGCCCGCCCCACTTTGAATGAATCCCATTACCTATCGCCGGTACACCTGTTCACCCCACGCCAGATCGTCGCGCAGGATCACGCCACCGGTCATCCGCCACCGCCCGCCGGCCAGCATGTGCCGCACCACGATCCGTTGCAGCGACGTCGCTTGTGGAAGCTGATCCACCGGCAGCCCCTCCTTGCCCGGGAACACGCGCTCCAGCGTCTGGTGATCGCCCGCCGCCGGCCAGGGCAGCAGGTGAAACTCGCGCTGGAAGCGCACGATATTGGACGCCGCGGGCAGGTAGCGCGCCAGTTGCGGGTCCAGCAGCCAGGAGTCGCAGGTGAACGCTTGAAAGCGGTGGTCGGGGAAGTAAGTCGGGAAAAACGACATCGCCTGCGTGAGCGATTCGCCGCAGGCCGTGTGATCCATCGGGCCCAGGGCCGGGATGTGGACGTTCAGCACCGGATCGCCCTGACCGAGCACGGGTTGCCACTGGTCGGTGGGAAGAGCGACCGGCTCGGTGACGGCGTATCCGTCGGGTGTGATGGGGTGGCCGTGGATCGTGCGGCTGTCCGCCTGGTAGCGGGCTTGCCAGAGACCGGACTGGGCGAGTTGACCGTCGGCGTCGGCGAACTGGCCGTCGGCGCGGAAGCGCATGCCGTCGCCGGCGAGGAATCGCGTGGCGGCGGGCGCGGTTTGTTGACGCAGGCCATGGAAGTCGGGCTCGAAGTGGTGGATCTCGAACTGCAACCGCCCGAGCCGGTAGATCAGCCCGCGCAGGTGGCTGCTGATCCAGTACGTTTCGTTGAAGCCCCAGCAGTCGTGCCGTTCGTGGTAATGCTGGATGTGCAGTTCCAGGTCCTGGAGCGTGTCACGGCTGATCGATTCCGGCACGTTCAGCGCGGCGTGGCGCTGCCGGGCGTGGCGGACGGCGGCGAGATAGACCACGCCATGGAACAGCCGGCCGACCTCGCCGAACTGTTCGGGCAGCATGGGCCACTGCCGTCGATGAAACGCCGCGTCGTTCGCCTCGCTCAGCGTCCAGTCGAGATGCCACGCCAGCCGGCATATCGCCGGGTCCTCGCGGATCGCCGCGGCGGCGTGGAGCAGTTTGTCGCGCACGGTTGCCGACATCGCCAGCCAGTGGCAGGTCTCGCTCAGCCGGTCGACGTTGAGCAGGTCGCCCGCACCTTCGCGGTAAGTCTGCTGCGAGCGCGCCCATCCCCGGGCCCAAGCGTCGCGGTCGTCCGTCAGTCCGACGGCCGCGAGAGTCGCGTCCAACGTGTGTGTGTCTGTCGTATGCGTCATGGCAATGCTACCAACGCGCTGGCGTCAGACGTTGGCTAACGGAACACGGCGTACGCGGGCGGCGTCATGCCGGTGTGGAAGTAGTAGATCGCGCCCACGCCCAGCCAGAGGCAACTGATGGCGACTTCGCCGGCGATCACGCCCCACATCAGCGGCATCAGCGTGCGGTAGCCGGCGGCGCCGGTGGTGGCGGTCACGCTCACCTTGATCGCCCAGCCGAGGAGGAACGAGACGGCGAAGACGATCGTCGGAAACGTGCCCCAGACCAGGAAGAGCACCGGATGTACCGGCCACCAGGGCAGATGCAGCCGCGCCCCCGCGCAGCCGACCAGCAGCGCCAGGCCCAGTCCGGTCCAGCCGATCAACGTCCAGTCCGGCTGCATGGCGGCCCACTGCTGCCAGGGGCCGCGGGCGGTCATCTGCGCCACCTCGCTGCCCGCGCCGGTTTCGGCCAGGTACCAGCCCAGTCGGTCCAGCGCGATGGCGGGGACGCCCTGGCGGGTCCAGGGATCCATCTGGCTGAAGGCGTCGAAGTGGTACGCCACGTATAGCGACGCCGCGCCCGCCACCACGAAGCCGGAGACGATCATCAACGCCACCCACGGCGCCACCCGCGCCGGTTGCACCTTGGCGCGGTCCACGATCTGGAAGGCGTTGACCAAAAACCCCGCCAGCAACGAGCGCGTATCGCTGATAAACAGCGTGCTCGCCAAGCCCAGCACGATGAAAGTGGTCGGCCCGATCGCCTCGAAGCCCATCAGCGCCAGGAAGACCGCCACCGGCACCCAGAAGGGCTGGACGACGAACATGCCCGTTTCCGCGGTGATCCGGGCGATCACGAGGTAGATCAGCAGCAGCATGAGCACGCAGAGGATGGCGAACGTCCAGTGCAGGCCGCCGGTGGCGAGCAACGCCGTCGCGCCGCCGATGCACAGGACCAGCACGCGGCCGGCCCAGACGGTCGAACGCGGCAGGGCGCCGCCCGTGGCCGCGGGCCGGGTCAGGCCCACCACGCCGGCCGCCACGCGGGCGTAGTACTGCCGGCCGGTGTACGCAATGATGAGCGCCATGCCCAGGTACGCGCCGACGCGCAGCATGTTGCCCCGCCCCGCGCCGAACGGATGGTTGTCCACCGGCATGCCCGACTTCAACCACATCACCGCCACGCCGATGAACAGCAGCGGCGCGATCCCGACGCTGAACGACACCTTGGCGGGAATGAAGAACGCGAAGGCGATGATCGAGAAGATCAGCGTCGGCGTCAGGTATCCCTGGGCTTCAATGAGTCGGCTGGCGGTGGGGAACAGTTCGCCCATCGCGGCGAAGTTCAGTTGCCGGGGGATCGTCGGCAGCGGGTGGTCGGGAAACCAGACCGCCAGGCCGTTGAGCAGGTGGAACGCGAAGAGGAGGCCGAACCCCCACCAGAACGTCCGGCTGCGCATCACCGTCGGCAGCAGCCGGTCCAACTCACGCTGGCACAAGTCATTGATCAGCCGCGCAATCGGGTAGGGCAGCAGCTCGCTGCGCGACCACTGCGGATGCACGATTAACGCGAGGCAGAACGTCGCCGCCCCCAGCAGCAGCGCCAGCCCGCCCCACAGACGCAGCACCGGCCACCACGCCGCCCACGGCAAGCCCGTCAGCCCCATCGCCTCCCGGCTGTCGCTGCCATACATCAGCGACTCGACCACCACCGGATCGCGGTACCCGCCCATCAGCAGCACGCCCTCGCCCGTCGGCGGCGGCAGCACAACGCCCGGCAGCGATGCGACCAGCAGACGCCGGTTCAGCGCCAACCGCACCCGGCCGTTCAACGATTCGCCGCCCCGACGGCGCTCCAGCAACGCCCGGGCCGGCGGCGGCAGGTCCAGTTCGCCCGCGTCCTCGGCGGTGTGCAGCGACTCCTGCTCCAGCAACTGGTTCAGCGCCCGGACCAGCGACTGCCGGACCCCGGCGTCAGCCCGGCCCTCCGCCGCCAGCTCTTCCAGGGTGTGGCGCTGCTGCGCCGACAGCTCCGCCCACAGCCGGCCGAGCACGCTCTGCGGCGCTTCCGCGCCGGCGGTCGCCAGGCCCCGTGCCAGCCCCGGCCAGTCCTGCACGTGGCCTTCCCCCATCCGCGACGAGCCGCCGGGCACGTAAGAGAGCACCTCCTGCGACTGCCACCGCGCCTTGCCCGGATGCAGGTAGGCCGGCATGGCGGTGTTGGTCAGCGCGCCGCGAAAAAAGCCCGTGTCGGGAAACGAGCACGCCGACAGCCCCAGCGCAGCCATGACCGCCACTTCCGCTGTGCTCAACGGCCGAACCACGCCCAGCCACCGCGCCAGCGGATTGACCACCAGCACCAGTGCCAGAAGAAAACCCACCACCGTCGCCGGCAGCAGGTGCGTCACCAACGGCAACTGCCCGATGACGAAGTCATTGAAGTACGCCGCCGCCGAGATGCCCAGCCCCAGCAGCAGGCCGATCGTGATGGCCCGTACGCTCATCCGCACACCCGCCTTTGCTTCACTTCACCGCGTTCGTCGATGCGGCTGCACAATGCTGTCGTTCGTACGCGACGGTGTACGCCTCGAGCGTTTTGACATAACGCTCCAGATCGAGCAACTGCTCGTCGAGAATCAGGTAGCTCATGTCCGGCGTCCGGTTGGCGAAGTGCCGTGCCCGGTCCCGCGCGTACACGAACGGCTTGTCCGGCAGCGACAGCCCCTTGGGCAGCCGGGTCCGCTCCCAGACCGCCACCAGGTTCGTGTAAATCGCCTTGCGGTCGGCCAGGTGCGATCGAATCAACGCCTGTCCGCGCTCCAGCGCTTCGACGGCCTTGCGGTGGTTCGCGTAATGCCAGCGGTCGGAGGCTTCGCTGATCGCCGCCTCCACGTCCGAGAGCATGAGGAACAAATTGGCGTTGTGGCGGACCAACTCGGCACAGGTGCGGTAGATTTCCAGGTCGTACGCGTGTTCCGCGCCCGCGGCGCGGTTGCGGTCGAGGATGTCGATCGCCCGGGCCATCCGCTGCCGCTGGTCGCGGGCATGACGGATCAGTTCCACGTTCTGCACGCGCCAGTAGTTGTTGTACTCCAGGTCCTCGCGCGGCATGTCCGGCAGGTGCAGCTTGCCGAGGTTGTACCAATGCCAGACCGCCCGCTGGAGGGTGTGGTTGTAAAAGTGCACGCCCTCGTACAGCAGCGTGAACAGCTCGCGCAGGTTCCGCGATTGCTCACCGAAGTAGTTGGCGAAGAACGTTTCGGCCCACCGCTCGATGTCCCGCTCCTGCGGGTTCCAGGAAAACTCGGCGGCGCAGATGAACCGCGGCATCCAGGCTTGCAGGTGCAGGCCCGAGTCGTCCCAGGACGTGGCGATCGAGCCTTTGACCGAGCCGGCCCGCGCCGCTTCGCCGATCGGGCCGGCGGTGCCGAGGAAGGCGCCGGTGATGTCGCGCCCGGTCCTGGGCCCGCGGTTGTTGCCGCTCCAGTAGAGCGGCTGCACGCTGGGAAACAGCGGCAGCACCAGCGGCTCGATGCCCGGGTTCGAGGCATAGACCCACCCCGGGAAGCCCGCTTCCTTCGCTTTCGCCAGGTAGGCCGGGTCTTCGCTGTCGGCGAAGATCATCGACTTGGGCGGATAATCCTCCGGCCGCATCTCGGGATGCCACTGCCCGCCCCAGGTGAGCACCGTGCGGCCGCGCGACTCCAAGTGCTTCACGCAGCGCCGGACGAACACCTGCATCAGCGCATCGTTGCCATGTTTCTCGGCATACCACCCGCTCAGGCCCTTGCCCAGTTCCCACGGTTCGTCCGTGCCGATGTGGAAGAAATCGCTGCCGGGCGTCGCCTCGATCGCTTCGTCAAACAACTCGAAGAGCAGTTCGTACGTGCCCTCTTCCAATGGGTTGAACTGCCAGTTGGAGTCGGGCACCTCGCGCAGATGGCGGTACTGCGGAAACTTCAAAATGAACGAGACGTGGCCGAGCCCCTGCACGAGCGGCACCAGTTGCATGTGGCGCTGGCGGGCGTAGTCGGTGAACTGCCGCATCTGGTCCGCCGTGAACGCGCCGGGCGCGCCGATCTCCGGATGCGACTGGTAGGCGAGCTTGTCTTCCCACTCCCAGACGAGCATGTTGACCTTGTAATGCGCCAGCTCGTCGATCAGGTCGTAGATATACTGTTCCGTCGGCTGATGGTGCTTGGTGTCCAGGTGCATGGCCCGGTAGCGCAGCGCCGGCTGGTCGTCGATTTCGAGGCAGGGGACTTGCCCGCCATGGAAGCGGATGAGCTGCTTGAGCGTCTGCAGGCCGTAGAACACCCCCGCGGCGTCTGCGCCGCGCAAAGCGATGCGGTTGGGCTCGATCAGCAGGTGGTAGGACTCCGGCGAACGGCCGGGCTGGCGCTCGATCGTCATCCGCCATGACGCTTCGGCAGACGGATTGCCCACCACCGCCGCCGCCACTCCGCACGTTTCGTGTAGCCAGGTGACGAACGCTTCCCCCGCCCAGCGGTCCGCCGCGTCGGCGCTGGCCGCAAGCGACAGCGCCAGCGTCAGGTGCGGGCCCAGCACGCGCACCTGGCGCGGCAGAGGCACCAACGGCCCGGCGGCTTCAGGGGGCATCGAATCGGGCATGTCGCCTCCATCGTCAGAGGAACATCGAATTTGACTTAATAACGTAAAGTATATTAACCTGGCCTGCTGGTTTGAGCAAATCCGCCGGCCGGTCGTGGGATACTTTCAAAGTAGGCGGGCGCCAAACCCCGCCCTGTGGGGAAAGCAAAGTACACCGCTGCCCCCCGGTTCATGCTGTTACGGGTTTTCAATAGCCTTTCATCCCCGCCGCCCGCAGGGTCAATCCGCATTGAGGAAGCCATCATGTCCATTGTCCGCGAACATCTTTGCCGTGTTGCCGCCGCGATCAGCGACTGCTCGCTCGCCTCGGTCACCAGCCTCGAACAGTGGCGGCGCGAACGGCCGCAGCGCTATCGACAATACCTGGAGATGCAGGGGCTCCGCGCCGGCCTGCCGCCGCAGAAAGACCGCTCCGACCTCCAGGTTACCTGCACCGGCCGACTCAAGCGCGACGACGTGGTCATCGAAAAGCTCCACTTCCAGTCGATGCCCGGCCTCTATGTCACCGCCAACCTCTACCTGCCCGCCAACCGCACCAACAAGTCCGCGCCGGCGGTGCTCTATCTCTGCGGCCACTCACGCTCGCAAAAAGTGCAGTACCAGCCCCACCCCCGGCAGTGGGCCCGCCTCGGGTTCGTCTGCCTCATCATGGACACCATCGAGTTCGGCGAAGCGCCGGGCGATCACCACGGCGCTTACTCGCGCGGGCAGTTCCACTGGCACAGCCGGGGCTACAATCCCGGGGCGGTGGAAATGTGGAACGGCATCCGCGCCCTCGATCTGCTCCAGCAGCGGCCGGAGGTCGACGGCGAGCGCATGGGCGTGACGGGCATCTCCGGCGGCGGGGGCGTGACGTGGTGGATCGCCGCCGCCGACGAACGCGTCAAGGTCGCCGCCCCCGTCTGCGGCACGACCACCGCCCGCTCGCAGGTGATCGACCGCTGCTGGGACGGGCAGTGCGACTGCCTCTGGTTCAACAACACGTACCGCTGGGACCTCAGCGACGTCGCCGCACTCGTCGCCCCCCGCCCGTTGATGGTCGCCTCGGCCAATCGCGACGAAATCTTCAGCCTCGTCTCGATCCGCGAATGTTATGACCGCGTGCAGAAAATCTACCAACTGCACGACGCCGCCGACCTCTGCGACCTCGTGGAAACGCCGGGGCCGCATTCGTATCACGAAACGTCGCGCAAGCAGATCTTCGCCTTCTTCCTCAAGCACCTGATGGGTGTTGACCGGCCGTGGCAGGAACTTGATGACGTCGGCGAGCCGCAGGAAACCGACGAAGCGCTGCGCGTCTACGAGAACGGCCCGCCGGCCGATGAGCGCACCTCCACCATTCAGGACGACTTCGTCCCGCTCGCGTCGCCGCCGACGATCACCGACGAAGCCAGCCATCGGGCCGAGCACGAACGGGTCGTGACGGCGTTGCGGCAGCAGACATTCGGCCACTTCCCCGATCAGCCGTGCGACCTCGACGTGCAGGTGGGCTTTGAGTACGAGGTGCGCATCGGTCGGCAGTTGGCGCGGCTGTCGTTCCTTTCCGAGCTAGACGTTCGGCTGTTTTGCCGGATGTCGCGGCCACCGGCACCGCAGACGGGTGAGAAGCCGGGCGACGTGCCGGGCATGCTCTACCTGCAGGAGCCGGAGGCGGAGCAGTGGGCGTTTGATGCGGTGACGAGCCGGTTTCCGGACAAGCAGTGGGCGCGGATGCTGTTCGAGCCGCGCGGGACGGGCGAGACGTCGTGGGGCCGGGAGTTGGAGTGGCACATGCGGCGGATCGCGGTGCTGACCGGGCGGACGGTGGCGTCGATGCAGGTGTACGATGCGCTGCGGGCGCTGGCGGTGCTGCGCGAGCAGCCGGGGATCGACGCGGAGCGGGTGGCGATCGTCGGGCGCGGGCGGATGGCGGTGGTGGCGATGTATGCGGCGCTGCTGGACGGCGGGCTGGAGTCGGCGGTGTTGATCGATCCGCCAGCGACGCAGAATGCCGACGACGAGCATGGCCTGCCGGGCATCGAGATGCTCAACTGCCTTCGCGTGACCGACCTGCCGCAGGTCGCGGGCCTGCTGTGGCCGACCGACCTGGTGTTCATCGGTCATAGGCCGGCGACGTACGCCTGGGCGGAACAGGTGCACCACCGGCTCGGCGGCCGGGTGGTGCATGCGCTGGACATGAGCGGCTACCACCCGCGCGAACGTGCTCGCAGTAAAGCGGATTGCACGCCCACGGCCTGAAGGTGTACCGGCAAAAGGCCTGTGA
>JBBDPC010000101.1:0-20061 GCA_040876735.1 Phycisphaeraceae bacterium | reverse complement strand
GCCGAAGCCGCCGGGTTTCCCCATTCAGAGATCCCAGGATCGAAGCTTGTTTGCCAGCTCCCCTGGGCTTTTCGCAGGCTACCACGTCTTTCATCGCCTCTTGACGCCGAGTCATCCACCGTGCGCCCTTAGTAGCTTAATCACCCCGACCTGCGACCGACCTTTGGGGTCTTGCGTCCCACCTCCGGGGGGAGGTGGGCGTTCGACATTTGGATCGAGAGCGAGCCGAGCCAATCCACCGCGCACGATTTACACGCGGTGACTCACAGCATGCGAGCAATGCCAAAAGCATCGACCGCACCCTGCAAGCAAGCTTCTCAGAGCACTTTCAAAAATTTTGCCTCGGTGCAACACGTTTACTACTTGTGTGCAACACCTGACCTATCCACTTGTCAAAGAGCCTTGCCGGGCTGGCCTGTCGGCTTCGCCCGGCGGTGCCGCTTGCTGCGGGTGATGCGGTCTTCGTTGAAGGCCGTGTCACTCGTAGCGAGCCGGGCACTTTATCATCTGGCTGGCCGCTGTCAAATCGGGGCCATCTCTATTTTACGATGCCCGTTGCCGGGGGTTCGTGGCTGGCCTGCTGCGGGGTGCGTTTTCGTCACCTTTTCCGGGGGCTGGCGTCGGCCGTGGCCGGGGCCGTCCCGTGCAGAAGGAAAGATTGTAGGCCCGGCCGGCCCGGTGTCAAATCGTTGGGCGCGTAAAGTGCTGGTGCGTGGATGGCTTGTGGAAAATCCAAGAAGGCGGGCCCTGCGTGGGCGCGGGGTGTGAGCCTCGTTTTGGTGTGGTGCGACTGGCGGCGTGGTGGTCGATACAATGCGTGCTCGCCGCCGGTGGGGTGGCAGAGTGGTTGAATGCACCGGTCTTGAAAACCGGCGTGGCCTTCGGGTCACCGTGGGTTCGAATCCCACCCCCACCGCTTGTTGTGTCGGGTCGTCTTCGCTGGAGCCGGCCGCACATGCCACGACGCACGATGAGCCGGCCCGCGCCGGCCGGCCCGCTCCAGTTGCCCTGCTCAAGTGGCCAGCATGATGAGCCGAGCGTCCCGCCGATTGCTCTATCTGAAGTGGAACGACTGGACGTGGTGGGCATGGGCCGTCACCGACCTGCTGCTGTTCGTCGGCCTGGCTGGCTACAGCCCGGCGTTCCTGGGAGCGATGCTCATCACGGCCGGCCAGGGGGCCGTCCTGCTCGGGCGGGATCGCAGTGTGCGGGCGTTTTCCGTTCAACTGCGAGCGGCTTACCTGCTGCTGCTGATTGTCTGCTACCTGCCGGGGGTGCGGTGGTTGTACTGGCTGCCCGCGTTGGGCACGCTTGCGCTGGTGGTTTTCGGCTACTGCCTGCTGGCTCGCCTGCTGTCGCTGTTGCCGTGGAACAGCCGGGAGCCGTACACCCTGGACCGGCTTCGACGGACGTTTCTCTCTGCGCCGGACCTGGGGCGCGTGTCGAGCCATTCAGCCGCGGCCGGCTGCGCCGGCGGCTTGTGCACCCTTGAAGCGCAGATCGCGCCGCGGGGCGAGCGGTCGGGGTCGAGCGTCTGTGGCAGGGAGTGAGGTTGCGATGATCGTGATTGTCATGGGCGTCAGCGGGTGCGGGAAGACGACGGTGGGCCAGGCGCTGGCGGGCCGGCTGGGGCTGACGTTTCTCGACGCGGACGATCATCACCCGGCGGCCAACGTGGCGAAGATGAGCCGGGGCGAGGCGTTGACCGATGCGGACCGCGGGCCGTGGCTGGATGCGTTGAACAGGCTGCTGCGGCAGGCGGCGGCCGAGGGGCGGTCGGTGGCGCTGGCGTGCTCGGCCTTGCGGCGGGCCTACCGCGACCGGCTGACGGCGGGGCTGCCCGCGGCGGCGGTGCGGTGGGTCTACCTGCGTGCGGACGAAGCGGTGATCGCCGGGCGGATGCAAGGCCGACGGGATCACTTCATGCCTGTCTCGCTGCTGCGGAGCCAGTTCCAGACGCTGGAGGAGCCGGGGGACGAAGCGGTGGTGGTCGATGCCGGGCAGCCGGCGGAGGCGGTGGTGGCGGCGGTGGAGCAGCAGCTTGGCGCGGCTGAGTGGGGTCAGGGGGCGTGAGGCGTGGGGCGTGGGACGCCGCGCGTGGTTGAATCCCCTTCAGACCTGCTTGCAACAGCTCTGCTCTGCTTCGCTTCATCACGTCTACTTTTTTTGACGCGGCATCTTCGTGCTCTTTGTGTCTTCGTGTGCTTCGTGGTTTTTCCGAAGCTCGCCTGCCAGCGTCTATCCCGGTTAATCCGTCGCGGGGTTTTCGGCGTCCGCGTCCAGCAGGTTCTGGAGTTGCCGGCGTGAGCGGACGGCGAGCTTGCGATAGATGTTCTTGACATGGACGTGCACGGTGTGGGGCGACCGGCCGAGTTGCTGGGCGACCTGGCGTTCGGTGGCGTTGTGGCGCAGGCGGTCGAGCACCTGGCGTTCGGTCTGGCTGAGTCGGGCGAGCAGGTCGCGGGTGGCGGGCCGGGCCGGCCGGTGGGCGTGCAGGCCGTGCCAGAGGGCGTTGCGGATGGCGCCGCGGCGGGCGAGGACGGCTTCGCGTTCGACCGCCACGAACGGCCGACGGCGCGGGTGGCGTAGCGCGAGCAGCGCGGCCCAGCAGCGTTCTTCCACGGTCACGCTCAAGGCGAACGCATCCGCAAGCCGGCAGAGGGCGTGCAAGGGCGCGGGGAGCATGGCCTTGACCTTGCCGACGCCATCGGTGAGCAGGTTTCGCATCAGCACCGGGCGGTCGACCGGGCCGTGCCGGGCGATCGCGGCGAACAGGGGCGGGTCGGTGGCGGGCCAGTGCTGCAACGCGCGGCGTTGGTCGGAGGGGACGGTGATGCCGGGCGTGCCGACGTAGGCGGAGGTGGATTCCGCCGGCCCGCCGTAGAGGCGGACGATGACGACGTCGGCCCCGACGAGCAGGGCCGTGCCCTCGGCCGCATGCGCCATCGCGCCGAACAGCGGGCTGCTGAGGCATGGGTCGAGCCAGGGGCGGTCCGCCGGCAACTCGTCGCCCGGCTGGGGGCGGGCGGGCGTGCCTGGCATGCCCTGGCTTGGCGGGGCCTGCGGCGCGTGGCCGGGGCCAGCGCCAGCGGCGTTCGGGGATTGGGGGGGAAGCAGGCTTTTGGTCAGTCGCGGGTTGATCGCATCCGGGGCGAGCGGGAGATCGGGTTCGAGATGGCTGACCATCGAGCACCTCCATCAGATTGCCTCGGTATTGACGATTGGTTGACGCCTGAACGGAGGCGGGCCTGGCAAAGGGCCCGTTCTGTCCGTGGCGTGGTTTCGTCGGCAAGCCGCAAGTTGCAGACCGTTCGCAGTTTTCGCTATGTCGCTAACGAGGAACTGCGGCTTCTTGCCCATCTTCTCCGAGCGGGCGTCTGAAAGCGAGATGTTTTGGCATGACAGTGCCGTAGGGCTGGCACTGAGGGGGGGTGGGGCCTGCGTGAGGAACGAAGGGGAGGGCGCAGACGGGCGGGTATGGTCCGCCTATGCTCGCATGCAGGCGACAGCCCGCTTGAGAGGCTGTCAGCCGAGGCCAGGTGGATCGGGGAGGAGTGAAGCGGTGAATGACCAGTCCACGGATTCGCCCCGGCCGGAGCCAGCCGCCCGGGGGTTGCAGGGCAAGCGTCCGGGAAGCGGGCTGCCCGACGTGCTGTTGATCGGCGCCGCCAAGGCGGGCACGACCGCGCTGGTGGCGTACCTGCGTCGGCATCCGGGCGTCTGCGTCAGCGACGTGAAGGAGCCGGAATTCTTCTCGCACGACGAGCAGTTCGCCCGCGGGCTGGATCACTACCGTTCGCTGTTCAGCCACGCCCGGCCCGGGCAGGTCTGCCTGGAGGCGTCGACGTCGTATACGCGCTGGCCGGAGTACCCGCAGGCGGCGCCGCGGATTGCCGAGGCGTTGCCGCGGGCGCGGTTCATCTACATCCTCCGCCATCCGGTCGAGCGGGCGTGGTCGCATTACGTCCATCGCGTGACGAAGGAGCTCTACCGCGACCAGCCGGTGCCGGCGACGTTTGAGGCGCACATCGAGCGCGACCCGGTCTGCCTCAACTCCAGCCGGTACATGGATCAGCTTGCGCAGTACCTGCCCTACTACGATCGCGGGTCGTTTCTCGTGCTGTTCAATGATGACCTGGCGGGGGACACGGCGGCGACGCTGTCGACGGTCTGCCGATTCCTGGGCGTGGAAGACCTCGGCGAGCAACTGGCGCGGGTGGACACAAGCTGGTACCGCAATGCCCGCAGCGTTGATGGCAAGGTGCGCGACCGGGTGATGGCGCCGCTGAAGGCGAACCCGCTGCTACGTGCGGCGGGCCGATGCGTACCGCAGGCCGGCCGGGACGCCATCTACCGGCTCATGCGCCGCACGGCCCACGGCCGGCGGGTGGCCCGCGCGTTCACGCCCGCGCCGATGCTCGCGGAAACCCGGCTACGCCTGATCGACCACTTCAAGCCGCACAACGACCGGCTGGCCGCGTTCCTCAAGGTCGACCTGTCGCATTGGAACGAGTGACCACCGGAATCCACGCTCGTAGAGCGTGGGCTTCAATGGGTCATCACCGCTTGGCGAGCGCGACGCTGTCGGCGACGCCGAGGTTCTGGTAGATCTGGCGGGTCGCGTCGGACTTGTTGAGCGTGTAGAAGTGGATGCCGCGCACCTGGTTGTCGATCAGGTCCCGGCATTGTTCGGTGGCCCAGTGGACGCCGACGCGCTTGACCGCTTCCGCGTCGTCGCCGTTGCCGGTGGCGCGCTGGAGGGCGCGCAGCAGCGGCGCGGGAAAGCGTGAGCCGGCGGCGAGGTCGCCCATGCGGCGCATGCCCTTGACCGAGGTGATGGGCATGATGCCGGCGATGATCGGCACGTGGATGCCCGCCAGCTCGCAGCGCTCGCGGAAGTCGTAGAAGTCGCGGTTGTCGAAGAACAGTTGCGTGCAGATGTAGTCCGCGCCGGCGTCGACCTTGGCCTTGAGGTGGTCCATCTCGTCGAGGCGGTTGGGCGTGGCGGGGTGGCCTTCGGGGAAGCCGGCGACGCCGATGCCGAAGCCGCGCGGGTCGGCGTGCTTGCCCGACTCGTTGAACTTGCGGATGAAGGCGACGAGGTCGGACGCGTGGCGGAAATGGTCCTGACTGCGGTCCCAGTCGGCCTTGTCGCGCGGCGGGTCGCCGCCGAGCGCGAGAATGTTGCTGATGCCCTCGCCCGCGTAGCGCTCGAGAATCGACTGGATGTCCGGCTCCTGATGGCAAACGCAGGTCAGGTGCGGGATCGGGTCCAGGCTGGTCGTCTTCTTGACGCGCGTCACCAGCTCGTGCGTCAACTCCCGCGTGCCGCCGCCGGCCCCGTAGGTCACCGAGACGAACGCCGGCTTGAGCGCCTCAAGCTCGGTGATCGACTCGTACAGCTTCTCCGCCGTCTCCGGCGTCTTGGGCGGAAAGAACTCAAATGAGAACGTCGTCGGCGTGGCCGCGAAAATGTCACGTATATGCATGGTGATTCATCCTTTTATCCGGATGAGTCGATGGTACCCGATTCTCGCCGCAGGTCAAGTGTGACAGAGGGTTGATCGATGGCGACTGGGTTTTGACCGGATGAGCAGGATCGGCCGGATTGACGGGATGAGATTGTGAGATTCGGGAAATCACGAAGGACACAAAGGCCACAAAGAGCACGAAGAAAAGAAATGCATTTTTATTGACTTTCGACGTCTTTTCGCCTTCTTTGTTTTATTCGTGTCCTTCGTGTTCTTTGTGATGAACTGAGTTCCCATCGGACCTCCGATGCCATCAGGCCCATCCTCCCCATCCCGCCGATCCGGTTATCCGGTCAAAACTCAACAACAGGCGACGACCGGCTTCTCGACGATCTCACGGCTCCGCCACCGTCACGGCCGTCTCGCCCTCCGCCACCTCCGGCAGCAGGTGGATGCGGAACGTGCTGCCGCGGTCCACCTCGCTGGTCACGCTCACCCGGCCGCCATGCGCCTCGGCCACGTGCTTCACGATCGACAGCCCCAGCCCCGTGCCCCCCAGCGATCGGCTGCGGGCCCGGTCCGTGCGGTAAAACCGCTCAAAAATCCGCGGCAGATGCTCCGGCTCAATGCCACGCCCCTCGTCCGTCACCGACACCACCACCTCTTCCGCCTCCACCGCCGCCCGCACCGTCACCCGCGTCCCCGCCCCGCTGTACTTGATCGCGTTGTCCACCAGGTTCACGATCGCCTGCTCCAGCAGCGGCGGACAGAGCGCCGCCCGCTGGGCCGGGTCGCATTGCAGGTCGAGTTGAATCTGCTTCTGCTCGGCGTGGGCCTGGCAGGTGTCGCACGCCGCCCGCAGCACCGGGGCCACGAGCTCGTCCTGCAACTCCGCGTATATTCGGCCGCTCTGCTGCTCGATCCGCGCCAGGCTCAACAGGTCGTCCACGATCGCCGTCAGCCGGTCCGCCTGCCGGGCGATGATCTTGTGAAACCGCTCGGCATCCTCGCGGGTGATCGCCTCGTCCTCCATCAGCGTCTCCACCGCCGCCTTGACCGCGCTCACCGGCGTCTTGACCTCGTGCGAGACGTTGGCGACGAAGTCCCGCCGCATCGCTTCCAGCCGGCGCAGGGCGGTCACGTCGTGCAGCACGAGCATCGCGCCGATGCGGTGGCCGGCCGCGTCGCGGAGGATGGCGCTGTGGGCTTGCAGGTAACGGTCTTCGCCCGCCGCATCGCTGCGGTCGGTGACGCGGAGGGTCAGTTCGTCCTCCACCGGGGCCTGGTCGCCCAGCGTTTGGGCGACGTAGACCTGCAGCGCCGCGTTGCGCACCGCCTCGCGGATCGGTCGGCCGATCGCCTGCTGCGGGTCGAGGTCGAGCATCGTCGCCGCCGCCTTGTTCAGGTTCAGCACCCGCTCGTCCATGTCCACCGCCAGCACGCCTTCGACCATCGACGAAAGCACCGCGTCCAGCTCGTTGCGGTTCTGCACCACCGTCTCCAGCCGGTCCTGCATCTGCCCCGCCATCTGGTTCAACGACGTCGCCAGCGCCGCCAACGGCACCGGGCCACGCACCGCCACGCGATAAGACAGATCCCCCTCCGCCAGCCGGCGTGCGGCATAGACCAGCTTGCGGATCGACCGGTTCACGGCCACCAGCACCGCCAGCATCAACACCGCCAGCACCACCGCGCCAACCACCACCGCCCACTGCCCGCCCTCGGTGAGCTGTGCCAGCACGATATGCATCGCAATCGCTGCCATGGGCGTCCCATCCACATCCGCCACCAGCCGAACACCGCCGACACTATAAAAGGTGTTGAACCACAGTGGCTCTAAAAAAAGGCTCGTCAGGCAGATTTGTGGGTTGACGCCTGCGTTTGACGCGCGACGCGTGTCAGAAGACGCGGACGAGGAAGCTGCGTTGTTCGCCGAGCTTTTCGCCGTCGCTGTCGTAGTCGACGCGGGTGAGGCCGTTGCCGAGGTTGTAGGGGAACTCGTCCTGGAGTTCGCGGATGGAAGGCGCGTAGGCGTCGACCTGGGCGCGCCGGGCCACGGGGTCGTCGGCGGTGACGAACGCTTCGTTGTAGCTGAACAGGCCGATGGTGATCAGCGAGCGGTGCGGGCCGTGGTAGTAATAGGCTTCGTGCTCGTCTTCGCGGAGCTGGTCGACGGCCTGCTCGGCGGCATCGCGGAAGTCGTCGCCGTACTGGGCGTCGTAGAAGCCGATCTGCAGCGTGTAGAAGCCGGGGAACTGGCGGAGGTCGTACGGGTCGGTGGGGCGCTGTTCGCCGTCGGCGCGGAGGTTGCTGATGCGTGCGCTGGCGAAGGGCTGGTCGTCGCCGAGCCGGATCTGACGGGTGTGCTGAAGCGCCTGGCGAACCTCTTCGGAAAGCGGATCGTTGTAGCGTCCGCGGTAGACGGTGGCGGTGCCGTCGACGTCTTCGGTCCAGAGGTTGCGGACGGCGGTGGCTTTCTGGACCTCGGCAATCAGGGCCCGGGCCTGCTGCTGACGGTCGCCGCCGGTGAAGCGTTGGAGCGGGATCGCCCAGGCCCCGCCGGCGTGCCGGGGGCCGGCTCCGCCATCGCCCGGCTTGGGGTCGGCGGGAAGCTGGTTCCACCACGGCTCACGCACGACGCGCGTTTCCATTTCGCAGCCCAACGACAGGGCCAGCGCCATAACAACAGCGGACAACAACAAAAGCAGCCGGACGGCGTGCGCCATGGCGGAGCATTGTAACGCAGCGTCCCCCCTGCCGAAACCCGCGCTCCCGGACCGCCGCACCAGGGCCAGGCGTGGGCATCGGTTGAAACCCCTTGGTCCGGTCGTTACTATTCACGGCTCGACTTCACCCTCGGGGCGAGTGCCAGAGCGGCCAAATGGGGCGGACTGTAAATCCGCTGGCTTATGCCTTCGCAGGTTCGAATCCTGCCTCGCCCACTTTCCTTCATGTTTGACTTGCTGCGGCCAGAGGCGGTGAACGAGGCCTCACAGCTGACGGCTGCGCCCCGCCGACGCTTGCAATTGAGCCTTGGTGCGTCAGCGGCAACGTTGCAGCCGCCGCACCACGCTGCCGCGTGCCGTGTCGGTGACCCAGTAATCGAACTGTGACCAGCCGGCGAAAGTCACCGCCGCCGGCCGCTCCTGCTTGCTCGCGTCGGCCACCAGCACGCGCTGGCGCGACCGTTCGATCGCCGCCTGCTTGATTGCGGCTTCGGACAGTTCCGTCGTGCTGGCGCCTTCTTCTTTCGAGATGCCCGAGGCGCCCAGGATCGCGATGTCGAACCGCAATTCCTTGAGCCACGCCAGCGCCAGCGCCCCCACCATCGCCTCGGTCGGCCGGCGAACACTGCCGCCGACGCAGGTCACTTCCGCTTCACCGTGGCGTGCTTCCGCGAGCAGCCGGACCGAGTTGGTGAAAATCCGCACATCGCGGCGCAGCAGCAGCAACAGCCCGGCTTCAAGGCAGGTCGTGCCGGCATCGACGAAGACCGCTTCGCCTTCGCCGACCAGCGCGGCCGCCCGCTGCCCGATGCGCCGCTTGGCATCCGTGGCCGCCCGGCTGCGCAGGTCGAAGGTCGGCTCGGCGTGCAGGTACTCGCGGTTGATCACGCCGCCGTGGACGCGCACCAGGGCCCCTTGCGCCTCCAGTTCGAGCAGGTCCCGCCGCGCGGTGGCGCGTGAGACGCCCAGGTGCTTCTGGATGCGGGTCACCGAGCAGCGCGGGTGCTGGGCGAGCAGGGCTTTGATCCGCTCCAGCCGGTCGTGAACCATCATGAGCAGATTTGAACATATTGCTCACCTGCCGGCAACCTGCTAAATTGACGGGCATGAACGTCTCCGGCTCCGCCAGCCCCGGCAAGTCCCTGGACGCCAAGCTCCGCCGCATCCTGCACGATCCGGCCTGCCGGGATTTCATCCTGGCGGACGCGAAGGATGCGGACATGGCGTTCGGCCTCGCCGCACCGGGCAAGAGCCCGGAGATGCACGCCAGCGAGGGCCGGTTCCGCACGCTCCAGGACTACCGCGAGTTGATCCGCGCCAACGTCCGGCAGGGGCTGGTCGACATCATGCTCATGAGCGCGTCGACCAACGAGCTGCTCACCATCCACGAACGGCTGTTCGACGACAGCCACGTCACCCCCGCCATCCGCGCCAACGACACCACCGATGTCTGGCTGGCCAGCGGCGGCGTCTACCCCTCGCAGCCCTCGCAGCCGTTCCGCTCGGCCACGCTGGACCATGCGATGTGCGGCAAGGTCGCCTGCGAGCCGCACGAGCGCGTGCGCGGCGCGGACCTCGGGCTCTACTCGGTCACGTTCAACAACGATGTCGACCGCGATCGCCACGCCATCGAGCAATACGCCGCCTTCCGCGTCGAGGCCGAGGCCAAGGGGTTCCGCCACTTCCTGGAACTGTTCGACCCCAACGCGCCGCAGGCGCCGATTCCCGACCTCGGCCGATACCTCAACGACATGATCGCCCGCACGCTCTCCGGCGTGGTGGGCAAGGGGCGTCCGCTGTTTCTCAAGATTCCCTACCACGGGCCGGCGGCGATGGAAGCGCTGGTCAGCTACGACCGGTCGGTCGTGGTGGGCATCCTCGGCGGGTCCAGCGGCACGACGTTCGACGCGTTCCACCAACTGTGGGAAGCCAAGAAGTACGGTGCCCGCGTCGCGCTCTACGGCCGAATGATCAACGCCAGCGAACACCAGCCGACGTTCATCCGCCATCTGCGCGCCATCGCCGACGACGAACTGGCTCCCGAAGAAGCGGTGCGCAGCTACCACGGCGAACTGGCGAAACTGAACATCGCCCCCTACCGCGCCCTGGCGGACGACCTGCAGCACACCCGCCGGGCAACGGCCTACGCCGGCGGCAGCGCGACGGCGAAGGCGGGGGCCGCGGTGAACGGCAAGCCGACGGCCAATGGCGACGGACAAGCCCCGGACTTCGCTCGCATGTCGCCGGAGGAAAAAGTGAAGTGGAACCTCGACCGCTGGCGGAAAGTGCTGGGGTGAGGGGGTTTCAAGTTTCGAGTTTGAAAAACGCCCGCCTCTGAGCGAGTCCGCGAGCGAAGGGCGGGACCTTCTGACTCCCCTCCCCTCGGAAGGGGCAAGGGGAGGGTATCACCGGCCGGCTTGAAGCGACGTTTGTGCAGGTGACGCAAGGTGTCCGGAGGCACCCTCCCCCAACCCCTCCCGGAGGGAGGGGAGTCGGAATCCGGGGCTTCGCGGACTCAGCCCTCGGCTTTGGGGCATCATTTTTCGTGGGGTTTCACTTGTGAAATGGAGACGGCGGCTTTGATGAACCATGAAGCGCCCGAGGTCGTCGTCGCGGGCCATATCTGCCTGGACCTGATTCCCACATTCGACCCGGAGAAGGCGGACGTGCAACTGTCGCCCGGCACGCTGGTGCAGGTGGGGCCGGCGGTGCGGTCGACCGGCGGGGCCGTCTCCAACACGGGGCTGGCGCTGCATCGGCTGGGCACGGCCGTCACGCTGACGGGCAAGGTGGGCGACGATCCGTTCGGGCGTGACGTGCTGGAACTGCTTCGCACGCGCGATCCGCGGCTGGCGGAGGGCATGGTCGTCACACCCGGCGAAAACACCAGCTATTCCGTCGTCATCAGTCCGCCGGGGGTGGACCGGATGTTTCTGCACTGCCCGGGGGCGAACGACACGTTCGGGCCGGAGGACATGGGATGGGAGCGGATGGCGGGGGCCCGGCTGCTGCACTTCGGCTACCCGCCGGTGATGGGCCGGATGTACCGCAACGGCGGGCGTGAGCTGGCGTCGCTGCTGGCGGAGGCGGGATCGCGGGGCGTGGCGACGAGTCTGGACATGTGCGACCCGGACCCGCAGTCCGAAGCCGGGCGAATCGACTGGCGTGCCCTGCTGCAACGGACACTGCCGCACGTGGACGTGTTCGCGCCGAGCCTGGACGAGTTGTTGTTCATGCTGCGCCAGCCGGGCGAGCGGTCGCAGGCCGTGACGCCGGCGGGGCTGGCCGCGCTGGGCGACGCGCTGCTGGCGATGGGCACGGCCGTGGTGGCGATCAAGCTCGGCGAACATGGGCTGTACCTCAAAACCACGGACGACCGTGACCGGCTGGCGCGTGTGCCGGGCGATCTGCTGGCGGACGTGGACGCGTGGGTGGGCCGGGAGCTGCTGTCGCCCTGCTTCGAGGTGGACGTGGTGGGGGCAACGGGGTCGGGCGACTGCACGATCGCGGGCCTGCTGGCGGCGCTGCTGCGTGGGGCCGGGCCGAGCGAAGCGGTGCAGGCGGCGACGGCGGTGGGCGCGTGCAGTGTGGAGTCGGCGGACGCGACCACGGGCGTGCGCGCCTGGGACGCCGTCGAAGCCCGCCTCCGCGCCGGCTGGGCCCGACATGACCGGCAGCCGACGTTCACCGACTGGCGCGCCGGGCCGCACGGCGTATGGATCAGCCCCCGCGACCGCACGCAACAAGGAGCCACCGCATGACCGCTTCGCAACAGCAGACCTTCCGCGCCCGGGCCGCCGCCATGATGCAGCAGGCCGGCATCACGCTCACCGACGACGAGCGTGCCGCCATCGAGCTGGCGGACCTCGGCCTCAACGCCTTCGAGCAGGAGGGACTGGCACTGCTGGTCTACGTCAACACCGATCGCTACTGCGCCAAGGAGCTGGTGCTGTTCCCGCGTCAGACCTGCCCGGAACACCGCCACCCGCCCGTGCCGCTATCAGACGGACGAACCGATCCGGGCAAGATGGAAACCTTCCGCTGCCGATCGGGCACGGTCTGGCTCTACGTCGAGGGCCCGGGCGAGAAGGCGGCCATCCAGGCCCAACTGCCCGCCGGCAGCGAAGCGCACTACACCGTCTTTCACGAGATCGAGCTGCATGCGGGGGACCAGTACACCATCCCGCCCGACACGCTGCACTGGTTCCAGGCCGGCGACGACGGCGCGGTGGTCAGCGAGTTTTCCAGCACCAGCCGCGACGAACTGGACATCTTCACCGATCCGCGCATCCAGCGCGTCTAAGCCCGCCTCATCATGAACGCGCCATACGCTCATCGACGTGGCGGACACGGTCGCGCCCGCCTTGCCGACATCGTACGAATCATGGGCAACGCTATGATGGTGGCCCGCGCGGGCACGACGTACAGGGTGCTCGCATCATCAGGGGCCGGCGCAAGCCGCCGGCGTCGTCCAAGCCACGAAAGTTGCCCGAATGCTGCGCGTGTGTGTCATAGGAATGGGGCCGATCGGCAACCGGCATGCCCGGATCTGCCAGGACGACGCGTTGACGGAACTGGTCGGCGTCTGCGACATTGACCGCGCCCGCGCCGAAGGTGCGGCGCAGCGGTTGGGCGTGCCCGCGTTCGACGATGCCCAAGCGATGCTGGCGAAGTTGACGCCGGATGTCTGCCACGTCTGCACCGGCGGGTACGAGTACGGCTCGGACCACTGCCAGCCGACCTTGCAGGCCCTCGACGCCGGCTGTCACGTGCTGGGCGAGAAGCCGATCTCCAACGACATCGCCGACGCCGAGCGCATGGTCGCCCTCGCCCGCGAAAAGCAGCGCTGCTACGGCATCAACCTCAACCACCGCTTCACGCCCGCCACCCGGCTCGCCCGACAGTGGCAGCGCGAAGGCCGGCTGGGCGACCTGCTGTTCATCAACATGAGCATGTGGATCGAAAACCCGGCCGAGTCGTCGCCCTACTTCCACCTCAAGGCGCTGCACCCGCACACCATCGACATCATGCGCCACTTCTGCGGCGACGTCGACGCGGTGCAATGCTTCGCCACCAAAGCCCCGGGCCGGTCGATATGGTCCACCGCCCAGTTCAACCTCCGTTTCAAGAACGGCGTCGTCGGCTCGCTCACCGGCAGCTACGACATCAAGCGCGGCCACCCGATGGAGCGGTGCGAACTGGCGGGCACCGGCGGGCGGTTCGTGCTCGAAGACATGTGGCGGCAGCTCACGCTTTACCCCGCCGACGACGCGGTCAAGCAGGTCTACACGAACCCGCTGTTCGACGGCTTCGGCGGCTTTGAAGCCACGTTCCGCGAACGACTGCACACGTTCTGGCAACAGGTCGCCGACGGCGCCACGCCGGAGCAGATCGACGGCTCGGGCGCCGACGGCCTCGCCGCGCAAAAGGTGCTCGCCGCCGCCATCGAATCCTTGGAAAACGAGACGGTCGTCAAGGTGCGCTGACAAACGTTACGCCGACTTTCAGAAGGACTCAGTCATGATCAAGGTCGCCATCGTTGGCCTCGGCGGCATCGGCAACAATCACGCCCGGTGCTACCGCACGAACCCGCACACGCAGCTCGTGGCGGTCTGCGACATCGACAAGGAGCGCGCGGACAAGGCGGCGGCCGAGCATGGGTGCCCCGCCTTTTACAGTGTGCCGGACCTGCTCGACGCCGACGTCACGTTCGACGCCGCCAGTGTCTGCACCGCCGGCGAAGAGAACGGCGGCGACCACTTCGAGCCCACCATGCAACTGCTCGAAGCGGGCATCCCGGTGCTCGGCGAAAAGCCGATCTCCAACCGCCTCGCATCGGCGGAAAAGATGATCGCCCTCGCGCGCGACAAGCACCTGCCTTACGCCATCAACCTCAACCACCGCTTCACCCCCGCCGCCCGGCAGGCCCGGCAGTGGCTGGACGACGGCCGGCTGGGCCCGGTCAACTTCGTCAACATGTTCATGTGGATCAACAATCCCAACGAGTCGAGCCCGCACTTTCACATGCGCGCCCTGCACCCGCACTCGATCGACGTGATGCGCTACTTCGGCGGCGAGGTGAAAAAGGTGCACGCCTTCTTCAAGAAAGGCGACGGCCGGGCGATCTGGTCCAACGTGCACGTAAACATGCTGTTCGAAAATGGCACGCTCGGCCACCTGATGGGCAGCTACGACGGCGGCGGCCCGGGCACCCCCTGGGGCCTGGAGCGATGCGAAGTGGTCGGCGGCGAAGCGAAGTTCGTCATCGAAGACGCCTGCGAAAAGCTCGTCTTCACCCCCCGCCACAACCTCCAGCAGGAAACCTACGACCACCCGGGCAACATGAAAAGCTTCGGCGATACGTTCCAGTCACGTATCGACGCCTGGGTGGACGACCTCCGCCACAAGGTCGCGCCGGACAAAGTCGACGGCAAGGCCGAGGACGCGCTCAAGGCCCAGCAGATCATCGAAGCCGCCATCGCAAGCTGGGAGACCGGCACGGTGGTGGAACTGGAGAACACCTGATGAAACTCGGCGTCAACTCAGTGCTGTTCGGCAATCACGACATGGCCACCGCGTTCCAGTACATCAAGGCGTGCGGGTACGACGGCATCGAAGTCTCCGCGATCCAGGGCATGAGCGAACACATCCTGCTCGACCGCTGGCAGGAGACCGCGGCGCAGGCGAAGCGGCTGGCCGAACAATATGAGTTGCCGATCCTGGCGATGGAGCAACCCTCGCAGGATCCGCAACTGATGGCCAGCACGTTCCAGGCGGCGGTCGCCATGGGCTGCCCCATCGTCAACTGCGGCCCCGGCGGCAAGACGGATGACGACGCGACGTTCCAGCAGTCGGTCGATTCGCTGGGCAAGCTGGCCGATGAGGCGGGCCGGCTGGGCTTGACGCTCTGCGCCAAGGCGCACGTGGGGCAGGCGGTCTACAACACGCCGACGAGCGTCCGGCTGCTGGAGGCGATCGACCACCCGGCGTTCGGCCTGGACATGGACCCGTCGCACATCTGGCGGGCGGGCGAGAACCCGGTCGAGGCGATTGCGGCCGTGGTCCATCGCATCCGGCACGTGCACATCCGCGACTGCAAGGGCCGGCAGCAAAGCCCCGGCACACCCGAGATGCAGGCCAACGGCCGGGGTGACATCGACCTGCTCGGCTACCTCCGCGTGCTGCACGAGCATGGCTACACCGGCCCGGTCAACCTCGAAGTGATCGGCGCCAAGGCGTACGACGTGACGCGCTGCGCGATGATCGCCGCCGAAGCGCGCGGCCACATGCAGGCCTGCCTTCAGGCTTGCGGCGCACGTTAAGGTGACCGTCGCGGCGCTCGACGGTCGACCGAAGCTTATTCATGGAGCGAATGATGACACGCAAGCAGACCCGCACGAATCGGCCGAACATCCTGCTCATCGCCGTCGACTCGCTCAGCGCGAAGCACATGAGTTGCTACGGCTACCACCGGCTGACGACGCCGCACATCGACGCCTTCGCCAGGCAGAGCGTGCTGTTCGAGCAGACCTGTTCGCCACACGTGCCGACGACCTCGGCCTACGCCTCGATGCTCACCGGCCGGGACTGCTTCGGCACGCAGGTGGTCGCGCTGCGCCACCAGGGCGGCCTGCGCCCCGAGGTACGCACGCTGGCGGAAATCCTGCGCGACGCCGGCTACACCAGCACCTGCGTCGGCTTCGAGGGCAACCCTTCCGCCCGCGGCTTCGACAAGCACCTCAGCTACGAGCAATGGGGCGACTGGGCACATCGGCCGGCCCGCAAGGCGGAGCAACTCAACGACGTGACGCTGCCCGAACTCGACCGCCTCACCGCGAGCGAGCAGCCGTGGTTCATGATGCTCCGCCACATGGACCCGCACTCGCCTTACCTGCCGCCATCGCCTTACAACAAGCTGTTCTACAGCGGCGATCCGACCGACCCCAGCCTGCCCGACACAGCCAAACCAGTGTTCGAATTCAAGCCCTTCGCCGACTACTTCAGGACGTGGATGCCGCCGGGGCTGCGCGACGTGGACTGGGTCGACGCCCAGTACGACGGCGCGATCGCCTACATGGACGCCTGCATCGGCGTCATCTTCCACCGGCTCGAAGCGTTGGGCATCCTCGACAACACCATCGTCGTGCTCAACGGCGACCACGGCGAAATCCTCCAGGAACACGAATGCTGGTTCGACCACCACGGCATGTACGACCCGAACCTCTGCGTGCCGCTGATCATCCGCCACCCCGCCGCCCTGCCCGTCAACGTGCGCGTCACCGGCTACAACCAGCACAAGGATCTCGTGCCCACGCTGCTGGAACTGGCGAACGTGAAGGTCGACGACCCCTTCGACGGCCGATCGCTGCTGCCGCTGGTGCGCGGTGAACGGGCCAGCCACGAAAGCGAGGTCTACATCACCGAGTGCACCTGGATGCGCAAGCACGGCTGGCGGACGCCGCAGTGGAAGCTCATCGAAGCGCTCGAGCCGGACTTCCACTTCATGCCGCCGATCGAGCTTTACAACCTCGTCGAAGACCCGCGCGAACGGCACAACGTCGCCGACGCCCAGCCGGACGTGGTCCAGGCGCTGCGCGACCGGATGCACCGCCACATCGAACGGCGCAAGCAGGCGACCGGGCTGGGCAACCCGATGGATGCGCCGGGCGACTGGTCGGGCAAGAACCCCAAGCCGTTCAAGACCAGCCAGGCCGCCTACGACACGCTGCACATCGGCGACCCGGAAGCGGCGCGGCGCATCCAGGCAGGCGGCAAGGCCAGCCACCGTGCCAATCAGGCCGAGCCCGACGCGGACGCCGCATTCGCCGAGTTGAACCAGGCGGCGGGCAAGGTCATCACCGTCATCGGCCGGGGCCACTCCGGCACGCGGGCGATCTCGCACACGCTGAGCCTCTCGGGCGTGTTCATGGGCAGCCTGCGCAACGACTCGGGCGACCTCATGCCGCCCGATGACCTGTACGAGGCCTGCCGCGTCATGGCCCGGCACGTCACCTACCTCGGCGACCACCAGTGGGACTTCACCCAACTCCACACCATGCCGATCGACCCGGCATTCAAACGGCTGGTCCGGTCGTACCTGAGCAGCCTCATCGCGTCCAAGGCCGCGTGGCGCGGCTGGAAGCTTCCCGAAACCACGCTCTGCTACCCGTGGATCGTCCGCCTCCTGCCCGACATCCAGTACATCCACTGGTGGCGCGATCCGCGCGACTGCATCCTCGGCACCCACCTGACCGACCGCCTCGCCGACCTGGGCATCCCCGGCCCGGCCAGCGATGACCCATTGCAGCAGCGGGCCGCAAGCTGGCTGTACCAGGAACAGATCATGCGCGACACGCCACCGCCCCACCGCCTCATCCGCGTCCGGCTGGAAGACTTCGTGCTCCACCAGGAACAGACGCTCGATCAACTCTCGGCCCACCTCGGCCTCTCCCTCGCGCCGATCCCGGTCAAGCCCGAGGTGGTCGGCCGATGGAAAACCCACCCGCAACATCGCGAGCTCCCCTGCCTGCAACCCGCCCTGGAACGCCTGGGCTATCTCGCACCGACGGAGCCATGAACATGATCCGCAAAGCATTCGTGATGTCCGTGAACCCCGGCCAGGAAGCCGAGTACCAACAGCGCCACCGCCCCATCTGGCCCGAGCTGGAACAGACACTCAAAGACCACGGCGTGCACAACTACTCCATCTTCCTGCACCCCCAGACGCGCCAGCTTTTCGCCTACGTCGAAATCGAAGACGAAGCGACGTGGAACGCCATCGCCGCCACCGACGTCTGCCAACGATGGTGGTCGCACATGGGCGACATCATGCCCGCCAACCCGGACCATTCGCCCGTGGCGACAGATCTCAAAGAAGTGTTCCACATGGATTGACGGGGCGCAGGGTCACACTGAATGCCGGGCGCCACGGCCACGTGCCCCATCGGTTCACACCCCGGCGATCTCCCGGGAGAGCTGCCGCGCGTAGTTGTCGGTCAGCCCGGCGACGTAGTCCATCGCCTGGTGCAGCCACCAGTCATAGGGCTGCGCCTGGTGCTCCCGGGCATAGGCTTCACCCCAGACAAGCTCCAGCCGTCGGCGCGTGAGAAAATCCGTGGCGTCGTAGTCCCCTTTCGCGGACAGGGCCTGCGCGGCCTTGACGCACATGGCGATGATCCGCCCGAGCGTTTCGTACGCGCCCAGCTCCGCCGCGACCTTGGGGCGGTTGGCGAAAATGGTGCCGTAAAGCTGCTTGATCTGCTCCAGCGGCGCCATCGTGTCCGGAGGGAGGCTGGACTTGAGGTCGGCCGTGCGCGTGCCGGCCATGATCGCCTCGTAATCGTCCTCAAACACCTGCCCGCACGCATCGACCAGCAGGCGGATGGCCTGACCGCGAAGCATCGGCGTCGGCGCCCCGGCGTCCGCCTGCGGCAGAAAACGAAGCAGCAGCTTGCGAACCACCTGCTCGTCCAGAATGCCCAGGTCGATGGCGTCCTCCAGATCGAGCAGGCGATAACAAATGTCGTCCGCCGCTTCGGACAGAAACGAGAGCGGATGCCGGGCGACCCCGTTGTCCGCCCGGGCCAGCCCCATCTGCTCGGCCATCGAGTCGAAGATCGGCCGCTCGGTCGCGAAGACGTTGTACTTGCCCATCTCGCGAGCACGGGGATCGCTGGCGTCCCACGGATACTTGATCATGGTGGCGAGCGTAGCATAGGTCAGGCGCATGTAACCCGTGTGCGGATTGTCGTCGCGCGCCGCGAGACGAAATCCCTGGGCGTTGCCCTCGAACAGTTCCCAGTCATGCCGCACCGCCGGATCCACCGGCTCTGGCACGTGGTCGAACATGGTCTGCCGATGCACGCGCACCCATTCGCGGATGGCGAATTCGCCGGCGTGGCCGAACGGCGGGTTGCCGATGTCGTGGGCGAGGCAGGCGGCCTGCACGATCTGGCACAGGTCTTCGATCTGGGCCGGGCGGATCTGCTCACGCTGGTGCAGGAAATGGCCAAGACGCCGGGCGAGTGATCGGCCGACGCTGGCGACCTCGATCGAATGGGTCAGCCGGTTGTGGACGTGGTCGTTGGGCGCCATCGGGTGCACCTGCGTCTTGCGCGCCAGACGCCGGAACGGCGCGGAGTAGACGACGCGGTCGTAGTCGGCCTCGAACGCGGTGCGGTATCGCTCCGGCCGGGAAGCCGAAACCCCGCCCGCCCGCCGGGAGGAGGCACGTTGATCGCAGAGCAGTTGGGTCCAGTTCATCATGGCTCGCCACAAACCGACGCCGTCCGCCAGCCATGGTGGGCCAGCAGTGGCGGCGCCCTCGCGTCATCACTCTGCCAAGGCCGCCGCAGACGTCCGCGTCATCGATCCGCCGCCGTTGGCAAGGTTCTCGCATCGCCGGAACCTGGTTCCATCGCAGGACGGCCGAAACCTCGACAGCCGCTTCACACGAAGCCATGTTGTACACGAAACGGCCGAGATGGTTCCTGCAACGGACTCCCCCGCTCTGCGGCGCATGCGTGCCCCCGCACCACCCCGGCAGGCCCCATCGCCCGGGCCGGTTCTGCCCACGATGCTTCAGCGGATGCAGGCTCGGGCAACATCCAGCCCTTCCCCTCAGGGCCAGGTGGTGGGTTTTGCCATGAAGGAAATCGTTGGGTATGATGTCGCTCCGCTGGCTGACCGACAGTGCCAGCGGTGATCCCAAGTGTTCTGAAAAGGAACTCTGCAAAGCTTGCGCCTCGCGTGCCCTGCTGGCCTGACAGTACCTTGGAAGAACGACAACCTGCGGGTGTAGCTCAGTGGTAGAGCGTCACGTTGCCAACGTGAATGTCGAGGGTTCGAATCCCTTCACCCGCTTT
>JBBDPC010000100.1:0-91499 GCA_040876735.1 Phycisphaeraceae bacterium | reverse complement strand
TGGCCATGATCCGGCGCTACTTCAGTCTGCTCGCAAGGCCGTGAGACAGAACCTAACCCAACAGCACGGAGAAGTCCGCGAACAGGACGTAGATCAGCAGCACCAGCACGACCAGCACCGCCGCCGCCGGGAAGCGGAAACGCCACGGCGTCATCTCCACGTCGCCCGAGTAGGTCTGCTCCCATCGCGTCGGCAACGGTCGAAGGTAGCCCACCCCCAGCATCACCGCGACCAGCGTGACGAACGCCGCGCCCAGGAAGTGGAACTCGCTCATCGCCGCCACCCACCCGTTGAACGGCGGCACGAAATACCCCACCGCGATCCCCAGGCAGCCGCCCACCAGCGCGACCTTCGCCGCCAGCGGCGGGATGCGCCGGCCCAGCATGCCCACCAGCACCACCGCGAAGATCGGAATGAAGTAGATACCGTTCATCTGCTGCAGGTAGACGAAGATGCTCTCCTGCCCGATCAGCAGCGGGGCGATGGTCATCGACGCCAGCGCGATCACCCAGCCGAACGCCTTGCCCGCGAAGACGACCTGGGCGTCGGTGGCGTCTTTCTTGAGCACCGCCTTGTAAAGCCCGAAGCCGAACAGCGTGGTGGTGGCGTTGAGGGCGGAGTTGAAGGAACTGAGGATCGCGCCGACCATCACCGCCGCGAACAGCCCGGTCATCGGCGCGGGCAGCACGTCGTTGACGAGCACGCCATAAGCCTGGTCGGCGCGGATGTCGCGGTCGGCGTAAAGGTGGTAGGCGATGATGCCCGGCAGCACGAGGTAGACCGGCCCGAGCAGTTTCAGCAACCCGGTGAGCAGCACGCCCTTCTGCCCCTCCGCCAGGCTGGAGGCGCCGAATGTGCGCTGGATGATCTGCTGGTTGGTGCACCAGTAGAAGAGGTTCAGCAGCAGCACGCCGGTGAAGAGCGTCTCAAACGGCACTTCCTGGGTTCGGCTGCCGATGGAGTTGAACCGCTCGGGGTTTTCGTCCTGCAAGGCCTGCCAGCCGGCGAAGAGGCCCGCGTCGCCGCTGACCGCCATGAGGCCGAAGTAGGTGATCGCCAGTCCGCCCAGCAGCAGGCCGATGCCGTTGATCAGGTCGGAGACCGCGATGCTGCGCAGGCCGCCGAACAGGGCGTAGCAGGCGCCGATGATGCCGACGAGCCAGACGGTGAGCCAGAGCAACGCCTGTTCCGATTCGATGCCCGTCAGGCCCGGCAGATCGAGCATGCCCGCGAGACCGACCGCGCCGGTGTAGAGGATGATGGGCAGGAGGATGGCGACGTAGGCGCCGAGGAAGATGAGATTGGCGATGATCTGCGTGCCTTCGTCGAAGCGCAGGCCGAGGAACTGCGGCACGGTGGCGATGCCGCTTTTGAGGAAGCGTGGCAGAAAGAAGAGCGCCATCGCCACCAGCGCCAGCACCGCCAGAACTTCCCACGCCATGACGCTGAGCCCGTCGCGAAACGCCGAGCCGTTGAGCCCGACCATCTGCTCGGTGGAGAGGTTGGTCAGCAGCAGCGAGCCGGCGATGAACGGAAAGCTCAACGATCGGCCGGCGAGGAAGTAGCCGTTGAGCGTGCGATTGTCGACGTGGCGGGTGGCGAAGTAGGTGACCAGGCCGACAAAGCCGGTGAACGCGACGAAGGACAAGAGGGTGATGGCGTGAATCATGAACGTTCCCGCTGAATGTCGTGACGAACGTCCTGTCGAGTCCCACCGGCATCATAATCGCATGAAGGCACGGCGTACATGCGTTGGGTGGGCGCGGGATTCGGGATTCGGGAAAAAAACGCACGCCCCTGAGGAGCGCAGCGACGAAGGGCGGGATGAGGGGGGAAATGTGTGATGTGTGATGTGTGATCGATGATGTCAGAGAGCGCCAGGCGATTCTATAGATCATCGATTAAACATCATCGATCCCTCTCATCCGGGGCTTCGCAGACTCAGCCCTCGGCTTCTACACTTCTGCCCGAACCCCGAACCCGCTATCATCGTCGGCCATGAAAGTGACGCAGACCACCATTGCCGTGCGCGTGCGCTATGCCGAGTGCGATCCGATGAACGTCGTGCACCATTCGGTCTATCCCATCTGGTTCGAACTCGCCCGCACGGAACTGCTGCGCGAGCAGGGCGGGGTCTACCGCGAGATGGAGCAGGCGGGGGTGTTCTGCGTCGTCGCCCGGCTCAACGTTCGCTACCGAAGGCCAGTCCGTTACGACGACGAACTGACGGTGCACGTCAAGGCATTGCCCGGCGGGGGCGTGAAGATCGAACACGCCTACGAAGTCCGCCGTGGCACAGAACTGCTGACCACGGCGGAAACGACGCTGGTCTGCGTGGACAGCGACGGCAAGCTGCGACCCGTGCCCGACGCGCTGGCCATGTGACGCACGGCGGTATCACACCACCCGCGAAGCCCCACGGCTCGGCTCACCGGGCCCCGCCGAGTTGTTGCCGGCCGATCACCGCTCCTGGCCGATCACTTCCTGGCGTTGTTCGAGCAGTTGCTCGCGCTGGTCCTGGTTGATGGAGCGCATGGCGGCGATGACCGGTTGGTCGACGCCCTGGTCGCGCAGGTATTCCTCCTGGGCGGGGGTTAGTTCGAAGATCTGGTCGGTCGCGACGAGCCGGTCGATCATTTCTTCGTCGCTCAGGCCGGCGTCTTCCATGGCGATCACTTCGTCCATGGTGACGAAGCCGTCGTCGTTGAGGTCCGCGGTGTCGGCCTCAAAGACTTCCTGCGGGGTAGCGGGATCGATCTGGCCTTCGCGGGCGGCTTCGCGGGCTTCTTCCTGGTTGTCGCCGGTGATGTTTTCCCAGTTCGCGCCGATGAGGTAGCCGCCGCCGGCGCCGAGCGCGCCGCCGATCAGGGCGCCCAGCAGCGTGTCGTCGGCGATGATGCCGCCCGCCGCCGCGCCGCCCGCGCCGCCGATGATCGCCCCGCGCGTGCCGGGGTCTTCCGGCAGCGCGTCGCAGCCGGTGATCGCCAGCGGGCTCAGCGTCAGCGAACCGGTGAGCATCAGGCTGGCGGTGGTCTGTTTCCAGTTCATGGTCGACTCTCCTTGGAGGTGAAAAAGGGGCGCTACACAATTAGTACGCGTGTCGGGAGGGGTGGGATGCTGGGGGTTGTGCTGAATCGGCCCACCGTCAGGCCCTGAGAGGACGTATCATGCCGGGCATGTTCGGCCGACTGAAGATCACCGTGGAAGAAACGCCCAACCCCAACGCGCGCAAGTTCAACCTCACCCAGCCGCTGACCCCCGGCGACCGGCGAAGCTACTACACCCCCGACGCCGCTGCGGACGACCCGATCGCGGCGCGGCTGTTCGAGATCCGGCATGTCACGGCCGTGATGCTGCTGGGCGATTTCTGCACGGTCAACAAGACCCCACAAGGCCGGTGGACCACGATCACGCCAAAGGTGAAAGCGGTGCTGAAGGCGGCGGTGAAGGGGAAAGGGGTCGAGGGGCCGAGAGCCCAGGGGGCCGAGTGAAAAGGCGGAAAAGGATGCTTCTGTCTGTTCACATGGCGGCCGGGCCTTGCCCGGTGAGGGGGTCGTTCGGTTGATGATCGCCGGCTGCCGCCCTAGAATCAACAACTTGAAGCGCCCGTTCATGCGGGCTTGCCACGCCTAACGCAGGAGATTGCAGATATGGCCAGCGAAAACGTCCTGGAACTGACGGACGGCAACTTTGAAGACGAGGTCGTGAACTCCGACAAGCCCGTGCTCGTCGACTTCTGGGCCGAGTGGTGCATGCCCTGCCGGATGTTGGCGCCGACCATCGACGAACTCGCCAGCGAGTACGACGGGAAGGTGAAGGTCGGCAAGCTCGACACCGATTCCAACCGCGACGTGTCGCTGAAGTACAACATCAGCGCCATCCCCACCGTCATCCTCTTCAAGGGCGGTGAAGTCGTGCACAAGTTCGTCGGCGTGACGCCCAAGCAGGAATTCAAAGCCGAACTCGACAAAGCCGCCGGCTGAACCCGAAGACGCCCCCACCCCAAGGCAGTGCGACTTCAGTCGCACTGCCTTTACGCTGTGCACCCTTCCATGGCCCTACACTTCCAGCAACATACGCTCCCCAACGGCCTCCGCGTGCTCGCCGAGTTGAATGACGAGGCCCACACCGCGGCGGTGGGCTTTTTCGTCAAGGCCGGCGCTCGCGATGAAGATGCGCCGCTGATGGGCGTCTCCCATTTCCTTGAGCACATGATGTTCAAGGGCACCGACCGCCGCACCGCCGACGACGTCAACCGCGAGTTCGACGAGATCGGCGCGGACTACAACGCCTACACCAGTCACGAGCAGACCGTCTACTACGCCCGCGTGCTGCCGGAGTATCTCGCCCATGCCGTCGACATCCTCGGCGACATCCTGCGACCGGCCCTGCGCACCGACGACTTCGAGATGGAAAAGAACGTCATCCTCGAAGAGATCGGCATGTACGAAGACCGCCCGCAGTGGCGGCTGCAGGACACGCTGCTGGAACAGCACTTCAGCCACCACCCGCTGGGCTTCCGCGTGCTGGGCACGAGCGAGACGGTCAAGCAGCTCACCGCCGAGCAGATGCGAAGCTACTTCGCCCACCGCTACAGCCCGGACAACATCGTCGTCGCCGCCGCGGGCCAGCTCGATTTCGACAAGCTGGTGAAAGACATCGAGAAGCTCGCCGGCGACTGGCAGCCCACCGGCGCGACGCGAAACTATGACGCGCCGACGCTGGACGACCGCGAGCAGCGCCTCACCGATGTGAAGGTGAACCGTCACTACGTCGCCATGATGTGCCCCGGCCCGAGCGCGCAGGACGACCGCCGCTATGCCGCCAAGGTGCTCGCCGACGTGCTGGGCGACACCGAAGGCTCGCGCATCTACTGGGCGCTGGTCGACCCCGGCGAAGCCGACGAGGCGGACCTGTCGTACATCCCGTATGACGCGGCGGGCGGATACATGGCCTACGCCTCCTGCGATTCCGACAAGGCCGCCGCCGTGGAAGCGAAGCTGATGGACACCATCGACACCTTCGCCGCCCGGGCCGACGTGGCCGACGACGAGGTCGAGCGGGCCAAGAACAAGCTGGCGACGCAGGCGACGTTGCAGGGCGAGAACACCGGCGGCCGCATGCGCGACATCGGCACGCGTTGGCAGTACCTCCAGGCCTACGCGCCGCTGGAGGAAGAGCTGCAGCGGATCATGGCGGTCACGCCCGCCGACGTGCGCCAACTGCTCGCCGACTTCCCCTTCCGCCCGCGCACGGTGGTGCGCCTCGGCCCCGCCGCCGACTGATGCACCCCAACAGAAGCCCACGGATTCAATCCGTGGGCGTCGGCCGCGCTTTGCAAACCCGCGCCATTTCTCTACCCTTTCCCCTCTGCACCCACCGCAAACAGGAGCGCAACACCATGGGCCTACTTGAGGGCAAAAAGGGCATCGTCTTCGGCATCGCCAACGACCGCAGCTATGCGTGGTACATCACCAAGTCGCTGATCGAGCAGGGGGCGACCTGCGCGTTCACCCACCTGCCCGACCCCAAGGGCAAGATGGAGCGCCGCTGCCGGCAGGCGGTGGAAGAGCTGGGCGTGAAAGACCCCTGGCTGGCGCCATGCGACGTGTCGAAGGATGAAGACCTCGATGCGGTGTTCGCGAAGCTCAAGAGCGACTTCGGCCAGATCGACTTCATCGTGCACAGCGTCGCCTTCGCCGACCGGCAGTTCCTCCAGGAAGGCAACTTCCACAAAACGTCACGCGAAGCGTGGACGCAGGCGCTGGACATCAGCGCCTACTCGCTGCTGGCGATGGGCCAGCGGGCCGTGGACGTGATGCCCGACGGCGGCGCGATCGTCAGCATGACCTACTACGGCGGCGAAAAAGTCATCCCCGGCTACAACGTCATGGGCGTCGCCAAGGCCGCGCTGGAACACACCACCCGCTACCTCGCCGCCGACCTCGGCGCGAAGAACATCCGCGTCAACACCATCTCCGGCGGACCGCTGCGCACGCTCGCCGCCTCGGCCGTCGGCGGCATCGCCGAGATGTTCGAGCACCAGGAACGCAAGGCCCCGCTGAAGCGCAACATCACCGGCGAAGAGGTCGGCAACACGGCCGTCTACTTCCTCAGCGACATGAGCAGCGGCGTCACGGGCGAAACCATCCACGTCGACGCGGGGTTCAGCGTCGTGGGGCTGTGAGAACCCTTCACCAATCGAACGCAACACCGAAGCCCACGGATTCAATCCGTGGGCTTCCTGCATTGCAACCGCGCCACCACCTGCCTTGCCGTCTCGCGCACCAGTTCATGTTCGTCCGCATCGTTGGCCAGTTCGTACACGCGCTCACGCAAGGCCGGGTGATCGCGTTCCATCAGCGCATTGCCCGCTGCGATCAGCGCGTTGCGCTTGACCATCTCCAGCTTCATCCGCTTGAGCGCCGAGCCCTGGAAGACGTGCTGGCGGTCGGCGGCGGTCCAGTTGAGCACGTCGAGCAGGTCGAGGCCGGCGGCGAGGTCGGGGCGCGGCGTGTAGCGGGGGTGGATGGGGAGAGAGAGGCCGGATTTCTGATTTCTGATTTCTGATTGCTGATATGTGGTGACGGTTTCGATCGGCTGGTTGTAGGGACAGACCTGCTGGCAGACGTCGCAGCCGGCAAGCCAGTCGCCCATGGGGGCGTGCAGCGATGCGTCGATGAGGCTGCGATGTTCGAGCGTGAGATAGCTGATGCAGCGGGTGGCGTCGAGCGTGCGGTGGCCTTGCATTTGCGCGGGGTCGGCGATGCAGTGCGTCGGGCAGGCGTCAATGCAGCGCGTGCAGGTGCCGCAATGATCGACGGACGGCAACGAGATGGACGAATCTCGAACGCCCACGCCCCCCGGGGCGTGGGAAGCCGACGCGGGCGTGGCGGCCAGGTCGAGCGTAGTGACGATCGCACCCAGCAGCATGTACGAGCCGAAGCGCGGGTGGATCAGCAGCGTGTGCTTGCCGGTCCACCCCAGGCCCGCCCGGGCGGCGTGCTCGCGCTCCAGCAGCGGCGCGGTGTCGACGGTGCAGCGGAACGCCGCATCGGGGTGTTGCTCGCGCAACGCGTCGGCGAAACGATGCAACCGCTTCTTGATGAGCTTGTGGTAATCGTCCGCCCAGGCATAGCGGGCGATGCGGGCTTTGGGAATTTCTGATTTCTGATTGTTGATGGCTGATGGCGGATCGGCCGGGTAGAAGTCGGCGACGACGATGACGGCCCGCGCGTCGGGCAGCAGCTCGCGCGGGTCGAGGCGGACGTCGAGGTTGGTGGCCAGGTAGTGCATCTCGCCATGCTTGTGCTCGGCGAGCCACTGGCGGACGAAGTCACCATGCGCGGTGGGCGCAGCGGGGGCGATGCCGCACAGCGCAAAGCCGAGATCGTCGGCAAGGTCACGCACGCGGTCGGCGGCGGGCGTGTGGCTGGGCGTGCGGTTCACCATTGGCAAGTGTAGGTCCGTCTCATGCGCCATGACGATCCGACGCCCATGGATTTAATCCGTGGGCTTCACACGCTCACCGCGCCAACCGGAGTTCCAGCCGCCAGTCGACCGCCTCGGGGTTCAGCGCTGCCGCTTCCACTTCCATCTGCGCACGCGGGGGGAGCACCTTGTATTGCCAGCCCGCCTCCGGCCGCACCGCTCGGCCGCGCGCGTCGAGGAAGACAAAGCGGTACTGGATGCTGTACTGGCGGTTGTCCAGCAGGCGGAGGGGCACGGTGACGCGCAGCGGCGTCTGGTCGTCGCCGGGCGTGACGATCGGCTCGCCATGTGAAACGCGGTTCTGCACGTTGTCATGCAGGACGACGTGCGGCTGCTGGCCCTGCGGCACGGGGTCGGGCGTGGAGCCCCACGGCTCGGTCCGAGCGTTGCAACCCACGGCCGTCATCGCCACCGCCAGCACCGCTATCGACAACAAGCTCGTTCGCATGTTCATGGTGATCTCCTGTTGTGTGATCGTTGATCGATGCATCGATTATCTTCCGTCGCCCTGGACCACGCTGGCCCGCTGGCGTTGCTGTCGTGCGTCGCGCGCGGCGTCGGCCACCTCCCGGCTGGTCGGCCGGTAGGGCGCATGCTCGACGCCGAAGAGGCGCATGAACCCGGTCGTGCCCGGCTGCGGCGCGACCAGCGACCGACCGCCTTCAAGCACGTGACGGCCCGCGTACCCCTGCTCGTCTTCCACGGCAAAGTAGATGTCTTCAAGGCGGTACAACTCGGCCAGGTCGGCAACGGTATAGCCGAGCAGGTGGCCCGCCTGGTGATACTGGCGCAGGACGGCGGCACGGGGCGGGCGGACGCAGTGGCCGCCGAGGATGTAGGGAAGCTGCGGCCGGGCGTTGGGGGCGGACGTTGCGCCGGTGTGGGGGTTGCTGTAGCGGATCTGGCCGGCGGTGGCCCAGCGGGGCGGGGCGGCGCGGGGATCGCGCTGGCTGACGAGGCGGACGTAGCGAAGTTGCGTCGGTTCGCCGGGGCCGGGCGCGGTGAGACCGCGGAGGACGAGGCGGGAGGCGGGGATGCCTTCGACTTGGAGCTGGATGGGCTGGTCGTGGTCGTCGAGGTTGAGCGGGACGACGTAGACGCGTTGGGGCATGACATCGCAGTAGCGCGTGTCGGCGGCGGCGCCGGACTTGGTCAGCAGGCCGGCGGCGATCAGGCCCAGCCCCACGGCGGCGGTTCGTTCGCTGCGGCGGTCGGCGCCGATGGCGGTGGTGAGGGCTCCGCCGTAGAGCAGGCCCGTGCCGAGCGTGCTCTTGGCCATGCGGATGTCTTCGAGGTTGTTCCAGCGGTGGTCGCGGGCCATCTGGTTGACGTCGAGCACCTGGCCGTAGCTGCGGCCGGGGTCGTCGTCGGCGTCGCCCACGCGGACGCGCAGCGGCGTGTGCGTGCTGGCATAGCGGGGCAGGAAGCGGGCGAGCGCGTCGTCGGGGCCGTAGGCGGTTTTGCGCGGACCCAGGCCCCAACTGACGACGAGGACGGTGTTGTACTGCCCGGCCCGGAACGCTTCGACAAGCGGTTCGAGGTCGGGATCGAGTTCGAGCACGCGGTTGAAGTTGTCGTGCGCTTCTTCCGGGCGGGCGAGTTGCTGGTTGGCGACGGCGTTGAGCAGGTAGCCGAGGGTGAAGTTGGAGTTGCGGGCGACGTAGCCGTGGTCGAGATAGTCGGCCGCGGCGCGGGCTTCGTCGGCGGTGGCGCCGCGGGCGACGGCACGTTCGTAGAGGAGCGATCGGCGGGCGATTTCGCGGGTGTTGATGTCGCGCGGGTCTTCGTCGGGCGATCGGCGGAAGTCGCGGAGCTGGAAGAGGGAGCTTTGGGCGGCGGCGCGGGCGTTGTCCCACGAGCCGGTCTGGGCGTGGCTGAGGCCGTAGTAGAGCATGGTCAGCGCCTGCTCGAACGGCTCGCCTTTCCAGATGCGGACGCCTTCGTGGGTGATGATGGAGGCGACGGTGCGGTCGCGGTTGATCCCTTGCGTGCGAAGCATGTCGTAGGTGGGCTCGAAGACGGTCTGGGCGGACTCGGCGTGGCCGTCGGCGAGGGTGAGGATGCCGGTGCGCATGCGGTCGAGGATGTACTGGCGATCGCTGCGCTGGTCGACCATGTTGTCGTGGATGGCGACGCGGGCGCTGCCGTAGTCGCCCTGGCCGAGGGCGTGGTAGGGGGTGGCCATGGGGCGTTGCTGGCAGGCGGGGAGGAGGGGCAGGAGGAAGAGCAGGGGGAGTGCGGCGCGAAGGCGCAGGGCGACTGAAGTCGCCCCGCCTCGGCGAATGGGTCGCACATCACAGATGGCACATCGCAGGTTCACCATTCAGTCCCATAGGTGGCCGAAGGCTTGTCGCTTGTACTCGAAGCGGTCGTGCCAGACCGGTTCGCCGGTGGCGTGTTCGAGGATTTCAAATTCACAGTAGTAGAAGTCCGTGCGGCCGCGGTCATACGCGCGCGGGATCGAGCGGAACGTGGCGGTCATGGTGTGCGTCGGCGTCAAACGGTCGGCGGCGAAGCGCTCGTCAAACTCGGTCGGGTCCTCGGCCCGCATCGCGGCGACGCGCTCCGGGGCCATGACGAAGCGGACGTTCCTGTCATGGCTGAGCGTCTGCAACGGTATGGCGCTGCGCAGGCGGGCGACGACGGCCCATTGCTCGCTTTGCGTCATCACGTCCATGCTCAGGTTCCGCACACGTTCGATGACGATCACCCACGGCTTACTGTCCGGCCCGCGCTCGGCGATCGCCTCACTACGGGCGAGGCTGGCGGCCATCGCGGCGGCCATGGCGTCGAAGTCGTCGACGGTCATGCGTGTGGACCGCGGCGGGGCGGCGCAGGCGGTGAGCAGGAGGGCGAGGGTGAGTAAGGCGGTAGACGCCCACGGACTGAATCCGTGGGCTTCGGCATGCAGTGACTTCAGGGGTGAGGTAAGCATCGCGCTCACCGCCGTTGCCTGACCTGCTTCACCTCGTACCTGTCGTTGAACACGATCTCGTTCGTGGCGAAGTGGACCAGCTCGAAGTCCATGTAGTAGTAGTTCGTGTCGCCGCGGTTGATGCGGTGGAAGTTGCCGTTGAGCGTGTAGGTGGTCTGCGGGTCGTAGTCGGCCGGGTCGGCGAGGAAGCCGTCGCTGGCGACGCGTTCGCGCTGGGCGAGGTTCTGCATGCGGGCCCGGCGTTCGACGAAGGCGAGCTTGTCGGTCGCGGGACTGGCGTTGAGCAGGTTCGACCGCAGGTGGCGCTGCATCGTTTCGAAGTCGTTGGTCGAGACGACGCGCGTGCTGTTGTTCAGGTCGCCGAGGATCACGGTCACCCGCCCGTCGGTGTTGCGGACGTGACGCACCTCCGGCAGGGCCTGCACCAGCCGCTGTGCCGCCTGATCGGAGAAGCTGACCAGTTCCGCCGGCAGAATCCGCCCGCTGCGGTCCGTGCGCTCCGCCTCGGTGGTCGTGCCCGGATCGACCCGGCCCGACGTCTGCCCGCGATGCGCACAGCCGGCCGACACCAGCAGGGCGAACGCCAGCAACGGCACAACAGCGAGACGAACGGTGAAGAAACGGGGATTGCGCATGGCGTGTGAACCTCCTGAACGGAAGACGCACAAGGCGTCGTAAATGTTCCCGGCACAGGCTTATATTCTAGGCAAATCCGGCTCCCGGCACCCACCGAGGAGCGTGAGAGGAAAACGCTTGCCGGGCCGCACGCATTGCCGGCGGCGGCGACTTTCATGCCCGGCTCGCTTCGGTCATGGGCGGAATGATGCCACGCTCGATGTAGACCGGCCGGGCCACCGCCCGCAGTGCGGGGATGTGGAGGCCGAACACCAGCCCCGCCGCCGCGCACGCCAGGCCGCCGAGCAGAATCGTCGTCGGCGCGCCGATCAGCGTCGCCAGCTTCCCCGCCAGCAGCGCGCCCATCGGCATCGCGCCCATGAACGTCATGCCGAAGAAACTCATCACCCGCCCGCGCGTTTCGTCGGCCACCAGCGTCTGGATGATCGTGTTCGTCCCCGCCATTGCCACCATCGACACCGCCCCGGCCACCACCAGCAGCGGCAGCGACACCCACAGGTGCGTCGAAAACGAAAACCCCGCCAGCGACAGGCCGAACATCACCGTACACGCCGCGATGATCCTGCCCAGCCCCAGCACGCTGCGTCGGCCGGCGAGATACATCGCCCCCAGAAACGCGCCCAACCCGCCGGCGGCGACGAGCATGCTGTACGTGCGCTCCGTGCCTTCGAGCACGTCGCGCGCAATCGCCGGCAGCAGTGTGCCGTAGGGAATGCCCAGCAAGGCGATCGTGCCCATCAGCAGCATCAGCGCCCGCATCGGCGCGAAACCGAAGGCGTGCACGAAGCCTTCTTTCATGTCGTGCAGCAGATGCTTGCGCGTGGCCGGCTCCACGCGTGCGGTCAGCCGTAGCCCGAGCAGCGCGCCGATCACGGCGATGTAGCTGAGCCCGTCGAGCAGGAAGCAGTACCCTTCGCCGTTGGGCCCGACGAGGTAGATGATCAGTCCGCCGAGCATCGGCCCGAGCATGCGGGCGCCGTGGAACATCGAGGAGTTGAGCGCGATGGCGTTGGGCAGGTCGTCGCGGTGCTCGATGATTTCGACGACCAGCGACTGCCGGGCGGGCAGGTCGAACGCTTTGGCCGTGCCCAGCACGGAGCAGCCCAGCAACAGGTGCCAGACTTCGACGTGGCCGGTGAGCGTGAGCGCGGCGAGCGCGAGCATGGTGAGCATGTCGAGGCTCTGCGCGGCGACCATCACCGTCCGCCGATTCCAGCGGTCGACCAGCGCCCCGGCGATCGGCGAGAGGGCGAACGTCGGCACGTGCATGCAGAAGCCGATGAGCCCGAGCATGAACGGGTCTTCCGTCAGCCGGTAGACCAGCCAGCCCATGGCCATCAGCGACATCCACGTGCCGGCGAGGGAGGTGAGCTGGCCGAGGAAGAACAGCCGGTAGTTGCGTGAGCGAAACGCCCGGAAGAAGAAGCGGGCGCCGTCGGCGGTGGGACGAGGCAGCGGCATGTCCCAAGTGTAGCAGGCAGGGGGAGCGTGGGGTGTGGGGCGTGAGGCGTGGGTAGTGGGATACGTTCAAAGTGGGGCGGGCGTCTCGCCCGCCAAAGGTGAGAAAGGCGGGCGAGACGCCCGCCCCACTGGGAAAGCAAAATATACCACTGCCGAGGCGTGGGGTGTGTGTCAGTCGGGGGAGGGGTCCTGGGGGTCGGTGGAGGCGAGCTGGTCGGCGACGGCGGCGAAGGCGGCCTGGATGGCGTCGACGTCGAAGCCGCGCCGGGTGAGCAGGCCGTAGAGTCGGCGTTTGCGGGTCGCCGGGTCCAGCCGGGCCATGGCACGCAGGCGCTGGCGGAGCAGCGTCTCGGCGTCGCCGGCCTGGTCCTGCACTTCGCGGGTCTCGGCCAGCAGCCGGTCGATCAACGCCCGGTCCAGCCCCTTATGCCGCAGCTTCTGCCGCAGCAGGTGCGGGCCCGCCGGCCTGCGGTTCTGAATCTCGCGCACCAGCGCCCGGCCCAGCGCTTCGTCATCCAGAAAACCCAGCTCCGTCAGTCGCTCCAGCACACGGTCGCGCACGCCTTGCTCGTAGCCCAGTTCACGCAGCTTCCGGTCCAGCTCATGCCGACTGCGACCCCGCCGTGCCAGCCGGTTCATCGCCTGCCGCAACGCCTTGTCATACACCGCCGCCTCGGCCACCCGCGCCGCCAGCGCCTCGGTCCACGCCATGCCCACCGTCAGCTCCAGCTCGGCGATCCGCTGTCGGGGCAGCGTGGCCACGACCTTCCGGCCCACCCGCACCGTCGCCCGGGCCGGGTCACGCTGCGTGGGCTTGATGGCCGTGATCTCCGCGGGCTCGGGCATGGAAGGCTCCTGCTCATGGCTCGGCTCTGGAACGCAGGCATCATTCTAGAGCGCCCGGAACGCAGGTGTCGCGCGAATCCAGGCCGTCACCGCATCCGCGCCGTCCGGCGGCGGGTCGCGGTCCAGCGCCTCTCGCATCGCCGCCCGCTTCGCATCGTCCGCCAGCAACGGTTCGAGCAGCGGGGCCAGCGCCGCCACGTTCGCCGCCGGCTCCACCGCGTCGCGCACCACCACGGCTCCGCCGGCGTCCGCCATCGGCTGCGCATTCAGCCGCTGGTGCTCATCCTTGTGATATGGGTAAGGCAGGAACACGCTCGGCACCCGGTTCGCCCACGCCTCCGCCACCGACCCCGCCCCGGCCCGTGTCACCGCCAGGTCCGCCGCCCGCCACGCCAGCCCCATCTGATCGCAGAACGCCAGCACGGTCGCCGACACGCCCGCCGCTTCATATGCGCTCGCCACTTCCTCGCGCTGCTTCTCGCCCGCCAGGTGCAGCACCTGCCACCGCTGCCGCAGCGCCTCGCGCACCGCCGGCCGGTCACACAACGCCATCATCGCCCGGTTCACGCTCACCGCCCCCTGCGACCCGGCCGTGACCAGCAACGTCCGCCGCGCCCGGCTCAGCCCCAACCCCTCCCGCGCATCATCCTGCGTCACGTCCGCCCGCACCGCCGCCCGTCGCAGCGGCAGCCCGATCCGCTCCGCCCCCGGCAGCGACCGATGTGCATACACACTGAACACCTTGTCCACCTGCCCGGCCAGCCACGCGTTCGCCCGCCCCGGCACCGCATCGAGATTCACCAGTGCCACCACCACCCCCGCCTCCCGCGCCGCCCGCACCGCCGGCCCCGACACAAACCCCCCCGTCGCCACCATCACCCGTGCCCCACTGCGCTCGATCAGTTCCGCCACCTCCCGCTTCCCCGCCCGAAACCCACGCGCAAACCGCCACAACGCCCCCGGCCGCACCCCGAACGGCTCGGCCGCAATGCCCGTGTAAGCCACCCCCAGCTTCGCCGCGATCTGCCCATCCAACGCCCGCCGCGACAGCACGAAGTGCCCCCGGATATCCCCCCGCACCTCCGCACCACTTTCGTGCAGCCGCTCCAGCACCGCCGCATTGGGAAAGATATGCCCGCCCGTGCCCCCGCCGGCCAACAGCACCGTGGTCGATTCGCTCATGCCTGTTCACTCGCCGCACCACGCCGTCGGTTGATCAGCGACGCCACGATCTGCACCAGCACGCCGAACACCCCCAACCCGCCGCCGAGCAGGATGCCCACGGCCGCGCTGAGCACCGTGGCCGTGCCGACGGGTTCGAGTGTCTCCCATGGAATCAGCGTCGAAAACAGGTCCGGCGCCAGCAGGCCCGCGCCGTAACCAAAGCCGCCGCCCATGGCGCCACCCACCAGCGCCGCCGCCGTCACGGTTGCGAACACGGTGATCACATTCAGTTTCATGTTGCGGTGCCTCCCCGGTTCAATGTTGGCTGGTCAGTCAAAGTCAGATCGGCCGCAACCGCGGCTCGACCGCCACGCCCGGCTCATCCGCCGCCCGCTCTTCATCGTTCGCATTGTCCAGCGCCGCCACCAGCCCCAGGCCGAAGGCGGTGAGGATCCACCCGGTCCCCCCGGCACTGACCAGCGGCAGCGCGATCCCCTTCGTCGGCACCACCACCGTCACCACCGCTATGTTGATCGCCGCCTGCAACCCCACCATCAGCAGCGCCCCGAGCCCGACCAGTCGGCCGAACGTGTCCCGGCAGTCGCGCACAATGCCCAGCCCGACCCACAGAATCACCAGGTAGAGCGCCACCACCAGTCCCGCCCCGGCCAAGCCCATCTCTTCGCAGATCACGGCGAAGATGAAGTCGGTCGTGTCCTCCGGCAGGTAGCCGAACTTCTGTATGCCGTTGCCCAGGCCGCGCCCGGTCAGGCCGCCTTGGGCGATGGCGAGCATCGACTGGATCGAGTGGTAGCCCGCCCCGGCCGGGTCCTGCCAGGGGTCGAGAAACGTCGTCAGTCGGGTCACGCGGTAGGGGCTGTGGAGGATCATCGCCCCCGCACCCGCCAGCGCGGGCGGCGCCAGCAGCGCCAGTTGCCACAGCCGTGCCCCGCCGGCGATCAGCAGGCAGCCCGCGACGACGCCGATCAGCGCGGCCGTGCCCCAGTCTTCGACGATCACCAGCCCGCACGCGACGCCGATCAGCAGCATCGCCGGCATCAGTCCGTGCCAGAAGCGGTGCATCACCCCGCGCCGCCGGGCGCACCACCAGGCGATCGCCAGCACAACCACCCACTTGACCAGTTCCGACGGCTGAAACGTCAGCCCCCACGACGCGGGCCCCAGGTAAAGCCACCGGCTGGCGCCCTTGACCGAGACGCCGTAGCCCGGCACCAGCGTCGCCGCCGCCAGCCCCAAAGCCAGCAGCACGATCAGCCACAGCGGGTTCGTCCACCCGTGATGCCGGAACAACTCGCGGACGTTGATTCGGCTGGCCAGCAGCATCGCCGCGATCGCCAGCCCGGCGTAAACGGTGTGGCGCGACGCGAACATCGCCAGCAGCCCGCCCTCGCCCGCCGCACCCCCGCCGACGTGCAGCGATGCAGAGTGCACCATGAGCACCCCGACGCCCAGCAGAGCGACGACCGCCAGTTGCACGAGATGCGCGGACCGCAACATGCTCTGCTTATCGGCCAACGCCCGGGGTGGTCATGCAAATGTTTTGACGCCCGCCCCTCCGTCACCCGTCCTTGCGCCGCACCGCCGCCCGCACCCGCCGGCCGACCACGACCATCACGCCCATCGCCACGGCGAGAAACGCCAGCCCGGCGACCCCGTACTGCCACCACGCGCCATCGGCCCACCCCCGGCCGGTGATCGCGCCGGTGAGCATGAAGCTCAACTCCGCCGCCAGCAGTCCGCCGACAGCGCCGAGCACGGCGCCCAGGGCATAGGCGGGCCAGCCGGTGGGGGGCGTTGCGGGCATGGGTGTGGGTTCCTTTGAGGCTCAAACAAGAAGCCCACGGATTGAATCCGTGGGCTTCGGGGGTGGTGTGCGTGTCAGGTGTGATTACTCAGGCTTGTTGGGCGTGTTGGTTTCGTTGGGCTGGGTTTTTTCGATCACTTCGTCGACGAGGCCGTACGCCTTGGCTTCCTGGGCGGAGAAGAACTTATCGCGTTCGGAATCTTCTTCGATCTGCTCTTTGGTCTGGCCGGTGTGGCGGGCGAGGATGCCGTTGAGCTGGTCCTTGGTTTTGAGGATTTCCTCGGCTTGGATCTGGACGTCGGTGGTCTGGCCGTACACGCCGCCGTAGGGCTGGTGGATCATGACCTTGGCGTGGGGGAGGATGTAGCGTTTGCCCTTCGTGCCGGCGGCGAGAACGATGGCGCCGCCGCTCATCGCCTTGCCGATGCAGTAGGTGGCGACCTCACATTCGAGGAACTGGATGGTGTCGTAGATGGCCAGCGTGTCGTCGACCGCGCCGCCGGGCGAGTTGACGTAGAGGTTGATGTCGACGCCTTTCTTCTGGCTCTGGAGGTAGAGCAGGCGCATGATGACGCCGGTGGCCGAGGCGTGGTTGATTTCGCCGACGAGGAAGATGACCCGGTTTTCGAGCAGCATCTCGTCGATGGTCATTTCGCGGTACCGGCCGATGGGCGGGGTGGCCATGGCCATCGCCATCGGGTCGAAGCCGGCCGTCGAAGGCGCGTGTTCGGTCGGCGACGCGGCGGGCTGGTGCAGCGCCGGGAAGCCGGGCATGGCGGGAAAGTCGGCAGGCGAGTGGATCGTGGGCATGGGCTTGTCGCTTTGTCTCATGTCAGAATCATTTGAAGTCGGCAAGTACAGACGCTTTGGGGTTCCCATGATAGCCGTCACGCCCGGCGATGGGTAGCCGGCGGTGGTGAGGGAAGCGTGAATCAATAGCCCCACGCGGAAGCGTGGGGTTTTGGATCTCCGGACGCTGCAAACCCCACGCTTCCGCGTGGGGCTATTGGCCGCAGGCCGTTGCTTGTTTTCACGTTTGTTCACGTTCCGCACGAAACGCCGTGTCGTCGGCGATCAGCATCGGCAGCGCGGCCGGCTGCACGCTGAAGCGGGCATGTTGCAGGTGCAATGATTCGCCGTCGAGATTGACGGTGAGCGGTTGCTCGGCGTCAAGCTCCAGCCAGGGCACGCGGCGCTGGAGGACGGCCGGGTGGCCGGCGCGGCCGGTGGTGACGAGGTTGGTCAAGGCTTCGGTCAGCTCGCGGCGCGGGGCGTTGGCGATGAGGGTCACGTCGAGCAGGCCGTCGTCGAGCCGGGCGTCGCCGGGCGCGATGGCGTACCCGCCGCCGGCGGTGCGGGCGTTGGCGACGATGAGCATGAGCAGGTCGCCTTGCCATTGCAGGTCGGCGGCGTCACCGGGGTCCGGCGCGGTGATGGCGGCGGCGCGAGGCGTGTGGTCGGCGAGCTTGACCAGGGCGTTGAGCGAATAGGCGGCGCCGCCGAGCAGTTGCTTGAGCGGCTTGGGGGTGTCGGCGGTGATCTCCGCGCCGAGGCCGACGGTGGCGGCGTTGACGAACCATCGCCCGACGACCTGGCCGAGGTCGACGCGGCGCGGTTCGATTTCAGTGAGAAGCCGTAACGCCGTGGCGGGGTCGTCGGCGGGCATGCCGGCGGCGAGGGCGAAGTCGTTGGCCGTGCCGAACGGCAACACGCCGACCATGGGCGGCCGGTCCGGTGCGGCGGCCATGACGCCGTTGATCACTTCGTTGAGCGTGCCGTCCCCGCCGCCGGCCACGATGGCGTCAAACGTATGTTGACGCACGGCCTCGGCGGCGAACTGCCGGCCCTGGCCCGGCTCCCAGAGCAGGCGCACCTCGATGCGATGCCCCGCCTCACGCAGCGCCTGCACCGCAGGCCGAAGGCGGTCGTCAGCCCCTCCGCGTTCGTTGACCAGCAGACATAGGGATTGTCGATCGGCCATCGTCTAACTGTATGCAGCAAGGCGCGGGCGCAGAGCATGTAGAGAAAGACAATGTAAGCCAATAGCCCCACGCCGAAGCGTGGGGTTCACGGCGTCCGGTGATCCAAAACCCCACGCTTTTCCGGGACCGCGTGGGGCTATCGGGGAACACGCAACCGTGCGCTTACGGAAGCTGATACGTCCCCTGCCCGGCATGCTTGAGTCGGCCGAGGCGGGCCAGCTCCTGCCAGACCGCGGGCGGGAACTCGTAAGGGGGGCTGATGGCGACGATCTTCGACGCTTCGCCGCGCGTGACGTACCGCCCGCGAATCTGCGACTCGTCGTCGCGGCGGATGTTTTTCAGCTTTCGGCGAAACGCGTTCATCGCCCGCTTGAGGTTGCCTTCCTCCAGCGAGTCATACCCGCCGGCCGCGGCCTTCTCACGCTTCATCTGCTCGATGCTCCGGCCGTCCGCGACCGACTGTGCGCCTCGGGCAAGCTTGGGGCTGTCGTCGCCGGCCGCCGTCGCACCCCCGGACTCGCCCCCGGCCCCGGCCGGCGCGCCGCCGCCGCCCGCCGTCGGCGTTCGGCCGGCGTCGATCTCCTGCACCAGCTTCGCCAGCGCTTCAGTGTCCATGTTCCCGACGACCTTCGCCGCCAGCGTCGCGTTGCAGCCGGCCTTCATCAGCGCCACCTGCACGTGGCCCCACAGCTTGGTCGCTTTCTTCGGGTCTTCGCACAGCCAGATCTCGGCGACCAGGTCGGACAACCGGTTCGACCGCGTCGTCTCCTGGTGCTCGTAGTAGCGCTTGACGATGCCTTCCTGATGTCGGGTGAGGTCTTTGGCCATGGCCTTATCATATCGCCGTTTTCATCCGGCGCGGGAGGGGTGGGCCGCGGCGGGCGTTGGCGGGGCGGAGGCGGTGTGGCGGGGCCAGGCCTGTTCGAGGATGGCGACGACCTGTTCGCCCTGGGCCGAGCCGAGGGAGAAGGGGCGGTCATCGAGGCGGGACTGGAGGTGGGCGTGGATGAGGGCGGTCATGTCGCCGGGCGGGGCGGTGCGCCGGGCGGCGAGGCGGAGGGCATTGCCGGCGGTCTGGGTGAGATTGGCGACGCTGTGGCGGGCGAGTTGTCGGGCGCGGTCGAGGGCGCGGGGGCCGCGGTCGCGGGCACGCTGGCGGTGGAGGAGCATGTTCTGGACGTCGACATGGAGCGTGGCCTTCGTGCCGTGGATGCGGAGGGTGAACGTGTCGGGCCGCGCGTTGAGCGAGAGGGTGACGTGCGCCGTGGCGCGGCCGTCGGCGAGGGTGAGGCGCAGTTCGTCATCGGCGTCGTCATGCCGGCCGGTGGCCCAGGTCTGGAGATGTTGCGGCTGGGCGTTGAGGCTCAGGAAGCCGAGCGTGGCGTAGAGCGGATGGGGCGCGACGTCTTCGAGCAGGCCGCCGGGCAGGGCGTTGAGCCATGCGGCGCGGGCGTCGGGCTGGTTTGTCATGCCACGCGGGGCGAAGGCGCGGAAGGTCTCGATGTGAAGCACGTCGCCGACGCCGCCGTTGGCGACGAGTCGGCGGGCGGCGACGAGGCGGGGGTCGAACCAGAGGTTGTGGTTGACTGCCAGCGACCGACCATGCTCGTCGGCGACACGCGCCATCCGCCGACACTCGTCGCGCGTCATCGCCAGCGGCTTCTCGCACAGCACATCCGCGCCGCGCTGCATGAGGTCGCAGGCGAGGTCGGCGTGCGTCTGCGGCGGCGTGACAAGGTGGACGACGTCAGGCACGGCCGAGTCGAACAACTCATCGAGCGAGTCGGTGGCGAAGGGGATGTCATACGCGTCTGCCAGGGCGGCGGCTCGGTCGACCTGCTTGTCGACGATGGCGACGAGTTGAACGTGCGGGTGAGCCTGGAGCGGGCGGATGTGATAGCGGGCGTTCATGCCGGCGCCGACGATGGCGGCGCGGAGGGGCTTGCCGTGGCCGGGGGAGTGGGCGATGGCGTGGGCGAGCGGGTCGCGGAGCGGTCGTCGTGGTTGCCAGCCGGTGTCGGTGGCGAGGTTGGCGGTGTGGTAGCGGAGGCTGAGGGCGCGGGTGCGGATTTTCTCGCCGGGGGGCGCGTTGAGCCGGAGTCGGCGGAGGGTGTCGCAGGCAAAGGCGAGCGGGCCGGCGGGCAGGTGCCAGGCGCGTTGGGGACGGCGGGTGAGTTGCTGGTAGAGGGCGAGGTAGGCGGCGCGGGTGCAGTTGGGTTCGTCGACGAGGTTGTAGGTCTGGCCGACGGTGGCGGGGGTGTGGAGGATGCGGAGGAGCGCGTCGGCGACGCTGTCGACATGGACGAGCGGGAGGCGCTGGCGGGGCGAGCCGTAGGCGAGCCGGCGGTTGAGGCGGGGGATGGGTTGGCCCAGGTGTTCGAAGAGGACGTGGCCGGGGCCGTAGACGAGGCCGGGACGGACGACGGTGAGTGCGAGGTGGTCGGCGTCGGCGGTGCGGCGGACGTGTTGCTCGGCGTCGAGCTTCGCGCGGGCGTAGGGGCCAAGCGCCGGGGTGGACGCGGCGAGCGGGGCGTCGGGGGCGAGCGTCTGGCCGTGGGTGAGGTGTCCGGTGTCGTAGACGGCAATGGTGCTGACGTGGATGAAGCGTCGCACGGGCGGCGTGGCATGGCGGCAGGCGGCGAGCAGGGCGGCCGTGCCGTCGACGGTGGCGCGTTGCTGCGTGGGCCAGTCGCCGGCGGTGGCGGCGGCGAGGTGGATGACCGCGTCGATGCCGTCGCACAGGTCGGCGAGCGTGGCGGGGTCGGTGAGGTCGCCGACGTGGCAGTCGACGTGGCGTGGCAGGTGACGTCGGGCGCGTTGCGGATCGCGCACGAGCACGCGGACCCGGTGGCCGGCATCGAGCAGTGGCGGCAGCAGGTGTCGGCCGAGGAATCCGGTGGCGCCGGTGACCAGTATGTGCATCAGCCTGGCTCCTGTGGGGTGGGCTGTGGCGGCGGAGGGGAAACGTGCGAGCGGCGCGGGCGGACGCCGGTGAGGCAGACGACGGCCCCGGGCAATTGCACGATCAGCGTGAACAGGCCGATCACCAGCGAGAGGGCGATCGCCTGCTCGGGCGTGATGTGCTCATAGCCGAAGAAGTAGACGTAGGCCGCTTCGCGCACGCCCAGACCGCCGAGGGAGATCGGCAGCATCATGATGAACATGATGATGGGCACGTAGATCAGCAGCAGCGTCAACGGCAACTCCAGCCCCAGCGCCACCGCCGCCACCGGCGCGATGCTCACACGCAGCACTTGGAAGAGGATCGACAGCCCGCCGACGTGCAGCAGCGTCATCGGCCGGCGTCGCATCGCGCCCATCGCCGTCGCGAAGTGGCGCACCTCCCGGCGGACCTCCGCCAGCCGGCGGCCGGGCACGAGTCGGGTGAGCCCGTCACGCAAACGCGGATGCGCCAGCATCGCCGAGCCGGCCACGAGCAGCGCCATCGCAGCCCACGCCGCCACCGCCACCGCCCCCGGCACCGGCTGCGGCGTCACCGCCAGCGCCAGCAGCACGATCCCCAACAGCGCCGCGCTGCCGAGGATGCGGTCCACCAGCACGGACGACGTGGCCGAGGCAAGGTCGGTCGCCCGCGTCATCGCCGCGACGCGCACTGCCTCGACCCCCACGCCGCCGGGCAAAAACGTGCCCACGAACCCGCCCAGGAACGTCGCCCGCAACGTCGTGGCGAACGACACCTTGATCGCCTGCGTCCGCAGCAGCAGGTGCCAGCGATACGCACCCAGGCACCGCTCGGCCAGGAACATCGCAAGCAGCAACACGAGCAGCCCCGCATGCGCTCCCGACACCACCGCCGCCACCCGCCCCAGTTCCACCTGGCTCAGCAACGCCAGCAGCAGCGCTGCGCTCACCGCGAGGCGCAGCGCCAGGCTGCCACGCCGCCGCCACCGCCGGCCCGCCGCGGGGGCGGGTTCGGCTGGGGGCGCGGCGCATGCCTGGGCTGTCCGGGTGTTGGGTGAAGCAAGTGTCATCCGCTGGCGTCCTGGGCGAAAAGTCAGGGCCCGAGCTGACGGCTGATCAACCGCCAGTACCCGTTGAACATGCCCTGGAGCATCGTGGACGCCATCGCCACGCCGCGCGACTCGGCCAGGGCGCCGGTTCGGATCAGCGGCGTCGATTCGAGCAGTTCCGTGTCGCCGACCATTCGTGTCTCCTGCACCTCCCGGCGTCGCCGGGCGATTTCGCGCGCCTCGCGGCACACCCGTCGAATCACACGCAGGTGCATCGCCGCCGTCCCCTTAGTCAGGCTCAGCGCGAACAGGCACAGTTCGAAAAACAGCATCGCCGGGGCGAGCACCAGCAGGGTCCGTCCGCTGTAGAGGGTCAGGAGCATGCGGTAGCGGTTGTAGTATTGGGCCTCGGCCCGCGCGAGGCCGCGCGCCCGTTCGACGTGCTGGCCCACCGCGTCGGCGACGTGCAGCACGTCGAAGCCGGCGATGCGGGCACGCAGGCAAAGCTCCGCATCCTCGCCCCAGCCGAACAGGTACCGCTCGTCAAACCCGCCCAGCCACAACGCCACCGACCGGTCAAGCAGCACGTTGCCCCCGGCCAGCGAGGTGTAAGGCGGCGTGACGGGCCGGTCCGCTCGCGCCATGCCCCGCGCGTTGAAGCCGGAGATGCACAGGTAGTGCAGGTTCGTGCCGTCGCCGTACAGCCGGTCGGGATCGTCGGCGTAAACCAGCCTCGGCCCCGCCGCCGCCACGCCCGGCCGTGCATGCATCGCCCGCATCAGCGCCGCCGGCGCACCTGGTTCCAGGGCCACGTCGTTGTCCAGCAGCAGCACGTAACGCGAACGCGCCTCCCGCAATGCCCGGTTGCGCACCACGCTCGGCTTGCCCGCGTTGGGCTCGATCCGCACGACCCGCAACGCCGGGTAATGCGCCGCCGCCCACCGGTCGCTGCCGTCGGTCGAGCCGTCGTCGACCAGCAGCAGCTCCAGCGGCTGGTAGTCGATCTTCTGCAAGGCGTCCAGCGTCGGTTCGAGCACGTCGCGTCCATTGTGATTGATCACGGCAATCGTCAGCGCTTCGCCCTCCATGGCGAGTCTCCCCTCCCCCCATGGCTGACCGAGGATTAGTCATGTTGCACCAGGTGATGCCCGACATTCACGGCAGGTCACACGTCACGCCGCCGGGCAACCTGCACCGACCGCCGCACCCTCCCCCGCCGCCCGGCTGCAAGGCAGGCGCGAGCCCGCCTTGCAGCCGGTGGTTGCGGGAGTCGGCGATGATGTCCCCGGCGTCGTGGAGCGGCGACTCGATTACTCCATGGAGTTCACGGTGATGTTGACCGAGTCACGCAGGACCTGTCCGTCCGCATTGATCTCCGCCGTCACCACGGCCGTGCCCGGCACGTCGCTGCTGAACTGCGCCACCCGGCCGCTGCGCGCCGGCGTGATCTCGCCCAGCGTCGTGCCCCACCGGATCTCGACGTCCCGGCCGAGCAGGTTGGCCGTCTGCGCGAACACCGTCGTCGTCTCGCCCACCAGAATGCCATTCTGGCTGGTGGCCAGCTCCAGCGACGGCGCCTGCCGGTCCACAGTACCCGGCCCGGTTTCGCAACCCGTCGAGAGACCCAACATCAACGCTGCGACCATCACGACTGCAATGCTGTACCACGCCTTCATAATCAAGCTCCTCCCGCAATACACGGCTTGTCGGGGCGGCGGCTCGAGGCCACTTCCGCCCCGCGATCGGTCCAGGCCCGGACGCCGCATCCGTACGGCATCGTCGGCCCGGGATCACTCGCCCTGCATCTTGCAAACCCCATGCCCGCCACAGACCAATCGCGCGCAACCACACATATCCGCCCAGCACGGCCGTTTCAGTTTCAAAAGAATCTCGCCCCCGGCGCGGCTGGCCCGCCGCGCATGACAGAAATTGCAATCCCCCAACCCCACCGCTTCAATCCCGCCAAGCCCGCAGACCCAATCCGTGGGCGCCAGCCGACAATCACACGCCTTCCCCGCCCCGATTCCGCTGCCGTTCGTCCTTGCGCCGGCTGCGCTGCTTCTTCTCCTTGATCCGCCGTTCCACCGAGCCGCGCGTCGGCCGGGTGGCGCGCCGGCGGCGCGGCCGGTGCAGCGACTCGATCAGCAGGTGACGCAGCCGCGCCAGGCAGGCACGGCGGTTGGCGAGCTGACTGCGACTGTCCGCCGCGGAAAGGGTGATCTCTTCCGCGTTCACGCTCAGCCGGCTGCCCGCCTTGACCTTCAACCGCTCGAACGCGTCGGCGGGCATCGCCTCCGCCAGGGCCGCCAGCGGCACGCTCAGCGTCGCGCGGGTGTTGAGCTTGTTGACGTTCTGCCCGCCAGGCCCGCCGCCACGCGAAAAGGTGAAACGCAACGCCGACACCGGCAGCCGAACGCCCGGGGCCGCCAGCCACGTGCTCTGTCCGTCGAACAGGTCCATTACGGTATTGTTGTGCGGCCGGCCGCCCGTGTCGAACGCTTCTACTCCCCTCCCCCCGGGAGGGGCTGGGGGAGGGGATCACCGGCCACCCTGGCGCGCGAAACTCTTCTCGCCCAGGCGTCAGGTCGGCTGGTGATTTGAGTATGACATGGAATATCCTGCCCGCGCCGCGTTGTAAGCTCTGCACAGGGCGTGGCGGACTTGCGGCAGGCGGTGCCGCGCGATCAGGGCAGGAAGCATCGTTTGGCCAGGCCGCCCAGCGCGACGATGCCGCTGGTCCAGTAGCAGGCCTGGGCGATCAGGCCGTGGCCGAGCACGGGTGCGAGCACTTCGAGCACCATGGAGGTTGGGATCAGGCCGAACGCGAGTACGGCGTAAAGCACGGTCGTCAGGCCGCCGCCGGTGGGATTGCCGTTCATCGTCTATTCTCCCCTGCGTCTGAGGCGGGTTGGCAGGTTGTGCGGGCGAGCGTCGCGGGGCGGCCGGTGCCGTCACGGCGCGGCGCGTCGAACCTGTCGGAAAAGGTGTGCAATCGGCTTGCCAGCGCGGATAAACTGAGAGGCGTCACCATGATGTTTGCAACGCACCGCCAGCCAGGAGTCCCAACCATGAACCGAGCAGACGAAGGACGCGTGCGAACGCACCCCAACCAGCGGTTCGCCACCCATGAGGATGTGTTCGACCTCGACGCCGCCGCCGACCAACTGCTCGCCGAGCCCGGCAGCGGTCAGCACGGCCACCGGCAGATGACGCTGTTCCGCCACGGCCCGGCGACGCTGGCGCTGTTCTGCTTCGAGCAGGCCGGGGCCCGCATGCCCGACCACACCGTCAACGGCCCGGTCATCATCCACGTGCTCAAGGGCCGGCTGACCATCCACACCGATGACGCCGAGCACGACCTGTCCGCCGGGCAGTTGCTCCGCCTGGCGCCCAACGTCCGCCACGACGTCGTCGCCGTCGAACCGGCCCAGATGCTGCTGACCGTCAGCCTCGAAGGCCCCGGCTCCCACGCCGGCTGAAGACGGGTCTTCGGGTGGACAAACCGCATCACGGCCTGTCCGTCCGAGCCGGCTTCTGTGAAGCCGGGCGAGGCCGCAGGCGTCGATTTGCGGCGCACAGCGAAACGTGACGCTCGCGACTGCGGGCTGCGCCCGCACCCGGCTTCACAGAAGCCGGCTCGGACGGAAATCACCTTCCGCCGTCGATCTGCACCCGCCTATCCTCCCTTCCAGACCTGCCGTGTGGGCGAGGAAGGAAGATCCAGCCATGGCGAGTCCCGATCGCTCCGACGCCGACGACGCGCGCCGTTCGCTTCGGCGGGAGCTCAACCATCTGCTGCACCAGCTCGAACGCGCCCTCGAGTGGCCGATGATCGTGCTCGCGTTCGTCTGGCTGGTGCTGCTGATCGTCGAGTTCATCTACGGGCTGAACCCGCTGATGAGCACGTCCCTGACCGCGATCTGGATCGTGTTCATCTTCGACTTCCTGCTCCGGTTCGCCCTCGCGCCGCACAAGCTGCGTTACCTGCGTCGACAGTGGCTCACGGCCTTATCGCTGGCGGTGCCGGCGTTGCGCCTGCTGCGGGTCGCCTATGCCGCACGGCTGCTGCTGGTCATGCGCGGCACGCGCGGCATCCGGCTGATCCGCGTGATCGGCTCGCTGAACCGCGGCATGCGGGCGCTGCGCATCAGCCTCAACCGCCGGGGCGTCGGCTATGTGACGGCATTGACCGCGCTGGTCCTGCTCGTCGGCGCGGCGGGCATGCACGTCTTCGAGCGGGCCGGGCCCGAGGGTGAAGGCTTTGCGACCTACGGCGACGCGCTGTGGTGGACCGCCATGCTCCTGACGACGCTGGGCTCGCAATACTGGCCCGTCACCGCCGAGGGGCGCATCCTGGCCGTGCTGCTGGCGGCCTACAGCCTCGGCATCCTGGGGTATATCACGGCGACGCTGGCTTCGTTCTTCGTCGGCCGTGACACCGCCGAGCCCGGGGCCGCGCTGCCCAGCGCCACGGCGATACGCGAGCTGCGCCGTGAAGTGGTCGCCCTTCGCGAGCAGGTCCGCCGACTCGCCGACGAACGCGGGCCGAACACATAGCCCCCTGCTCCCGATGGCAGACACAGTGGCCCTGCCCGGGCAAGCCTGAGGGTACATGTTCCGGCGGCGGGTCGGCTAAGATTCACACCTATGGCAATTGCTCTGCGCGACAAGCTGGTGATCGTTCTGCTGTGGATGGTGTGGGCCGGCTCGTCCACGGCGGCGCTCGCCCAGCCCGCCGAGGCGACGCGGGGGCTGTCAGATGAGGCGGAAGTCTCGATACTCACCATGTACCCCGGGTCGGCGATCCACGCCCGCTTCGGCCACACCGCCATCCGGGTGCATGACCCGCTGGGCGACATCGACGCGGTCTACAACTACGGCACGTTCAACTTCGACAGCCCGATGTTCGTTGTCACGTTCATCCGCGGGCAGTTGGACTACCACCTCTCCGAGCAGCAGATGGCCAACGTGCTCTACCAGTACCAGCACATCGAGCAGCGGGCGGTGGTCGAGCAGGTGCTGGACCTGACGGCCGCGGAGCGGGAGGCGGTATTCGCGTATTTGCGCGTCAACGCTCAGCCGGCGAACGCGACGTACCGCTACCGCTTTCTGGATGACAATTGCTCGACGCGCGTGCGGGACGTGTTTGAGGACGTGCTGGGCGAGCGGTTGCGGTTTGAGGAGGCGCCGGAGCCGGCGACGACGTACCGGGCGATGCTGGCGCCTTACATGGCGAACGCCCGGCTGCTGTGGTTGGGGGTGACGCTGGTGATGGGGCAGCCGGGGGACGAGGCGGTGGGTCGGCGGGAGCGGATGTTCCTGCCCGTGCCGTTGATGGAGGCGTTTGACGCGGCGACGGTGGCGCGTGAGGGCGAGGCGCGGCCGTTGGTGCGGGAGAAGCAGGCGTTGTACTGGTATGAAGGGGCGGACACGATTGAGCCGACGGTGCGCTGGCCGGCGCTGGCGGCGTGGGGGCTGCTGGTGGTGGGTGCGGTGGTGACGTGGCGGGAAGTGCGTGGGCGGGGGCGGATGGGGTCGCGGCGTCGGCGTGGGGTGAGCGTGGCGGACGCGCTGCTGCTGGGCGTGACGGGGCTGGCGGGCGTGGTGGTGGCGGGGATGTGGCTGGGGACGGAGCATGACGTGACGGGGCCGAACTGGAACCTGCTCTGGGCATGGCCGACGCATCTGCTGGCGGCGGTGGCGTTGTGGCGCTGGCCGGGGGCGCGGTGGTTGCGGGTGTATCTGCTGGCGGCGGCGGGGGTGACGTTGCTGGCGGCGTTGACGTGGCCGGCGTGGCCGCAGACGCTGCCGCTGGCGTTGTGGCCGGTGCTGCTGCTGATTGCGTTGCGGGCCGGGGCGTTGGGGGTCAGGGCTGCGCCACGTCCGCGGGTTGATGAGCGGGCAGGCGCAGGGTGATGCGTGTGCCCTTGCCGGGGGCGGTGTCGATCACGAGCTGGCCGTTGAGCAGTTCCAGGCGTTCGCGGATGCTGAACAGGCCGAAGCGTTCCACGCCCGGACCGCGGACCGCCACCTTGTCGCCGTCGAAGCCGACGCCCTCGTCCGCCACGGTCAGGTCGAGCATGTCGGTGGCCGGGTCATGCCGCAGGTGGATCGACGCTTCGCGTACGCCGGCGTATTTGACCGTGTTCAGCAGCGCTTCGCGCACCGCTTCGAAGAGCATGATCTTCACGTTCGGCGTGATCATCGCGTCCAGCGTGCCCGGCTCGCCCTCGACCTGCACGTCCACCGCCAGCCGGTGCTGCTGCTGAACATGCCGGGCCAGCCAGTGCAGGCAGTCGCCCAGCCCGCTTTCATGCACGATCGGCGGGCTCAATTCGATCGTCAGCGACCGCGAGGCGTCGATCGCTTCGTGCAGCAGGTTGTCCAGCTCCTGTTGAATGGTGATCGCGTCGCCGCTGCCGTTGGACGTCGCGTTGAGCAGTTGCAGGCGAAAGCGGGCGGCGACGAGCAGTTGCTGGAGGTGGTCGTGCAGCGTGCGCGCCAGCCGACGCCGTTCACGCTGCTCGATCTGCGTCACCTCGTTGGCCAGCCGGCGGGCGAGGACGGCCCGCTGCTCGGCGACGGCGGTGCGTTCGGCGACGCGCTGCTCCAGCGTGCCGTTGACCTCGCGCAGTTGACGCTCCGACGCCTGCAACTCTTCGTTGAGCCGGTGCGCCGCCATCCACGCCCGCGTCTGCGACCGCGCGAGCAGGAACAGCACCAGGCTCGCCAGCATGCCGCCGCCGAACGTCATCGGCACCACCGTCGGCCGCGACGAGAGCGCCTCGAACGCCGGCTTGGAATGAAACACCAGCGTCCACGGCCGACCGGCGATGTCCACCGTCACCTCGTCGCGGAACCGGGACCGGTGCGCCCCCTCGCGCGGCGGAACCAGGACGCCGTTGGTAAACGCCTGGCTTGTCGCGTCCAACTGATCGCCGTCATAGACGAAGATGTCGAAGTAACGTTGCGACACCGGATGGAAGGCGATGTGCCAGAACTCCTGCTTGTCGATCATCGCGTAGAGAAAGCCCGCCACCTCGCTGTCCTCGCTCGGTTGCCGATTGGCATGCAGATCTTCCCGAAAGACCGGCAGATAGAGGGCGAAGTGATCCGGGGCCCGCCGGCCGACGGCGGCGGTCATGTCACGCTGGAACGAAAGCTCGCCGCGCGACGCCGCCGCTTCCAGCGTCTGCTGGCTGCGCTGCATGGCCTCGACCCCGGCCTGGTCGGCGGCGATGTCAAAGCCTATCAGGTGGTCGTAGCCCTCCGTCAGCGTACGCGAATACATAGTCGGGTAATACGTCTCCCGCGGCGTCGCCGGCCAGATGCGGGCGTCGGGGGCCTGCTCGTGCAGCATGGCTTCAACCTGCGGCAACTCCGATGCCGGCGCCTTGAGCGCGAAGCCCAACGCCTGCACCGCCGGGTAACGCTGCGCCACGTCGAAGCTGTCGACAAACTGCCGGAACTCCCGGGCCGTGACATGGTTGCTGGCGCTGAACAACCCCCGCAGACCGCGCAGCAGGCTGGTGTGGTTGTAGATGCGCTCATACGCGGTGTCCTGCGTCTTTTCGATCCAGGCCTCGAAGCGGACCTGGTCGCGCTGGCGCGTCGCCGTGTCCAGTTGCCATGTGGCGACGAACGTCACGAGCACGCTGAGCAGCCCCACGATCAACGGCACATGCCGCTTGATCCAATGGGAAAGATGGCGCCATGCTGGATGGTTCATTACTTACGTTCGGTTCACAAATGGTAGGTGTCGCGACACCGGTGCATCTCCCTACATGCTGTGGGACATACACTTACTACGAACGATAGCCTCGTCAGGATGAAGTTGGATGAAGGCGCGTAGAAATATTTTCCGGCCCCTGCCGCGCTACACCGACCGGGCCTGCGCCAGCGCCGCCAGGTAGGCCCGCACCGCCCCGGCCATGCCAAGCTCCAGCGCGTCGGCGATTAGCGCGTGCCCGATCGACACTTCCAGGATGTGGGGGATCGTCGCGAACCGGCCGAGGTTGTGCAGGTTCAGGTCATGCCCGCCGTTGACGCCCAGCCCCAGCGCCGCCGCCTTCGCCGCCGCCTGGGCATACCGGGCATGCGCCGCGTCGGCCTCCGCGCAGCCTGCCGCAAGAGCCTTGGCGTACGCCTCGGTGTACAACTCGACCCGGTCCGCCCCGGTCTGCGGCACGCGCTCGATCGCCGCCGGGTGCGGGTCCATGAACAGGCTCACCCGCGCCCCGGCCGCCTTCAGCTCCGCCACCACCGCCGCCACCCGCGCCACCTCGTCGCCGTCCGCCAGTGGCCAGCCGTGGTCCGACGTCTTCTGCCCCGGCGTGTCCGGCACCAGCGTGCACTGGTCCGGTTTCGCCTCCCGACAGATCGCCATGTAGTCGCCGAGGAACGGGTTGCCCTCGATGTTGAACTCCCGCCCCCCGGAAGCGCCAGCCCACGCCGGCTCATCCAGCAGCGCCGCAAGATTCGTCACGTCGTACCGCCGAATGTGCCGTTCGTCCGGCCGGGGATGCACGGTGATGCCCTGCGCCCCCGCCTCCAGCGCAATGCGCGACAGCCGCACCACGTCGGGCACTTCGCCGTCCCGCGTGTTGCGGATCAAGGCGATCTTGTTCACGTTGACGGAGAGTTTGGGCATCGCAGTCCACACGGGGGCCGAAGCACACGGATTCAATCCGTGGGCTTCTACTTGTCACCAATGGTCAACGTGACTTGGCCGTTATCTGCATCCCCGCTGCCGCACGCGCTGCTGCTTTCGACGTGCAGCTTTTTCGCCCGGTGCTGCGACCAGTCGGTGACCTTGCGGTCGGGGGCGTCGTCGTCGGCGTGGAGCTTGAGGACGTTGTAGCGGTTGTCGCGTTGGGCGGGGGTGTAGCCCGCGTCGCGGATGAGGTGGCAGAGCACTTCTTCGTTGAGGCAGTAGGTCGTGCCGGCGGCGCTGACGACGTTTTCCTCCATCATCACGCTGCCCATGTCGCTGGCGCCGAAGTAGAGGCCCATCTGCCCGATCTTCGGCCCCATCGTCACCCACGAGCTGCCGATCGAGTGGAAGTTGTCCAGGAACAGCCGGCTGATCGCCTGCATGCGCAGGTACTCGTTCGCGCTCGCCAGCCGAACCACCTTGCCCGCCTCCGGCACCGCCGCGTCGCAGGCCGCCTTGGCCATGCCGTCCACTTCGCCGGCGTAGACCTTCTCCGCCAGCACGTCGCCCGGGAAAGGTTCGCTCGCTTCTACGTCATACTCCGGCAGCCGGCCCAGCGGCGTGTTCTCGCGCTGGAAGGGCCAGGAGATGAAGCTGACGTACCGGGCCGGCCAGTTCTCGCGGATCGCTTCGTCCTGCGCGTCGCGGAGGCGGCGCATGTGGTCGATGCGGTCGGCGATGCCCTCGATGTGGCCGAACATCATCGTCGCGCTCGTGTGCAGCCCCAGCTTGTGGCAGAGCCGCATGACGGTCAGCCAGTGCTCCGCGCTCGCCTTGCCCTGCCCGGTGCGACGGCGGACGTGGTCGGCGAAAATCTCGCCTCCGCCGCCGGGCAGCGAGTCCAGCCCCGCCGCCATCAGCCGTTTGAGGATCGCTTCGCACTTCGCTTCCCACACGTCGGCCGGCAGCTCGCCGCTGCGCCGTGGGGCGGTGGTGGGGTAGCCGTCGATCTCGGCGATGGCGACCAGCTCCGTGATCTCCGGCGGCGAGAAGCCGTGGATGTGCAACCGCGGGAACTCGGCCTTCATCGCCCGCAACATTTTTTCATAGAACGTCAGCGGCAGGTCGGGGTTCATGCCGCCCTGGAGCAGGATCTGCGTGCCGCCGATGGCGAGCAGTTCGGAAATCTTGCGGTGCAGCGTCTCGCGGTCGAGCGTGTAGGCGTCGGCCTCGTCGCCGCGGCGCTTGAAGGCGCAGAAGGTGCAGCGGGCGGTGCAGACGTTGGTGTAGTTGATGTTGCGGTCGATGACGTAGGTGCGCACCTCGGTCCCGTGCAGCCGGTCGGCCACGGCGGAGGACCACCGGCCAAGCTCATGCAGCGGGGCTTCATGGTACAGCCGCAGTGCGTCGTCAAACGACAGCCGGGCGTCACCCGCGATGACGGCATCGATGTTCAAGTCACGCGCTAGATCACTGCTGCGGCTCATAGACGAGCCATTTTAGACCGTTTCGCCCTCGGCTGCATGGCAAGACCTGGGAGAACCACGGGAGAACCACGAAGGACACAAAGGGATCCAGAAACCGCGAAGGTGCGACGGAGGCGAAGATCGCGGCGATGAAGTTGAGTTGTGCGGACGGATGTGAAGCGATTTCAACGCTGTGTCGCGAAAATCCCGCCACCCGCTCTCCTCCCATCCTTCCACTTCTTCTACACTTCGCACCCTTCGCCGCTTCGCGGTTGTCCGCTTCTTCTTCGTGCTCTTTGTGCCTTCGTGTCCTTTGTGACTTTCCGGCATCTCGCCATCGCCGTGAAGAGGCGGTGCGGTGCGCGCAAAAAACCGGCCCGTCGGTGTGGGGGGGACACCGAGCGGGCCGTGAGGGGGGCAAACAAGGAGTTTTGTGGCGGGTCTGTCGTGCGTTGCCGTCGAATCATAGGGCCGCAGCAGACCCGGTTTCCATCTTTTTATAACCGACGTCTCCGATCGGCCCGGTCTGTTGCCCGGGGGTACCGGAGGGCTTCCGGGGGTTGCCGGGGGCGATCTCTGCTTCCATTCAATCTTACGCGGCCTGGGCTCAAAGGGATCGCGCGGCTGGTAAAAATTTCTCTAATTCACGTATATTACCCATCCTAAAAGAAGTGAGTGCCTCACTCTTGCGGCAGATGGGGCGGATGCCGGGTTGTTGGGGATGGCGGGACGGTTCAGGCGCCGGGCGGATCGTGGTTCACCTGTTCGTGCAGTTGGCGGAGCAGGTCGAACGCCTGCATGGGCGTGAGCTGGGTGAGGTCCGCCTGGCGCAGCTCGGTGAGGACGGGGTGATCGACGTACTCTGTGAACAGCGGCAACTGGTCGCGCTTCGCCCGGCTATGTGAAGGGGCGGGAGCGGGGGTTGTTCCGGGGGCGGTTCCGGGGGCGGGGGCGTGGCTGACGGCAAGCTGGCCGAGCAACTGGTTGGCGCGGTCGACGACGGGCTGGGGCAGGCCGGCGATCTTGGCGACGTGGATGCCGTAGCTGCGGTCGGTCTTGCCGGGCGCGATGCGGTGGAGGAAGACGATCTGGTCCTGCCATTCGCGGACGGTGACGTTGAGGTTGGCGACGTTGTCGTACTCGTCGGCCAGGGCGGTCAGTTCGTGGTAATGCGTGGCGAACAGGCATCGCGGGCCGAGGTGGGCCAGGTGTTCCGCCAGGGCCCAGGCGAGCGAGAGGCCGTCGAGCGTGGACGTGCCCCGGCCGATCTCGTCGAGGATGACGAGGCTGCGGGCGGTGGCATGGTGGCAGATGTTGGCGGTCTCGGTCATCTCGACCATGAAGGTGGACTGGCCGGCGTGCAGTTCGTCGGACGCGCCGATGCGGGTGAAGATGCGGTCGCAGAGGCCGACGGTCGCGCGGTCGGCGGGGACGAAGCTGCCGGTGTGCGCGAGGAGGGTGATCAGTGCGGCCTGCCGGATGTAGGTGGACTTGCCCGCCATGTTCGGGCCGGTGATCAGCGCGAGGGTGGCGGCGGGGCTCGGGTCTCGGGTATCGGGTTTCGTGGCTTGCGGTTCGCGATCCGGCTCGGCGTTCGCTTCTCCCTCCCGAAACCCGATCCCCGAGCCCCGAGACCCGAGCGCCACATCGTTAGGCACGAACTGTTCGCCCAGCAGTTCATCGAGCACGGGGTGTCGGCCGCCGTCGACGTGGAGTACGGGGTCGTCGACGATGGTGGGTTTGACGTAGCGATGGCGCACCGCCCGGCGGGCGAAGCAGCCGAGCACGTCCAGCTCGGCGACCAACTCGGCGAAGCGGTGCAGGCCGGCGGTCTGCTGTTGAGCGAGCGTGCACAACTCGGCGAACAGTGCCTGCTCGCGCGCGACGCCCCGGCTTTCGGCGCTGAGCACCTTCTGCTCATACTCCTTGAGCTCCGGCGTGATGAACCGCTCGGCATTTTTGAGCGTCTGCTTGCGCGTCCAGTCGTCGGGGGCCTTGTCGCGGTTGGCGCGGGTGAGCTCGATGTAGTAGCCGAACACCTTGTTGAAGCCGACCTTGAGGGCGGGCAGGTCGGTCGTGTCGATGAGCTGTTTCTGATAGCGGGCCAGCCAGTCGTGGCTGTCGCGCTGAAGGTTGCGGTATTCGTCGAGCTGGGCGTCGTAGCCGTCGCGGACCAGGCCGCCGTCGCGCAGGTGGGCGGGCGGCTCGTCGACGCAGGCCTCGGCGATCTGGCGGGCGAGCGATTCGAGCGGGGCGACCAGCGCGGCGACCGGCTCATGGTAATGCGCGACGGTGGGGCGGTCGGCGAGCATACGCTCGAGTTGGCGGACTTGCGCGGCGCTGCGGCCGAGCGCGACGAGATCGCGCGGCGTGGCGCGGTTGACCGCGAGGCGGGCGGTGATGCGCTGCACGTCCTGCACGCCGTCCAGCGCGGCGCGCAGCTCATCAAGAAAGCGGACGTCGTTGACCAGCGCCTGCACGACGCGCTGCCGACCCTCGATCGGCTCGCGCTCGCAGAGCGGATAGCAGAGCCAGTGGCGGAGCATCCGCTTGCCCATGGCGGTGACGCAGCCGCCGCCGGCCTGCAGGGTGGCAACCAGCGAGCCCTCCGTGCCGCCGCTGCGCAGCGTGCGTTCGACTTCCAGCGAGCGCAGCGACGTCTGGTCGATGACCAGGTGACTGTTGCGCACGAACCGGCGCGGCGGCTGGAGGTGGGAGAGTTTCGCGTTTCGCGTTTCGGCTTTCGCGTGGGGATCGTCGGCGCCGACGCACTGCGTTTCCGTGAGGTAGTGCAGGATGCCGCCGGCAGGGGCGAGGGCGGGGTCGTCATCATCAAAGCCGAAGCCGGCGAGCTGGGCGACGCCATACTGTCGGCGGAGGGCTTCCACGGCCTCGCCCTGGCGCATCTGCCAGCCGGGCCGGGGGGTGAGCGAGCAGCCCAGGGCCTCGGCGAGTTGGCGGACGCGGGTGGGCGCTTCGCCGTCGGCAGTCTCGCAGTAGATCAACTCGCGCGGCCGCACGCGCGCCAGCTCATCAGCCACCTCGTCGGCAGCGAGCGTGGCGACGTGGAAGGCGCCGGTGCTCAGCTCCGCCCAGGCGATGGAGGCGATTTCTTTCCCTTCGGCCGCTTGGCCCCTCGGCCCCTTGGCCCCTTGCCCCTGGAAGACGACTGCCGCGAGCGGATTTTCCTGCCCCTCTTCCAGCAGCGACTCGTCGGTGATCGTGCCGGGCGTGACGACGCGGGTGACGTCGCGCTTCACGACGCCCTTGGCCTGCGCCGCCTCTTCGACCTGTTCGCAGACGGCCACGCGATGGCCCGCCTGGATCATCCGCCGCAGGTAGTTCTCCACCGCGTGGTAGGGCACGCCGGCCATGGGCACGCCTTCGGTGCGCTGGGTGAGCGTGACGCCGAGCACCTTGTGGGCCAGCTTCGCGTCGTCGTAGAACATTTCGTAGAAGTCGCCCATGCGGAAAAAGAGCACGCAATGCGGGTGCTGCTTCTTGAACCGCTGGTACTGCTGCATGGCCGGGGTCAGGGCCTTGGCGGGCTTCGAGTTGTGCGTGGCCGCATCGCTCATCGTCGGATCAATGTAACCCGCCGGGCGGGCGCGGGCGAGTCGGGCGTCCCCAAACCTTAGCCGCGCATCGCAGCGGAGCGCGGCCCCCGGTTGTACCGACCGCCGTAGCCGGCAACAATGCAGGACCATGCCCACCACCCGCCCGCACCACGCCCGCCCCTTCAACTCCTACCACGACCTCCTGCGCAGGCCGTGGCTGGTGTGCGTGCTCCTGTTGGGGCTGGCCGTGCAGGCGACGCCCGCCTTGGCCGAGGCCGATGCCGAAACCCCCAACCGCACCACCGTCGTCTGGATCACCATCGACGGCGTCCGCCACGACTACGTCCACCGCGCCAACACGCCCGCACTCGACCGCCTCATCGCCACCGGCCTCCACACCCGCGCCCTCGTCCCCACCTTCCCCTCCGTCACCTTCGCCAGCCACGCCTCCCAGGCCACCGGCGTCCTCCCCCGCGACCACGGCGTCCCCGCCAATGCCTTCTACGACCGCCGACGCCAACGCACCTACCACTACCCGCCTTTCGCCAACCTCCTCCAGGCCGAGCCGATCTGGTTCACCGCCACCCGCCAGCAGATCCGCACGGCCGTGGGCGACTGGCCCCTGGCCCACTGGCAGGAGCACCACCACATCCAGACCGCCCATCACAACCAACGCTTCGACGCCCAACTCAGCGACCGCGAACGCCTCGAACAGCTCATCGACGTCTGGCAAAACGACACGCACGAGCAACCGCTGCAACTGCTGATGACCTGGATCGGCGACGTGGACAAGGTCGGCCATGAAGCCGGCCCCGACGCGCCCGAAGTCGTCGAAACCTTCGAGCAGACCGACGTGTTGCTCGGCTGGTTCGCCGAGGCCATCCATGCCCAATGGCAACGCACCGCCCGCGACGGCGACACGCTCTACCTGCTGCTCACCACCGACCACGGCATGGCCGTCGTCCACACGCTCGTCAACCTCTACCCACTCGTCGGCCTGCCACGCGATCGCGATGACATCACCCTCGTCACCACCGGCAACGTCGGCCACATCCACCTCGACCGGGTCGAAGCCGACGACGAACGCGAAGCGATCATCGCCACCGCCCTCGCCGCCGCCGACAAGCACGACTTCATCCGCATCTGGCGGCGCGACGACCTGCCCGAGCAATGGCAGTACGACCATCCCACCCGCACTGGCGATCTCGTGGCAGTGCTCACCACCGGCCACACCTTCTCCGTCCGACCCGAGGGCGTGACCGCGCCCATCGGCGAACGCGGCGGCCCGCGCGGCATGCACGGCTACGATCCGGCCGACGAGCCGGACATGCTCGGCTTCGCCCTGATCCATCGCTGGCCCGAGCCGTTGGGCGGCCGGGAGATCAAGCGCATCGAGGCGTTGCAACTGCACCCGACCGTCGCCAGGCTGCTCGGCATCGCGCCGGCCGAGGGGGCGACGGCCGAGCCGGTCGATCTTGCCCCGCGCTAGGCTCGTGTGGCCGGGCTGTCGGGCGACGGCTTGCGTTCGGATCGACGCCGCATCCGGTTCGCCGGTACCATGACCCCGTTCAAGCCCGGGCACGCTTGCCCACACACCTGATTCAGGAGCATCGCATCATGGCAGAAGGCACGATCAAGAAGCTGACCGACCGCGGATTCGGATTCATCCAGACGCAGTCGGGCCAGGAACTGTTTTTTCACGCCAACAGCCTTCAGGGCGTGAGCTTTGAAGACCTCCAGGAAGGCCAGCGCGTCACGTTCGACGAAGGCCGCAGCGAGAAGGGCCCGCAGGCGGACAACGTCACGCTGGCGGAGTGACCGCCGGGCGGGGTGGCGGTTCCGGATCACTCGAAGCCGGAGAGGTTCGCGATGCTCTGGTCGATGAAGCGGATGATGCCGCCTTTGATGCCGGTGACGGGGGCGTGCGTTTCCAGTTCGCCCTGTTTGTCGAGTTGTTCGCGCACGAGTTTGATTTCCTTGAACTCGCGCGGGTCCAGCCACAGGCCGTGGCAGTGGGGGCAGACGTCGACGCGGACGAGCGTTTGCGGGTAGTTGAATGCATGCAGCGGCGTTCGGCAATGCGGGCAGGGGCGGTCGGTTTCGGTGGCGTCGGAAGGCACGCGCAGTTCGCGGGCCGCGGTGGGCAGCACCTGTTCCAGTTCCTCGCCGTCGAACCACAGGCCCTTGCAGCGTGGGCACTGGTCCAGGTCGACGCCTTGTTCGCGTGTCCGCATGTGTTGCAGGTAGCCGGATTGACAGGCCGGGCATCGCATGGTGTGCTCCCTGGGGTTTTGCTGCGCGTCACCAACTGCCCGTCGCGCCGCCGCCGCCGGACGAGCCGCCGCCGAACCCGCCCCCGAAGCCGCCGGAACTCCACGACCCGCTGTTGCCTTCGGGCATGTGGCGGACGACGGTGACCACCATCCGCACCAGCGCCAGCAGAAGCACGATCAGCAGGCCCACCGCCACCCAGCCCCAGCCGCGCTTGCCGCTGCGGAACAGGCTCACCGCGACGGCGCCGACGAGCGGGATGGCCAGCCCGGTGACGATCAACGGCCAGTTCCAGCCCACGCGGACGCCGGCGAACTCGAGCAGGATCGCCTTGACGCCGTCGGTGATGCCGGCGGGGTAATCGCCGTTGGCGAAGGCGGGGACGATCGTGCCATCCATGATCGCCCGGGCGTCGCGGTCGCGGCGTCGGCCGTACCCCGCGCCGAGCTCGATGCGGGCTTCGCGGTCCCCCCGGGCGACCAGCAGCAGCACGCCGTCGTTCTCCGGCAGGTTGCCGATGCCGTAGGCATCGAACAGGCCCCGGGCGAAGGCTTCAATGCGCTGGTTGTCCGTGCCGGGGTAGTCGAGGATCGAGTCGATCGTCACCACGGCGATCTCGACGCCCGTGCGCGACTCGGCCTGCCAGAGCCACTGCTCGATGCGCTCTTCCTCGTCGGCGCTGAGCAGGCCGGCGAGGTCGGTGACGTAGCCCGCGTCAGGCTCGGGGTAGGGCGCGTAACGGTCCGCCGCCGGCTGGGCCAGCGCCGGCCCCATCAGCGCCAGCCCGAGCAGCATGGCGGTGCACGCTCGCAGGCTACTGTTCAAAAGCGACTTCATTGGGAAGCTCGTTGGGGTCATGGTCGGGATCGGGCGGGAAGTGCGTCGCTAGTGGCTCGCCGATGCGCTGGATGCCGGCACAGAGGCCGTCGCCGAACCAGCCGGCACGGAATTGCTCGGTCATCAGATCGCGCACGTCCTGCCAGAACGGGTCGTCGACTTTATCGTTGATGCCCTTGTCGCCGTAGATGAGAAACTCGCGGTTGGTGGTGATCAGCAGGATGAGGACGGCGTTTCGGCGCTCGGTCTTGTCCATGCGATGCTTGAAGAACAGCCGCTGCGCCTTGTCGCGGATGTCGCCCCAGCAGTGGCGGGCGATCAGGAGCCTGACTTCCGCGGAGGTCTGCTGCTCGACGGTGTTGATGGCGCGTTCGACCGCCGCCTGCTCGTCCGCGGTAAGAAACTGCGTCGGGTTGGTGGAGCGGGTGGGCATGGTTGCTTCTTTGTACCGCACGCGTGGAGCAAAGCCAATCGTCATGCCTCGAAGTCAACTTCGCGGACGCGCTTGAGCTTCCGCATCAGTTCGACCTGTCGGCGGACGTGCGACAGCACGGTGTGCGGGTCCTTGATGGCGGTGAGATGGAAGGTCGGGTGGGTGCGGTCGGAGGTTTCGAGGACGATGTTGCCTGCGCCGAACAGCCGGTAGACCCAGGGCTCGTTCACGACGGTGTCGCGGATACGGTAGAGTTCGAGGTCGTCGGTGCGGCGGGAGAAGATGCCCGTGCGATGGCGCAGCCGTTCGGTCGTGAGGGTGTAGCGATGCTTGCGCAGCTCCAGCCAGCGCCAGCCGGCGTAGAAAAGCGGGATGATCAACGGCGAGAGCAGCAGGCAGAGCAGGTAGGTTTTCAGCAGCACGATCTGCGACGGGCCGCCTTCCCAGAGGATGTCCTCGGCGTGGGGCGTGGCGGCGGGCGTCGCCGGTTCGGCCGTCGGGGGTGCGGTGTGTTCGTTCATGGCGTGAAGCCTACCCCACGCGGGTCGGGCGGTCGAGCCTGTTGTTGCGGGTTTCATTCAAGGTGGGGCGGGCGGGACACCGCCGGCAGGCGAGGCGCCTGCCCCACGAAAAGCAAAGTATCGCACGGCGGGTTTGTCGGCCGTGTGGTGTTATGGAGCTTTGAGCCGTTCGCTTTCAGCTTTCAGCCAGCATGTCCCTTCCGTTCGGCTTGTCGCTGGCTAATGGCTGAAGGCGAACGGCTCACGGCTCCATAGTCGTCAGCGTCTGAGTTCGGCGCGAAGTTCGTTTTCGTCGAACTCATCGCGGAGGGGGATGATGCTCTGGCCGTCGAACTCGAATTCGTACGCGCCGAGCGTGATGATTTCGCCGGGGCTGAGCAGGTGGGAGGTGTGGATTTTTCGGCCGTTGATCAGCACGCCGTTGTGCGAGCCCATGTCGGTGATCATGTAGGAGCCTTGCTCGAAGGTGATCTGGGCGTGGCGGCGTGAGAGCGTTCGGCTGCGGTAGCGGACGTCGCATTCGGGGTTGCGGCCGATGAGCACGGAGCCGGCGTCGAGGGGGATGGGGTCGCCGATGAAGCCCATCGCCCGCCGGCTGATGGCGGAGGCGCCTGAGGTCGAGCCCATCCGCGAGCCGTGGCTGTCGTGGGCGAATGAGGCCTGGTCCAGGTGCGGGGGCTCGTCGGTGGCCGACGGCGCGGCCGCGGTGGGTGCGGTCGATTCGGCATGGCGATGGTGATAGCGCATCCACCGGCCGCCGTGCTTGCGCAGCAGCCGAACCAGCGGGTCGGATTCGTTGTCGCCTTCGAGATAGTTGAACAGGTCCAGCGGGGTGTTGCCCGCCGCGTCCACGGCGTTGACGTCCGCGCCGTGCTTGATCAGGATCCGGGCCGACCGCTCCATCTTCGCCCGCTCCCGGCGCTGGTTCGGGTCGATGTGGCTGGCGGCGCTGTGATCGGCGTGCACCATCACCAGGTGCAGCGGTGTGCGCTGCTTGGTCTTGTCGCACGGGTCCGTCTCCGCCCCGGCCTCGAGCACACGCTTGAGGCCCGCCTCGCAGCCGTGCGCCGCCAGGCAGTGCAGCACGGTGTTGCCCTCGTCATCGATCGCTTCAATGCTCGCGTCGTTGTCCAGCAGCAGGTTGACCATGGGGTCATGGCCCGCCATCGCCGCCCGATGCAGCGGGGTGCACCCTGCCTGGTCGACGGCATTCACGTCCGCCTGGCGAAACAGCAGCAGCTCCGCCACCTCCACGTGTCCGCACCCGGCCGCTTCGTGCAACGGCGTCGTCCCCTGCGCCCGGGCGTTCACGTCCGCGCCGGCGACCAGCAGCAGCTTGACCACCTGCCCATAGCCCCGTGCGGACGCGACGTGCAGCGGCGTCGCATCGCTCACCAGCCCCACCTCACGCCGACACAGCTTGTGCGGCGCAACCCTCCCGGCCAGCGAGGGGTCGGCCTGAAGCAACTCCCGCACGCGATCGACCTCGTTGGCGAGCACGGCTTCCCACAGATTCATTTCCGGCTTTTTGGTGAACCCGAACATGGAGCGGTCCCTTTCGCGCCCGAGATGCCTTGACGCAACGGCCTGAAATGGGCATCGGCTAAACGGTCAATCCGGGCCCACTCAAACCCGCGCTCCCATGACTGGCGAAGCGCTTCGACGGCGGTGAGCCGGCACAACTTGACCTGACGAACCGACGAGCCAGACGCCCGGAACGCCCGCGACCGCATGCCCTGGGGCCGGGATAAATGGCGGAAATTCGCCGGCCTCGGAACAGGATGGCGATAGAACTGACTCTGCTGCCCTTCATTACACCCCTTGCGTTTACGATCGTCAAGGTTGACCTGCCCGAATTCAGTCGCCACCCGATGCCGGCGGCGGGGCAGACGTGCAAGCCTGCCTCGGCGGGCGGAACGCCTGGCCCACCCGGGCGGGCGCCCGGGCGGCGGTCGTCGCTTTTCTCAGCCGGCATGGCACTGCAGATCTGGATCGGGACATTGGAAGCGGAGCGGTGAGAATTGACAGAAAAAGCTTGGCCCGGGCTTCCGCAACACGGATAATGCGTACGATGCCGCCCGTGATGGGGCGGGCGGATTCCGGCGACGTCTTGATTCACTCACTTCCGTTCGGCAAAGGGGTGCAGGCGATGGGTGGCGAATCCACGTTTTCCTGTCTGACGTGTCAGAAGCAGTACCGATGGAAGCCGGAACTGGCCGGCCAACGGGTGCGGTGCAAGTGTGGGAACAAGATGCACGTGCCCGACACGCCGGAGCAGGCGGCCGGCGGCGAGATCGCGGCGCAGGGCGGGACGGCGCATGTGGGCAAGCGTCAGTGCCCGTCATGCAGCGAAGCGATCGCCGCCGACGCGGTGTTATGCGTGCATTGCGGGTTCAATCTTCAGACGAACCAGGCGCTGACCACCAGCGTCGGCCGGGCCGTCAAGCAGGCCGGCCCCGCCGGGTCCCGCCGCACGGCCGGGCCGGTGGGCGCCGACGGCTTCTTCGGCCGACTGCGGCGAAGCTGGGAGTATGTGAAGCTCTCCTACAGCATCATCTGGGACTTCAAGCAACTGCTGGTCTTCCCGTTGCTCTCGGGGCTGGCGTCGCTGGTGGTGATCGCCAGTTTTGTGCTGCCGATGGCGGGCACGGGCACGCTGGAGCAGTTGGACACGTTTCTGGACGAGGAGACGGCCGCCGGCGAGGTGCCGCTGCTGGTCTACGTGCTCGCCTTTGCGTTCTACTTCTGCAGCTACTTCGTGATCGTCTTTTTCAATACGGCGCTGTCGGCCTGCGCGTTGCGCGTCTGTGCCGGGGAGACGCCGACGGTGGGTTACGGCCTGTCGGTGGCGATGCGCCGGCTACCGCAGATCGCCGGCTGGGCGCTGGTGTCCGCGACGGTGGGGCTGCTGCTGAAGATCATCGAGAACGCCAACGACAAGGTCGGGGCCGTGGTGGCGGCGATCCTCGGCACGGGGTGGACGATTCTGACCTACTTCGTCGTGCCCGTGCTGGCGGCCGAGGGGGTCGGCCCGGTGCGGGCGTTCAAGCAGGCGCTGAGCACGCTCAAGCAGACGTGGGGCGAGGCGCTGGTGGGCAACTTCTCCATGACGCTGCTGACGTTCCTGGTCACGCTGCCGGTGTTCATCGTGCTCGGCGTTCTGGTCGGCCTGGCGGTGGCCAGCGGGCAGTTGCTGTTGATCATTACCGCGGTGGTGTTGTTCGCGCTGGCGGTGATTCTGGCCGTGGTCGCCAGCAGCGCGGCGGACATGGTGTTCCGATCGCTGCTGTACAACTACGCCACCGGCCGGACGATCCCCGACGACGTGGACGAGGAACTGCTGGCGGCGGCGTTCGGCAGCAAGTCGACGGAATGAATGCCACAGCGTTTCTTCAGCGGGGCGGGCGCCAAAGCCCGCCTCCCCCCTTGACGGGCGAGACACCCGCCCCACCTCAAATCTTCCCTCTTCGGACCGGGCGGCAATAGCGGACGTCGCGGTGGCGTTTGGCCGATAGTTCGAGGGGGGCTGGTCGTCCATCGGGGCAGGGATGTCATGGCTGTGAACACCTCGCTGAATCCACTGGCTGACGACGAGTTCGGCTTGCCGCAGGCCCGGCACCTGCTGCGGCGGACGGCCTTCGGGCCTGAGCCGGGACGGGCGCGGATGCTGGCGGACATGGGGCTGGACGCGGCGGTCGATGCGCTGGCGGACTATCACGACCTGCCCACCGACGCCTTGCCCATGCCCGACGCCGACCCGGACCTGATCCGCCCGCCGACGCCCGAGGAGCGGCGCGAGCGGGCCGTCGCACGTCGGCAGGGCGACCAGGACACGCTCGACCGCTTCAATACCGAACGTCTTCGTCGGCGGTACCAGGATCGCGAGATGTTGCAGCAGCTTCAGCAGTGGTGGCTGGAGTTGATGATCCGCACCCCCCGGCCGCTGGAGGAAAACCTCACGCTGCTCTGGCACGACCACTTCGCCACCCGCCACCGCAACGTCCGCAGCACCTACCAGATGCTCCAGCAGAACGCCATGCTCCGCCGCGCGGCCGCGGGCAACTTCGCCGACCTCGCCCTCGGCATCGTGCGCGACCCCGCCATGCTCCGCTTCCTCAACAACGACCGCAACCGCAGTGCCGAGCCCAACGAAAACCTCGCCCGCGAACTGATGGAGCTGTTCACCCTCGGCGTCGGCAACTACACCGAGCAGGACATCCAGGAAGCCGCCCGCGCGCTCACCGGCTACCACGTGCAGCACAACGACTTCCACTTCAACGTCCGCCAGCACGACCACGGCCCCAAGCAGATCCTCGGCCGGCGCGAGCGGTTCGACGGCGACGGCCTCACGCTCCACCTGCTCCGCCAGAACGCCTGCGCCCAGTTCGTCGCCTACAAGCTCTACCGCTACTTCGTCGCCGACGTCGACCCCGACCGCGCCAGCGCCGACCAGGTGGCCGTCATCCGCGACCTCGGCACGCTCGTGCGACGTCACGAATACCGCCTCGCCCCCGTGCTCAAGACGATCTTCAAAAGCCAGCACTTCTATGACGCCGCGGTCGTCGGCCGCAAGATCAAAAGCCCCGCCCAACTGCTCGTCGGCACCGTCCGCATGATGCGGACGCCCCCGCGCGAGCCCAAGGCCCTGCGCATCACCATGATGCACCTCGGCCAGGAGTTGTTCGACCCGCCCTCCGTCGCCGGCTGGGATGTGGGCCGGGCATGGGTCAACACCTCCACGCTCTTCACCCGCCAGAACCTCTGCCTCTACCTGCTCACCGGCCACCCCGCCGTGGCCGGGGCGTCCAACGACCGTCAGCCGTACGACCCGACGCCGCTGGTCGCCCACCTGCCCGACGAGCAGCGCACGCCCGAGCGCGTGGTGGACGAATTGGTGGACCAGTTGGTGGGCGATCACATTCCCGCCCCCCGTCGCGAGCCGCTGGTGCGTGAGCTTCAGCGCCGGGCCGGATCCGGGGGGGCCGGGCAGCGGGTGACCGCCGACGCGCTCGTGCCCGTACTCGTGTTGATCACCACCATGCCGGAGTACCAGTTGTGTTAAAACCGCCAACGTTAGCCGCGGCCTTTACGGCCGCGCGTTCCGTTACGGGTCGGCCCCGGTTGCATCCGATCGCGTCCGGTCGACCGAATGCGCGGCCGTAAAGGCCGCGGCTAACGGCCGATTGGTGTTGGTCTGTGGCTTCGACTGCCCACGCCTCCTTCGAGAAACCACCATGCCTGACCAATTCGCCTTCACACGTCGCCAGTTCCTCCACGCCGGCCTGGCCATGCTCTCGACCGTCGGCACCGTGCCCGGCTTCCTGCCTCGCACCGCCGCCGCCATGACCGACACCACCATGCGCCTCACCAGCAAGCCCGGCGTACCGGAGGACCGCGTGCTCGTCGTCGTCCAGCTCTCCGGCGGCAACGACGGGCTCAACACCGTCATCCCCTTCGGCATGCGCGAATACTACAACGCTCGACCCAACCTCGCCCTGCCCGAACGCGACCTGCTCGTCGTCGACCCGCGCAACGGCATCGGCCTCCATCCCGGCCTGCGCGACCTCTACGAAATGATGGGCGAAGGCCGGGCCACCGTCCTCCAGGGCGTCGGCTATCCCAACCCCAACCGCTCCCACTTCGCTTCCATGGACGTCTGGCACAGCGGCGACACCAACGCCGGCGGCGCGGGCCATCGCGGCCATGGCTGGATCGGCCGGGCACTGGACAAGGCCCGCGAAGCCGACCAGCTCGTCGACGCCCATGGCATGGAGTGCATCACCCTCGGCAACACCGCACCCCTGGCCACCCTCGGTCGCGAAACGCGCCCCGTCACCTTCCAGCAGCCCCGCCTCTTCCGCTGGCACGGCTCCGATCACGACAAGCAACTTGAAGACCCGTACCAGGCGATACAGGAAGCACCCCAGGCGATTCAGCCTCCAGCCCCCGCCGCCACCGACCCCACCGACTTCATCTTCCGCACCGCCATGGACGCGCAGGTCGCCTCCGCCAACGTCCGCCGCGCCGCCAATCAGCGGCCGCTGACCGAGTTCCCCAACGGCCCGCTCGCCCGCCAACTGCAAACCGTCGCCGCCATGATCCGCGCCGAACTGCCCACCCGCGTCTACTACGTCGCCATGGGCGGCTTCGACACCCACGCCGCGCAGATCAATCCCCACGCCAACCTGCTCCAGCAGTTCGCCACCGCCGTCCGCGGTTTCTACCGCGAGCTCGACGCCGCCGGCCACGGCAAGCGCGTCGTCACCCTCGCCTTCTCCGAGTTCGGCCGACGCGTCCGCCAGAACGCCTCCCAAGGCACGGACCACGGCGCCGCCGGCCCGATGTTCCTCTTCGGCGATCACGCCCGCCCGGGTCTGCACGGCCAACACCCCAGCCTCGCCGCCGACGACCTCGACGACGGTGACGTCACCTTCAACATCGACTTCCGCACCGTCTACCGCGATGTGCTCGAAAACTGGATGAAGCTTGACGGCAACGCCGCCTTCGCCCGCGCCGTCCCACCCGCCGGCATCGTCACCGCTTGAACAAACATCACTCCCGAAGCCCACGGATTCAATCGGTGGGTTTCACCGCCTTGGGCGCCTGCACCCGTTGCAACTGTCGCAACGGATCACGCTCCGACAGCACGCGCAGTTTCGTGAACTCCATCAGTGCCCGTTGATCGTTGCTGCCGAGGTCTTTCACGATCAGATCGCCCGGCCGGTCCGGCTTGTGCCCGATCAGCAACGGGCCGCGCAGCGTTTCCTGAAACGTATACGCCTGGTCGCCGTGGAGCAGCGTGACGCCGGGGTGGATCGCGCGATGCACGAACAGCTCCGCCCGGCGGCGCTTCTTGAGCACCGCGTCGATCGCGTCGTAGCGCGACTGAATCAAGGCCCGCTGCTGCGTGAGATTGTGCTTGGCGACTTTCAACTCGTCGAGGCGCATCTCCGCGGCCGCGCCGCCGCGGTGGACCATCGTGTTGAACGCGTCGTTTTCGTCGTCGCTCATCTGCTCGTCAAACCGGCGCAGCATCGCCGCCGCCTGCGCCAGTCCTGCCTCCAGCGCCGGGGCGCAGCCGAGCACGGCCAGCGTTTCGTGACCGGCCTGCGAGCCAAGGTCGCGCACGGTGATCCGTTGCGTTGCGACGATCGAACCGCCGACCAGCACCGCCCGCACGGCCCGCACCTCGCCGCCGACGAACAGCTCGCAGTTGATGATCTCGCGGTCGACGGTGAGGTGGCGGCGGACGTGCCCGTGCACGCCTGACAGATGCCGGGCGTTCATGTCCCGGCCGATGTTGACGCGGCCTTTCTCCCGGCCCGCCATGCCGCCGTCGGCGTCGAAGTCGACGCCGGTGGTGATCCGCCCCGCTTCGATCAGGCCCCTCACCTGCACGCTGCCGGTGGCGCGGACGCGGAACAGGTCGCGTACGCCTTCGTGAACGACGACGTCGCCGTCGAAGTCGACGTGGCCGGTGGAGAAGTCGACGTTTTCCTGGATGTTCAGGCAAGGCTCGATGCGTAGCATGTCGTCTTCATGATGCAGCACGCCGGCGATGATCGCGGTGCATTCCCCGTCGCCGGCGAGGTTGACCGATTCCTTGTCGATGCGGAGCGTAGCCTCCTTGCCGGTGCGCGGCGAGGCGGTTTCGCCGGTGATGGTCATCCCCGGCTCGCCGGGCACGGGTGGGTGCAGCCGGCCGAGGCGCTGGCCCTCGGCAATCATGATGAACGCGGAGTGGCTGTAGAAGTCGGCCGCGCCGTCGCGACCGGCGGTGACGGGCTGCTCGTTGGGATCGCAGTCCGGATCCCACTCGAACCGGCCGTCGACGCCATGTTTGGCGGGCTGGCCGTGGAGCGTGACCGTGACCGGCTCGTCGGGCTTGACGTGGTACTGCTGGACGCCATCGCGGATCGCCGGGTCCCACGTCGGCTGCGGCGTCAGGCCCGCCTGCTTCAACTCGGCGAGCAGCGTCGCCTCGGTGACCGTGGCGGGGTCAAGGTCGGCCGGCACCGTCAGCGCAGCCGACATGCGGTCGCCCGCGATGTCGATGACAAACCGGCCGGTCTGTCGGGTGACGGCCATACCGGTTACATCGGCCATTCGGATGGGGAAGTTGTTCGCGTTTGCGACGGACCCACGGAAGTTGAGCGTGTAACGCGCCGATGGACGTTGGGCCGCGAGCCGCCACATTGCGTTTAGCCCCGCCGCCTACGGCGGGCGGGGGACCAGGGGCGCCCCCGCGTGGGCGCGGGGATTAAACAGGTTCAGGCGCGGACGACAGCCTCACCGTCGTGCGCCGCGATCGAGCCAGGTGGCGGCGCGGTCGGCGAAGGTCGTGTCGGGATGTTCGTCGACAATGCGCAGCAGCAGCGGTTCGGCCCGGTCGGGCTGACCGCACGCCAGGAACGTCTCGGCCCACTCCATCAACGGCCGGGCGGCGTCGATCGCCTCGGCGTCGCGGATCTGGGCAATGGTGTCCGGGTCGGATTTGAGCCGGTCGATCTGGCTCTGCACCGCCACGGCGTCGCGGGCGTCGGGGAATTGCTCGACGTATTGCTCGTACATCGCGACCGCTTCCGCCTGCTCGCCGGCGCGGATGGCGTCCTGTGCATCGCGGCGGAGCGTTCGGCCGATCATGGCGGCGATGCGCCGGCCGTACGCGTCGTCAAGCTCCGGGTCATCCGCGATCGTGTGCAGCAGGGCATCGGCGCGCTCGGCCGCGTCGAGGCCGGCGTGCGCCTCGCGCGCCAGCAGAAGCAGGCGGATCGCTTCGTCCACCCGGCCGTTCTCCAGCGCGGCCTCGGCTTCGTCGATCGAGGCGTTCGCGTCGGCGGCAATCGCGTCGGCGGCCTCGCGAGCCTGCTGGCAGACGGGGTGGTCGTCGGCGATCCGGGCCAGGACGCGGTAGGCGTGGTAGGCCCGGACCCGGTCGTCGCGCTCAAGTCGGCGGGCCCGTTCGAAGTCGTGCGGCAGCAGGGCGGTGAGGTCGTGTTCGATCAGCCATTCACCCAGGGCGGGGGCGTCGGTCTTGGCGGTGTGGCCGGTGCCGGGCCAGAAGTCGGCGGTGACGTCAGCGCCCCAGTCGCGGTAGAGGCGTTCGGCGCGTTCGGCGCGTGGGCCGTGCGGATCGTCATCTTCGCCGGCGCCGATGAAGATGGGCAGGTTGCGGATGCGCCGAGGCGAAGGCGGATCGTTGGTGCCCTTCGACCGCCCGGCGCCGAGGATGATCAGCCCCGCGAGTTGGTCGAGCATCGCTTCGCCGAGCACGCTGGTGGTGTAGCCGCCTTGCGAGAACCCGGCCATGAAGACCCGGCGGCGTTCGATGTTCAGGTGCCGGTCGAGGATGTCCAGCACGGTGTTGAAGCGTTCGATCTCGGCCGGCTGGTGGGCCGTGCCGCGCGCGGGGCTGTTGTGGTATGCCTCGCTGGCGTGGTCCATGCCCACGACGATGACGCCGCGGCCGTCGGTCATCTGGCGGATGGGCCAGGTCGTGGGCTTGCCCTGGTAGCCGTGGTAGCAGAAGACGACGGGCCACGGCCGATCGGGCGTGTAGTCGCGTGGCACGTAGATCAGGATGTGGTTGTGGAAGCCGTCTGCCATCTCGAGGCGCACTTCCTCGCCCGGTGTGAGGCGCGGGTGCAGCTCATCCGCCGACGCCGGTCCGCCAAGCAGAGCGATCAACATCAGCATCAGACAGTATGGTCGAATCATCACAATCCCCTTCGGCTACAGCCTCGGAAGTGAACAGACGCGCCATCGTCCATAGAGATGCTCGGCGCCCGGATGTTTTCAGTCTACCCGCGGTCCGGTTCAACAGGCAAGGTGGAGCGGCGAAACCGCCACGGAGGTAGTCATGGCGTGTACGGCGTGACGAACGACCATCGCTGCGGCTTGAGGCCCGCCTTCGCCGGATTCTGTTCAACGTAGCGCACCGCCCGCACGATGGCCGACGCCGAATCCAGAAACACCGACCACTGGTTCCGCGGCGGCGCTACACAGACGCGGCTCTCAAGGATTGTTTTCTGATCGACAACGGCTTTGTGTGTCGCGAGCGACCGCTTCCTCAACGCCACCAAAATATGCAAACCAGACATAGACCAGCAACGGCCCGACCAACAAGAAAAGAACTGCAAGCTCCCATGTCAGCGCCTGCCACTGCCAAGCTGTCACCGTTAGCAGGCCGCCCAGCAAAAAAAACATGAGCGCCAAAACATGAACATAAGGTGGAACCCAGAAGCCCCGTCTTGCCCACCGCACCAGTGAAAGCAATCCTAGGCCCAGCGTGATGCCTGTCATGATCCATTCCACGCATCCCCTCCCTACTTGTCCCTACTTGCTGATCGTCAACGGCGTGATTTTTTCGACGTCGCCTTTGGCGATTTTGTCGAAGCCGGAGCCGAGTTCGCCGATGGGGTCGGGGGGGGCGATTTCGACGATCTTTTCGCCCAGCTTCGCTTCGCCGCTGCGCACCTTGGCCTCGAACTTCTGACATTCTTCAAGCAGGCGAGACATGATTTCTTCTTCGGGCACGTTGGCGACCTTCTGGCCCTGCACGTAGATGATGCCCCGCCGGTCGCCGGCGAAGATGGCGACGTCCGCGCCCTCCGCCTCGCCCGGGCCGTTGACGATGCAGCCCATCACGGCCACCTTGATCGGCAGCTCGATCTCCCGCTTCAGCGTCTCGCGCACTTCCTGCACCAGCGTGAACAGGTCGACCTGGATGCGGCCGCACGTCGGGCAGGCGATCAGGTCCACCCCCTTGCGATCGCGCAGCTCCAGGCAGTAGAGCATCTCCAGCGCGTCTTCCACTTCGTAGACCGGGTCGTTGGCATAGCTGATGCGCACCGTGTCGCCGATGCCGGCCGCGAGCAGATGACCCAGCGGGACGACGCTGCGGATCGTGCCGGTCTCCTTGGGGCCCGCATGGGTGACGCCGAGGTGCAGTGGGTGGTCGAAGCGTTTGGAGATTTCGGTGTAGGCGGCGATGGCGAGGGTGGGGTCGGGGCTCTTGGCGGAGATGACGATGTCGTAGAAGTCGCGTTCGTAGAAGATGTCGAGGTATTCCTCGAGCTTGGTGATCATGATGGCGAGGAAGTGGCCGTGCTTATCGTTGGAGAAGACGCCGCCGAGCTCCTTCATGCGCTTCTGCTTGTCCTTGCGCTCGATGATGGAGCCTTCGTTGACGCCGATGCGGATGGGCAGGTTTTTCTCCTTGCAGGCGTCGATGACCTCGGCGACCTGTTTCTTGTCGGAGATGTTGCCGGGGTTGAGGCGAATTTTGTGGACGCCGGCGTCGATGGCTTCGAGGGCGCGCTGGAAGTGGAAGTGGACGTCGGCGACGATGGGCACGCGCACCTGCGGGATGATCTGCTTCAGCGCGTCGGTGTCTTTTTTCATGGGCACGGCGACGCGGACGATGTCGGCGCCGGCGGCAGCGAGACGGTTGATCTCGGCGACGCAGTTGTCGACGTCGTAGGTGTAGCCGGCGGTCATGGTCTGGACGGAGACGGGTGCGTCGCCGCCGATGGTGACGCGGGTGTGCTGTTCGTCGCCGAGGGTGACCTGTCGGGTGGGGCGTCGCTGGATCATGGGTGCGTTCGGGATTGGGGGTTCGGGAGTCGGGGTTCGGGCGACGAGCCGTGCTTGCTGGTGGCACAGTATAGGCCATTGCGCCGGTTGACGGCAGGGGTTGGCGTCGGCGGTTTTGGCGCGGCGGGCAGGGTTTTGCTACGCTTTGCGGCTCTGCAACCCCATGCCGAAGGAGCTTTCACGCATGCCCGACCGTACCGCTACTGCCCGCGCCGCCGCCGCCGGGCTGCGTCAGTTTGCCGCCAGCGCCCCCGCCACGCCCGTGCTCATCGGGTTTGACGGCTTCGTCGACTCGATCATCAAGGTGGTCGACAAACGCCACGACGTCGACCGCTACGACCCGATCACGCTCATCGAAACCTTCGGCCAGCGCATCCAAGCCGCCGCCGGCCAGAGCGCCAACTTCGAACTGGTCACCACCTTGCAGAAGCTCGGCGGCAACGGCCCGATCATGGCCAACGCCATGGCCGCGGCGGGCTTGAAGATCAACTACATCGGCGCGCTGGGCCAGCCGACGCTGCACGAGGTGTTCGAGGATTTCGCCCGCCACGCCACGGTGCATTCGGTCGTCGAGCCCGGCTACACCGACGCGCTGGAGTTCACCGACGGCAAGCTGATGCTGGGCAAGTATGAGACGGTGGCGAACCTCGACGTGGCGCAGGTTCACGCCGCCTTGGGCCGGGATGTGTTCGACAGTCTGGTGACCGGCTCACGGCTGATCGGGATGGTCAACTGGACCATGCTGCCGAAGCTGGAGACGATCTGGCTGGACCTGATCGAACGCGTGCTGCCCAACGCCCCGGCGGAAGTGGACGGGCACCGCCGCATGATCTTCATCGACCTTGCCGACCCGGCCAAGCGCACCACCGAAGACCTCCAGCGCGCCTTGTCGCTGTGCACCCGGCTCAACGAGCATGCTGACGTGACGTTGGGCATGAACCTCAAGGAGTCGGGCCAGGTCGCCGCGGCGCTGGGGATGGCGATCGACGGCGACGCCGAGGCGGCGATTGAAACCACGGCCTGCCGTATCCGCGAAAAACTGGGCCTGCATTGCGTGGTCGTGCATCCGCGCCGCGGCGCGGCGGCGGCGCTATGCGGCACGGACGTCGCGACGGTCGGCGCCGCCACGTTCTACGGCCCGTTCACCGCCACCCCCAAGCTCTCCACCGGCGCGGGCGACAACTTCAACGCCGGCTTCTGCCTCGGCCGACTCGCCGACCTGCCGGTGGAGCAGGCGCTGTGCGTGGGCACCGCCACCAGCGGCTACTACGTCCGCCACGGCGCAAGCCCGACGCTGGAGCAGGTCGCCGACTTCTGCGATGCGCTGCCCGATCCGGAGGCGTGAGCGTCAACGCTACTTGTGATCAAAGCGAATCTTGGGCGTCGCTGACGGGTGCCACGGCCGCGTGCGGCCGTGGCACTAGGCTAGGCGATGGACTTGTAAATGCTGAGTCAGGACCAGTATATTTCATCGTAGTAGTCAGCGAGCAGGTATTGTTCCGGGGATAATCCATTGGGCTCGGCAAGGCTGAGCATATTAGAACCATCGTCATTCTGACGACATGTCACGAAGCACACGACACCGTCGGATTCCGTGTAGGACCATAGCCAGTACGACGCCTCGCCGATCCGTGCGGTTCGCAGGAACAGCAGCGACGCCTCCTCAGCAGAGTCGGTGTCGGCTGATTCCATTCGGACATAATTCATAACTTCCTCGCGCGCGATGGGACAGGCCTCTTCTCGATCCGGCGCAAGACGATCGAAGCATACTTGCACTGTCGTCCAGTTCGCAGCATCTTCCGGCAGCTCTTGCCTGGATAGCATGTGACGTTCCCGTTAATCAGAGGACAAAAAGGAGTCGGACCGTCTCGATCGGTCATATTTCGCCGCGCTACCATGATTTCAATTGTGGTACTGCGTTGTCGTCACCCGCCTTTGCTGGCGCGTTGCACTTCTTCGCCGCGCAGCAGGTCGACGGACTCGCGGAGCATGTCGGGGATCTGCTCGGCCCACGGCGAGTCGGCGGCGGCTTCGGTCAACGCCTCGTCGGTGACATCCTGGAGGTTGTCCGGCTTACCGCCAGGGAACCAGTGCCCGGCGTTGCCGAGCAGGTTGTAGCGCATCTTCGCGTACTCGGTCATGCCCCAGCCGAGGGCGAGATTGCGCAGCCAGAGCATGACGGCCACATTGAGCTGGCCCGGCATGGCGTCCCACTCCGGCAGGCCGGCGGACATCGCTTCGGGGTCTTCGATGCCGGTGGCCTCGTACATCGCTTCGCGCAGGCGGGCGAGGATGGGGGCGAGGGTGTGGTCGGCGTGCTCGATCAACGGCAGCGTCTTCACGTGCATGTCGAAGTCGGTCGGCCGGGCGGCGCCGATGCTCAGCGTGTGCACCTGGGGGTGGGCGAGGCAGAACAGGTCGTTGAAGACCATCGGGTGCAGCGGCTCGCAGAGCTGGACCAGCTCGTCCGGCGGATCGTAGAGCTTGCCGCCCTTGTCGGAGGGGCTGATGATGAACACGCCCATGTCGCGCTTGCGGGCTTCGAGCACGGCGGGCCAGTTGCGCTGGAAGATGTAGTACCAGTGCAGGTTGACGTAGTCGAACCCGCCGTCGCCGGTGTGGGTGATGGCCTGGCGGATGGTGTCGAGTGAGCCGTGGGTGGAGAAGCCGATGTGGCGGGCCTTGCCCTGCTGCTGGAGCTTGCGGGCGGCGGCGAGGCAGCCGCCTTTGCGGATGGCCTTGTCGAGGGTGGCCTGGTCGTTCAGGCCGTGGAGGCCGAGCAGGTCGACGTAATCGAGTTGGAGGCGTTCGAGCGATTCGTCGAAGTGCGCGAGGAACTTGTCGGGGTCGTCTTCGGGGCCGATCTTGGTTTGGACGATGAGTTTGTCGCGGGCGAAGGTGGGCAGGATCTGGCCGAGCTGGCGTTCGCTGGAGCCGTAGCCGCGGGCGGTTTCGATGTGGTTGATGCCCAGTTCGACGGCGCGGCGGATGGTGGCTTCGAGGTTGTCCTGATTGGCTTTGGGGACTTCGCTGGGAGGCAGGTCTGTCCAGTGGTGCTGGTATCGCATGCCGCCGCAACTGAAGACCGGCATCTGTAGGTTGGTGCGTCCGAAACGTCGGTACAACATCGACTGACCGGAATCTGTCATGAAATGTTCCCCACCCCGGAAAGTGTCAACAAAGAACTGATCGCCGGGCCAAACAGCAGCGGCACGGCTAAGACCCCTTTAGTGTAGCTATTCTGTGGACGGATGTGGACCGTGTCCAGAACGGTTCCTTACCAGGGGGTGGGCGCGCAGCAACCGCCGACGTGGCCGTCGACGATTGCGTTGCCTTGCGTGTGATGATGGCAGGGGCGCCGCGCGGTGCCGCGTGCTATTCCTCATCGACCTCCGGCTCTTTGGTGAACAGGCTCTGAGCGAGCGTGATCAGCTTTTCGAGCCGGACGGGTTTGAGGATGTAGCCGTCGACCCCCAAGGCCTCAGCGTACTGCTGGTGTCGCCGGCCTTCGTTGGCGGTGACCATGATGACCTTGGGCGGATCTTCGAAACGCTTGATCTTCTCCAGCACAAGGAAACCGGACCGCTTGGGCAGCATCATGTCCAGCACGACAAGGTCAGGCGGATCGGACTCGCAGATGCGCACCGCGGTGTTGCCGTCGCCGCACGTCTGGGTCAACGCGCCCTCGGCCTGAAGGGCCTGGTCCAGGGCCGCGCGGATCTCGCTGTCGTCGTCGACGATCAACACCTTGATACCATCGAGCCGAAGCTCTTCGCTCTGTTCCATGGGTGGCATAGGGATATCGCTTCCTCTTGAATGTCGGTGTGCTTACGCTACGGGGTATTGTAAGGCCAGGGCGGCCCGAAGGCAGGCTAGGGGGATAAATTGTGGCGTCTTCTCCCGCCGCGGTCAAGGCGAGACGCCTGCCCCGCTTTTCCGGCCTCCGGAGTGCGGCATCGACTGGGGCGCGATCAGCGGGTACCATCAATCGGCCACCGCCGCCGGGCCTGGAAGCCGTCGGCGGCACGACATCCCCCGTGACACAGCGAAACGCCATGACCAACGAGTCCTCCCCGCTCACATCGCCCGCTTCCACCGAGCCCGCTCAGCCCGCGCCCGCCGCGGCCGAGCAGGATTTCGACCTCTCGGAGTCGAGCATTCTCATCGTCGACGACAACGAGCAGAACGTCGAACTGCTCCAGGCCTACCTCGAAACCCTCCCTTGCCGGATCGACACCGCCTGCGACGGCATCGAGGCGCTGCAGTTTGTCGAAGACGCGGACAAGCCCACGCCCGACCTGATTCTGCTGGACGTGATGATGCCGCGCATGTCCGGCTTCGAGGTCTGCCGGAAGATCAAGGAAGACCCCGCCACCCGCGCGATTCCCATCATGATGGTCACCGCCCTGAACGAGCTGGGCGACATCGAGCGCGGCGTCGAGTCGGGCACGGACGATTTCGTCTCCAAGCCGGTCAACAAGCTGGAACTGATCACCCGTGTGAAAAGCCTGCTCCGCGTCCGCCATCTCAAGCGCGAGCTCGACCGCACCGAAGCCTACATCCGCGACATCGAACAGCAGCGCAACAAGCCTGAGTAATACGGGACGCGCCAATACTTGACTTGTGCCATTCTCCGAAGCCCGCGGATTCAATCCGTGGACGTCTGACGCGCGCAATCCGATAACTCCCCACTCCCCCGTCTGCAATCTCCTTTTCCCCCCGCCGAGCCTGTCAAACCTTGCCGTTTGTGCGGCCTGTGTCGACCTGAACGGGGGCCCAAACCGAAAAAACCCGCCAAAGTGATGCTCCGTGCTGATGCGGGCTTGATGCACGGACGATTTCTTGCCTGACGAGCGGGGACGCCGCGTGGCAAGGCTCGTCTTTCGATCACGCTTTTACATGGCTTGGGGAGAAATGTCAGATGAGTCGAATCAACACCAACGTCGGTTCCATGCTCGCCCAGCGGGTGATGAACCAGCAGAACATGAGCCTGAACAAGTCGCTCGAGCGACTGAGCACGGGCTTGCGCATCAACCGCGGCGGCGACGACCCGGCGGGGCTGATCGCCAGTGAAAACCTCCGCTCGGAGCAGGCCGCCCTCAGCGCCGCCATCTCCAACGCGGAGCGTGCCGACCAGGTGGTCAACGTCGCCGAGGGTGGTCTGCAGGAGATCAACTCGATGCTGCTAGAGGTGCAAAGCCTCGTCGGCGAAAGCGCCAACGACGCCGGCCTGTCCACCGAAGAGAAAGAGGCCAACCAGCAGCAGATCGACGCCATCCTCCAGAGCATCGATCGCATCGCTTCCACCACCAGCTTCCAGGGCACGAAACTGCTCAACGGCAGCTTCGACTTCCAGGTCTCCGACGTCGACAGCGGGGTGCAGGATTTGAAAGTCCACGGCGCCAAGCTCGGCTCGGAAGAGATGGACATCAACGTCATCGTCGACCAGTCCGCCCAGACCGCCGGCCTGTACGTCAATTTCAGCGCCACCACGGTTTCACTGGCCAGTGGGGAAACCACCTTCGCCATCGAAGTCGGCGGCAAGGACGGCTCACGCCTCTTCGAGTTCGCCGACGGGCAGAGCCTCGACGACGCCGCCGACCAGATCAACAGCTTCAAGGGCATCACCGGCGTCTCCGCCGCGGTCGTCTCCAACGGCCTGGAACTGCGCTCCACCGGCTACGGCTCCAAGGAGTTCGTCTCCGTCAACATCGTCGACGACGCCGGCGTCGCCGGGGGCATCCACAGCTACGAAGCCGATGATGCGGCCACCGTCGACGCGGAACTGTCCACCTTCGCCGCCGCCACCGGCGCGCTGCGGGACGAGGGGCAGGACGTCGGCGGCACGGTCAACGGCGTGGCCGCACGCGGCGACGGCCTGAACATCAGCGTCAACTCCGATGTGCTCAACGCCGACATCGCCTTCGACGAAGCCACCGCCGGCGACGTCGGCTCCGTGGCGGTCGGCACGATCACCGGCGGCGGGGCCAAATTCAACCTCGGCCCGACGATCGACATGAACAACGAAACCCGCCTCGGCATCGGCAATGTCGCGGCGCGCAACCTCGGCAACGCCACCGCCGGGTTCCTCAGCGACCTCGGCTCGGGCCGGACTGCCAACGTCATCGACGGCGACCTCGGCAAGGCCCAGGAGGCGGTCAACGCCGCCATCAAGCAGGTCTCCAGCCTCCGCGGACGACTCGGCTCGTTCCAGTCCAACGTGGTGCAGTCGACGATCAACTCGCTCGGCGTGACCCTCGAAAACGTCAGCGCCGCCGAGAGCGCCATCCGCGACACCGACTTCGCCGCCGAGACGGCCGAGATGACCCGCTCGCAGATCCTCGCCTCCGCGGCGACGCAGGCCCTGGGCATGGCCAACGCTCAGCCCCAGTCGGTGCTCCAGTTGCTCGGGTAAGAAATAAAAGAGAAACGCAAGACGTTTTTCTTCTCAGTCAATGTGCAGCGCGGCGATCGGAGGGGATCGCCGCGCTGTTTTTCTGCGCCTCTCCGGCTCAATCCACCTCCGGGTACAGCCCCGCCGTCGAGCAGGCCTGCGCCAGCACCATCGCCACCGTGTTCGCCAGGTTATAGCTGCGCACTGCGCCCAGGATCGGCACGGCCACCCGACGATCGGCCCACCGCTCATGCCAGGCTTCGGGCAGCCCCGTCTGCTCATTGCCGAACACCAGCACGTCCTCGTCGGCGTAGCCGGCCCGGTCGTACCGCTGCGTGGCGAACTTCGTCACCAGCCACGGCCGCCGGTTCGTCTGCTCCAGCCAGGCGACAAACGCTTCGGGCGAGGCGTGCTCGGTGAGCATCAGGTGGGGCCAGTAGTCCAGCCCGGCCCGCTTGACGGCATGGTCGGAGAGGTCGATCGGATGCGGCCCGATCAGGTGCAGCCGGGCCCGCATACCCACGCACTGCCGTGCGGTCGCCCCCGTGTTGGGCGGAATCATCGGCTGGTAGAGAGCAACGTGGAGCATGGGCATTCGGGATTCGGGATTCGGGAAGATTTTATAACGCCCGCTCCTGAGGAGCGCAGCGACGAAGGGCGGGATGAGGGGAATGGATGATGTGTGATGTGTGATGTGTGATCGATGATGTCAGAGAGCGCCAGGCGATTCTATAGGTCATCGATCCCCCTCATCCGGGGCTTCGCGGACTCAGCCCTCGGCTTCTGAATAAAATCACCCCGAACCCCGAACCCCGAACCCCGCCCTCTCATACACCTGTCAGCTCGCGTGCTCGCTCGACCTCGTCCGGCAGCAGCTTCCCCTGTGTGGCGGCGGCATTGGTGCGAGCTTGTTCGGGGCTTTTGGCGCCGGGGATGGCGACACTCACCGCCGCGTGGGCGAGCACATATTGCAACGCCGCGTGCGGCATCGTGCGGCCGTGCGCTTCGAGGAAGCGCAGCTTCTCCACCAGCGCCAGTTGTGCGTGAAACTTCTCACGCCCGGCCCCGTCGTTCCAGCCTTGCCGGACGCTGTCGCTGAACGTCGTGGCACGGGTGAACTTGCCGGTGGCGACGCCCTTGGCCAGCGGGCCGCGGATGATCGTGCCGATGTTGTTCGTCCGGCAGTAGGGCAGCAGTTCGCGCTCCGGCTCGCGGTTGAGCAGCGAGTAGTCGAGCTGGCAGGTGGCGCACTGGCCGTCGCGGTTGAACCGTTCGAGCACCTTCACGTCGTTGGTGGAGATGCCGTAGGCCCGGATCTTGCCGGCCTTTTTCAACTGCTCGAACGCGTCGAGGAAGACGTCGGGCTCGTCGAGGTTGGCGATGTGGCACTGGTAGAGGTCGATGGTCTCCGTGCCGAGGCGGTAAAGACTGGCGTGGCAGCAGTTGATCACGTGCAGGGGGGAGGTGAACGGCAGCGGGTGGCCGGCGCGGCGGGCCCAGTTGCCGACCTTGGAGGCGATGTAGACCTTGTCGCGGTGGGGGGCCAGGGCCTTGCCGGTGAGTTCTTCCGAAAGGCCAGGCGGGTCGCCGTAGGCGTCGGCGGTGTCGAAGAAGTTCATGCCGGCGTCATAGGCGGCGGAAAGGGTGGCCAGGGCTTGTCGTTGTTCGACCGGGCCCCATTGGCCACCGATGCCCCAGGCGCCGAAGCCGATCGCGGAGACTTTCCAGCCGGTCTTGCCGAGTGTGCGGTATTGCATGATGGGGGCTCCTTAATCGTGGGGGGAGGGCGTAGTGTAACGGGTGGATGAGCGGCCGCACTGCCCTGGGGCGCGCGGGTAGTGGGATACTTTCCTGGTGGGGCGGGCGTCTCGCCCGCCATTGGCCCGAAGGGCCAACAGCGTATTCGGTCTTCGACCGAACGACGGGCGAGACGCCCGCCCCACCAGGAAAGCAAAGTACACCACTACCGGCGCGCGGTGCGCTTGCGGGCACGGCGGGTCGCAACGTACCATGGACATTCCACAACTGAACTCCGTGGTTGAATCCTCGCGGCCGGTCGGGCGGCGGCGGGGAACATAAAAACCCTTTCCCGACGACAGTTTGCACGCACCTTCGCCGCCGTCGACCCTTTCGCAGGCTCGACGCGCCGGCGGTGTCTTTTTTACACGGAGTCATCATGGCAGGCACCATCACCCCGCTTCCGATCATGCTCGAAGAAGCGGAAGACCGCAAGATCTACGAAAACCTCGAAGCCCCCAAAACCATCGTCGTCCGCTACGGCTACCAGCGCCTCGTCGCCGAGCTGGACTACGACGGCGAAGCCAAGCCCGGCTGCGGGTCGAAAATGGTCATCCGCACCAAGCGCGGCGTCGAGCTCGGCGAGATGCTCACCAGCACCTGCCCCAACGCCGGCTGCTCCAAGAGCGTCACCCGCAAGGAGATGCTCGCCTACATCCAGAACTCCGGCGGCAAGGACTACCCCTTCACCACCGAGGGCAAAGTCCTCCGCGTCGCCACCGTCGACGACCTCAACGAGCAGGCCCGGCTCGACGGCCGGAAGACCGACATCATCAAGACCACCAAGCGCCTCATCGCCGAGAACAACCTCGCCGAGGAAATGCGCCTCGTCGACGTCGAGCTGTTGCTCGGCGGCGAGCGCATGCTCTTTTACTACACCGCGGAAAACCGCATCGACTTCCGCGAATTGGTCAAGCAGCTCGCCGCGGCGCACCAGACGCGCATCGAGATGGTGCAGGTCAACGCCCGCGAAGAAGCCCGCATCGCCGCCGACTACGAGAAGTGCGGCCAGCACTGCTGCTGCAAGCAGTTCCTCAAGGTGCTCAAGCCCGTTTCCATGCGGTCGGCCAAGGTGCAGAAGGCGACGCTGGACCCGATGAAGATCTCCGGCCGATGCGGTCGGCTGATGTGCTGTCTCCGCTACGAAGACGAGACGTACAGCGACCTCAAGAAGCGCCTGCCGCACCGCAAGACGGTGGTGGAAACCGACGATGGCATCGGCATCGTGCTGGACACGCAGATTCTCACGCAGCTCGCGCTGGTGCAGGTCGGCGTCGAGAAGCCGGCGGCCTACCCGGTGGAGAACCTGCGCATCCTCGACAAGGAAGAGGCCAAGGCGTGGGAGCAGCAGCAGAAAGAAGCCGCCGCCAACGCACCGCGCCCCCGACCCCGCAATGGCGGCGGCGATGGTGGCGGACGCGATTCGGCCCGGTCCACCTCGGCCGGCCCGCGCCCCCGGCCGCAGGCTGCCCCGCAGGGTCAGGGGCAGGCCAACGGCGACGGTGACAGCAACGGCCAGAGCGAAGCGGCCGCCGTCCCCTCGCGCGGCTACAGCAATCGTCAAGCAGGCAAGGCCGGCGGCGGTCAGGCTGCCACCGAGCCGCGCCGCCCCAGCCCCGGCAAGCCGGTCGCCGACGCCGAAGTCGAATCCCGCGAAGACGCCGACGCCCGTGAACCGCAAGCTCCCCAAGCCCAGGCCGGCGACACCGGTGCGGCAGACGGTGGCGACACGACGGGCAGCGAAGGCGGCACGACCGGCGAGGGCAACCCGGGCGGCGGCCGACGCCGTCGGCGCCGGCGACGCCGTCGCGGCCGACGTGGCGGCTCCGGAGGTTCCGGTGGCGGCGGGGGGGCCGGCGACAGCGGCGGCGCGTGATCCGGCGGGAGAAAGCCGTCCGGCTTGAGCGCGTGTTTGCAGACGCCGTTCGCCCCCCGTAGCCGTGCCAGGAAGAGGCGGTTCGGGGACCGTGATCGCTCTACGTCCGCAGGTCATCCTGGAAACGTCACCATGTACTGCATGAACTGCCGTTACCCGCTGACGGGCCTCGACCAGCGCCGGTGCCCGGAGTGCGGCCGGGGGTTCGAGCCCGCTGACGCGACGAGCTATCTCACGTCGACGCGCACGATGCACTGGATTCACGTGCCGCTGGGGCTGGCGCTGTTGGGGGGCATGGTCGGCTGGGTGCTGTACGTCAGCGGAAGCCTCTGGCTTTTTGTCGATCCGATCGCGGTGATCTGGCTGGCGGGCGTGCTGCTGGGCGGGCTGTGGATGTCGGTCGGGCCGGGGGCGATGGGGCGGGCGCTGCTGGCGGCAGTGGTCGGCCGGCGTGACATCGACCGCGATACGTGTGCGATGCACCTGCTGGTGTTCGCCCGGGCGTATCAGCTTGCCTGGGGCGGCGGGCTGATCGGGATGGTGATGGGCATGATCATCATGCTGGCCAACCTGGACGACCCCAGCATCGTTGGCCCGGGGCTGGCGGTGTTGCTGATGCCGGTGTTTTACGGCGCGTTGCTGGCCGAGGCGGTCATCGCGCCGTTGCAGCAGGCGATCGCCAGCCGAAGCGGGCAAAGCGGCATGCATCTGCCGCTGCTGGCGGTCCCGCATCGTTCGGTGCAGGGGGTGGCGATGGCGGTGGTCTTCGCGCTGCTGGCGGCGGTGCTCGTGTTCATGATGGCGAGCGTGCGACTGTGATGGATGCCCCGTCATCCCTTCCCCGTGCCGGATCGAGAGGTGGATTCCCGCAACCGCGCAGGGTTTGCTAACCTAGTGCGGGGTCCACAACTATGTCTGAAACACAACTATCGTTGCACTTTCCGCCGGCCATCGCGCGCCAGGTGATCGTGTTTCTCCGTCACGCCCGCACGGCCAGTCTCGCCACCACGGCCGACGACGGGACGCCGCACGCCGCCAATGTGCAGTTCGCCCACGACGACGACCTGCATTTCTACTGGGTCTCCAGCCCCGAGTCGGCCCACAGCCGATACATCGCCGCCCGCGAGCAGGCAGCCATGACGGTCTACGGCCACGACGACCGGCCGCTGAACATCCACGGCCTCCAGATGCACGGCCGGGCCGTCCTCGTCGAAGCCGAGTTCGACCGTCACCGCGCGTGGAACGCCTTTGTCGACAAGTTCGCCGACATCGCCGAGAACCCCCGTTTCCGCGAGTTGATCGATGCGCAGCAGTTCTACCGCTTCCAGCCGACCTGGGTCCGCTGGATCGACAACCGCCGCGGGTTCGGGTTCAAGGTGGAGGCGATGTTGAAGTGACGGGTTGTGCGTTCGCGAGACGACTTGAGTTTCGCACGGACGCCTTCGCGGCCGGCTGATGCAACCCACCTGTCATACTCAAGAAGCACGTCACTTGTTGATTGACACGGCTTCCTGCTTCGTCAGTCGTGGCGGCGCATCCAAGCGTCGCTTGAGAACGGTCGTCACTTCGTAACCGCACTTCAGGGCGATCAGCAGCAGCAGCAGGCCGATGGCGTCGCCGGCCACAAGGATGGCTGATCCCCCGAGGATAATGCCGATATGCATGATGAACAGATGGCCAAAGCCGTTTGTTTCGTCAGGCGCTTTCTGGCCGGACATGTTCCGGCGCTGGAGCGTTGGCCATTCGGCCATGAGTGATCCGACATGCACGAGACAAACCAGTACGATTCCCGCCACCGGCAAGTCGGTCCATGCCTGTCGAAACCAGTCAGCCGGGCTGCCCTGGCTGGGGGCCGACCAACCCATCGGGCCGCCCTGGACGTTGTTCCAGTCAACGCCATAGAGCAGACCCACCAGAAAGAATGCGTGAAAGGCGAGAAATATTGCCGCAGGCAGGGTCCCCAGGACTGCCGCGATCACCCCGACGAGCCAGTCGCCCACGATCAGTCTCGCCGGTCGCACCAGCAGCACCAGCAGGGCAACCTCGACCCAGAAAAGCAGTAGCACCTCGGTCGTGCTCCAGCCCAGTGCAAGCACGCCCAGCAAAGGCACGCCGTTGGCGATCAGCACGCCCAAACCGGCGCATGCCCTGGAACGCCAGCCGGGTGATGCCGTGTCTGCTTCCATTCCTCATCCTGTATCACCGGCCACCAGCCGACGCAGATCATCACGCCGCGTCGGAACTGGGCATGTCGTCGGCGTGGCCGTCACTGCTGGCGGCGTCGTCGCCTTCGCCGGTGACCTTGGGGAGATAACCTTCCTCGACCACGTCGCCTTCGACCGTGCGGATGACGGGCTTGGGGTTCTGCTTCTCGTGCTCGGCCCAGGCTTTTTCAAGCTCGGCCTGCTTCTCTTCTTCAAGCGTGTTGAAGCCCACCCGGCCGCGGCACTTGGGGAACGTCGAACAGCTCAGCCACAGCCCGCGCTTGGACTCGCGCAGGTAGAGCGGGCTTTCGCACTTGGGGCAGGGGATGTCGGTCGTGAGCGGCTCGGTCTTGGGCAGGATGACCGTCTGCTTCTTGGGGTCGAGCTTGACGATGCCCTTGCACTGCGGATAGTTGACGCAGCCGAGGAACGCGCCGAACCGCCCGGTGCGCTTGGTCATCTCGCTGCCGCACTCGGGGCAGGCGATGTCCGAAAGCTGCGGCTCCATCGGCTTGCCTTCGCGGTCGATCGGTGCGGCGTAGTCGCAGGTCTCCATCGCGTCGCTGATCTTCTGGAACTTCTCTTTTTCCTCGGCGGTGAGCTTGGTCCAGCCGATCTTTTTGCTGCCGTCTTCGCTGATGATCTTCGGCCGAGCCTTGCCCTTGGCTTTGTAGAGCAGGTACGTGCCGGGTTGGTCTTTGACTTTCACCTCGGCGGGCGGGACGTTGAAGCGGGTGCAGGAGAGGAAGCGTCCGTTGCGGCCGAAGCGGTATTCGGTCGGCGCGCCGCACTTGGGGCAGGTGTAGGGGGCGGGGATGGAGGCGGCCTTGGCGTGCTGGAGCTCTTCGTGGGCCTTGTCCAGTTTTTCGCGGAACGGGCCGTAAAACTCGCGGAGCATTTTCCGCCAGTCGTGGCGTTCGTCCTCGATGTGGTCCAGCTCCGCTTCCATCTCGCGGGTGTAGGCGACGTCCATCACCTCGGGGAAGGCGAGCACGAGCATGTCGGTGACGACCTTGCCCAGGTCAGTCGCCATCAGCCGACGGTCGCGCGGGGCGACGGGGGCGACGTACTCGCGATCCTGGATCGTGCCGATGATCGCCGCGTAGGTGGACGGCCGACCGATGCCTTCCTCTTCCAGCTTCTTTTGCAGCGAGGCCTCGGTGTAGCGGGCGGGCGGGCTGGTGAAGTGCTGCGTCGGGTCGATGGCGACGGGCCCAAGCGGCTGCTTCTCTTCCAGTTCCGGGAGCACGACGTCGTCGCCCGTGGGGACGCCGGCGACCTTGTAGAAGCCGTCGAAGACGAGCTTGCGGCCGGTGGCCTTGAAGCGGGCGAGCGGCTGATCCGGGGCTTCGCTGCGCTCAGCCCTCGGCTTGGCGGCGATCATGATGGTGGTCGAGTCCCACTGGGCGGGGAGCATCTGGCAGGCGACGAAGCGACGCCAGATCAGGTCGTAGAGCTTGAACTGATCGTCGTTGAGCGATCGGCGGACAGCCTGGGGCGTGATCGACACGTCGGTGGGGCGGATCGCTTCGTGGGCTTCCTGCGCCGACTTGTTGCTGGAGCTGAAGAAGTTGGGCTTCTCGGGCAGGTAGTGGTCGCCGAACTGTTCGCCGATGTAGCCGCGGGCCATGTTCAGCGCGTCGCCGGACAGGTGCGTCGAGTCCGTACGCATGTAGGTGATCAGGCCCGTCTGGCCGCGAGCGCCGCCGAGGTCGACGCCTTCATATAGTTGCTGCGCCAGCCGCATGGTGCGCTGAAGCTGGAAGCCGAGGCGGTTGGCCGCGGCCTGCTGCATGGTGCTGGTGATGAACGGCCCCGGCGGCCGGCTGGTGGTGCGCTTGGTCTGGATCGACTCGATCGCGTAGTCCGGCCGATCGTCGCCGACGTGCCCGACGTAACGGATGATGTTCTTCGCCGGGCCCTTCGCCTTCTCGTCGCTCTTTTCTTCGGTGTCGTCGATGACGAAGCCGAGCAGCTCGGCGGCCTTGCGGGCGTCGTCGCGGTTGTCAGCCTCAAAGGTCTTGCCCTGCAGTTCGGCCAACTCGGCACGGAGGCAGTCGTGCTCGCTGAGCCAGGCGTTCTGCTCGCGGACGGTGCGGGGCTTGTCTTCCGAGCCGGCGAGCCATTTTTGCCACTGCTCGCCGAGTTGGCCGGCTTTGTCGAGGGCGGTGGCGAACAGGCCGGTGATGCGCCAGTATTCGTCGGGGGTGAAGGCTTCGATTTCGCGTTCACGTTCGACGACGAGTCGGGTGGCGACGGACTGGACCCGGCCGGCGCTGAGTCCGCCGGCAACCTTTTTCCAGAGCAGGGGGGAGACCTGGTAGCCGACGATGCGGTCGAGGATGCGGCGGGCCTGCTGGGCGTCGACCATGGCCTGGTCGATGTTGCGCGGCTCCTGGAAGGCACGGTCGATCTCGCCCTTGGTGATGGCGTTGAAGACGACGCGCTTGGCCTGGTCAGTGTCGATGCCCAAGGCCTCGGCGAGGTGCCAGGCGATGGCCTCGCCCTCGCGGTCGAGGTCGGTGGCGAACCAGATGTCGGTGGCCTGCCTGGCGGCCTTGCGGAGGTCGGTGACGGTTTTCTTCTTGTCGGGCAGGATGTCGTAGGTCGGCTCGAAGTCGTGCTCGAGGTCGACGCCGGGCACTTCCTGCTTTTCGCCCTTGGGGGCCTTGCTGGGCAGGTCACGGACGTGGCCGACGCTGGCCATGACGACGTAGTCGGAGCCGAGATAGCGGTTGATGGTGCGGGCCTTGGTGGGGCTTTCGACGATGACCAGGTGCTTGCCGGTGGCGTCGGGAGCCTTCTGCTGGCTGCGCGCGGTGCGACCGTTGCCGCTGGGGCGGGTGGTGGTGGACTTGCCGGTCTTGCGGCCGGCGGCGCGGGATTTGGTGGATTTTTTGGCCATGCAGATGCCAGCGCTGTTCATCGGTCATTGCCCGCTCGACGTTTGCCCATTTCTGTCGAATCCGGCCGGGGCGGGCGGCGTGACACTTGAGCAGCGGCGGGGGAGATTGTCAAGCCCGAATCGGCGATGCGTTTCTAAATGTTTATTTTAGGCGCACTTAACAGTTGATTCGAGCATTCGCCCGCTGCGGCACGGGGCGGGTGGTTCGGGGTCGGGGAGAAAAACGGCCGCCGCCGCAATATACGATGGTGCGGGCCGTTGGTTCCCTTAGACGCGTCATGTTCCGGCAGATTGGTGTGACTGGTGTGGCTGGGGCGAGAACTGGCCCCGGGGCGCGTGACGGACCGATTGTCGGAACAGGAATTCGTTCGCGACGGGGGTTTGGATGGCAGGAGGCCGTCCGATCGTCGCGGACAGCCTTGAAACCCGCAGGGGACTTTTACCGTGCCATCCATGAATTGCCTACCGTGGCGGCCGATCCGCCCGACGTCGGCCTGCGCCGGCTTCACGCTCATCGAACTGCTGGTGGTCATCGGCATCATCGCTTTGCTCATCGGCATCCTGTTGCCGGCCTTGGGCAAGGCCCGCGCCATCGCCCACCGCATCCAGTGCTCGTCCAACGTCCGGCAGGTCGGATTGGCGCTGGAGATGTACGCCAACGACCACCGGGAGCACTACCCCATGGCCACCGCTCACGTGGAGTGGGATCAGGTCCATCCGCCGAGCGGCATGGCGTCGTGGATGCAGCAACTCGACGATTACCAGCCGATGCGCGAATTCTTCTCCGGCTGCCCGAGCTACGGCGACGACCGGGCCGCCGACGCTCCTGAGCGCGAGTTCCACTATTTCCTCGGCACGCGGGCCGTCTACGTGGAGCAGAACAGCTTCGGCAGTGTGCGGCGATCACGCATCCAGTACACCAGCGCCTTCGTCCTCGGCGGCGACAACAACCGCATCTTCTCGGTGGCGGATGCCGACAAGGACGACTACACCCAGGAATGCATGGTCTGGGACGTGGAAAACCATCCGGAAGGCGGCAGTTACTGGGAGCCGCACCACACGGGGGACACGCTCAACGTTCTGTTCGCCGACGGCCACGTCTCGGCCCTGAACGCGTTCGACCCGCAGCGGATGACCTACCGCTACGACGAGATGGAAGGGTGGAACTGACCGCGGCGGGAAGGCCACGGGTTTTTCCGGGGCGTGCAGGGCGACCGGGCCGGGCTGTCTTCATTCAACCTCTGCTTGTGCATCCGGCTCGACGTCGCGGGCTGCGCTCTCGGCCAGGGTCTGGGCGATGGGCTGCCGGTTCCGCCGTCGAAGCAGCGGCAGCAGGGTGAGGCGGTCCCACGCCAGCCAGGCCAGCCAGCCAGGCCAGGATGCCCGCGACGATGGTGGCCAGCAGGAGCGGAAACTCGATGGCCGGGTCGGGGTTCGGCGCCAGCCAGTCCATGACAAACGGGAGGCTCAGCATGGACATGGCCATGAACACGGCGATCGCGCCCATCGACAGCGCCTGGCGCACGAGCAGCGTCGGCCGTTGGGCCAGCCGGTGGGACAATGCCGTCGCCACGGCCCGCTGGCGGTGAGCGGGCAGCGCCGCGTAGCGTGGCGTGCTGTTGAGTAGCTCATGGGCGAACTTGCGCCGCAGGTTCGCGGCGTGGACGTAAGGCACGGGTTCGGTGGTCACGTCGTAGCCGGGCGCGCCGCATTCGGGGCAGTCGGCGGCGGCGAGCATGCGCATGTCATACCCGCAGGCGAGGCAGGAGTGCACCCCGCCGGCCGCCTCGACCGCGCGGCGGAGCAGCTCCGCGTATTGCCATCGCCCCAGCAGACTGGCGGCCATCGAGCCGGCGAAGATGCCGGGCAACTGGAGCATCAGGAAGCCCGGGAGCACGCAGACCAGCCCCAGCGGCGTGGTGTTGGGCCCGACGACCAACGGCCCGAGGCAGCAGGCCAGTCCGCCGAATGTGAGCAGCATGCCGAGGGGGATCGACGTGGCGAGATAGAGCGCCGTCATGCTCCCGGTCCGGCCGACGAGCAGGTGGCTGAGCACGTAGGCCGCCTGCCGTTGACGGTCGGCGCCCATGCCGCGATAGCCGGGCAGGGCCTTGAGCATGTTGTGGCCGTATTCCAGCCGCCACCACGGGATGGTTCGGAAGGTTGTCGCCATGCGTTGCCTGCTGCGCAGGGCATCTTATCAGAGGCGATGATGGAAACGCAGGCGTGGGGGACGGCGGGGGCGAGCCGAGTGGACGTGGCGCGGAGAAAACCGACAATGGACGATTCGCAGTGACCTGAGAGTTCCCCCCTAGTCGGAGCGTGTGATGCAGAGTGAGCGATGGTTCGCCGGCGTCGTGGTGGCGAGCGCGTGGGCGTTGATGTTGAGCGGTTGTGAGCAGGAGGAAATCCGCCTTTACGAAGCGCCGAAGGACCCGCCGAGCGTGCAGGCGCCGCCGGCGGCGGGCGGGCCGGCGCGGTCGGGCATGCCGGGTGGGGCGGGTGGGGCGTCTCAGCCGACGGCGGGGGAGCTGACGTGGACGGCGCCGGCGTCGTGGGAGCGCCTGCCGGGCGAGCAGCCGATGCGGCTGGCGACCTACCTGGCCGGCGAAGGCGAGCGGCAACTGGAGGTGGCGGTCTCCGCCTTTCCGGGCGACGTGGGTGGCGAACTGGCGAACATCAACCGGTGGCGCGACCAGCTCGGCCTGCCGCCATTGGACGCCTCGCAGTGGCGCGACCATGCGGATCGCTTCGGCGATGACGGCGCACCGGTGCGGGGCTGGACGATGCGGATTGACGGCGAAGAGCAGGGCATGCTGGCGGCGATCATCCAGACGGACGTGGCCGACCGCACCTGGTTTGTCCGGGCGATGGGCGATCCGGCGCAGCTTGACGCGCATGAAGCCGACGTGGTGGCCTTCGCGCACAGCTTCACGCCGGCGGACGCGCACGATCACGACCATGACCACGACCATGACCACGATCACAACCCCCCGGGGGGCGTGGCCGGCGGAGCATCTCTTTCGCCGCCGGCGGACTGGCGCGAGGCTCGCAACGCATCGGCGATCAGCTACGCGACGTACCACGTCGGCCCGGTGGCGCGTGAGGCGGTGGTGGTGGTGACGCCGATGAACGATGACGGGGGCGGGCTGCTGTTGAACGTCAACATGTGGCGCGGCACGCTCGGCCTGCCGGCGCTGGATGACGTGGACCAGCAGCCCGTGGAGCGCCTGACGGTCGGCGACCAGGCGGCAACCCTGGTGGCGTTGGACGGTGCGGAAGGCGAAGTGAGCGTGGTGGCGGCGATGGTGCCAACGGATGACGGCCGCACATGGTTCTTCCGCCTCTCGGGACCGACGGAAACAGTCCACGCCTTACGCGATGCCTTCGAGCGTTTCGTCACCACCGCCCGCTTCACCGGGAACTGATCATGCCCCAACCCCTGCACCGCTGCCTGGACGCGCTGGCGTCATTGAAACTCACGGTCGCGCTGTTCGCCCTGTCGATGTGCCTCATCTTCGCCGGTACGCTGGCGCAGGTACATGGCGGCATCTGGGACGTGATGGCGGGCTACTTCCGCACGCCGATCGCCTGGATCGAGCTGCAACTGTTCGTGCCCAAGCAGCTCGCGACCGTGCCGGGCGTCGTGCCGTTCCCCGGCGGCTACCTGCTGGGCGGGTTGCTGATCGTGAACCTGCTCGCCGCCCATGCGGTGCGTTTCAAGCTCAGCGCGAAGCGGGCGGGCATCATCGTGCTGCACCTGGGCGTGATCGTGCTGCTGGTCGGCGAGTTCGTCACGGGCCTGCTCGCGGACGAGGGGCTGATGACCATCGACGAGGGCAGCCATGCGAGCTTTGTCGAAGACATCCGCGAAGCCGAGCTGGTCGTGATGGACCGCTCGGACGCGGAGGTTGACGACGTGGTGGCGGTGCCCGAGTCGATGCTGACCACGCCGGGGCGGACGGTCCGGCATGACGCGCTGCCGTTCGACATCACCGTCGAGCAGTGGCTGCCCAACTCCCGGTTGTTCAACGTGCCCCCCGGCACGCCGACGCGGGCCACCCTCGGCGCGGGCCTGCAACTCGACGTCCGTGAGCAGCCGCCGGCCACCGGCGTGGAAGGCAACACGATCGACTGGCCGACCGCCTACATCACGCTGCATCGCGGCGGCCGGCCGCTGGGCACCTGGCTGGTCTCGACGTTCATTCAAAACCCGATGCAGCCGGTGACGGTGGACGGCCGGACGTACCACATCGCCCTGCGCTTCAAGCGGACGTACAAGCCTTACACGCTGCACCTGCTGGAATTCCGCCACGACCGGTTCGTGGGCACGCAGACGCCGCGCAACTTCTCCAGCCGGATCCGCCTGGTCGACCCGACGCAGAACGAAGACCGCGAGGCGGTGATCTCGATGAACAACCCGCTGCGATACGACGGCGCGACGTTCTACCAGTCGGCCTACAAGGAGGGCGACGTGGGCACGGTGCTTCAAGTGGTGCGCAACCCCGGCTGGCTGTTGCCCTACGTCGCCTGTTCGCTGGTGGCGCTGGGGATGTTGATCCACTTTGGCATGCACCTGGTGCGGTTCGTGGGAAGGGCAGTGCGATGATGCAGCGGATACATGCGATCTTGCCGTGGGTGGTGGCCGTTGCGGCTGTGGCGGCGCTGGCGTTGCTGGTGGTGCAGGCGCAGCGCGGGGCGGCGGGCGATCCGGGAGCGTACCACCTGGAGCGGTTCGGCACGATCCCCGTCTCCGCGGACGGGCGGGTCAAGCCGATGGACACGGTGGCGCGGACGAGCCTGATGCTCCTCAGCGGCCGGCAGAGCCTGGAGATCGACGGCGAACCGCAGCCCGCCATCCGCTGGCTGCTCGATGTCATGGCGCAGCGCGAGCAGGCGGAGCAGTACCCCGTGTTCCGCATCGATCATCCCGACGTGCGGGCGATGCTGCACGAGGAAGAACCGACGGAAAACCGGTTCAGCTTCGCGCAGATCATGCCCCATTGGCAGGGCATCGTCGAACAGGCGCAGCGGGTGTCCGACGTGCCCAGCCGGCAGCGCAACGCGTATCAGCGGAACGTGCTTCACCTCTACCAGCAGGTGAGCGTCTACATGAACCTGCACACGCGCCGGGCGCCCTACATGATCCCGCCTTCGCCGACGAACGACGAGTGGATGCCCTTCGAGCAGGCCGTGCAGGAGGCGCAGGCCACTGGCCGCACGCACCCCGCCGTCACCGCCTACATGACGATATTTCTCGCCTACCACCACCAGCAGCCGGCGCAGTTCAACGAGGCGGTGGCCGAGTACCGCACGCTGTTCACCGAGCGGGCCCCGGCCGCGTTGCGGAAGGCGAACTTTGAAGTCTTCTTCAGTGCGTTCCGTCCGTTCTACCATGCGACCTCGCTCTACGTCGCCGTCTTCCTGCTCGCCGCCGGCTCACTGCTGCTGCGCGGTACGACCGGCAGCGTCTGGGCGGGCACGCTGGCGCAGATGGCGCTGGCGCTGCTGGTGGTGACCTTCTGTCTGCACACGTTCGGCCTCGCGTCGCGCGTCTACCTCCAGGGCCGGCCGCCGGTGACCAACCTCTACTCCTCGGCCGTCTTCGTCGGCTGGGGCACGGTGCTGCTGGCGATCCTCGTCGAAGGCTTCCACCGCCTCGGGCTGGCGACGCTGGGCGCGGGCGTAGTCGGCGCAGTCACACTCATCATCGCCCACAACCTGGCGGGCGACGGCGACACGATGGAGATGATGCAGGCCGTGCTCGACTCCAACTTCTGGCTCGCCACGCACGTGATCGCCATCACCATCGGCTACTCCGCCACGTTCCTCGCCGGCATCCTCGCCATCGTCTTCATCCTGCTCGGCGTCTGCACGCCCTGGCTCAGCCGTGAGCTGAATCAATCGCTGACGCGGATGGTCTACGGCACGATCTGCTTCGCATTGCTGTTCAGCTTCGTCGGCACGGTGCTCGGCGGCATCTGGGCCGACCAGAGCTGGGGCCGGTTCTGGGGCTGGGACCCGAAGGAAAACGGCGCGGCCCTGATCGTGCTCATGCACGCCCTGATCCTCCACGCACGCTGGGGCGGCATGATCCAGACCCGCGGCATCATGGTCCTCGCCGTCGCGGGCAACATCATCACCGCCTGGGCCTGGTTCGGCACGAACATGCTCGGCGTCGGGCTCCACTCCTACGGCTTCATGGACGCGGCCATGCGCTGGCTGTTCGCCTTCGTATTCAGCCAGCTCGCCATCATGGGCCTCGGCATGCTGCCGCCGCATCTCTGGCTCAGTGCGCAGACGCGCAACGGCCGCCCCGCCGCCCGCAAGGCGCCCGCCGAAGGCACACGCACCTCTCTCAATCGGCTATAACACCCACAACGAAACCTCACCCCCGGACCCGCGCCCATGCTCAAGTCACGCCTCATCCATCCGCCCCTGCTCGACGCCCTCGCCGCCGCCGGCCACGGCTCAAAAGTGCTCATCGCCGACGGCAACTACCCCGGCTCCACCAAGCTCGGCCCCAACGCCGAGCTGATCCACCTTAACTTCACCCCCGGCACCGTCTCCTGCACGCAGGTGCTCGAAACCCTGCTCACCGCCATCCCCGTCGAAGCCGCCACCACCATGGACTACGCCCGCAGCGGGCCCTACGGCCTCAGCGAAGACCCGCCCATCTGGGACGAATACCGACGCATCCTCCGACACGCCGGCTACGGCGACCTCGATCTGGAACCGATCGAACGCTTCGCCTTCTACGATGCGGGTGAATCCCCCGACGTCGCTGTCACCATCCAGACCGGCGACCAGCGCATCTACGCCAACCTCCTGCTCACCGTCGGCGTCGTCATGCCCGGATGAGGGAGAGCTACTACAGCGGTTTCAATTCAGACGTCATGGGCCGACGCCGAACGCGTTGGCGAACGTCTGGCCGTGCTGCGCCAAGGCTGCGACCACGATGGCGTGGCGCGTCGGCTTTACCATGACGGCTACTCCTTGAGCAGAAACGTCACCTTCATGTGGACGCGGTATTCGCTGACCTGGTTGTTCTCGATGACCGCTTTCTGTTCCTTGACCCACACTTCGCGGATGCCCTCGATCGTCTTCGCCGCGCGGGCGATGCCCTGTTTGACGGCATCGTCGAAGCTGTCGGGCGAGCCGGCGGAAATCTCCACTGTCTTGGCGATGGCCATGGTGCTTCTCCCTTGCATGTCGCGCATCACGGTGGCGCGGTTCAATCGGCTCCGGTTTCGACCGGATGGTTCGTCTGCTCCCACTCCTGCATACCCCCGGCAAAGTCGATGACGTGCGTGAAGCCGACGTCCTCAAGCTTGTTCGCGGCCGCCGGCGAAGCGGTGCATTCGGTGCTGGCGCAGTAGACGACGACGGTGCGCTCCTTGTCGCCCGCCAGTTGCTCGACCCGTTCTTCAAAGTCGTCTTCATTCACGGGGATGTTCACCGAGCCGGGGATGTGCTGCTCGCGGAACGACTCTTCGGGCAGGACGTTGATGAGCAGGAAATCCTCGTTGCGGGCTTTCATCTGCTCGAGCTGGCGGGCGTCGATCGTCTGCATGGCGGTGCCTCCTTGATCGGGACGGCGCGGATGTTGTGGACCGGCGTGCCGATAGCCGTCCGTTCACGGTTGGCGCAACGATAGGTCGTCCGCCCACGTCAGTCAGCGGGGCACGCACTGAATGCCCGGGCGGGGGAATCCCTTCCCGCATCCGGGCCAGCGGACCGCATGACGCGGGGCGCACGGGCTCGATTGCCGGCGTCGCGCGCCCCTAGAATGCGCCGCCTCGACACGCAGGGAGCTTTCCAATGAGTGAGCCGACCGCCACCATCATCGTCACCGGCAGCAGCGGCTTGATCGGCCGGGGCGTGGTGCAACGCCTTGCCCGGCAGCACCGCGTCGTCGGCTTCGATGTCGTCCCCCCCGACAAACCGCTGCCCGCCAACGCCACCTTCATCACGTGCGATCTGACCGACCAGGGCAGCGTCGACCATGCCCTTGCCCAGGCGGCGGCGCAGCACGGTCGGGCGTTCGCCTCGGTGGTGCATCTGGCGGCGTACGTCGATTTCTCCGGCGACCCCAGCGAGAAGTACGAGCAGGTCACCGTCCGCGGGACCGAACGATTGCTGACGGCGCTGGCCAACTTCGACGTCGAACAGTTCATCTTCTCCAGCACGATGCTGGTGCATGCCCCCACCGAGCCGGGCCGGCCGATCAACGAGGATTCGCCAGTCGAGCCGACGTGGGCTTATCCCGAATCGAAGGTGAAGACCGAGCGAATCATTCACGAGAAGCGCGGGTCCATCCCGGCGGTGATCCTCCGCATCGCCGGCGTCTACGACGACGACTGCCACAGCCTGCCGCTGGCGCACCAGATCCAGCGCATCTATGAAAAGCAACTGACCAGCCAGGTGTTCCCCGGCGACCTCACGCACGGCCAGTCGCTGGTGCATGAGGACGACCTGCTTGAAGCCTTCCGCCTCACCATCGAACACCGCAAGCAGTTGCCCGAGACGTTGACGCTGCTCATCGGCGAGCCCGAGCCGGTCAGCTATGACGAGCTGCAGCGCACCTTCTCGAAGCTGATTCATGGCGAGGCATGGACGACGCGCCGCATCCCCAAACCGCTGGCGAAGGCCGGCGCGTGGGTGCAGGACAAGCTGCCCGGCCAGGAGGAGGCCTTCATCAAGCCTTGGATGATCGACCGGGCCGACGATCATTACGAATTGGACATCAGCCTGGCGCAACAGATGATTGGCTGGGAACCGAAGCACACGCTGCGCGACGCGCTGCCGAAGATGATCGAATCGCTCAAGGCCGACCCCGTCCGGTGGTACCAGGAGCACAAGCTGCCGCTGCCGCCGGCGTTGCAACAGCAGGCGAAGAGGGCCGGCTGATCCCGCGCATGAGGGAAGGGGCAAGGGATGACCGGCGACCCGCCAGAGCAGCAGCCCGACGCCACGCCCGCCACACATGCCGCCGCGCCGCGGGCGCCGGAGCCGGACGCGTACGCCGTGACTTCGCCGGACCACCCGCTGGCGCGAGCGGAACACGAGCGTGGTCTGTGGGCGCTGCTGGCGTGCAGCGCGGTGGGCGTGTGGCTGATCGGCAGCCCGGCGTCGCTGGGCTACGCGTGGACGGCGACCGGGTGGAGCGAGTGGGTCAGCGGCGCGCTGGCCGGGGTGCTCGGCGTCGTGGCGATTCATCCCCGGCGGTGGTGGGCGTCGTGGGCGCTTTGCGCGCTGGGCGTCTGGCTGCTGTTCGCGCCGCTGGCTTTCGGGACCGTGCATGCGGCGGCATACCTCAACAGCACGCTCAGCGGCATCCTGCTGGTGGGGTTGTCGGTGATTGGCACGCGCCGGCTCTGGGCGCAACCGGTGCAGCCGGGCATACCGCCGGGTTGGTCGTTCAACCCGTCGTCGTGGGTGCAGCGGACGCCGATTGTCGCGCTGGCGTGGCTGTGCTTTCTGATTTCGCGCTACCTCACCGGTTACCAGCTGGACTACAGCGGGCAGGCGTGGGACCCGCTGTTCGGCGACGGGACGCAGCGCGTGCTCGATTCCGAGGTCGCGGAGGCGTGGCCGATCTCGGACGCGGGACTGGGGGCGATGGCATATGCGCTGGAAGCGTTGGTCGGCTGCATGGGCGGCGCCAGCCGGTGGCGGACGGCGCCGTGGGTGGTGGCGTTGTTCGGCGTGCTGGTGGTGCCCGCGGGCGTGGTGAGCGTCGTGCTGATCATCCTTCAGCCGGTGGCGGTGGGCGCGTGGTGTACGCTCTGCTTGGTGACGGCGGTGGCGATGCTGATCATGGCCTGCCTGACGTTGCCGGAGGTGGCGGCGATGATGCAGCACCTGGCGCGGAGCCGGGGGCCGGGGCGATCGCGGTGGCAGGTTTTCTGGCAGGGCGGGCCAGCGCCGGACGGGCAGGAAGAGGTTGAGCCGGTGGCGCTGACCGCGCCGCCGAGCCAGGTGTGGCGGACGATGGTGGAGGGGGTGACGGTGCCTTGGAACCTGGTCGCGAGTCTTCTGCTGGGGCTGTGGATCATGCTGTCTCCGCCGATTTTCGGGATGGAGAACCCAGGGGCGAACAGTCACTTCCTCGCCGGCTGGCTGGTGATCACGGTGACGGTGCTGGCGATGGCGGAGGTGGCTCGGCCGGCGCGGTGGGTGAACGTGTTGCTGGGCGGATGGGTGATCGCCACCCCCTGGTTGCTCGCGGGCACGGCGGACGCGGCGCAGTGGAACGCCGTGATCAGCGGGGTGTTGCTGATCGTGTTGAGCATCCCGCGCGGGCGCATCGCGCAGCAGTACGGGACGTGGGGCCGCTGGCTCGTGTGACCTGTCGCGACCCGGCGTGGCCGTCGTAAAACAGCACGTTGGAGACGTCGCCGGGATGGATCAGGTGCAGCAGGCCGCCGTACCAGTTCCAACTTGGCGATTGATTGTGGGGTTGAATGCGCCGGTCATCCGGCCGGTGCCGCCGCCGGGAATGTCGCCCCAGTTGGTTCGGTTTGATGTGGTGTCGCCCAGCCAGACGATCGAAGCCGGCGTGGGCACGCGGTCGAGGTGGTGCAACTGGTACATCGGGCGGGTGTTCCCGAGCGGGGTTTCGCAAAAGTCCCAGCCCAGGTTCATGTGCTCGAGGTCGGTGCGGGGACGGGCGGACAAAGTGGATTCATCAGGGGATCCCCTGAAATGTGTGCGGCATGAAGGGTTGTCTGTTCAGGATATGGAAGCGGGAGACGGCTTCCGCCACGGCCGATCAAGGGGCTTGCCAGGGCGAGAAGATGTGGACGCCGTAAGCGTCGGCGAGCACGAAGCCGTCGGCGACGCGCAGCAGTTGCGTCTGCCCCGGCCCGGCCGAGAGCTGGCGCGACATCACGCCCGTCAGCGTCTGGCCGCCGAGATGTTCAGCTGTAGCCAGGTCGTACGCGTCCAGGTAGATCACGGCATCTTCCAACTCGCGCGCGGACGTGGTGAGCGTGTAGAGGCGGTCGGCTTCGTGCCACGCATCCACGACATGCACCGGCCGGTACTGATCGCGCCGAGGCAGATCGACCGTGACCAGCTCGCGTTGGTCGGTCAGGTGGAACACCGACAGCCGCGCTTCCTCGGGGCTGGGCTCGAGCAGGAGATCGCCGCTCAGTCGGCCGTCGCTCGTGCGATGGATCATCACTTGCGGATCGTGCCGATCGAACAGCCACTGGTGGAAGTTGCGGTGAAAGTGGGGCGGGCCGTGGTAGCGGCGCACCTCGATCCACCGCTCGTCGTGCAGGTGGAATTCCGTCGAGAAGCGGGACGCGCCGAATTCAAACGCCTCCGGCAGGCGGGGATAGTGGATCACCGTGGACGGATCGCCCGGCCGCACCTCGTACACTTGCTTGTCGGCCGCGAGCGCGATCACGCCATCGGCCGTATGGATGGTGTACTCCGCTTCGGGCATCTGTTCCGGGGCGTGCTGATAGGCCACGCGTTCCCGCACGGCGCCGGTGTCCAGGTCGAGTTCGAGCAGTTCCGCCTGCGGGTGATTGACGCCGCGCGTGATCGCGTAGGCCCGCTCGCCGTCCCAGGTGATGGTCGGCGCCCAGCGGAGGTAGAGGGGGCGTTCCCACATCAGTCGGCCGGTGGTGAGATCGATGCCCGCGGCCTGGTCGATGGTGTAGCCGAACTGGTCGGTGTGCCGGCCGATGACCAGGTGGCCGCCGGCCTGGTGTGACGCGTCCGGCTGGAAGGGCAAGGGCGTCTGCCAGCGCAACGCGCCATCCGCGAGGTCCACGGCCAACGCGCGGTCGGCAGAGACCAGCACCACCATGCCGTCATGCCAATGCTGGTGCATCAGCCCCACGGGCACGGGCCGGCTCCAGCGCGCCTGCGGGTGCGGCGGACGGCTCACCCGCTCCAGCCAGCCGCCGCCGTAGAGCAGAAAGTCGCTGGGCGGCGCTGACGCGTCCGGCAGATGCCAGAGCGTGGCATGCGGACGCCGGCGAAACTGTGCACGGTGGAAAAAGGGATTCCCCATGGCGGAGGCGTCGTCGCGTTCGACCGCCTGCGCGGCTTCATGCTGCAACGGCCGTCGCGCCGGCGCGGCGGTCACGGCCACCACGCCCCGCTCGTTTATCGCCAGCGTCAGCAACTCCGCGTGCGACGCCTCGTCACGTTGCGCCGTCACCTCGCCGCTGGCCATGTCCAGTTCCAGCCACCGCGTGCCGGCCACGACGTGACACCGCCGGCCCAGGCTCACCGGCGCGACCGTAAGCGGCTGGTCCAATCGACGATGCCAGTTCACCTCGCCCGTGCCGGCGTCCACGCTGGTCAGCGCCTGCTGGCCGTAGAACACCACCGCTCGCTCCCACCGCCCGGCCACGCCGTTTACAGGCAGCAGCGGCTCGTCCCAGCGCGTTTCGCCGGTCTTGCGGTCGACCGCCAGGGCGCCTGATCGATCGCGCGGGGTCAGGACGATCACGTCCTCGAACACCTGCGGCGCAGCACCGGCCCGCTGCGCGAATTCAAGCCACTGCTCACGGCGGGGGGCGCGCGGGTACCACTGGAGCCATTCCACCAGACCATCGCGCGCGTCGAGCCGTGCGTTCACCCCCGCGCCGGTCGTGACGTAGACGGCCGCGTCGTCCACGGTGACACGGTTGCCGGAGTGGATCGTGTCGACGTCCAGCGAGCCGAGGCGAATCGTCGTCGCCTGCGTCGCCAGCGGACGAACCCACAAGGTGTCGCCACGCACCAGGTCGAGCGCGACGACCACGACGCGCACCGTCGGTGTGAACGCGGCGGTCTGCCGCTCGCGCGCCAGCACATACACGCGCTGCCCGGCGACGACCGGATCGCTCACAGGTTGCAGCGTCTGCCAGCGGGCGTGCTGCGCGGTCGTCCAGATCGGCTCGCCGTCGGCTGCATCGAACGCTGCCACGTCGGCCGCGCCCCGTTCGTCCGCCGCAAGCCCCCAGCGCGTGACGATCACCTCGCCCGCGACCGCCGGCTGGAACGGGCCGGGCAAGGTGATCACTTCGCTGGTCGCCGCCGCGCGGGGGCCGGCCGTTGCGTCCGCGTGCCGGCGCACCCAGGTGGGCTCGTCGTTCGAGCCATCATGACGTGCCAGCAGGGTCGGCCCCGCCACCAGCGCGAAACGTTCATGCCCGACCAGGCCCTGCCCGCGAAGCAGGTGGACTGCATCCCCCGGCGGCGCATGGTCGAAGTGGCCGGGCATTGCATGGCTGGCGTCGGGCAACCGCCAGGCCGCCGCCGGCGCGGGGCCGGCCGGATGCGACGCCGGCGCGGCGGCGGTCGGTTCCACCGGCGACGCAAGCCGTTCCACGCCCGCCCGCACCCGCTCGGCAAGCGGGCCCTCCACCGTCTGCGCCAGCAAGTCACTCAACGACCGGCGGGCGAGGTCCAGTTCACCCCGGCGCAGCCAGCGCTCGGCCGCCTCCAGCAACGCACGCTGCCCCGCCTCGGACCAGGGCGAACGGCGGTAGTGGGCCATCAACCCCACCTCGGCCGGCCGCGCCGGGGCACGGCCTCGCGCTTCCGCTTCCGCCTGCCGCTGCTGGTGCAGGCGCAGCGGCGCGAGCGATGCGGCTGGCTGGTTGGCGAGTTCGCCGGTCAGTTCCGTCCAGGTCGACGCAAAATGGCGCGGCCCCCGCTCGACGAGCGTGCCGATGATCTGTGGGTCCGCGTATAGGCGATCGATCGCCGACTCGTCGATTTCCGATGCGGTGCGCAGGCGATCCAACTCCGGCGCAACGTCCCGCGCCATCGTCAACGACGGTGGCATGGCGTTGGGCACGCGATCCCGGATCGTCTCCAGCCGCTGCTCGGCGGCAAGGCGCAAGGCTTCCAGCTCGCCATCCGCTTCGCCGTCGCCTGCCTCGGCAACGACCGCCGCCACCTGCTCGGCCCGTGCCGCCGCCTGATCGTGAAGCCCGGCCGCCATGTAAAAGTCGACCCACGCCAGCAAACGCGCCGCCCGCCAGGCGGTCCCGTCGTTCGCCTCAAGCTGGTCAATCGCTCGCAGCACGTCCCGCGCTTCAAAGAACCGACGCTGCCCACGCAGTTGCACGAACCATCGCTGCAAGGCCTCGCGGCGTAGCGCGTCGTCCACCGCCTGCCCCGCCTCGTGCAGCGCCAGCAGATGTCGGGCGACAAACGCCGGCCAGTCCCCGGCATTGAGGAGCCCGCCGGCGCGCTCGTGCATCGCGGTCAGCAGTTCCACCGCCCGTTGCGGGTCGTCTTCCGCCGTCTCCAGCCGATCCGCCAGCAGCCGCAGGCCACGGTCCATGTGTGGCGCGAGACGTTCAAGCAGCAGCGCCTGGTGCATGGCGGCATTGTCTTGCTGCGCGGCATCGGGAAACCGTCGGGCCAGTTCGTGCAGCAGCCGCACCTCCCGGGCCCGCTCGCGCTGTCGGCGACGTTCCGCGTCCTCCACGTCAGCCAGTTCCGCCTGCCACGCGGTCATGGTCGCCACGTGCGTCTCGCGCCACGTCGCCTGCCAGTCGATCTCCGCCTCCAGGTCGGCGGGCTCGACGTAACTGACGCCGGTCAACAACGCCTCACCGGTCGAATCGCTCCAGGCGGTGCTTGTCCCATTGCCGGCCGTGAGCCCGAGCAGCAGGGTGAGCAGACACCACGCCATCACATGCGGTCTGCGACCCACGAAAGAGAGGAACAAAAATAGTTGGGAGGTCATGGCGAACCCGGTCCTGTTCCCACGTGCTGCGGTGGCACGGTCAGGTTGTGCGTCGTCCCCGTGATTTGCGACAGATGGTTGATCAACGTCGGGCTCCAAGCTTCGTACGAGAACCCGGCGGCCTCCGAAATCGGGTGGTCCAGGCGTCTGGCCTGTGGAGCTTTCAACCTCACATGCACAGACGAGAGGCCTGTGCCACCTGCAGAAGGGTTCTCGGACGAAGTCTGGAACGCCACGCCGGTTCGCGTCTGCAAGCGTACCCTTCGCCATGGAGGGAGGCAATAGCGATATTTCGTGATCTGATAGCTGAAATGCGTCACAAAAAAGCCCGCCTTGTGAAAAGGCGGGCTTGATCTGAAAGTGGAGCCGAAGGGAGTCGAACCCTCGACCTCTTGCATGCCATGCAAGCGCTCTCCCAACTGAGCTACGGCCCCATCTGGTGTTGGCGGGCAGAAGTATAAGCCAGTCGCCGGGCGGGGGCAAGCGGGGGCGGCGCGGGCTCAATCGGCGTAAGGGGAGACGCGGACGCGGTCGAAAGCGTTGCGCGACACCAGCCCCACGTGGCCGTCGACGTAGGCGATGTTGATCGCCCCGGCGTGGCGGTCGAGGGGGATGCGGTCGCCGGCCGTGTGGCTGCGGACGTGAGCGAGCGTGCCGCCGCCGGCGTGGCCGGGGCCGGTGAAGCTGTGGGTGTGGGTGCTGTAGTAGAGGGCGTCGGACTGCCAGCCCAGCGGCGAGCCGGGGCGAGCGGTGGGGCCCTGGCGTGTGCCGCACTCGGCGTAGAGCATGGTGCTGGCGGGCTGGTGGACCTGTTCGAGTTCGGTGTTGAGCGGGCCGTTCGGGCTGCCATGGGTGCCGCCGTAGAGGCTGATGGAGCCACTGGCGTCGAAGCCGCCGAGGTGGGGGGTGAGCGGGCTGGCGTTGTTGACCAGGCCGGCGATGTCGTAGTTGATGCCGAAGGAGACGGGGCTGCGGGCGTTGCCGAAGCCGTGGAGGAGCCGGGCGCCGGGGTCGGCTTCGCTCATGGCCGGGTCGCTGGGGCACTGGAAGATGGGCCAGGCGCGGTCGGAGGCGTTGCGGAAGTGGTCGCTGCTGGTTTCGCCGAGGTAGGGCAGCAGGGCGCTGGCCCAGTCCAGAAGTTGACCGTCGTCGCGGTCGTAGCGCCAGCGGCGCTGGCTGGAGTCCTGTGCGACGGCCCAGGCGTGCGCGGAGGCGGGCTGGACGCGATGGTTGTAGTCGCCGAGGAAGGTCAGCCCCGCGAGGGTGACCTGCCGGAGGTTGGAGGCGCAGCGAAGGCGTTCGGCACTGCGTCGCGCGGCCGAGAGCGCGGGCATGGCGAGGGCGACGAGCAGGGCGATGATGGCCATGACCACCAGCAGCTCGATGAGGGTGAAGGCGGCGTCGCGTGGTGGGCCGGCGGACGGGTGATGATGTGGCGCGGTGCGCATGGCGGCGGTTCCCCTGGAGAGCACAGTTTGTGGGCTGTGCGTCTGGCTGTCCAATGGCTCGACCGGGTGGTCCTGACGACAGGGCGAGAAAGGGTCGAACACTCGTAAAAGCCATCGTAGTCGAGGGCAGGGGGGTGTCAATGAAATTCCGGGGGCGGGTAGTGGTTCGCTTTCCAAGTGGGGCGGACGTCTCGCCCGCCGACAGGCGGGACGCCTGCCCCACCAAAAGACCGGAATGAACCACTACGCGGGGGCGGCCGGAGCAGGCGCGTCCGGCTCCCCCCCTCGGGAGGCGTTGGGGAAGCGTTGTCTGCGAGTGCCTTACGTCATCGGCGCGGACGTAGCGTCATAGCGGCCGGTGGCCCCCTCCCCCAGCCCCTCCCAAAGGGAGGGGAGCCGGAGACGGCGGGGTACGCTTATGCCTCGGGTCGGCGGAGGGTGTGGTGCAACTGGTCGGCGAGGTCGGCGACGGCGGCGTCGCGGCGGCGCGGCGGGCCGGCGAAGGCCGTGGCGGCCGGGCTGTTGAGGTGTGACCAAGCGGGTTGGGCGCGGGCACGCTGGAGCGGTTCGGGCAGGCGGCGGGCGGTGACGGGGGCCTGGTCGGCGTCGAGGCGCAGCGGCGCGGGGCTCGCGTGGCCGCGCTGGAGCAGGGCGCGGACGAGGGCGAGCTGGCGGACGGTGAGCAACTGGAGCGTGGCGTTGTTGCAGCGCAGTTCGCTGTAGCCGCGCAGGCGGTCGAAGAGGCGTCGCCCCTCGGCCGACCCGGAGCCGAGCAGGCCGCCGAGCGCTGCGCCGACCGCGGTGGGCAGGCCGAGCGTGAGGCCGCCGCTGATGGCGTCGATGGCGAGCCCCGCCGCCGCACCCGCCGCCGCGCCGCCGCCGGTGCGGACGCCGAAGCGTTTCATGGTCTCGGGGTTGAACAGGTCCCAACCCCACTCGCCGTTCTCCAGCGGCAGGTCGTGGCCGAGGTAGTCTTCCTGCCCGAAGCGGAAGAGGTCGAGCAACTGCTCCACCGCCCGTTGCTCGCGCTGCCGGACGCGCTGCTTGAGCTGTTCCATGGCGGCGTCAACCTTGCCCGGCTCGTCGGCGGGGGCGCGGACGACGCAGGCGGCGGCGTCGATCAGCAGGTCGGCCACGATCATCGCCGCGCTGCGCGTCAACTCGTCGCGCAGCCGTTGGCGGTCGGCGATCAGCGCGTCGAGCGTGGCGCGATGGCTGTCGAGCAAGGTGCGCATCTTCTCGAACAGCCGTTGCTCGCCCGATTCGTCGAGCACGACCGTGTCGAACTCGGCGACGGCATGGAGGTTGAGCTTGGCCAGCTGCTCGCGCCACTCGGCGGTGCGGGCGTGGGCCGTGTCGGCGACGAAGTTGAGCACCGGCACGACCGGCCGGGCACACCAGGCGAGGATGGCCAGCTCATCGCGATACTTGCCCAGCACCGGCTCGCGCGCGTCGATGACGTAGAGCGCCACTTGCGCCGCCATCACCTGCCGGATCGCCTTGGCTTCTTGCGGGAAGCGGCGGCGGGCGTCGTCGTGTTCGAGGAAGCGGGCGACGAGGTCGTGGCCGGTGGTGCGATGGTCGTCGCGGAACTGTTCGAGGTGTTCGAGCAGGCTGATGGAATCTTCCAGGCCCGGCGTGTCGTACAGCTCGGCCACGGGCTGGCCCTGGACGAGCAGGGCGGCGCCGCGGACGTCGCGCGTGGTGGCGGGGCGGTCGGAGACTTCGCCGAAGGCGCGGTCGCGCGTGAGCGTGCGCAGCAGCGATGTCTTGCCCGTGTTGGTGTGGCCGACGACGGCGACGCGCAGCGGCTCGGCGGATGCAGCGGTGCGAGCGGCAGCATTCATGCCCGCACCTCCTCAGCGAAGGCAACGTCGAAGCGATGACGCAACTCATCCAACCAGCGGCGCACCGCGTCGGCGTCGGTAAGTCGGCGGGTATCGTCCACGTCGGTAAGCACGCGGTCGAGCACGCGCGAGATGGTCGCTTCGCCTAGCCCCTGCAACTGAAGCAGCATGGCGAACAGCGCGGCGGCGTCCACGGCTTCCGTATAGTCGTCGCTGTGCAATGCCTCGTCCGCGTCTTGCGGCACGTCGGAAACCGTATGCCCGCCGCGCGGCTGCGCCGCGGCGGCGATGGCGGCGCCAATGGCCGTCCACGTCGGCAGTGCGGCGATGGCCAGCGGCGACAGCAGCGTCGCGGCGGCCACGCAGCCCAATGCGCCCGACGCCGCGCCCGCCGCCAGCCAGCGCGGCCGTAGGCGCAGGCTCGGTGGCAGCATGTCGACCACCCGGCTGGCGCTGTTGCGCACCTTGCTCTGCCAGTCGCCCCGGAAGTCGGTCGGCACATCGAGCAGCTTCGTCAGCGCTTTGGCATCACCGCCGCCGTCGCTGCGATAGAGCGCGGCGATCTCGCGATGCAGCTTCGACCGCGCCGGCGGATCGGGCGGGCCTTGCCACTGTCGGGCATGCGTGACGATGCGGTCGAAGGCGGCTTCGAGGTGGCGGGTGTGGCCGGCAGCGGGGGGCGTGGTCGTGTCTTGGTCGCGCGGCAGTCGCTGGGCCAGTTGGCGCAGGCTCGCATCGGTGGCGTGGTCGAGGTCGAGGTCGAGCACGGCATCGCCGTCGATGCCCACCCGCTCCGCCAGCGTGCGCCACTGCGACAAGCGTCGGCCGATCGCTTCCGTGTCGCCGCGCTCGCGCAGCGCCTGCCCGCCGGTGAGCAGCAGCAGGGGCGACCGCGTCACCGTCCGCCGCAACTCGCCGAGGTAACGCTCCGTGCCCCGGTCCGGCGTCGCCGCCAGCTCGCAGACCACCACCAGCACGGCCGGCTCCACCTCGCTCGCTTCCAACGCCTCGATCACCCGCCGCCGACCTTCGCGATCATCCACAAACCCCAGGTCCCGCCACTGCACGTCATCCACCACCGGCGGCCACACCCCCTCATGCGACCGCACCTCCACCGCCACAATCGCCGCCGGCCCCACCGGCCTCCCTTCGCCCCGCCGCTCCTGGCTCAGCGCCTCCTCCGTCTCTCCTTCAACATCCGCACCCTCCACCACGCCCAGCGCCCGCGTCGTCGGCATCAACCGCTCACGCAGCCGACCATACCCCGGCAGCGTCACGTCCAATCGCCATCGCCGCTGCGCCCGCCACGCCGCCAGTGCACAACCCACCGCCAGCAGCGCCCGTGGCGCCAGCCCGTAACAGACCAGCGACCCCGCCAGCAAGCCCGCCCACGCCCACCGCGCTTCGTTCAACGCCTCCGCCTCCGCCACCGCCTGTGTCGCCACCACCTGTTCCACCGTCGGCGCCGGCAGCCCCAACACCCCCGGCAGCGCCGCCAGCCATTGCGTCAGCTGCACGTACGCCTCCGGCGACAGAATCGTCGTCTCCCATGCAAACGTGTAATGCCGCACGCTCAACAGCACCAGCAGCATCACCAGGCAACCCACGTTGAACCCCGCCCACAGCGCATGACTCACCAGGCCGAACACCCACCGCCCCGCGCCGCTGCGCATCAGCGTGCCCGTCACCGCCTCCATCGCCGCCAACTGCTCCGCACTGCGATCCACCCGCGACGCCAGCCAACGACCCGCCCCCAGCACCGCCGCCCCCAACGACCCCTGCCCCGCGCCGCCCGGCCAACCGACCATCGCCACCAGCCACCCCAACAGCAACAACGTCTGCACCCCCAGCAACGCCCCCAACGCCCAGAACACATTGACCGTCTGCCCGCCGCCCCCGGATATCCCTCCGCCCCCGGAAGCTCCCCCGTCCACACTCACCGCCATCGCCCCCCGCGCCGCTCCCGCGCCGGCCACCGCCATCAACACCACGCCCACCACCACCGCCCACTTGCCCGCCCGCGTCACCCGATCCAGCGCCTGCGACAACTTCCCCGCCGCCGGCAACGCCGCCGCCCGCGCCACCAGCCGCCGCTCAAAGTCGCCCCCGACAGCCCGGCCCGCCGCCTCCGCCGCGCGATCGTCAACCCCCGCCCCCCCCGGCGCAGCCGCCTCATACGCCCGCACCGCCTCCGCCAGCACGCGCCCCCGCGTCGACGATGTCTCACCATGCCCATCCACATCCGTCATAGCCCCAATCCTATCCGCAACCAACCCTCAAAGCGCCCGCACCGGCAACCTCGACAACACCCCCCCCAAGCCGAGGGCTGAGTCCGCGAAGCCCCGGATCAGGGTGATCGATCAATCTGTGATCGATGATCTGTAATCGATCGTTCACCGGGACCGCCTGGCGCTCCCTGACATCATCGATCACACATCACACATCACACATTCCCCCTCATCCCGCCCTTCGTCGCTGCGCTCCTCAGGCTCGGGCGTTTTTTCCCGAACCCCGAATCCCGAATCCCGAACCCCCACCCCCGCGCATTGACGCGCCCGCCATTCCAAACGATAATCCCGCGTTCCCTGTTGAGATACCGGCGTCGCCGCGGGCGCGACGCCAGGCGTGGGTCGACAGGACAACGAACTTCCCCTCCCACGCCCGCACCACCGCCATCTATTCACCAACCCGATCACGCACGACGCACACCGTCGCTACTTGCAGGAGCTTCCGCGCCATGGCCGACCAGGATCCCAACACCAACGAACCCACCCCCGGAAACCCCACCGAAACCCCGGAATCCACCGAAGAACGCCCCGAGCAGAGCGTCACCGTCGAAGACATCGGCCCGGCTCGCAAGAAGCTCACCATCGAAGTGCCCGAGTCCCGCATCAAGGAACAGATCGAAAAGGCCTACGGCCAACTGCGCGACGAAGCCGTCCTCCCCGGCTTCCGACGCGGCCGGGCGCCCCGCCGGCTCATCGAACGACGCTTCGGCGACTCGATCAAGGACGACGTCAAGGGTCAGCTTCTCAGCGAAAGCTACACCCAGGCCGTCGAAGATGAAAAGATCGACGTGCTCGGCGAGCCCGACGTCAAAGACGTCGAAAACATCGAGCTGCCCGACGCCGGTCCGCTGAAGTTCGAGGTCGAAGTCGAGATCACCCCCGACGTCACCCTCCCGCCGCTGGAAGCGCTCGAAGTCAAGAAACGCTCCGCCGAGGTCACCGACGAGGACATCACCAAGGAGATCGACCGCTTCCGCGAACGCTTCGGCGACATGAAGGCGGTCGAGGAGGGCGAGGTCCAGCCCGACGACTTCCTTGTCTGCGACGTCAAGGTGCTCGCCGGTGAAAACACCGGTGACGACGCGGAAGAGCTGGATCACCAGCCCGAGGCTTATGTGCTCGTGGCCGGTGAATCGCGCGAGTTCAAGGGGCACGTGGCGGGCATCGTGGTCGATGATCTGGGCAAGCGCCTCGCGGGCAAGAAGGTCGGCGACGTCGAGACCATCTCGATGACCGGCCCGTCGGCTCACGAGAACGAGAAGATCAAGGGCCAGCCCATCACCATCACCCTCAAGATCAACCGCATCGAGCGCGTCGAGCCCGCCCCGGTCGAAACGCTCGTGCAGCAGATGGGCGTCGAGTCGGAAGACGAGATGAAGTCGCGCATCCGCGAGATGCTCGAAGGTCGGCGAAAGCAGCAGCAGACCGAGGACATGCACAAGCAGGTCAGTGATCAGCTCGTCGAGAAGGTCGAGATGGAACTGCCCGAAGATCTCACCAGCCGACAGGCCGAGCGCGTGCTCAGCCGCAAGCGGATGGAACTGCTTTACCAGGGCAAGTCCGAGCAGGAAGTCGAGCAGGAGATCGCCGAGCAGCGCAGCGGCTCGGAAGACGAGGCGAAGCGCCAGCTCAAGCTGTTTTTCATCGTCGACAAGGCCGCCAAGGAGCTGGAAGTCGAAGTCGGCGAAGGCGAGATCAACGGCCGCATCGCGATGATGGCCATGCAGCAGGGCCGGCGGCCCGAGAAGCTGCGGCAGGAGATGGCCCAGCGCGGCGAGCTGGAGCAGATCTACCTCCAGCTCCGCGAGCAGAAGACGCTGGACAAGGTGATCGAGAAGGCCAAGGTCACCGAAAGCGACGAGAAGATCGAGCAGGCGTGACCTGCCGCCAGACCCCGTACGCGAGAATCAAGAACATTTAGCCGCGGTGCTTGCACCGCGCGCTTCGGCCGCACGACCAAAGCGCGGGCCAAGGCCCGCGGCTAAATGTGAGCAGGAGGGCGGGACGCTCCATGACCAGCCACGGCGTCATCCCGATCGGCCTGTATCTGGCGCAGACGCCGCCGGGCTGGGATGCGGCGCGCGTGCTCTGGTCGGTGGCGGGGTTGACGGTGGCGGTGGTCGTGCTGGGCGTCGTGGCGATGCTGGTGCGGCGGTGGATGCTTAAGGATGACCAGCCGGGCACGCGGCCGGGCTTCACACTCGCGGACATGCGGCGGATGCACGCGGCTGGCGATCTGTCAGATGAAGAGTACGAGCGGGCCCGGGCCGCACTGCTGGGCGAGGCCCGTCACGGCCTCGAGGATGGTCCCGCCCTGAAGCAAGAAACCGGCGGTCGCCGGCCGCCGCAGGGGGAGGTCGGCGGTGAAGGTGAAAAGGCGGGCGGGCCTGATGAGCCCGACGCCGATAAGCCGGATGAAGGGCGAAATTGAAAAAAGCGGGAGATTACGCCAACTGGGGCATGACCCCACCCCGGTCGTTCGGGTATGATTACCATTGCGCCGCGTCACCGTGGCGGGCGCGGTAAAAGCAGCCGCCGACGCCATCAAGGCGTGCGTCCAGATGGACGATCTAGGGCTAACCGGGCGGCACGTGTTACGGATTCATAACCTTCGGCGGACACCGGAACTTCCGACGCCCCCGTCCGCCGTACCTTTTTATCTGAGACTTTATACATGGCCAACAGCAAGAGTGGCGGACGGACAGGCGGCGGGAACAACGACGAACAGCAGACGCCGCGCGAACCCAGTGTCACCGGCGGTGGCGGTGGTGGCGGCGGCTTCAAGGGCCGGCGGATCACCACCTGCTCGTTCTGCGGCAAGACCTCGCGCGAAGTGGGCCCGATGGTCGAAGGCCCCAGCGACGTCTACATCTGCGCCAACTGCACCGACCTCTGCCAGAACATCTTCCGCCAGGAGCGGCGGCGCGTGAACGCAGGCCGGCCGGTCTTCGGGTCCATCCCCAGCCCCCGCCAGCTCAAGGAGTTCCTCGACCAGTACGTCATCGGGCAGACCACCGCCAAGCGGTCGCTCTCCGTCGCCGTGCACAACCACTACAAACGCCTCACCGCCGCCGACAAGGAAAACCCCATCGAGCTGGACAAGTCCAACGTCCTGCTCATCGGGCCCACCGGCAGCGGCAAGACGCTGCTCGCCCGCACCCTGGCGCGCACGCTCAACGTCCCGTTCGCCATCGGCGACGCCACCACGCTCACCGAAGCGGGCTACGTCGGCGAAGACGTCGAGAACCTGCTGCTGAAGCTGCTCCAGTCCGCCGACTACGACCTCGAGCAGGCCCAGCGCGGCATCATCTACATCGACGAGATCGACAAGATCGGCAAGACCAGCCAGAACGTCAGCATCACCCGCGACGTCTCCGGCGAAGGCGTCCAGCAGGCCCTGCTGAAGATGCTCGAAGGCACCACCGCCAACGTCCCCCCCCAGGGCGGCCGCAAGCACCCCGAGCAGCAATACATCCAGGTGGACACGACCAACATCCTCTTCATCTGCGCCGGCACGTTCGTCGGCCTCGACGACCTGGTCAGCAAGCGCCTCGGCCGAAAGTCGATCGGCTTCGCCTCCGAGCAGGACGAGGAGACCACGGCCGACCAGAAACCGGTCCACGTGCTCTCGCAGGTCACGCCCGAGGACCTCAACGAGTATGGCATGATCCCCGAGCTGATCGGCCGGCTGCCGGTGACCACGGCCCTTGAGCCGTTGACCGTCGAGTCGCTCGTCCAGATCCTCACCGAGCCCAAGAACGCGCTCGTACGCCAGTACCAGCACTTCTTCGCCATGGAAGGTGCGGAACTGGAGTTCACCGACGCCGCGCTCCGCAAGCTGGCGAAGAAGGCCATCGGCCGCGAAACCGGCGCCCGCGCCCTCCGCAGCGTGATGGAAGAGCTGATGCTCGAACTGATGTACGACCTGCCCGACATGGACAACCAGGGCGCCCGCTACGTCGTCGACGGCGCCACGGTCGACCAGGGCAAGCCGCTGGCCGAGCTGCGCGAGAAAAAGAAAGAGTCGGCGTAAGGCTGAAGCCTGTTCGTCAACTCATACCAAGTGCCCCATAGCCCCCGGCGGAAGTCGGGGGCTGTGGCGTTTAGCGGCGAGAGCGCGACCTGTATGCGTCGGCAGAAACATCGGAAGGCGAGCATGGCATGCCACGACTTTTCGGTCGGCGACAGCGGCGGCGGTGGCAACGGCTGGCGGGTGTGTGGCTGGGGATTGCGGTGACCCTGGCACTGCTGTGGCTGTTCGCGGTCGTTCGTGATCCGGTCTGGTTCATGGTGCTGGTGTTCGTCGGCGTTGTTTTTGCGGTTATTGAAGCCGGCCACCGCCCCTGACCGGCGCGAACAGAAGAACCTTCCCGGCCGTAGTGCCCT
>JBBDPC010000099.1:0-3685 GCA_040876735.1 Phycisphaeraceae bacterium | reverse complement strand
GCTACCTGCCCCTCCGTGTGAACCACGGCGGCGTCATGCCGATCATCTTCGCCAGCTCGCTGATGATCTTCCCGTCGATGCTCTTCCACTACATCAACAACGCCACCGGCGGCGACTGGGCGGTGTTCAACTTCCTGGACGCCAACTTCCAGGACATGTACGGCTATCTCTATACGCTGATGTACATCGGCCTGATCTACTTCTTCGCCTACTTCTGGACCACCGTGCAGTTCCAGCCCAAGGAAATGGCGACCCAGCTTCGCGACCACGGCAGCTTCATCCCCGGCCTGCGACCCGGGCCACGCACGGCCGAGTACCTCGAAACCGTCATGGAACGCATCACCTACGTCGGGGCCGGCTTCCTGGCGGTGATCGCGGTGATCCCGACGCTGATCGCGGCCTTGTTCGAAGTCGATTTCATGGTGACGCAGTTCCTCGGCGGCACGGGGTTGCTGATCACCGTGAGCGTGATGCTCGACTTCGTGCAGCGGATCGAAGCGCAACTGCTGATGCGTAACTACCAGGGCTTCCTGGCCACCGGCGGCTCGGGCAAGGGCCCCCGCATCCGCGGCGCCCGGAGCACGGCCTGACGCGAGTTGTCAATCAGGGGCTGCCGTAGTACAATTGCCGGTTCGCCCTTGCCGGCTGGAGTCTGGCGGGAAGACTCAGGCGGTGATGGTCTTATGGCAGTACAGTTGAAGTCGAAAGACGAACTGGAAAAGATGCGGGCCGCCGGCCGCGTCGTGCAGCAGGTGCACCAGCGCTGCCGCGAACTCTGCAAGCCCGGCGTGACGACGCGGGAGATCGACGAAGAGGCTTACCGGCTGTTCACGTCGCTCGGCGCCAAGGGGTTGTTCAAGAATTACCCGACCTACCGCGAGGGCGAAGGGTTTCCGTCGAATCTGTGCATCAGCGTCAACGAGGTGGTGGTGCACGGCATCGCGGGCGACCGGACGATTGAAGACGGCGACATCGTCGGCGTCGACTGCGGGGTGAAACTGGACGGCTGGTGCGGCGACGCGGCGACCACGATCCTGGTCGGCAACGTCGCCCCGGAGGTCCGGAAGTTGTGCGAGGTGACGGAGCATATCCTCCACCTTGCGATTGAAAACATTCAGCCGGGCCGGCGCTGGAGCCAGGTCGCCCGGTTGATGCAAAGCTACGCGGAGTCGCACGGCTACGGGGTCGTGCGTGAGTTCGTGGGGCACGGAATCGGGCAGGAGATGCACGAGGACCCCAAGGTCCCCAACTACGTCAGCAGACATCTGCTGCAAAACGACATCGAACTGCGGGAGGGCATGGTGCTCGCCATCGAGCCGATGTGCAACCTCGGCACCGCTCAGGTGTTGACGCTGGACGATGCCTGGACGGTGGTGACCGCCGACCGCAAAGCCTCGGCGCACTACGAGCACACGGTTGCCGTCACCGCCGGGGGGGCGGACGTGCTGACCGACGGCCGGTAGCCGTGCCGGCGGGAAACATGGCAAGAAGAAAGATGCAGGACTGGCTGTGGCCAAAGAAGACAAGATTCAACTTGAGGGCGAAGTGATCGACGCCATGCCGAACGCGATGTTCAAGGTTCGGCTGGAAAACGACCACGAACTGGTGGCCCACATCTCCGGCAAGATGCGCATGCACTACATCCGCATCCTGCCCGGCGACCGGGTGACCGTGGAAATCAGCCCGTACGACCTGACCAAAGGGCGGATTACGTACCGCCATTGAGATAGATTGCTTAATAGATTGCCGCTTGCGGCTTAGCGAGGTTAGCGATGAAGGTTCGAAGCAGCGTCCGACGCATTTGCGAGCATTGCAAGATTATCCGCCGTAAGGGCGTGGTGCGCGTGATCTGCACCAACCCCAAGCACAAGCAGCGGCAGGGCTGACATGAGGGTTTGGGGTTCGGGGAACAGGGATCGGGCGTGACGCCCTCGGCTGGCAGACGGCCCGACGCATCCCTGATTCCCGGTAACCCCTGATCCCTGATCCCCGTACCCCGTACCCGTAAGGAAAGAATCATGCCTCGTGTTGCAGGTGTAGACATTCCCGACAAGCCGTTGCGCGTCGCGCTGCGGTACATCTACGGCATCGGCCCGCACCATGCGGCGCAGATCTGCGAGCAGGCCGGCATCGATGGGCAGACCCGGGCCGGCAAGCTGACGGAAGATCAGCTCGCCCAGGTCGCCGGCATCATCGAAGCCAGCCACCTCGTCGAAGGCGCCCTGCGTCGGCAGACGGCGCAGAACATCACCCGGCTGCGCGACATTCGCAGCTACCGCGGTGATCGCCACCGCCGCGGCCTGCCCGTGCGGGGCCAGCGGACCAAGACCAACGCCCGCACCCGCAAGGGCCGCCGTAAGACCGTGGCCGGCAAGAAGAGTGTGAAGACGATGAAGTGACGCGCAGCGTCGCTTCATCGTCCGGCCGCACCGCGGTCGATCGCGCAGCGATCGTTTAACCCCGGCGCCCACGCCGGGGTCCCGCGTTGGACGCCCGTTTCCGGTCGCCCGTACGGCGTCGCCGGAGCCCGAAAGTTTCCCCGCATCCCTCACCGTCGACGGATGCCGATTTTGAAACATCGAAGCGAGCTGCCCGCCCCGCGTGGGGATTGCCTGAGGCAAACGAGTGGCAGCGCTCGCAACTTCGAGGAAGCAACATGGCGAAGAAGACGAAAAAAGTCCGCAAGAACGTCGCGCGAGGCATCGCCTACGTGAAGGCGACGTTCAACAACACCATCATCACCATCACCGACGTCAACGGCGAGACGCTGTGCTGGGGCTCGTCGGGCATGCAGGGCTTCAAGGGCTCGCGCAAGAGCACGCCCTTCGCCGCCACCCGCGCCGCCGAGGAAGCCGCCAACAAGGCCCGCAAGATGGGCATGCAGGAGGTCGAGGTTCGCGTCCGCGGCGCCGGCTCGGGCCGGGAGTCCGCCGTGACCGCCCTCCAGCACTCGGGCATCAAGGTGACGGCCATCGAAGACCACACCCCGATCCCCCACAACGGCTGCCGCCCCCGCAAAAAGCGCCGCGTGTGATGATGTTTCTCGTTTCTGGTTTCGAGTTACTCGTGACCGGCAACCTGCCCTCGAATCCGACAACGAGAAACACGAAACCAGAAACCGACTCTCCCCTCGAACACAGAAGCCGGCGGCGTGGCCCAGCAGCGCGGCGCGGGCGTTAAGGTTCGAGGTTTGCCTGTTTTCAGGATACTGCTGTCACGATTGGAGCAACCCCCATGCGCATCCGCTGGCGAGGACTGGAACTTCCCCATCGCGTCATCCCCGACGACAAGATGCAGACCGGAACCTACGGCCGGTTCACCGTTGAACCGTTCGAACGCGGCTTCGGCACGACCATCGGCAACAGCCTCCGCCGCATCCTGCTCTCCAGCCTGGAAGGCGCGGCAGTGACGGCGGTGAAGATCAAGGGCGCCGCCCACGAGTTCAGTTCGCTCGAAGGTGTGCAGGAAGACGTCACCGACGTCATCCTCAACATCAAGAACATGGTCGTCGCGCTCGACTCCGACGAGCCCAAGACCATGCGGCTTCAGGCCGAGGGCCCCGGCGAAGTCACCTGCGACCTGATCGAGGCCGACACCAGCATCACCATCCACAACAAGGACCTGGTGCTGGCGACGCTGACCAAGCAGGTGGACTTCGACATGGAGTTCACCGTCGAGAAGGGCC
>JBBDPC010000098.1:0-20320 GCA_040876735.1 Phycisphaeraceae bacterium | reverse complement strand
AGGCCGAGCTGATGGGCGTCAAGAACTTCGGCATGACCAGCCTCACCGAGATCAAACAGAAGCTCAACGAAATGGGCATGGACCTGCGCCGGCTGGATCAGGGGTGAGGGAAGCGCAGTAACCGCAAAAAATCGCAGTAAACGCAGTAACCGTGAAGATGGCGTTTCTTCGGTTACTGCGTTTACTGTTTTACTGCGCTGACTGCGGTTTCAAATATGCCTTAGCTTGTTCAGCCCGTTGTAGGCCGCCACGCGGTAGGCCTCGGCGAGGGTGGGGTAGTTGAAGACATTCTGGATGAAGTACTCGGCCGTGCCGCCGAGGGCCATCACGGCCTGGCCGATGTGGATCAGCTCGGTCGCCTGCGTGCCGATGGCGTGGACGCCGAGCAGGCGGTGGTTGTCCTGGTGGATGAGCAGCTTGAGCATGCCGGTGTGGTCGCCGAGGAGTTTGCCGCGGGCGACCTCGTCGTAGCCGGCGATGCCCGCTTCGTAAGGGACGCCGGCCTCAGTGAGCTGCTCTTCGGTCTGGCCGACCATGGAGATTTCGGGCACGGCATAGACGCCGTAGGGGAACAGGCCGTTGAGGTGTTCTTCCTTGACGCCGAAGGCGTGGCAGATCGCCCGCCTGCCCTGCTCCATGCTGGTGGAGGCGAGGGCGGGGAAGCCGATGACGTCGCCGGCGGCGTAGACGTGCTCGACGTTGGTCTGGTAGTTGGCATTGACCTTCAGCCGTTCGCGGTCGTCATATTCGATGCCGACGTTGTCCAGGCCCAGCGAGCCACAGACGCCCTGCCGGCCGACGGCGTAGAGCAGCGTTTCAGCGCGGAGGCGTTTGCCGGATTCGAGCGTGGCCTGGACGAGGGAGGGTTTTGGGGCGTAGGGAGACTTGTCCGCCGCCCCGCCCGCTGCCCCTGGCGTGGCGGGCTCGGCCGGGGTTTCTTCGATGGTTTCGACTTTTTCGCCCAGGCGAAGCGTGATGCCCGCGCGGCGAAGGCGGTACTGGAACGCCTCGGTGATCTCGTCGTCGAGGAAGCCCAGCAGCTTGGACCGGCCTTCGACGAGGGTGACGCGGACGCCGAGCGTGCCCATGATGCAGGCGTACTCCGTGCCGATCACCCCGCCGCCGACGACGATCATGCTCTTGGGCAGCCGTTCCATTTCCAGCAGCCGATCGGAGCAGACGATGTTGCGGTCGTTGAACGGCACGTGCTTGGGCCGGGCCGGCCGGGTGCCGACGGCGATGAGGAACTTGTCGGCGGTGATCAGCTCCGCCTCGGTGTCGCGCTGAATCTGAACGAGGTTGGGCCCTTCGAAGTGGGCCTTGCCCCAGATCAGCTCGACGTTGTTGCGTTCGAGCTGGTCCTGGATCAGCTCCCATTCGTGGCGGATGACCTGCTGGCTGACGGCGGCGAGGTCGGCGATGGTGATGTCTTTCTTGACGCGATAGCTCTGGCCGAACAGGCCGCGCTTGGCGTGGCCGGTGAGGTGGAGGACGGCTTCGCGCAGGGCTTTGGAGGGGATGGTGCCGGTGTTGATGGCGGCGCCGCCGAGGACGTTGGTTTTCTCGATGATGGCGACGCGCTTGCCGAGCTTGGCGGCCTGGATGGCGCCCTTCTGGCCGGCGGGCCCGGTGCCGATCACGACGACGTCAAAATGCTTCATGGTGCGTGCAACTCCCCTGCTCCGGCCGTGCGGGGGTGCGCGGCCTGTGGGGGTATCGGTTGGATCGGTGGTGACGTTTAGCGCGTTGACGATGTCGATGCAGAGATCGCGCGGCGCCACCCTGGGATGGAAGGCGGGGCAACAGGCGATCAGCGGTGAGAGAAGGTCATGGCTGGTAACGCTGGGCTTCGTGCATTTCCAGCACGGTGCGCTCGGGGCCGATCCGGTACGGCGCGGGCAGCGGCTCGATGCGGGCGGCGAATTCGTCCATCCGATCCTTGACAACGCCCTGCGCGATCAGCTCACGTTCGGGCATCGCGCCGAGATCGCCGACTTCGGCCAGATGGGCGTCGAGCGCGGCGCGCAACCGGGCCAGCGTCTCGGCGTGGGCAGGGTCGTCGGCGAGGTTGTGGATCATCTGCGGATCGTGCTGCGCGTCGTAGAGTTCTTCCGGGGGCTTGGTTTCGCTCATCCACAGCGCGGCGGGGCCGGTCAGTTCGCCGGCGGCGCGTTGTTCGCGCAGCACCTGCGTGGCGGCCACACGCTCCATATAGACGTTGCACTGGGCATAGGGCAGTTGAGGGAAAGTGTTGCGGATGTAATGCCACCGCTTGTCGCGCGCGACGCGCACGTGGTCGTAAGCTTCGTCCATGCGGTCGCGGCCGGCGAAAGCAAACGCGCGCGGCGGTTGGTCGGTGGCGCCCAGGAACGGCTGGCCCTGGTAATGGTCGGGCACGGGCGTGCCGGTGACCGTCAGGAGCGTGGGGGCGATGTCGACCCAGTTGACCAGTTCGTCGGAGACCGTGCCGGGCTGGAGCCGGCCGGGCCAGCGGACGATCAGCGGCAGGTGGATGCCGGCATCGTAGCACCACCGCTTTTCGCGGGGCAGGCCGCGGCCGTGGTCGGTCATGTAGATGACGATGGTGTTGTCGGCGTAGGGAGATTGGTCGAGAGCGTCGAGCACCTCGCCGATGGCCTGATCGTCCATGGACAGGGCGTCGTAGTACCAGGCGATGTTCTCTCGCACGCGCGGGTGATCGGGCAGGTAGGCGGGGACGGGGGCTTGGGCAGGATCGTGGACGTGCTCCGGCTTGAGCTCGTCCTGTCGTGCCAGGCGCCCGGCACGTGCGCCGCCGTCGCGGCCGTACGCCTGATGCCACATCGTACTTTCGTGGGTGGTGCCGAAGTTGCGGAAAAGCAGGAAGGGCTTGTCCGGCAGCGTGCCGTGACGGAGATCGTCGAGCCAGTTGCTGGTGTCGTCGGCGAAGTCTGCGGGCGGATTGAGGTTGAAGTCGGTCTTGGTGAACCAGTTGACGTGGTAGCCGGCGTCGCGGAGTTCGTGGGTGAACAGGCGTGGGGGGTTGAGGCGGGTGGAGCGCATGTGGTGCGTGCCGACCGACCAGGGATACATGCCGGTGACGATGCTCGACCGGGCCGGGGCGCAGACCGGTGCGGTGGAGATGGCGTTGGTGTAGCGCGTGCCCTGGCTGGCGAGCCGATCGAGGTTGGGAGTGCGAGCGTAGGTGTCGCCGTAGCAGCCGAGGTGGAGGCCGACGTCTTCGCCGACGAGCAGGACAATGTTGGGGCGTGTTGTGGACATAGCTTGATTTTACATCAATGGGAGAAGGTGGGGAAAAAGCGCTTCGCGCAGAGGCCGCGGAGAGCGCAGAGAAGCGGTTGATACGGATCGGACGCCATTCACGGGTGGTCACCGCCCCCGCTTAGCGGCCGCGGCGCAGCCGCCGCTTCGACGCCACCCGAGATTCATGGCCGATGCGTATGAAACCACGGATGCACCCGGATGGACACGGATCGGAGAAGAAGAAGAGAAGTAGCCGCAGATGAACGCAGATCAACGCGAATGAGAAAAGAAACATGGCTGTATTTTCTGTTTCTTCACTTTCTTATCCGTGTTCATCCGTATGCATCCGTGGTTTCAACCGCTTCTCTGATCTCTGCGGTCTCTACGCTCCTGGCGTGCTTCGCGCGAAACGCTTTTGCCTTCACGGTCGTGGGAATGGTGAGCCGAGGCGTGGGGTGAGATCACTGCGTCAGGGCTTCGATGCGGGCGATGCGGTCGTTGGCGGGCGGGTGGGTGCTGAGCATCGACGACCAGTTTTCCTTGTGGCGCGCGTTGAGGATGGGGTTGACGATGTAGGCGTGGGCGTTGGCGGGGTTGGCCTGCTCGAGCGGGGTGTGGTCGGCGACGAGCTTGCGCAGGGCGTCGGCCATCGCCTTGGGATGGCGGGTGAGTTCGACGGCGCCGGCGTCGGCGAGATACTCGCGCTGCCGACTGACCGCCATCTGGATCAGCCGGGCGAGGATCGGCGCGACGATCATCAGGATCACCGCCACGATGATCAGCACGATCGCCAGCGCCCCGGCCCCACCCTTGCCGCGCCCGCCGCGTCCGCCACCGCCGCCGAGACGGATGCCGCCCCGGCCGCCGCTGGTGAGGCTGCCGTAGAAAAGCGTGCGGCGAAGCGTCTCGGCGGTCATCACGATCAGCCCGGCGAGCGTGGCGACCATCATCGTCAGGCGGATGTCGTAGTGGCGGATGTGGGCCAGTTCATGCGCCATCACGGCCTGCAATTCGTCGCGGGTGAGCTTGGACCGCAAGGCGGTGGTGATGGCGACGGCGGCATGCTCGGGGTCGCGGCCGGTGGCGAAGGCGTTCATCGCGTCGCTGGGGATGAGGTAGATCTCCGGCAGCGGCAGGCCGCCGGCGATGGTGAGCTCTTCGACGACGTTGAACAGTTCCAGGTCGTGCTCGCGCTCGATCTTCTGCGCGCCGTTGGCGCGCAGCATGGCCCGGCCGCCGCGGTAGTAGCTCCACAAGCTGGCCAGCATCACGATGCCGAAGGCGATCACGCCGGCGACGACGACGCCCTCCCAGGCGATGCGGTTGATGGCGTAGGCCATGACCGCCAGCGCCAGCGAGACGAACAGCGTGATCGCCAGCGCCATCATGAGCAGGACGAGCAGGAAGCTGTTGCGTTTGTTCTTGCGGATAAGGTCGTGAAACGTGACGCCGGGCGGGTAGGCGTGGACTTCACTGCGACTGGCGGCGGGGTTGGTGGGGGCTTGGCTCATTGCGAATCGCAGGGCGGGGAGAACGCGGGCCAAGGTCCGCGGCGAAATGAGGCGGCGTGTGCGGAGCGGTGGCCGTTGATGATCAGAAGCTGACTTGCGGGGCATCGCGGTGGGCGGTGTCTTCGATTTCGAAGAAGTCGCGCTGCTTGAAGCTGAACATGCCGGCGATGACGTTGCTGGGGAAGCTCTGGACGGCGGTGTTGTACTGGCTGGTGGTGTTGTTGTAGTGCTGGCGGGAGAAGCTGATGCGGTTTTCCGTGCCGGTGATCTCTTCCTGGAGCTGCATGAAGTTCTGGTTGGCCTTGAGGTCGGGATAGCTTTCCACGACGGCGAAAAGCTGGCGGAGGGCGCCGGTGAGCATGTTCTCGGCCTGGGCCTGGTCCTGAACGCCGGAGGCGTCCACGGCCTGCTGGCGGGCCTTGGTGACGGCTTCGAGCGTCTCGCGCTCGTGGCTGGCGTAGCCCTTGACGGTGTTGACGAGGTTGGGGATCAGGTCGTGTCGGCGTTTGAGCTGGACGTCGATCTGCGACCAGGCGTTTTCCGTCTGCACGCGCTGGCGCACGAGGCGGTTGTAGGCGGCGATCACCCAGAAGGCGAGGATCAGGATGAATCCCCCCACCACGACGAGCAGAATGATCTCGATGAGGCCCATGAAGTTGCACCCTTGCCAATGCCGGGCTTGGAGGATCAAACGGACATGCCCGGGGTGATGGGACTATGGCCGGTCGGGGCCGGTTGGTCAAGTGCGGGGGGGGATTCGGGATTCGGGATTCGGGGTTCGGGGTTCGGGGTTCGGGGTTCGGGGTTCGGGGTTCGGAAGATTTTATAACGCCCGCCCCTGAGGAGCGCAGCGACGAAGGGCGGGATGAGGGGTGAAAGCCGCAACGTCAAAAACGGTTTGGGCTTGCCGTGAAACTCCGGCGACCTGGAGGGCGGGCCGCAGGGTCTGTTCAACAAGTTGGTTTTCGACGAAAACCAACTTGTTGACCCGCGGGCGGTCGGAGGCGAGTGAGGTGTGGGGGCAGATGGTGCGGGCGGGTTGACGGGTCCAGTCGAGCCGCTTCTCCGAGCGGGGGTGAGCGGGTATGCTGACGGCACGGCATGGCGTTGATCTACCAATTCCGACGGCTGGCGTTCGCGCAGGTGCTGCTGGGCATCGTGGCGTTCTGCCTGGCGGCGCAGAATCCCGGCATGCTGCTGGCGGCGGGGAGCCTGGGGGCGTTGGCGTGGTATGTGACGGAGGGGCCCAACGGCCGGCCGTTGCCGCGCTGGCTGACCAACCTCGGGGCGCTGGGGGCGGTGAGCTGGATGCTGGTGGAGCTGTTCTGGCACGGCGTGCAGCAGCCGGTGGACATGGTGGTGGCGATGGGCCATTTCACGATGTGGCTGCAGATCCTGCTGCTGTACAGCGAGAAGACCAACCGCGAATACGCGCAGATCCTCGTGCTCAGCGTGCTACAGATGATCGCGGCGAGCGTGCTGAGCGTCTCCATGGTGTATGGCCTGTTCCTGGCCGCCTACTGCGTGCTCGCGCTGGTCACCGTGCTGCTGTTTCACTTCAAGAGCACCAGCGACCGGGTGCTGGCGATGAACCGACGCGCCGCGCCCAACCCCGCCTGGGCCTCCCGGCCCACCCCCGTGATCGGGCGCGGGCACCGCTGGCATTTCCGGTTCATGGCGGCGGTGGTGGGCCTGCTCTGCATGGCGGTGGCGATGGCGGTGTTCGTCGTCACCCCGCGCTCCGACGACGCGCAGAACCCGATCACCGCCCGCGACGCCGGCGGCCGGTCCGAAGCCGGCTTCTCCGAGCACGTCGACACGCGCACCAGCGCCGGCTCCCGCGCCAGCCGGGAACCGGTGCTGAACATCAGCGTCTCGCTGCACGACACGAACGTCGGCAACGAAAACCGCACCTGGCTGCTGCGCGGCGCGGCGCTGGATCAGTACAACGTCGACTCGCACCAGTGGACACGCAGCCGGGCGGCCCAGAATTACGACCACTACCTCACCTTGCCCGACAACGGCCTCGCCCTGGCTGACCTGCCCGACAATACCCCCATGCTCGAGGCCCACATTACGCTCCGGCAGATCGGGCACAACGCCCTGTTCGCCATCCATCCCCCCACCACCGTCCAGAGCGACAGCCTCAGCGACATCAAGTTCAACCCGCTGGACCAGCAGCTCGCCAGCCAGGGCGCCAGCGGCGCGCTCGTCTATTCGTTGCGCTGGCCCTCCTTCCCCCCGGGCGATCTGGCCGGCCGCTATCGCGAGAAGCTGGTGGAAAACAGCCGGGCCCGACTCGTGTCGTCGCCCGCGCGCGACCGGGAAGCGTTCGAGCGATTCCAGAACGACTACGCCCGCGGCTGGGTGTCGCAACACCAGCGCATCGCCCGCTACACCCGCGACCTGCTCGCCAAGCACAACCTCGAACGCGACCCCGACGCCCCCTACACCGCCGACGACGCCGAAATCGCCCGCGTCCTCACAGAACATCTCCGCGACGAGTTCCGCTACGCGCTGGACAACCCCACCGTCGCTCGCCACGAAGACCCCATCGTCGAGTTCCTTTTCAACCACCGCCAGGGCCACTGCGAACTGTTCGCCAGCGCCCTGGCCGCCATGACCCGCTCGATCGGCATGCAGGCCCGCGTCGTCACCGGCTACGTCGCCAGCGAGTACAACCGCATCGGCGGCTACTACATCGTCCGCCAGCGCAACGCCCACGCCTGGACCGAAATCCACGCCGGCCCCGAGCAGGGCTGGCGCACCTTCGATCCCACCGCCCCCGCCGAGCTGGCCGCCGAGCATCGCGTCGCCTCAAGCTGGTGGGCCACGCTCTGGCAGTTATACGACCATGCCGAGTTCGCCTGGATCCGCTCCGTGGTCGCCTTCGACCACCGAAGCCGGGAGAGCGTGATCGAAGGCATGCAGGACTCGCTCGAAGGCGCCGCCGACGACAAAGCCACCTGGACCGGCCAGGTCTGGGCCTTCCTCCGCAACCTGCCCGACATCTGGCGCCTCGACCGCGTCAGCTACACCGTCGCCGGGCTGATCATCATCGCCATCGGCATCTGCCTCGGCTACCTCGCCCGCCTGCTCGTGATCCGCCGCCAACGCCTGGTCGCCCTCCAGCTCACCGCCCTGCCCCGTGCCAAACGGCGCGGCCTGGCCCGACGCCTCCGCTTCTACCTCACCATGCTCGACATGCTCGACCGCCACGGCTACGTCCGCCCAAGCTGGCAAAGCCCCTTCAGCTTCGCCCAGGAACTCGCCGAGGCCAACCCCATGCGCTTCGACCCCGTCGTCTCCCTCACCGAACTGTTCTACGAAATCCGATTCGGCCACCGCGAACTGGACCACAACCGCCGGCAACGCATCACCGCCCATCTCAAGCAGCTTGAACACGCGCTGGCGAATCCGCGGGGATGAGGGATCGGGGATCGGGGATCGGGGATCGGGGATCGGGGATCGGGGATCGGGGATCGGAAAGAATTTTATAAGCCGCGGGCTGAGTCCGCGAAGCCCCGGATCAGCCCATGTTGAAATCTCGCTCAAAACGCAGAACACATCCGCCCCGTCGGTTAAGATAGGCAAAGGTCCCTGCCGCCGGCAGCCGCGCTACTATTTGCCTGGGTTGACACAGGGCGGAATAATGTCGAGTCACATGCAAATCACCATGATCGAGCCGGGCAACCGCGAGCAGGCCCAAGCCGTCGTCAAGCAGGCCGCGGATCTGCTGCGAGAGGGCGGACTGGTCGTTTTTCCCACCGAAACCGTCTATGGCGTCGCCGCCTCGGCCGCCAGCGATGTCGGCATGCGCCGCCTCCGCGAGCTCAAGGCCGACGGGCAGGCCCGCCCCTTCACCGTCCACCTGCCCAACCCCCGCGCCGCCGAACGCTACATCGACCTCGCCAGCCCCCCTGTCCAGCGCCTCGTCGACAAGGCCTTCCCCGGGCCGGTCACGCTGGTGATCGATGTGGACGAAACCACCATCGACCAGCACCTCAAGGCCCTGGGCCTCCCCCGCGACCGCATCTACCGCGACAAGAGCGTCTCGCTCCGCTGCCCCGACCACGCGCTCACCCAGCAACTGCTCAGCTCGATCGACCAGCCCGTCACCGCCGCCGCCGCCCATCGCCCCGGCCAGTCGCCGCCCCACGACGCCGCCGCCGCCGCCGACGCCCTCGAAGGCCAGGTCGACCTCGTCATCGACGGCGGCCGATCGCGCTACGCCCGCCCCTCCACCGTCGTCCGCGTCACCGGCGAAGGGACGACCCGCCACATCGAAGTGGAGCGCGAAGGCGTCTACGACGAGCGCTACATCCGCAAGATGCTCCGCTGGACCATGCTGCTGGTCTGCTCCGGCAACACCTGCCGCTCGCCCATGGCCGAGGGCATCGCCCGCAAGATGCTCGCCGAGGCGCGTGGCATCCGTGAGGACGAGCTGGAGGCCGCCAGCATCCGCGTGCTCTCGGCCGGCGTGGCCGCCCTGCCCGGCGCCCGCGCCTCGGAGCATGCCGTGGAAGCGTTGGGCAAGCAGGGGATCGACCTCACCCGCCACCGCTCGCGGACGTTAAGCTATGAGATGATCCAGGAGGCCGACGTCATCTACACGATGACCGAATCGCACCGCCAGGCCGTCCTGCACGCCGCCCCCTGGGCCGAGCACAAGACGTTCACGCTCGACCCGCGTGGCGACATCGATGATCCGATCGGCACCGGAGCCACCTCGTACCAGCGGACCGCGGAGATGATCCGCCGACGACTCGAACTGCGGTTGAAGGAGCAACAGCCATGAAAGTCGCCATCGGCGCAGACCATCGCGGCACGGACGTCGTCCGACAGATCGGCGCCTGGTTGGAAGAGCAGGGCCACGTCGTGCAGACCGTTGAAGGCGTCTGCACCACGGCCGGCGGCCAGTCCTGCGATTACCCGGACGTGGCCTACCCCGTCGCCGCCGCCGTCGCCGATGGCGACGCCGACCGCGGCATCCTCGTCTGCGGCTCGGGCATCGGCATGTCCATCACCGCCAACAAGGTCAAAGGCGTCCGCGCCGCCCTGGTCTGCGACGAGATCGGTGCGGAGTTGTCCCGCCGGCACAACGACGCCAACGTCCTCTGCCTCGCCGCCGACCTGATGAGCCCCCGCCAACTCGAGCGCGTGCTGGAAGTCTGGCTCGCCACCGAGTTCGAAGGCGGCCGCCACGCCCGCCGCGTCACCAAAATCACCGCCATCGAACAAGGCGGCACCCCCGACGACGTGGTCGACGGCGAATTCGTCGCGGCGCAGAGCGAGTGAAAGGTAGTGGGATACTTTCAAGGTGGGGTGGGCGTCTCGCCCCACCAGGGATGCAAAGTACACCACTGCCGAACGAAACATGTTGTGCCACACGCAGAAGCCCACGGAGTCACTCCGTGGGCTTCGGTTGCCTTTTGTCGTCCGCAGGGAAACTCACGCCACCGTCGGCGTCAGCGGCTGTACTTCCACATCATCCCGCTCCACCACCGCCGCGGGCGTGCGGGCTTTGAGGCAGACCTTGTCGCCCACCTCGAACATCGCCGCGTAGTCCGTCTGCACCGCATACTCGTAACGGTTCGCCTGCAACCGCACGCGATACGTCATGTCATGCCCCTTGAACTCCCGGCTGACGACCTGCCCCACGCAAGCGGCGGCATCAGGATGATCGCCATCAAGTGGGGCCATCGTCAGGTGCTCCGGCCGGAGCGAAAGCAGGACCCTGCCCTTGTTGAAGTGTTCCAGCTCGACCGTGCCCAGGGGCGTGACGGCGTGCGTGCCGGTGGCGTCGGCTTCGATGAGGTTGGTTCGGCCGAGGAACTGGGCGACAAACGCCGTGGCGGGTCGGTTGTAGACCTCCTCCGGCGGGCCGGTCTGGACGAGCTTGCCGTCGCGCATCACGGCCATGCGGTCGGCGGTCGACAGCGCCTCTTCCTGGTCATGCGTCACCAGCACCACGGCCATCTTCGCGCGGTGGGCGATCATCCGCACCTCGTTGCGCGTGGCGTGGCGCAGCTCGGGGTCGAGGTTGGAGAACGGCTCGTCGAGCAGGATCACCCGGGCGCCGGGGGCGATCGCGCGGGCGAGCGCGACGCGCTGCTGCTGGCCGCCGGAGAGGTCGTGCGGCATGCGGTCTTCCATGCCCATCAGGCCGACCATCCAGAGCGCTTCCTTGGCGACCTGTTCGCGTCGGCGACGAGTCATGGCCGGGCCGCCGCGTTTCTTGAACGCCCCACTCTTGAGGCCGAACAGCACGTTCTGGAGCACGGTCAGGTGTGGGAATAGGGCATAGTCCTGGAAGACGAAGCCGATGCCGCGCTGGTCCGGGCCGAGGAAGATTTTGTCGCGTTGGAGAACCTTGTCGCCGTGAAGCACTTCGCCGGTTTCGGAGCGTTCGAAGCCCATGACGGTGCGCAGGGTGGTCGTCTTGCCGCAGCCGGAGGGCCCGACGAGGGCGAGCACTTCGCCGGGATAGACGCAGAACGTGACGTCCTCGATCACCGGGCCATCGCAGCCGGGGAAGGTCTTCGTGATGTTGTGGACGCACAAAAGCGGCTTCATGGCGTTGCCGGGGTTGGGTCACGGGCCATCGCGAAACAAACAGCGGGCCAGCCGCCACGCAAGGCCGATGAACGGCAGTATAGCACGGAAAGGGGCACGTGGGCCAAGCTGGTGCCCGGCGCCGGGCCGGCGTCGGGGCGGGCGCGGTCGATCCCGCCCGGCCAGCGGGACCACCACGAAGCAGACGAGGGCGGGGATGCCGGTTGAACCAGAACGAAAAGCCCCCGGCTATTGCCGAGGGCGATAAGGTCGTGCCTGCCGCGGCGCGAGGCGTTGCGTCGCACCCATGCGTCCAGCGGCGACTGTTTGCGACTGAACGCCTGGCCGGGGTGCGGGCCGTCGCGGTTCAATTTCGACTTCAAGCGACGCGTCGCCGACGGCGCAACACCACCAGGCCAGCCAGGCAAATTGCTGCCGTGCTCGGCTCGGGGATCAGGGCCAGACTGTAGTTCACTCCGGCCGAGATGTCGGTGTAGCCGGTGCCGGCCGGTGCATTGAGCACGCCGTCGTCGCTGCCCCAGGCGACGATCGAGCCGTCACTTTTCAGGGCGAGGCTGTGGGTCCAGCCGCCATCGATGGCGATAAAGTCATTGCCAGCCGGGGCGTTGGCTTGGCCGGAGTTGTTGAAACCCCAGCCGACCAGCGAACCATCGCTCTTGAGTGCGAGGGCATGGCTGCCGCCGAACGCGATGTCGACGAAGTCGTTGCCGGCCGGTAGATCATCAATCACGCTGTCACCGGCCATACCCCACGCAACGAGTGAGCCGTCGCTCTTCAGAGCTACACTGCTGACACCGCCCGCGGCGATGGCGACGAAGTCGTTGCCTGCGGGGATGTCGAGTCGGTTGAGGTCGCTGTTGCCCCACGCCGCCAGCGAGCCGTCGCTTCGCAGCGCCACACCGTGGCTCGAGCCCGCGGCGATGGCGACAAAGTCGTTGCCGCTCGGGACGTCGAGCTGGTCGAAGCTGTTGCTGCCCATCGCGCCCAGCGAGCCGTTGCTGTTGATCACGATGCTGTACGACGTGCCCATCCCGGCCGCAATGGCCGAGAAGTCATTGCCCGCCGGCGGGGTGGTCTGGCCCTGCGTGTTGCTGCCCCATCCGACCAGCGAACCGTCGCTGCGCAGCGCCAGGGCATGAAGTCCGCCCGCGGCGATGGCGACGAAGTCGTCGCCCGTCGGGACGCCGCTCACCGTGCCGTTCGTGTCGTCACCCCATGCGACGATTTCAGCCGCAAACGTCGCAGCCGGCGCAGCGGCCAGCACCGCGACGGCTAAACCTGCCAACAATCTCTTTCTCATGGTCCCTCTCCTCGAATTACCGGGTGTTTCCCGTTCAACCGGGCACACAACGATACCACGTCCGGCCGGCGCACGTGCCGACGAACACGAGCATCATAAAGGCGAACCTCCCCACCCGCAATAAATTTATAGATGATTTTTCCGGGTCAAACGAGTAATATTCCGTCCACCGGCTCACATACCTCGACCGCCCGAGTTGCGCGGCGGTCGGCCGTGGTCCGCGTGCTCAGCGGTCGCCCTCCCGCTCGCTTGCCAGCAGGACGCCGACGAAGGTGGCCGAGATGAGCAGGATCAGCAGCGCGAACGGAGCCGCCTCGGCGAACATCGCTTCCTCGGTGTAGCTCCAGAGGTTGGTCGCCAGCGTGCCAAAGCCCAGCGGGGAGAGCAGGAACGTCAACGGCAGTTCCTTCATCACCGACAGGAACACCAGCGCCAGGCTGACCACCAGCCCCGGACGCAGCAGCGGAAGCGTCACGCGGAAAAAGGTGGCGAGTTGGCTGTGCCCCAGTGCGCGGGAGGCTTCTTCGAGGCGCGGGGTGGCCTGGTAGAGGCTGGAGCGGATCGGGCCCACCGCCTCGGCGAGGAAGTGGAGGGCGAGTGCGTAGATGAGCACGAGCGGGAGGGTGCGGTCGAGGCGGTCAAACCAGGGGTGGGGCAGCGCGATGCCAAGCATCTCCAGACCGTGCGCCGGCGTGGGCAGGTGGTAGAGCCACTGGTAAAGCGATTCGGGCAGCAGGTAGACGCCGACGACCAGCAGCCCCATGGCGAAGGCGAGCGACGGCGTGGCGTAGCCGAGGTAGCTCAGCCGTTCGAGCCCGGTGGAGCGCTTGGCGGGGTAGCGGCGGGCGAGGTAGGCGACCGGCATGGCCAGCAGCGTCGCCAGCACCGCCGCGGGCGCCGCCGCCCAGAGCGAGTCGCGCACGGCATCGAGCAGATCGTGACGCAGGTAGGTGTAGTCGGCGCGCGTGGCCCAGTAGGCAATCGTGGCCACCGGCACGCCCACCGCCGCCAGCAGGAACGTCACCAGCCCGCCCATCGCCGGCCACCGCCACCGGCCCAGCCGCGCCACCCGTCGTCCGCGCGCCATCCCCGCCCCCGCCCGGTGCAGCCGCAGCCCGCGCAGCACGCCCAGTTCCACCGCCACGTACGCCCCCGCCAGCGTCAGCATCATCAGCGCCAGCCACGCCGCATAGGCCGTGACATACGCGCTGCTCTTGTACTCCAGGTAAAGCGCATAGCTGAACGTCTCGTAGCCCATCAGGCTGACGACCGCGAAGTCGCCCAGCACGTGCAGCGCGACGATCAGCGCCCCGGCCACCAGCGCGGGGCGCAACTGCGGCAGGACCACACGGAGGAAAACGCTCGCCGGCCGATGCCCCAGCGACTGGGCAACCTCTTCCATGCCCGGGTCCAGTCCCGCCAGGGCGGCGCGGAGGTTGAGCAGGACGTAGGGGAAGTTGTAGAGGCTCAGCGCAACCAGCGCCCCCCAGTAGCCGGAGAGACGTGGGACGTCGATGCCCAGCAGTTGCGCCGCCGCGCCGTAATTGCCGCCGATCGCCAGCAGCGTGTAGGCCATCAGGTAGCCCGGGATCGCCAGCGGCAGCACGAGTGCGAGCGTGAAGAAGCGCCGGCCCGGCAGGTCGGTGCGCACCGTCAGCCATGCGGCCGGCAGCGCCAGGGCCACCGTCGTCGCCAGCACGCCCCCCGTCAGCAGCAGCGTGTTGCCCAGCAGCGCCAGGTTCCGCCAGCGCAGCAACACCTCGCGCAGCCCCGCCGCCTCGGCGTCGAACGCCCGCACCACCAGGTATAGCAGCGGCAGCATCACCCCGGCCGCACAAACCAGCACCGGCAGCACCAGGTACCACGGCGGCCGCACCCGCACCCCCGGCCGTGGCGGCGCCTTCACCGGCAACGGAATGTCAGCCACATCGGTCATGCGGAGATCGGGGTTCGGGATTCGGGGGAATACGCCCGCCTCTGAGGAGCGCCGCGACGAAGAGCGGGATCAGGGGAAAAATTCAAATGACAGATGCTGATTTGCGTTTGCCGATGGAAAACGGGCAACCATCACTTGCAATTCGTCATTCGAATTTCGTCATTCGTCATTCCCTTCCCCCATTTGTCATTTGAACTTTGTCATTTGTCATCCCCCCCATCCCGCTCTTCGTCACGTTGCGCCTCAGAGGCCGGCCTGGGGCGTTTACAGCAGCCCCACTTCGCGGAACAAGCGCAGCGTTCCCTCCAAATCGTCCAGCGTGTCAAGCTCCACCTCCGGCGCACGTTCGTGCTGGCTCGCCGGGTCGAGGGCGATCGCCTCGGGCACGGTCACGTCCACGGTCACAGGATACTCAAACGTCTCGGTGATGAAATAACGCTGCGCCTGCTCGGACAGCAGGAAGGCGATGAACCGCTCGGCCGGCTCGCTGTGCCCGGCACTGGTCAGCACGCCCGCGCCGGCGGTGAGCACCAGGTTCCCGATGTCGCCGGCCTCGAACCCCGTCTGCTCGACGGGATAGGCCGGGTCGTCGCTTTTGAAGCGCAGCAGGTAGTAGTGGTTCACCAGGCCGAAGTCCGCTTCGCCCGCGGCGATGGCCTGCCCCACGGCCGTGTTGTTGCTGTACGCCAGCGTGCCGTTGGCCTGCATGTCCGTCAGCCACTGCCGCGTGCGGTCGTCGCCGTGCACGGCGCGCATGGCGGTCACGAACGCCTGGAACGAGCCGTTCGTCGGCGCCCAGGCCACCCGCCCGCGGTACGGCTCGGCGGTGAGGTCGAACACGCTCGCGGGCAGCTCCGCTTCCGTTGTCCGCTCGGGTGAATAGGCCAGCACCCGCGCCCGGCCCGAGGTGCCCACCCAGTAACGCTCCGGATCGCGATACACGCCCGGCACCGCCGCCACCAGTTCCTCGGGCAACGCCGTAAACCGCTCCGCCCGCTCCAGCGCCCCCAGCGCCCCGGCATCCTGGGCCCAGAACACGTCCGCCGGGCTGCGGTCCCCCTCCTCGCTCAACGTCACCGCCAGTTGGGCCGTCTCCCCGTAACGCACCCGCACACGCACGCCCGTCTCCCGCTCGAACTGCTGAATCAACGGCTGCACCAGGCTCCGCGACCGCCCGGCATAAAGCACCAGTTGATCCGACGATCCCCCGGATCCCCCGAAATCCCCGGCCCCATCACGCTCGCCCGGCCCCTCCGACGCCGGCCAGACCAGCACCGCCAGAACCACCGCCAGCACCGCCAGCCCCAACACCGTCAATCCCCATGTACGCATCATCGCAAGTTCCCCTATGGTTGGCCCGGACACATCTAATTGAGACACAGTGTCAAGAAGCTATGGTAATCCCTCGCCTCCCCAATGCAAGGCGGCCGCGCCCCGCCTCATTTCCCGCGTCGCTTGCGACGCGTTCTTCGCTAGTCGGCGTCCCGTACAGCGCGTCGCAAGCGACGCGGCGAAATGAGGCGGACCCTTATTACGCGCGCCTGCCGCTTCGACAGTTGACAACTTCGGGCTGCCGCTTAGATTAGACGTAGCGGCGCATCCTCGGACATGCTTCTTTCAGGCGGCAAATCGACGCGATGGCACTGAACATCTTTAACCGTGGCAATGCGAGCGAAGACGAAGGTGGCTTCAAGCGCGACGAGCGCAAGGCCCGACGCTTCTTCGAGCACGCCCAGACGGTGGCCGACGCGCGTAATTATGACTACGCCATCGACTGCTACATCAACGGCCTCAAACACGACCCGGACAACATGACCAAGCACGAGGCGCTCCGCGACGTCTCGCTGCGCCGCAAGGTCTCCGGCGGCAAGCCCGCCGGCTTCACCGAAAAGCTCAAGGGCGGCGGCGCCACCGCCGTCGACAAGATGCTCCACGCCGAGTTGCTCTGGGCCAAGGACCCGCTCAACGTCAAGCTCATGCGCGACGTCATGAAGTGGGCCGTCGAAGCCGACGAGGAGGAAAAGGACCTGCACCTGGCCGAGGTCGCCTACTGGGTCGGCGGGCTGGCGATGGACTTCAACGCCCAGGCGAAGAAGCCCGACAAGGCGATGTACATCCAGCTTCGCGACCTGTTCTCGCAGATCCACGCCTTCGACAAGGCTGTGGAAGCCTGCCGCCAGGCCGTCCGCCTCGACCACTCCAACGACAAGCTGCTGCGCGAGCTGAAGGAGCTTGAAGCCGAGAACACTATGCAGCAAGGCGGCTACACCACCGGAGAAAAGGTGGAGGAAGGCGGCTTTCGCCGGTTCGTCCGCGACGCGAACAAGCAGGCCGACCTCGAAGCCGAGGACGCCGGCCGACCCGGCGCTGCGCTGGACGAAACCATCAAGCGCCGCAAGGCCGAGCTCGAAGAAGACCCGCAGGATCTCGACAAGCTCGGCAAGCTCGTCGACCTGCTCCTGCGCAAGGAAGAGGACGCGGCGGAAAACGAAGCGATCCAACTGCTCCAGCAGGCGTGGGACCAGTCCGGCCAAGGCCGGTACAAGACGCGCATCGGCGACATCCGGATGAAGCAGTTCAACCGCCGGCAGCGTGCCCTCCGCCAGGCCCTCGAAAAAGACCCCGACGACCCGGACCTCAAGCAGAAGTATGAGGAGCTTCGCCGCAAGCGCCTCGTCTTCGAGCTTCAGGAATACCAGGAGCGCGTCAAGCAATACCCCACCGACATGGCGCTGCGCTTCGAGCTGGGCAAACGGCTGTACCAGGCGGGCGAGGTCGACGAGGCCATCGGCGCGTTTCAGCAGGCCAAGGCCGACCCCAAGCATCGCGCCGTCGCCCACGAGTTCCTCGGCTCCTGCTACATCACCAAGGGCTGGTTCGAGGAAGCCATCGACACGCTCCGTCAGGGCGTCGAAGCCCACAAGGTCAGCGACGACCGCCTCGCCCTGGACCTGCGCTACCTGCTGATGGACGCCCATGAAAAGGTGGCCCGCAAGAACAGCGATCCCGAGCATGCCCGCGAAGCGCAGCAGATCGCCTCACAGATCCTCCAGACCGACATCAACTTCCGCGACATCCGCAAACGCATGGAAGGCCTCCGCGCCCTCGCCGACGAACTCGGCGCCAAGACCGCGTGAGGGGGGTGATTGCTGATTTCTGATTTCTGATGGGGTGGATGCCCTCCACCATCGGCAGCGATAGGTGTATTGCGTCATGACTGAGGCCAATCAGCAATCGCCAATCAGCCATCAGCAATTGGCCCTTGCCATCATCCCCGCCCGCTTCGCCTCCACCCGGCTGCCCGGCAAGCCGTTGCTCGACCGCACGGGCAAGCCGATGATCCAGCACGTCGTCGAGCGCGTCCGCGAGGCGAAGCACGTCGGCCGGGTGGTCGTGGCGACGGACGATCAGCGCATCTTCGACGCCGTCACCCGCTTCCAGGGCGAGGCCGTGATGACCCGCGCCGACCACCCCAACGGCACCAGCCGTCTCGCCGAAGCCGCCACCCTCCTCTTCGGCCCCCAACCCCCAACCCCCAACCCCCAATCCCCGCTGATCGTCAACGTCCAGGGCGACGAACCCGAGGTCGACCCGGCCGTCATCGACCGCCTCATCGAAGGCCTCGCCGCCGACCCCGACGCCCCCATGGCCACCCTCGCCAGCGACTTCGCACCCGGCGAAGACCCCGCCAATCCCAACATCGTCAAGCTCGTCGTCTCCGCCGCCGGCCGGGCGCTCTACTTCTCCCGCGCCCTGATCCCCTTCGACCGCGACCAGGCCGGGCAGCACAAACCGCTCAAGCACCCCGGCCTCTACGCCTACCGCCGATGGTTCCTCCACCGCTACGTCCAGCTCGCCCCCACCCCGCTGGAAGAAACTGAAAAGCTCGAACAGCTCCGCGTCCTCGAGCACGGCCACCCCATCGCCATCGTCCACGCCAACGTTCACCACACCGGCATCGACACCCCCGACCAGTACGACGCCTTCGTCCGCCGCACCCAGTCCCCAACTTGACCCCCCTCTCTCCCCCGCCCCGAAAGCCCACGGCCCCCGGGCCGTGGGGGGGTTATACCAACCGCGCCCATTACACCAATCAGGCAACCCGGATTTACTGGGGATTCTGCGTCACCGACTGGCCCCCGCGTCCGCCGAATCTTACACCTTGACCTGTGCCATCAAGTGGCGGACCGACGGCCAAGAAACCAGGGTGGCCGCGTCGCGATGCCGGACAGGACATGGAGGAGGCAGGGCCACGTTTTTCAAGAGGTGACGGAATGACCACAAAACCCCTGATATGTGCGGGACTCACCGCCGCCCTGCTCACCGCCGCCGGGCCGGTGCATGCGCAGGACGGCGACACCACGCAGGTGATGTACGGCTTCGACCGCGAGAGCGGCCAGCTTGTCCGCCACGTGCTCGGCACCAGCGAGAGCAACAGCCTCGGCCACGTGATGACCAGCGATGGCAAGGTGCTCACCGGCATCGACGGCGCGGCCTACGTGCCGGGCTTCCAGAACATCTTCGCCTTCTGGAGCGATCCAGACACGCAGCGCGGCCACTTTGTCTACGTCGACGTGCATACCGCCGAGGCGGTGCTCGCCGAGGAACGCGTTGAAGGCGGACGGGTGACCGGCGCGGTCGCGGTGAAGGAGGGCGACGTCAACGCCGTCTACGCCGTCCAGCTTGCCGAAACCACACCGCCGCAGCCGATCTCCGGCGAGATCCGGCTCAACCCCAACAACAGCGGCCACATGCAGTTCGACATGGTCGAGATCGACGAGGATGGCGACTTCGTCCGCGCCTGGACACGCTCGGATCTGCTCGACGCCTCCAATAGCGACGTCGACAGCAACGGCACGCTCATCCAGGGCTACGCCTCCTCCTTCCGCATCCGGCCCATCGGCCAGGGCGGGCAACGCGACATCCAGCTCGGCGATGAAACCATCACCCTGCGAAACAGCAACACCTACACCTTCACCAGCAGCGAAACCTCGCCCATGAAGGTCCGCGTCTACAACGCCAAGGGCGGGGGCGGCGGCAACCTCCCCATGGGCCACTGGTATCTCACCATCGAAGGCGGCCAGGCCATCCAAGGGGAAGAAGCCGAGGTCGTCACCCCCCGCCGCCTGATTCGCGTCACCCACAAGGATGCCGTCGAGATCAACGACGTCACCGGCGAAGCGTCCGACATGCCCGTGGGCACCGCCACCGAGTTGTTCCCGCTCAGCCGGGACTATGACGGCCTCGCCTCGACCAACGGCCGGCAGTTCTATGCCACCAGCGAGAACCGCCTCTACCTGATCGATCGCGACAGCGAATCCGAAACGCTCGTGGCCAACCTCACCGTCGCCGACCTGCTCGGCGTCGAGTTCCTCGGTAATGAGATGGTCGGCTTCGAAGTCAACAACGACCGTTTCGGCATGTACAACTTCGGCGCCAACCAGTTCGACGCGCTCAAGAGCGTCGCGGGCCTGCGGACGCTGGGCTCGATCGTCTTCTGCAGCCACGACGAAGACCCCAACACCCAAAGCGAAACCTCCCTCGCCGCATTCGACTGATCGCGGCCGTTCAATCTCCCCAACGCCCTTCGCCATCGGCGGCGAAACAAGGCGTGATCGGGCAGGCGCCTCCGCGGGCGCCTGCCTTTTTCGTTTCTTGCGGTGACGGCGGAAAAGGCAACCACCGATGGACACGGATGGACACGGATCGGAGAAAACGCCAAGACGCCAAGCAGAGACAAGACAAACCACGAAG
>JBBDPC010000097.1:1293-3694 GCA_040876735.1 Phycisphaeraceae bacterium | reverse complement strand
CAGGTCACGCCCGAGCAGCGCGGGCACGCCAAGACGATCAACTTCGGCATCGTCTACGGCGTCACGGCCTACGGCCTCGCCCGCCGCATCGAAGGGCTCGACGTCGAATCCGCCAAGCAACTCATCACCGACTACCGCGCCCGCTTCACCGGCATCGACCGCTTCCTGGCTACCTGCGTCGCCCACGCCCAGGAGCACGGCTACGTCAAGACCATGCTCGGCCGACGCCGACCGATCCCGCAACTGGAATCCACCAACGGCCAGCAACGCGCCCTCGGCGAACGGCTGGCGATCAACAGCGTCGTGCAAGGCTCCGCCGCCGACCTGATCAAGCAGGCGATGGTCAACCTGCACGACCGCATCGAGCGCGAGAAGCTGCCGCTGCGCATGCTGTTGCAGATTCACGACGAACTGGTGCTGGAAACGCCCGCCAGCGAGGCCGAGGCGATGGGCCGGATCGTCACCGATCAGATGGAGCAGGCGATGTCGCTGAAGGTCCCCCTGCGCGTCGACCTGGGCATGGGCGCCAACTGGTTCGCAGCCAAATAAACCCATCGTTTTTTAGCCGCGCAGCGCACGCGGAGCGCGCTCCCCGATCACCGTCAGCGCGGAGCGCGCTCCGCGTGCGCTGCGCGGCTAATTTGACGTATCTTCGCGCCGCCGCCGCTCCAGTTCCGCCAGCGCCTGTTCGGGATCGTCCGGCAACGTTTCGTCCGCCGCCGTCTCCTCCATCGCTTCAAGATCGCTCGCCGACGCGCTGCGCCGCAGCCGGCGCGGCGCGATCGCCCGGCCGGTCATCTTCCGCAATCGCCAGAGCACGAACACCAGCCCGGCCACCAGCAGCAGCACCATCACGAACAGCGTCGGCCCACCGGGCAAGGCCGTGTCCGCCCTACCGCCGCTGCGCGTCGCCTCGGCCGACCGGGCGATGAACGTGAGGTATTCCCATTGCTCCCCGCTGCGGTCGCGGTCGGTCCACACCTTGTAAAACCGCCCCACCAGCCGCACCTCCGCCCCCGGCCGTGGCGGCTGCTCGGTCAACTGCCCGTCGGGGTCCACGAAATACACGATCGCCGCCGGCGGCTCCGGCCCCACCCCCACGCCCCAACCCGTCAACGCCTCGCCCCACGGCCCCGGCCGGCTCAACCGATACCGCGGCGTCACCCCCTCAAACGTCCCCTCAATCAGATACAGCTCCCCCCGCGCCGCGGCCGGCTCGGCCCGGATCGCCTCATAGTCCGGCCACTCCGCGCCACGATAGTCCCCCGCCTCCCACGTCCGCACGTTCTCCAGCAACGCATACAACGCCCCCTCGTCCAGCCGTGACGTGCGGTCCGTCGCCGTCTCAAGCTGCGCCCGCTGCGCCTCGCTCAGCGCCGGCACCCCCGGGCCCCCCGGCCCCCCCACAGCCGCCGCCGCTATCAACATCATGCCTGCCAGCGCATTCATCATGCCGTCATTCTAGCGACGCCCCGGCCCCGCCCAGCAGCAGCATCGCCCCCACCACCGCCACGCTCAACCTGTTCCGCATCATGCCCTGCTCCTTGCCGCCCGTCCTCTATTGCTTCCTCGGCCGACCCCGGGGACGCAGCGTGGAGCCGAGGTCGAGTTTCGCCGCGACCTTCTCCACCCACGCCTCATCGCCATACGGCCGACCCCGCTGCACACTCAGCCGCAACGCCTCCAGTTCCGCCGGCGACTCCGCCCGGTTCACCTTCGCCAGCCAACCCCGCGGCTCCCGCCACCGCCCCACCCCCGGCCTCCCCGGTTCCCCCCGCACCGGCCAGGGACTCAGCAGCGCCTGCCGCTCCGCCTCGCCCCGCGCCCGCCGCGCCGCCAGGCTCGACCACCGCCAGTCCTGCGCCCGTCCCGAGCCCACCAGCCCCGCCCGCAGCGGGTTCCGCTCCACGTACCGGGCCACCGTCAGAAAATGGCCCTCCGTCTGCATGGGAAAGCTCTTGAACCGACCCTGGTAGAGCGGCCCCGTCCCCGCCGACCGGCGATGAGCATGCCACCGCTGGCTGTGCGTCACCGTCAGCAACCGCATGAACTCCGACAGCGCCCCCGGCCCCCCCGCCCGCTTCGGCCGCACCAGCAGATGCCAGTGGTTCGGCATCAAACACCAAGCGAACAACTCCACCTCCGGCACCCGCTCCCGCGTCCGCATCAGCACCCGCTCGAACGCCGCGTAGTCCGCTTCATCTTCAAACAGCGTCATCCGCCCCACGCCCCGGTTGAGCACGTGGTAGACATGGCCCGGCGGACACTGGCGGGGACGGCGAGGCATGAACAAAGCCTACCGAACCCGCCCGCCGCCGTCAAAAAGACTCCCGACCCCTTTTCCGACCCCGGTTGAGCACGTGGTAGACATGGCCCGGCGGACACTGGCGGGGACGGCGAG
>JBBDPC010000097.1:0-1193 GCA_040876735.1 Phycisphaeraceae bacterium | reverse complement strand
CCCCGGTTGAGCACGTGGTAGACATGGCCCGGCGGACACTGGCGGGGACGGCGAGGCATGAACAAAGCCTACCGAACCCGCCCGCCGCCGTCAAAAAGACTCCCGACCCCTTTTCCGACCCTAGAGCAGGTCGCAAATGCCCTTGACGGAAGGTTGGGCGCATTCTATTCTTCCTCGGAGGCTGCAGGCTTGAATCTCATGGCCCACGGGATTTTTCCCCTTCTAGTTGTGGCCACTAGCCGGATGCCACCCAAGGAGTTCCATCCGATGACGCGTCTTACCCCGTCCGCTGCACTGGCGCCCCGTCACCGCTCCGCCTTTACGCTGATCGAACTTCTGGTGGTCATCAGCATTATTGCGCTGCTGATCGCCATCCTGCTGCCGGCGTTGGGAGCGGCGAGGATCGCCGCACACAAGACTATCAACAACACGCACTTGCGCGGCATCCACCAGGGTCTGGTGATGCATGGGGCCGACAACAAGGGCTACTACACCGGCCTGGAGTCGGATGGGACGGTTTACCCCGGAGCTGCAGGCCCCAGCGACCCGCTCTGGAACTACACCAATGGGGACGGGACGGACACGACGACCCGGCTCGGGATGCTCGTTTTTTACAAGTACGTGCCCTACGAGTACCTCATCAATCCCGCGGACAAGGAAAAGATCATCTACAACCCGAATGACCCTGAACCTTATGGCGAATTCACGCCCCGGAATTACTCCCACGCTCTACTGGGCATCGTTCCCCGCTCCGGCGAAAGCGTGGACGGCGACAAACCGGGACAGGTCGGTCAGGTGGAGTGGAAGAACACGCTCAATTCCCAGGCCCCCATCGGCGCCGATCGCGCAATTGAGCTCCCCTCGCAACAATGGTGGGAATCGTATCAGGGACAATGGTCGGGTACGCCCAACCCCTGGGTCACGAAGGAGAACGCCACCAACCAGGACTGGGAAGGCGGCATCGTCTGGAACGATGGCCACGCCGGCTACGAGAGCGACGGCGCGGTGCGCACCCGTTTCGGGGACACGACCAATCAATCGGACCACCTCTACAACGCCAGCGACGGCGACCCCGTCCTCAGCGCCTGGATGCAGTACCACGAAGCCGACGACCCGGATGACGCTTACTACAACTGGTAAGCGCACGCGCCAGTAAGGTATAGGGGAAGAAAAGGGAAGGGAAAGAAAAGGGG
>JBBDPC010000096.1:0-3721 GCA_040876735.1 Phycisphaeraceae bacterium | reverse complement strand
AACCGTGCGTCACCGGCGGCCGCGCCCTCCGCTGCGCTGCGGGGCTAAAGTTTCGATCCATGCCCATCCGTGATTTCATCTTCTTCTCTGTGTTCTCCGCGCTCTTGGCGGCCTCCGCGCGAAACTCCCCCGGCCCTGCTTGCCGCCTCAATGCCGCTCGTCCGCGTACCACTGCGGCAGACTCTCCCGCCGGCGCAGCACCCAGCCGAAAGTCAACACCGTCAGGACGAACAGTTTCAAATACGAGCCAATGCTGTAGACGTGAAACTTGCGCGGCGACGTCAACACCGCCTCGCGCAGAATCACGAACCGGCCGCAGCGGCGCATTGCCTGCGACAGCCGCAACTCCTCCCCCGCGAAATAAGCCTCGTCGAACCCGCCCACGCGCTCGAACGGCTCACGCCGGGCGAAGACGAAGCAGCCCGCCGCCCATCGGCAGACCCGGGCGACGCGATTCCACGTCCACAGCCCCAGCCGGGGGCCGACCGGCACGTCGCCGTCAAACCGCACCACCGCCCCGCCGCCAACCGCCCCGGCCCGCATCGCGGCCAGCGCCGCCCCCAGCGTCTCCGCGGGCACGCGGGTGTCGGCGTCGACGAACACCAGGTGGTCATACCGCGCCCGGGCCGCCCCGGCGTTGCGCGTCGCGGCGATGTGACGCAGGCGCACCGACTCGACCGTCGCCCCGTGCGCCCGGGCCAGCGCGGCCGTGCCGTCGTCGCTCGCATCGTCCACGACGATCAGCTCGTACGGCTGCCCCAACGCCCGCGCCGCTTCGTGCAGCGCCTCCAGCGTCGCCCCGATCCGCTTCGACTCGTTATAGGCAGGGATGATGATCGACAGCATCGCCCTATCCTACTGCCCGGCAACGCACGCGGTTCGTCCGAACTCCCCTCCCTTTGGGAGGGGAGTTGGCATGCACCAACCTGGACTCCGTCACCGCATCCCCTTCGCCATAAAAAAGCCCGGCCCCGCTGCCGACGTCGGCGGCAAGGCGACGCGGGGGCATGCGTCTGACCTCGCCCGCTCAGGACGGGCAACAGGGCCGGTACGGGGGCGTCCAACACGCCTTGATTTTACGGTTCACTCAGTTGGCGGGGGCGGCCTCCGAATCGGGCATCATGTCGCTGACGTCGAGTCCCAGGGCGTCGGCGACGCGCCGGCCGTAGTCAGGGTCGGCACGGAAAAAGTGGCACAATTGACGTTGTTGAATCTCGGGCCGGGCCTGGCCGAGGGCGCCGGCGATGGCATTGGCCAGCCGCTGCTTTTCACCGTCGGGCATCAGGCGGTAGAGGTCGCCCGCCTGCGTGTAGTCGTCGTTGCCTTCGCGGTGGTTGTAGCGGTCGGCCGCGACGTCGCCCAACGCCATGGCGGGCTCGGCATACTCCGGCGCTTCCTTGGGCGCGTCGTCATAGCTGTTGGGCTCATAGTTGGGCGACGCCCCGCCCTGGCCGACGCTCATCACGCCGTCGCGCTGGTAGTGCATCACCGGGCAGCGCGGCTTGTTCACCGGCAACTGGTGGTAGTTCGTGCCCACGCGGTAGCGGTGCGCGTCGGCGTAGCTCATCAACCTGGCCTGGAGCATCTTGTCCGGGCTGGGTCCGATGCCCGGCACCAGCGCCGAGGGACTGAACGATGCCTGCTCGACCTCGGCGAAGTAATTTTCCGGGTTGCGGTTCAGCTCCAGTTCGCCCACCTCGATCAGCGGGAACTCGCCATGTGGCCAGACCTTGGTCAGGTCGAACGGGTTGTACCGGAACTGCTTCGCCTGGTCCTCGGTCATCACCTGAATGCAGAACCGCCACTTGGGGTAGTCGCCCTGCTCGATGGCGTTGAACAGGTCGCGCTGGTGCGATTCGCGGTCGCTGGCGATCGTGGCGGCCGACTGCTCGTCGGTCATGGTTTTGATGCCCTGCTTCGTCTTGAAGTGGAACTTGCACCAGACGCGTTCGCCCTGGGCGTTGACCAGCGAGTAGGTGTGGCTGCCGTAGCCGTTGATGTGGCGGTAGGACAGCGGCAGGCCGCGGTCGGAGAAGAGGATGGTCACCTGGTGCAGCGACTCGGGGCTGAGGGACCAGAAGTCCCACTGCATGTTCATGTCGCGGGTGTTGGTTTTGGGGTTGCGCTTCTGGGTGTGGATGAAGTGGGCGAACTTGTACGGGTCGCGGACGAAGAAGACGGGTGTGTTGTTGCCGACGAGATCCCAGTTGCCTTCTTCGGTGTAGAACTTGAGAGCGAAGCCGCGCACGTCGCGCTCGGCGTCGGCGGCGCCGCGTTCGCCCGCCACGGTGGAGAAGCGGGCGAACATCTCGGTCTGCTTGCCGACCTTCTCGAACAGCTTGGCACGGGTGTATTGCGTGATGTCGTGGGTGATCGTGAGCGTGCCGTAGGCGCCGGAGCCCTTGGCGTGGACGACACGTTCGGGGATGCGTTCGCGGTTGAACGCCTGCATCTGTTCGAGCAGTTGCACGTCCTGCATCAGCAGCGGCCCGCGCGGCCCGGCGGTGAGCGAATTCTGGTTGTCCGCCACCGGGCAGCCGTCGGCGCTGGTGAGCGTCTGCTTGCGGCCGGTGGGTTGGCCCGCCCCGTTGCCCTGATTCGACTGGCTCATCTGTCGCTTCCCTTCTGGTGTGAGTACGCGGTGTGTGCCGGGCGTGGATGCCCCTCGTCATAGAAGAAGGTAGCGGGCCGGGGATGATTCGTGAAATATATTGTTTGAATGATTACCATAGTCTTTTCCTATGGAACTGCACCAGCTTCGCTACTTCGTGGCCGTCGCCGAGCTTGAGCACTTCACCCGCGCCGCCGAGCGATGCCGGGTGTCGCAGCCGTCGCTGAGCCAGCAGATCATCAAGCTCGAGCGCGAGCTGGGCCAGCCGTTGATCGAACGGCTCGGGCGGTCCATCCGGCTGACCGACACGGGCCGGTCGTTCTACACCCGGGCGGCGGCGATCCTGCGCCTGGTCGACGAAGCGCAGACCCACGCCGAGGCGGAGGGCGACTGGGCCTCGGGCGAGTTGTCGGTGGCGGCGATTCTCACGGTCGCCCCCTACCTGCTGCCGGCCATGGTCAAGGCGTTTCGCCGGGCGTTTCCCCACGCCCAACTGAGCGTGCGCGAAGACTTCACCGCCAACCTCGTCGAAGCCGTGGCCGTCGGCGACGTGGACGTGGCGTTCGTCGCCCTGCCGGTCGAGCATCCCCGGCTGACGGTCGAGCCGTTGTTCGACGAACCGTTGCTGCTGGCGATGCCGCCGGGCCATCGGTTGCAGCATCGCCAGCGGGTGTCGATCCGCGATCTGGACCTTGAGCCGTTCGTGTTGATTGATGAGACGCACTGCTTGGGCGAGCAGATCGTCGGCTACTGCCGGCAGCACGCCTGCGCCCCGACGATCGCCTGCACGTCGGCGCAGATGCTCACGGTGCAGGAGATGGTGGGCCTGGGGCAGGGCGTGTCGCTGGTGCCCGCCATGGCCGCCCGCGCCGACCGCAGCCAGCGCCGCGTCTACCGCCCGCTCACCGGTGTGCCGCCGACGCGCACGATCGCCATGATCCGCCACCGCGACCGTCGGCCGACCCGCCTGGCCGCGGCGTTCGGCGACCTGGCCCGGAAACAGGCGAAAACGTGAACCGCCCAAACCCAGGGTAAGCGCATTTGGCGCTTTTCCTGGTGGGGCGGGCGTCTCGCCCGCCTTCCCCGGTCGCTGAAGTAGCCGTTACGTTC
>JBBDPC010000095.1:3028-3732 GCA_040876735.1 Phycisphaeraceae bacterium | reverse complement strand
TCCGCATTGTCCGCCCGCAGCAGCAGCCGATACTCCGCACGACTCGTAAACATGCGGTACGGCTCGCGCGGCGTCTTCGTCACCAGGTCGTCCATCAACACACCGATGTACGCCTGATCGCGCCGCAACCGCACGGGCGGCTCGTCGCGCACAAAGCGCACGGCATTGACGCCCGCCATTAAGCCTTGGCCCGCCGCCTCTTCGTAGCCGGTCGTGCCGTTGATCTGCCCGGCGAGGAACAGGCCGGGCACGCGTTTGGTCATGGTGGTCGCGTCGATCTGGTGCGGCAGGACCATGTCATACTCCACCGCATAGCCGTGGCGGAGGATGGCGGCGTTTTCACAGCCGGGCATGAGGCGGACGATTTTTTCCTGCACGTCCTGCGGCAAGCTGGTGGAGATGCCGTTGCAGTAGATTTCGTCGCTGCCCAGCGACTCGGGTTCGAGGAAGACGTGGTGGCTGGTGCGGTCGGCGAAGCGGACGACCTTGTCTTCGATGCTCGGGCAGTAGCGCGGGCCGGCGGTGGCGATCTGGCCGTTGTACATCGGGGCGCGGTCGAGGTTGGCGTGGATCAGGTCGTGGATCGCCTGGTTGGTGTGCGTGATCCAGCAGGGGCGCTGTTCGAGGACGGGGAAGCGAGCGGCGATGCGGGCATATTCGGGCGCGGAGGCAGTGCGGCTTAAGCCGCACAGCCCCGGGGGGTT
>JBBDPC010000095.1:0-3018 GCA_040876735.1 Phycisphaeraceae bacterium | reverse complement strand
CCCCCCCCCCCCGGGGGTGTTGGTCATGTCGCTGAAGGGGACGGGTGCGTCGTCCCCGGGTTGAACCTCGAGCGCGTCGAAGTCGAGCGTGCGTGCGTCGAGGCGCGGGGGCGTGCCGGTCTTGAGTCGGCCGAGCTCGAAGCCGAGGCTTTGCAGGGCGTCGCTGATGGTGTTGGCGGGCTGTTCGTCGACGCGGCCGCCGGGGGTCTGGCGCTCGCCGGTGTGCATGAGGCCGCGCATGAACGTGCCGGTGGTGAGGACGACGGCCCGGGCGTTGAGGCGGGTGGGGGCGATGATGGGATCTTCGCCGTGCGGGCCGGTGAAGTATTCGCCGGTGCAGCAACTGTCGCCCCACGCTTCGCCTTCGCGGCGCTCGCGCCAGGGGGCGGTGCAGTAGGCGGGGGTGGGTGTGTAGACGAGGCCGGTGACGCGTCCGTCGCGCAGAAGAAACTCGTCGACCGTGCCGGCGAGGATGTCGAGGTTGTCGCGCGTGGCGAGCAGGCGTTGAACTTCCTCGGCGTAACGGTACTTGTCGCTCTGGCAGCGCGGGCCGTGCACAGCCGGGCCCTTGGAAGCGTTGAGCATGCGAAACTGGATGCCGGTGGCGTCGGCGGCGAGACCCATCAGGCCGCCCATCGCGTCGACCTCGCGCACCATCTGCCCCTTGGCGAGGCCGCCGATGGCGGGGTTGCAACTCATCGCGCCGATCTTGGCCGGGTCCATGGTGACCAGCGCCACCCGGCCGGTGCCCGCGGGCTGCTGGCGCAACATGTTCGCCGCGGCCCACGCCGCCTCCGCGCCCGCGTGGCCGCCGCCGATGACGATGATGTCGTAGTCGCTGCGTGCTGGCATAGATTGGCCATTATAGGCTTTGTGCCGGCCGCCCTGTCGCATGATGAGAAGAGTTTCGCGCGGAGGTCGCCAAGAGCGCGGAGAACGCAGAGAAGAATCAGAAGTTGAAACCACGGATGCACACGAATGGACACGGATCGGCATTTAGCCCCGCAGCGCAGCGGAGGGGTGGCCGCCGATGACGCACGGTTGCCGCGCCCTCCGCTGCGCTGCGGGGCTAAAGGGGTGGCCGCTCAACAACGCCCGCCGCATCGACTAAGATGGCCCCTACACACGCGAAATCCCTGCAATGCCGAGGAACCGCCCCATGGATCGCCCGCAGCTCAACCAGCTCGTCCGCCAGACCGTCGACGCCCAGCCCGTCACCGACCTGCACACCCACTGCTACACGCCCGGCTTCGGCCACGCCGCTGACGGCACGGGCAAGGGCCTGCTGCTCTGGGGCATCGACGAGCTGGTGACCTACCACTACCTCGTCGCCGAGGTCTACCGCATCGTGCCGCCGAGTGAACTGCCGTACGAAAAGTTCTGGCAGATGAGCAAGACCGAGCAGGCGGACCACATCTGGAAGCACGTCTTCGTCGAACGTACGCCCGTCAGCGAAGCCTGCCGCGGCGTGCTCACCACGCTCAGCAAGCTGGGCCTGGACCCGAACGAAAAAACGCTCGTCCCCTACCGCAAATGGTTCGCCCAGCAGGAGGCGGACCAGTACATCGACAAGGTCATGGAGTTGGCCAACGTCGACAGCATCACGATGACCAACGAGGTCTTCTCCGACCACGAGCGAGCCATCTGGGAGAGCAACCCCCGCGTCGGCGACGACCCGCGCTTCGAGGCGGTGCTGCGCATCGACCTGCTGCTGCGCGACTGGCCGGCGGCGGTGAAGAAGCTGGCAAGCTGGGGCTATGAGGTAAACGAGCAGTTCAGCCAGCAGACCCTCGACGAGACGCGCCGGTTCCTCGGCGACTGGCTGGACCGGATGAAGGCGGTCTATGTCGCGATGAGCCTGCCGCCGGAGTTCAGGTATCCCGACCCGCAGAACAAGTCGGCCAACACGTTCATCGAAAAAATCCTCATGCCGACGCTCGCCGAGCGCGGCCTGCCGTGGGCGCTGATGATCGGCTCACGGCTACAGGTGAACCCGGCCCTCCACGACGCGGGCGACATGTGCGGCAAGGCCGACATCCTCAGCGTCGTCAACCTCTGCGCCCGGTTCCCGGACAACAAGTTCATGGTCACCATGCTCAGCCGGGAGAACCAGCACGAGCTGTGCGTCGCCGCGCGGAAGTTTGGCAACCTGATGGTGTTCGGCTGCTGGTGGTTCCTCAACAACCCCTCCATCATCGAAGAGATGACCCGCGAGCGCCTCGAACTGCTGGGCACCAGCTTCTGCCCGCAGCACTCGGACGCCCGCATCCTCGACCAGCTCATCTACAAGTGGGACCACTCGCGCAAGATCATCGCCGACGTGCTCAGCGACAAGTACGCCGACCTGCTCGACACCGGCTACCACGTGACCGCCGAGCACATCCAGCGCGACGCCCGCCTGCTGCTGCGCGACAACTTCCGCACGTTCTGCGAGGCGCCAACCACGGCGACCATGGCCTGACGAGTCAACAGCCTTCAAGGGGGTGACATGGACGAGCTCGCGGCCAGCCTGTTGATAATCACCATCTGGGTGATAGGTCTCGCATTGCCAGCCTTGATCTTCGGTGCGATCTTCCAGAAGGCAGGCTATTCGCCTTGGCGCGGCCTGTTGATGCTGGTGCCGCTGGTCAACGTGATCTGGCTGATCGTCTTCGCATTCAGCGAATGGCCGATCCACCGGGAGTTGGCTCGTCACCGCACCCTCCAGGGCGAGGCCACACCTGAAGACTTTTCCGTCGCCACTGCCGAAGCCGCACGCCTTGAGAGCCGCGGCGACTGGCAGGAGGCACTGGTCGCATATGACCGTCTTGCTCGCCTGCCCGGCAACCCCAATGCCGAGTACGCCGCCAACTGCGCGGATCGCCTGCGCCACCGGCACAAGGACCAGGACGCCACGAGCAGCTAATTTTTCCGTTGCCGGGTGCCACCGCCGCCATGCGCACAGGCTGACCCCTCGCCGCGATTTTTTTTCGCTGCAATATTCCGCCTCAAATCACTTTCTCGCGCACACGCGGGGCG
>JBBDPC010000094.1:0-20519 GCA_040876735.1 Phycisphaeraceae bacterium | reverse complement strand
CTGTGTCCTTACCCTCTACCGCCCTTCCGCCCGGCCGACGAGGTAGCCGCTGAGCAGGGCCTCGATCGGCCGGCTGGTGTCGGCGAGCACGTAGTCGACCTTCGCCCGCTCGCAGGTCAGGCGGACGCGGTCGAGGAAGGCTTCGAGTTCTTTCATGTAGGCCGCGCGGATCCGCCGCGGATCGGCCAGCAGTTGGTCCGGGCCTTCCAGGTCGCGGAAGCGGACGTTGCCGGTGAACGGGAAGCTCAGCTCGTGCGCGTCCATCACGTGGAAGACGATCACGTTGTGCCCGCGATGGCGCAGGTGCTCCAGCCCCTTGGCCAGCGCGGCTTCCTGCCCGAGCAGGTCGGAGAAGAGGATGACCACGCCCCGGCGTTTGAGCCGGCGGGCGAACTCGTGGAGGATGCCCGCCACGTCGGTCTTGGGTTCGTGGCCGACGCCTTCCAGTTCGCCGGCGATCTGGCGGATCGCCGCCTGGCTGGAGCTGGGCGGGATGTAGGTGCGCAGCGCGCTGTCGAACACGCCCAGGCCCACCGCGTCCCGCTGGTCGACCACCAGGTAGGCCAGCGCGGCGGCGCAATACTTGGCGTACTCGAGTTTGCTCATCCCCTCCAGCCCGCCGCCGGCGAAGTGCATGGAGCTGCTGGCGTCGAGCAGGAGCATCGACTCGAAGTTGGTCTCGGCTTCGAAGAGCTTGATGTAGTAGCGGCCGCTGCGGCCGTAGACGCGCCAGTCGATGTGCTTGAGCGTGTCGCCCGGGACGTAGGGGCGGTGCTGGGCGAACTCGGTGGAGAAGCCTTTGAGCGGGCTTTTGTGCACGCCCACGCGCATGCCCTCGACCAGCTCGCGGGCGACCAGGTCCAGCGGCTTGAGCCGTTGCAGCGTGCCCGGCCGGAGGTAGCGGCTGGAGATCGCGTTGCCCGTCGTGCTTGATGCCATGCTTGCTCCGGGGTGGGGAGGGGGGATGACAGGGCGACAAGGTGAGGGGGCGACAAGGTGAAAAACACCAGGTCACCAGGCCACCTTGTCACCCCCTCACCTTGTCATGCCTTTTCATACAGCCGGTCGTCGGCGGGGATGGTGTCCATCAGCTTCTTGACGATCGCATCCGCGTCCATGCCTTCGCTCTGGGCCGCGAAGCTGGGGATGATGCGGTGCCGCATCACCGGCAGCGCCACGGCCTGGATGTCCTCGATCGCCACGTGGAACCGGCCCTTCAAGGCCGCCCGCGCCTTGCCCGCCAGGATCAGGTTCAAGCTCGCCCGCGGCCCGGCCCCATACGCCAGCCAGTCGCGCATGAACTCCGGCGACTCGCCGCTGTCCGCCCGCGTGCCCCGCACCAGCGACAACGCGTACTGGTAGACGTGGTCCGGCACCGGCACGCGACGCACCAGCGCCTGCAGGTTCAGAATCTCGTCCCGGCCCAGCACCGGCTCCAGGTCGACCGGGTCCGTGCCGGTGACGCGGCGCATGATCTCCAGCTCGTCGTCCCGCTCGGGGTAGCCGACTTGAATGTTAAAGAGGAACCGGTCCAACTGCGCCTCAGGCAGCGGGTACGTGCCTTCCTGCTCGATGGGGTTCTGCGTGGCGAGCACGAAGAAGGGCGCTTCGAGCACGAAGTCTTCGCCGCCGGCCGAGACGGTTTTTTCCTGCATCGCCTCCAGCAGCGCCGCCTGCGTCTTGGGCGGCGTGCGGTTGATCTCGTCCGCCAGCACCAGGTGGGAGAAGATCGGCCCCTTGAGGAACATGAACCGACGCTGGCCGGTCTCCGGGTCGTCCTGGAGGATTTCCGTGCCGGTGATGTCCGAGGGCATCAGGTCGGGCGTGAACTGGATACGCTTGAACGAGAGCGACAGCGTCTTGGCCAGCGAGCTGACCAGCAGCGTCTTGGCCAGGCCCGGCACGCCGACGAGCAGGGCATGGCCCTTGGCGAAGACCGCCACCAGCAGCTCTTCGATCACCGCTTCCTGGCCGACGATGACCTGGCCCAGTTGCTGGGTGACGCTCTCGTAGGCCTGATTCAACCGCTCGATGCCCGCCACATCGTCCTGCGAGGGCTCGGGCGTCGCGGGCTTGTCCGTCTGCATCTGACCCGTTGAACTCATACGCGTGATCCGCCTTTCCGTGGTTCGTGTCGAAAGAAAGTGGTTCGTGTCACCAGCCGAGCCAATCACCCCCGCGCCCCGTCATCAGTCCATACGGCCCCATCACCGGCGTGATGGATGGAAGCCTTCACACATACGCACGGCATACACATGCCCGCAGCCCGGAACAGCGTTGCGTGCATCGCGATCTATGCCATCACACTGGCTTTTGACGACGTGCCGGCCCCGAGCGTCGTCTCCCGCAGAAACTTCGAGGCCGCCACGGCGTCATAGCTATCGACCAGCTTGTCAATGTGCTCACGGTTGGCCTGTACGATTGCGTCGTATCGAGTCAGCCATTGAATACTCTCGCCAATGGCAGTGGCCGCATCCTCACGGTAGGGGTACTGATCCATGCTCAGCCAACCGGCGTAACCCGTGCGGTCCAACCAGTAGAGTGTCTCGATGTAGGTTGTCGAATGGATCGTGCCAACGATCATGTCGTCGTCCCAGTGGCCGTGGTTGTCGTTGAAGTGCATATGGAAGAGCTTGTTGCCCGCCCGTTTCGCCAGCACGACCGCTTCTCCCACACTTTCCTGAGCCACATAGGCGTGCCCCGTGTCGATGCACACGCCCACATTTTCCCGACCGGTTTCCATGCACATCAACAGTGTGTCAGCCATGGTCGCGATGTACGATCGGCATCGCGGTTCCTTGGGCTTGTATTCCAACGCAAAACGCAGGTCCGGGAATGCCTCGGCACATTCGATCACCGCATCGCGGAACCAGTCTCGCTGCTGCTGGTAGTTCGCGGTCAACAGGTAGTCGTAGCCGTCCTGGCCTGGCCAGAGATTCAGCAGCGGACAGTCCATCGCCTGCGCCACCTCGCACATCTGTTTCGTGTAGTCGATGGCGTGACGACGCACCTTCGCATCCGGCGACGAGTAGCTGCCTTTCCAATACCGCTTGTCCGCGAAGAGGTCCGGGATAATCGAAGCACATGCTTTGCCCAAGTCCGTGAGCACCTTGGCCAGTTCCTTGGCATTGGCCGGCGTCACGTCCCACGTACCTACCAGTTCAATACCCTGTACGTGCTCGATCGCCGCCGCCTGGCGCAGCATTGTCAATGTGTCCGGATTCTCCTTGTAGCCGCCGCAGAAGCGATCTTTTGTGTTGCCGAGGTTGCCCAGAATGACGGCGTATGGATGGGTCATCGCAGGTATCCTTCGCAGGAGAACAAGTTGAGCGGAATTGCAAAAGAGAGGACGCTTGGTTCCGCTGCACGTGTTGTCGAGGTTTCGTTCCCGAAGCGACTGGCGAAGCGGCCAGCATCACGCCACATTGATTTCACGTGGAATCTATCAGACCGCCCCCCGATGTCAAGTCTGATCTTCCTGATATCTTAACCAAGGCCTTGTGTTATCGTGACGCTGCGCGTGCCCGTGCACTTCTGGTTCAAAGACGAGTTGAAGCGCTACGCGAGGAAGATCCTCGCCCCGCGGGAGATCCGACGCGCCGGGATCTTCCAGCCCCAGCGCGTCCGGCAGTTGCTGCGATACGACACCGAGGAAGGCCCGGGCCGCTACGGCATCCGACTGTGGATGCTGCTGAGTTTCGAGTTCTGGCGCCGATTGGTCGTGGAAGGCGAGACGCCGTAGAGGTGAACAGTCGTCCGCCCTGCGAGTTTCCAGGCGGCAAGTACGGCAGGCATCTTGAAGCGGCGCCCACCGGCAACCTGTCGCCGAGCCTGCCCCTTGACGATCTGCTGCACGCCGCGCAACACCTCTAGCGGTCGCGGCAGCAGCACGACTTGGGCCTCGATCGGTTCCCGGCCCGGCGCATGCACGCGTGAACGTCAAATCCCCGCCGGCCTCGCGACTCGCAAATCCGGACCGCACAAACTCGCGAAAAAGACGCTGCCCGGAACCGGGCTCGATTCGGTCTCAACTGGGCCGCGAGAGAAATCTTTGCAGGCGCGCCGCAACGCAAAAAGCCCCGGGTTTCCGGAGCCTTTTGCGTTAACGCAAGCCCAGTATGTTTAAGGATTACGGGGAAGCGGAGAGGGTGGGATTCGAACCCACGGTACAGCAAAGCTGTACACCGGTTTTCGAAACCGGCTCCTTCAGCCACTCGGACACCTCTCCCCAAGGGCAGTCGGCTGGCTGCTGCTGGCTGACCACCGAACGGAACATCATACAAAAGATCGGAAGACTTGGCAGCTTTGGAAAGTCGTGAATCTTGCCCCTGCCGCAGCTCGGGCAACGGCTGGCGGGGTTACGGCTCGACGGGCAACTGCGGCGGCTCCATCGCCTCCGGGGCATCACTGGCATCTTCCTGCTCAACCGCGTCGACATCGACGTCGGCCTCTTCCGCTGGCGGGGCCTGCTCCTGGGCGGCGGGCGGGTCGGGTTCGGCGTCGCGGGCCTCGGCGCCGTCACGCAAGGCTCGGGCAAACTGCCGGAGCGTCGCGTCGTCGTGACGCATGGCGGCGTTGAGCGCGGGCGACGGGCTGCCGTCGAGGTGGGTGGCGAGGTAGGCCAGTCGTACGAGCGGCGCGTCGCTGCGGTCGGCGGCATCGAAGACGCGGCCGAACAGTTCACGGCTACGCTCGCTGCCGGTGAGGAAGCGGATGGTCCATGCCTGACGGATCGGGTCCATGTCGGGAAAGCGGCGGTTGATGGCGTCGGCGATGCGTTGGCGGTTTTCGCGCGTGTCCAACGCTTCGGGCAGGCGGTCGATGATGCCCAGTAGCCGGGCGATCGTGCGCATGCGTTCGACGGGGTTGTTGCTGTCAAGCAGGCCGAGCCAGTCGTCGAGGCGTTCGTCGGTGACGGGGGCGCCCTGGATGGCGAGGGCACGGACGACGTCGACGCCGCCGACGGGTTCGGCCACAACGCCGCCGCCGCGCCCGGGCCGGGGGCCGAGCACGCCGAGCACGTTGACGGAGAGGCTGCGTGTGGGGTCTTCGGTGAGGATGGGGCCTAGGGAGGAGCGGTCGAGCCGGACGGTGACGCTCATGGTTTCGCCGGGGGCGAGGGTGAGTCGTCGGCGAAGGTCGACGATGGTCGGCGCGGGCCGGGGCAGCGGTTCGCCGCCGATGCTGGGGGTGGGGGCGAGCATCGCGCGATCGGGCGAGCCCTGGCCGGCGGCGACGGGCATGGGCATCCGGCTGGTGTTGCGCAGTTCGACGGTGGCGTAGAGCGGTTCGAGATAGTTCACGCGTGTGGGCGCGGCGCGGAGGTGCATGGTGATCCAGGGCGAGACGGTGAGCGCGGGCCGCCAGAGGTGCATCGGCGCACGTTCCATGTAAGCGGCGACCGAGCCGCCGGCGGAAGTTCGGCGAAGGTCGCGGCCCTGGTCCATGAGCATGCGGCTGGCGAGCAGGCCGGCGAGGCCGGCGGCGTCACGGTGGACAATGCGCTGGAGATCCTCGGCCTGCTCGCGTGAGCCGGCCTCACGGAGGCGGGCGACGCCGAGGGCGGCGAGCGGGTCGGTGTCGACGATCGGCTGGAACTGCTCGGCCGCCGCGCGGGCCTCACCACGATGCACGTGCACCCACCCCCGCGCCCGGCGGACGAGCGGGTCGTCGTCCTCCGCCTCGGCCAGCCAGCCGGGCACGTCGTCAAGCTGCTGGTTGAACACCGCCGCCACCCACGCCAGCAACAGCCGGCCGCCGGCCGCCGTCGTGTGCGTCTGACCATCGCCCAGCCAGTCGAGCTGGTCTTCTTCCTCAGCGCCGGCCAGGGCTTCGTCGATCATCGTCCGGATGCGGTCGAAGCTGGCGGCAGCGGCGGTCGGCTGGTCGTCGAGCAGCGCCAGGCGAAGGACCTCCAGGCCGAGCCGGAGATGGGGATACGCCTCCGCATCGATCGGCACGCCCCGGCGGCGACGGTCGCCCGCCTCCGGCTCGCCCTCGCGGCGGGGGAGGACGTCGTCGATCAGTTGCCGGGCGGACGTGGTGTCGCCGTAGCCTGCCAGCGCAACGGCCCAATCGGTGTAGGTCTCGGGCGGCAACGGTCCGCCGGCGAGGATCAGGGCGGTGTTGAACTGGCGCTCGGCGAGGCTGTAGGCGGCCTGCTCGGTCAGCCAGCGGGCCAGGCGGATGCGGGCGATCGGATCGGCGGGCGCGGCCTTGACGAGGTTGACCAGCGCGGTGCCGATGGCGACGCCGTTGCCTTGGCCGTGGCCGTTGTTGCGGCGGACCAGCGCGTAGATCAGTTCGGCGGCCTGGGGGTTGGCCGGGTCCAGCTCGATGGCCTCCCCAAGCCAGTGGCTGAAGCGTTGCTGGTCGCCCAGTTCCTCGGCGGCGATGGCGGCGTGCGTGGCCAGGCGCGAGCGCAGCGGGCGGGAGAGGCGTTGGGCGGAGCCGGCGCGGAGGATGGCTTCGAGGCGGGCGAGGCGGTCGTCGAGCGTCTGCAACTCGCGCAGGCCGGCGAGCAGCAGATCGAGCTGCACCGCATCGTCGTCGGGCCGAAGGCGGAGGTAGCGGCCCAGGGCCTCGCGCTGAACGCGGGGCTCATCCATGCGGTCGGCCAGCTCGGCGCGGAGCCGCCACAGCTCGGCGTCGTCATCGCGCAGGCGCAGCGCTTCGTCGATCAGGATCTGCGCCCGCTGAAACTGGTCGGGCCGGGGCGAGCGCTGGCCGGCGAGCGCTTCGGACATCATCATCACGAACTGGTCGGCGAGCAGACCGGCCGCATCGAGCTCGTGCTCGAGCTGGTCGACGCCGTCGTCGGCGGTTTGCGCAAGTGCCCGGCTGCCGACGCCGACGCTGACGAGCAATGCGAGCGTGAGGGTGAGGGTGAAATGGCCGAGCCGACGTGTTCGTGTTCGCATCCTGATCTCCCGGCAGTGGGTGTGCCGTCGATGGCGTGGCATGGGTCGCTCCGTCAGTGGCGTCGCCGTCGCGTATGGTACGGCGGCAGGCGATCGGTGGATGAGACGGACGGTGCGGTCGATGGCGCGAGCCGTGCGCTTCAGCCGCGCACCGCCGTCCGGCCGGGCAGGCCCGAGGCGAGTTCACGCGTGAACGAGGCGACCGCGTCGACCACCGCCGGGCCGCCCTGCTCCCGGTGCGCCGCCACCTGTCGCACGATCGCCGAGCCGACGATCGCCGCGTCGGCCACCGCCACCACGTCCCGCACCTGCTCGGCGCTGGAGATGCCGAACCCCACCGCCACGGGCAGGTCGGTCGCCTCGCGCAGTCGTTGGATGCGCCGCGGCAGCTCCGGCGGCAGCTCGGCGCGTTCGCCCGTGATGCCGGCCCGCGAGATCACGTAGAGGAACCCGCTGGAGGCCGAGGCGATGCGGCGGGCGCGTTCGATCGGCGTGTTGGGCGCGATGAGCATGCTCAGGATCAATCCCGCCTTCGCCACCGCCTCCCGCGCGGGCTGCGACTCTTCCAGCGGCAGGTCGGGCAAGATGAAGCCGTCCAGCCCCGCCGACTTGGCGTCGTCGATGAAGCGGTCGAGCCCCATGCGATGCACGAGCGAGTAGCTGACCATCGCCACGAGGCCGAGGTCCACCTTCGACCGCACCGCCGCGACCTGCTCGAACACGTCATGCACCCGCAACCCCTGCCGCAGCGCGTGAGCCATCGACGCTTCGATGACCGGGCCGTCGGCGATGGGATCGGAAAAGGGGATGCCCAGTTCGACGACGCTCGCCCCGGCCTGTTCGAGGGCGGGCAGCAGTTCGCCGGTGGTGGCGATGTCGGGGTCGCCGGCGGTGATGAAGGGCATCAGCGCCTTGCCCTGAGCCGCGCCTTCGGCAGCACCCGCCGACGCGGATCGCAGGTCGCGAAAAATACGGTCAATCCGGTTCATGGCTCCAGCATAGGTTCCACCACCGGCCGCGGCAACGGAGCGGGGAAAGGGGCCGAGGGGCCAAGTGAAGAGACGGAGATGGATCTCTTCCGCCTTTCACTCGGCCCCTTGGCCCCCTCGTCCCTAGGCCCCTTCTTCCTCAAGGCAATTTCCATGCAAAAGGTTGTTGTATCGGCCGGGCGGGCCTCCTAGGGTTCGGCGCAGACATGGCGGCAAGCTCCAGCGGGACGCCCCGCGGGGTGGACCGCACGGTTCTTCAAGGATGGAGGCATCGCTATGCGGAAGCGGATTGAATTCAACGGCCTGATGACCTGGTTGTCGCGGACGATGCTCGTGATGGCGGCAGGCGTGCTCAGTGTCACGATGGCGGCGGGCATGGCCGGCTGCGAGACCACCGAGGGCGTTGGCCGCGACGTCGAAGCCGTCGGGGAAGGCGTCCAGCGCGGCGCGGATGAGGCAGACCCCGGCTCGCCGGAGCAGTGGTGAACCGTCTCGACGTTCACCGGCCCGATCCTCGCCCCGGGGCCTCACCGCCTCGGGGCGCTTTGCCGTGACGCCGGCTTCGCAGGGGAGGAAGGTCGCCGACCATGACGCGCCAGACAAGCCCCCCGCCCATGCACGAAAAGCTTGGTGTCTGCCAGTGGTTTCATTACCAGGACCAGCCGGCCGTGCACCGCACGATCGACGCGATGCACGCCCTGGGCGTGAAGCATCTGCGCACCGGCGTCTCCTGGGCCGACTTCCATCGGCCGGACGGTGCGGCGTGGTGCGACTGGCAGATGAAGCGGCTGGCGGAGGCGGACCTGGAGGTGCTGGTCTCGATCTGGCACACCCCGCCGTCGATCGCCGAGGGCGACGGCTGCGCCAGCCCGCCGCGCCGGCTCAACGACTATGCCGACTTCATCGCCCAGATCATCGACACGTGGGGCGACTGCTTCGGCGCGCTCGAACTCTGGAACGAGCCGAACAACCTGCTCAAGTGGGACTTTGAACGGTACGACCCGCAGTGGGCGAAGTTTGCCCGCATGATCGCCGCCGCCGCCCGCGCAGCGAAGCAGCGCGGCAAGCGCACCGTGCTCGGGGGGATGATGCCGGTCGACCACCACTGGCTGAAGCTGCTCAAACAGCACGAAGCGCTGGACGACGTCGACGTCATCGCCATCCACGGCTTCCCGGACATGTGGTGGCCCGACCATCCCAACTGGGACTGGTACACCCATTGGCACGGCTGGGCGCACAAGATCGAGCTCATCGCCGACCACGCCGACGGCCGACCGGTCTGGATCAGCGAAACCGGGCTGGCAACGTGGGACGTGCGCAAGCTCTGCCCGGCACGCCACGAGCTGCAGTCGCGTCGGCTGGTGCTCGCCTCCGAGGCTCCGGTCGAGCGGGTCTACTGGTACAACCTGATCGACCTCGCCCCGCATCGTAGCGCCATCGAAGGTTTCCACGTCGACGAGAATGAGTACCACCTGGGCCTGATCACCCACGACGGCGAGCCCAAGCCTGCCTACCACCAGATGCGGGAACTGTTGCAGACGTCACCCGACGCCGACGAGCCGGGCGGGCATGGTGACGAGCAGGCTGCGACAAGCGACCGCAAGCCGGCTCAAGACGCTTCCAGCACTTCGCGGCGCGACGGTTGAGAGGCATAGCCGGTGAGCAGGGAGCCGGCCCCGCCTTCGAATTCGCGCACGTACTGCTCCAGGTCGGCGGCGCCGAGGACGGTGGTTTCGTTGCCGGTGTGATCGCGGCGCGTCTGTTCGCCGTGGCCGAGCCAGATGACAACGGAGGGGTTGGCGGGCAGCGGGTCGGTGCGGTTGTCGTCGGCGTCGGCGGGGGTGAGGCGGGCGAGGGCTTCGAGCATGCGCGTGCGGTGCGGCAGGCTGTGGTGCACGGGGTAGGCGGGGCAGTTGGCGCCGTACGCCGCCAGGCCCACCTGGTAGCCGTGGAAGTGCGCTTCGCACACCAGCGAGGCGGCGAGGGTGACCGCCCGCTCGACCAGTTCGGCGCGGTCGAGGGTCTCGCCATTCCCGGACGGATCCCCGGACGGGTTACTGAAGGGACCCGTCCCGCGCCGCAGGTCGATCAGGATCATGATGCGCGGCGGGCTGGGCTGGGTCATCTCGCGCGAGACCATCTCCCCCGTGCGGGCGGTACGCTTCCAGTCCACGGTCTTGAGGCTGTCGCCGATGCGGTAGGGTCGCAGGCCGTAGAAGTCTTCCGTGCCGCCGCCGCGCTCGCGCTGCCTTCGCCCGGAGGGGTCGTGGCTGGAGAGCGAGTAAACCATCCGCCGGTTGATCCGGTACAGGTGCGGATAGATCAGCGTTTCGGCGGGCTGCTCGAAGGTCACCACCTTGAAGAGGATGCCGAACGGGAACCCGGTCGCGAGCACGACCTGCTCAAAGCGCAGCACCCCGCGCCGCATCGGCCAGCACAGCGACTCGGCCTGAATCGCCTGGTTCGGCCCGACGTGCAGCACCCAGCCGCACGGCCGGCCCTTCAACATCGGCGGTCGCAACGCCACCGGCCCGCGACGCTTCCAGCCCCGCCAGCCCCGGCCCCACGTCTCGGTCAACGTCAGGCTGAACACCGGCAGCCACGAACGGTTCGCCAACTGGTAACGGATCACCATCGGCTCGCCCGCCACGCCGTGCGACGGCAGCACCCGCTGCACCCGGATGTTCCGCAGCATCTGCCAGCTCAGCAGCAGCGAGACGCCCAGCCCCCCTGTCATCAACCCGAACGCCCAGAACAGCAGGTTCGCCTGCGTGTATACCGCCGCCGTGATGATCACCGCCGTCACCAGCAGGTATATCACGCCCCCCGAGCCGAGGTGAATTCGGCTGCGCCGCCGCTTCGCGTTGAGCGTTGCCCCGATTGCCATGCGCGCTGCTCATCCGTCTCGCGTGCCTCACCGACCCATGTACGGCTCACCCATCCGCATCGTCTCATCCAGCAGGTCGCCCGGCCGGGGACTCAGCTCATCTTCCCCCTCCGCCAGCGTCACCAGCACCCGCCGGCTCGACCCCGGCAGGCGGATCGTGCGGACCGCCGGCGCATACCCCGCCAGCCGCACCAGCACCTCCACGTCATGCTCCAGGAAGCCCGCGCCGAACTCGTCCACCGACACGGTGAAGGCTCCGTCCAGGTCCGACTCGCCATCGCCCACGTGCTTCGCCGACAGCCGGTCCGCGTCCAGCGTCAACGCCACCCGGGCGCCGCGCAGCCCCGGCTCATCCAGCCGCGGATCGTCTTCCGACACAATGAACACCCCCGACTCCGGCCCCTCGATCACCTTCCCCTGCAACTGATACCCCGAACAGCCCGCCAACCCCATCGCACTCACCACGACGAGCAGGCCACCCATCCACGTTCGAGCCATCGCGAGTTTCATCAAATCTCCTTCACCCTGTCACCGCTGTCACCCTGTCACCGCTCACCCCTTCGGCTGAAGCTCCTCCGCCTTGGGCAGGTCTTTCAGCGACGCGAGGCCGAACACTTCCAGGAACTGCTTCGTCGTGCCATACAGAATCGGTCGGCCGATCTCATCCGCCCGGCCGGCGATCTTGACCAGGTGCCGGTCCATCAGGCTGCGCAGCACTTCGCCCGACGCCACGCCGCGGATCGACTCGACCTCCGCCCGCAGGATCGGCTGCTTGTACGCCACGATCGCCAGCGTCTCCAGCGCCGCCGGGCTCAGCTTCGACTCGCTCCGCTTGCGGTGCAGCTTCGCCAGCACGTCCGCGTACGCCGGCAGCGTCATCACCTGCCACCCCCCCGCCACCTGCTCGATGCGGAAGCTGCGCCCGCTCTGCTCGTATACGGCATTGAGCTGGCCAATCGCATCGTTGATCGCCTTGGCGGGCACCTCCAGCGCTTCGCCGAGCTTGCCCGCCGTCATCGCCCGGTCCGCGGTCAGCAGCGCCGCCTCAACCTGGCAAGGCAGGGCTTCAAGCTGCTCGGCCGTCGGCTCAGGCGCTGGCCCGGCCTTGACCGACTCCGGGGACTCCGGGGGTTCCGGGGGGGCGGCATCTTCCGCAGGGGGCATGGGTTGTGGTTCGTTGGCTTGGTCGGCCTTGCTCATGGCGAGCATTGTAGCAAGGCCGTCCAGCCGGCGCGGCGGCGCGGGCGTCAGTGTCAGCCGGTGCCGCTTTCCTGCAGCTCGCCCTCGGCCCACTGCTTCTGGGTGTCTTCTGGTTCATCGACCGACAGGGGATGTGGCGGCGACGGGCTGGCCTCGGGGATGGTCGACAGATCTTCGTTGCGAAGCTGGCGCAGCAGGCCCCAGCACATGAACACCAGTACCACCGAGAACGGCAGGCCGGAGAGGATCGAGGCGGTCTGCAACGCGCTCAATGGATTGCCCGCGGCCGCCATGGAGCCGGCGACGAGCAGGACCGCGGCGATGGCGCCTTCCATGACCGCCCAGAACAGTCGCTGCTGCCAGATCGGGTAGGGGTCGCCGCCGTTGGTGAGCATGTCCACCACCAGCGAGCCGGAGTCGGACGAGGTGGCGAAGAAGATGGCCACCACCATGATCGCCAGCAGCGAGAGGGCGATCACCACGGGCTGAGCAAGTTCCAGTTGCTGGAGCAGGACGAACAGCGCGTCGTTCGTGCCCGCCGCGGACAGGGCTTCGTTGCCGCCTTCCACGATGTTGTACAGGGCGCTGCCGCCGAAGATGCAGAACCAGGCGATCGACGCGCCCACCGGCGCCAGCAGCGTGCCCAGGATGAACTCGCGGATCGTCCGCCCGCGCGACACCCGCGCGATGAACATGCCCACGAAAGGCGACCACGCAATCCACCAGCCCCAGTAAAACAGCGTCCACGTGTTCAGCCAGCCCTGCCCCTCCTCTTCAGAAAAGGCCCACGCACGCAGGCTGGTGATGGTGAGACTCTGGAGATATTCCCCCGTGCTCTGGACCGCGAAGTTGAGGATGAACAGCGTCGGCCCGGCGATAAACACGACCAGCGCCAGCGCGATGGCAGTGTACATGTTGAACACCGACAGCCGGCGGATGCCCTTGTCCACGCCCAGCATCACCGAGCAAACGGCGATGGCGGTGATGACAGCGATGATGCCCACCTGCCATTTCGCCCCCTCGGGTATGCCAAAGACCTGGTGCAGCCCGGCGTTGATCTGGGTCGCGCCGATGCCCAGCGACGTCGCCAGGCCGAACAGCGTGCCGAAGACGGCGAGGATGTCGATGATGTGGCCCGCCCAGCCGTAGATCCGCTTGCCGATCAGCGGGTAGAAGGCGGATGCGGGGCGCAGCGGCAGGTCGTAGCGGAAGCAGAAATAGCCCATCGACAGGCCGACGACGATGTAGACCGCCCACGGGTGCAGGCCCCAGTGGAAGATGGTCATGCGCATCGCCTGCCGGGCCGCCGCCGCTTCGTCCCCGGCGACGCCCAGCGTGCCCTCGGCGTGAAACGTGCCATAGTGGAAGATCGGCTCCGCCACGCCGTAGAAGACCAGCCCGATGCCCATCCCCGCCGTGAACAGCATCGAGAACCACGGCCACAGCCCCCAGCGCGGCTGTTCATGGTCCTTGCCCAGCCGAACCCGTCCGAACGGGCTCAGCAGCAGGAAGATCGTGAAGATCAGGAAGAACGTCACCGACGCCAGGTACCACCAGCCGAAGTACGTGCTGATCCACGTCTTCACGTCGTCTGCCGTATCACCCAGTTGCTTGGGTGCGATCACGCCCCAGCCCACCAGCGCCAGGATCATCGCCAGCGAAATCAAAAACACCGGCGGATTGGTGTGCGTGTTCAGATAGGTTCGAACCTTGTCCATGTCACAGTTCCTTTGAGAACCAAAGGTCGACGGGAAACCATTTCCACAATACGCTTGAAAAAGCCAGCATACCCCCTCATCCGCAGATTGCGAGCCTGCCCCCGAAACTCCCCTCCCCCCGGGAGGGGCCGGGGGAGGGGATCATCGGCCGCCCTGAATCTGTGTCTGCGCAGATGATGCAAAGTGGCCGGAGGCGCCCTCCCCCAACCCCTCCCGCCCCCGGAAATGGGAGGGGAGCCGAGACAGCAGTGCGCCGATCCACCCCCCGCACCCCCGGCGTACCGCGCTCCTTTTTGCTACAATTCACCGTGTTCGCTATTCCATCCCACCCAGCTTTGCAGGGGATAAATCCCCTCGCAACGCGATTCCCGGAGACATCCCAATGCCACTGATGACCACCAAGCCCATGTTCGATCTGGCCTACGAAGGCGGGTTCGGCGTCGGCGCGTTCAACGTCAACAACATGGAGATCACGCAAGGCATCATCGACGCCTGCGCTCAGGAAAACAGCCCACTGATCCTTCAGATCTCCAAAGGCGCACGCAAGTACGCCAACATGCGCTACCTCAAGGCCATCATCGACGCCGCCGTCGAAGAACACCCCGAACTGCCCATCGCCATCCACCTCGACCACGGCGACACCGTCGACCTCGTCAAGGAATGCATCGCCGACGGCTTCACCAGCGTCATGATCGACGGCTCGCACCACCCGTTTGAAGAGAACATCCGCCTCACCGCCGAGGCCGTCAAGGTCGCCCACGCCGCCGGCGTCGTCGTCGAAGCGGAGTTGGGCATGCTCGGCGGGATCGAGGAAGACGTCGTCGGCCTCGACGCCGAGGAATACCAGAAGAACCTCCACAAGTTCCTCACCGATCCCGAGGAAGCCAAGGAGTTCTACGAAAAGACCGGCATCGACAGCCTTGCCGTCGCCATCGGCACCAGCCACGGCGCCTACAAATTCAAGCATGAGGCCACGCTCGCCTTCGACCGCATCGAGCAGATCATGAAGACCTGCCCCGGCCTGCCGCTGGTGATGCACGGCAGCTCGAGCGTGCCCAAGGAGTTCATCGACCTCATCAACCAGTACGGCGGCGCGATGCCCAACGCCATGGGCGTGCCCGAAGATCAGATCGCCGATGCCGTCCGCAAGTATGGCGTCTGCAAGGTCAACATCGACACCGACCTGCGTCTGGCCCTGACCGCCAAGATCCGCGAAGTGTTCGCCAAGGACCCCGCCGAGTTCGACCCGCGCAAGTACCTCGCGCCGGGCCGGGAGGCGATCACCGAGATGGTCAAGCGCAAGCTGCACATGCTCAATTCCGCCGGGCAGGCCGACAAGGTCAACGCCCACTGGAAGAAGCAGGGCGAACCGTTGCCCGACTTCTACAAGCAGGCCGCCGGCGTCTGATCGGACCGCGCCACACAACCGCTCCCACGACCGAAGCCCACGGCGTCACGCCGTGGGCTTCTTTTATATCCACACTCCTCCCTCAGTCCCCCTTCGCCAGCACCTCGTCCGTCGACGCCGGGTCGACCGACCGGCAGCTTGCCGTGAGCAGGTCGGCCAGCTCCTTGAGGTCGCTTTTCCAGACGTCGGCCAGGACGCCGGGGGGCGTGACCTGCATGAACTCTTCGCAAAGGAGGATGAGGCGGAGGATGTGGCGGAAGATGACGCCTTCCTGCTTGGTGAGGTCGCGTGCGGTGATGAAGGCGTTGAAGTCGCCGTTGAAGGTGATCAGGTCGCCCGCCGCCCAGACGGGGGTGACGCGGACCCGCCCGCCGTGGCGGACCTTGCTTTGAAAGAGCAGGTGCAGCTTGTCGCCGAGCGGGATGGGGAACTTGGGCGGCTCGCCGAACGGGCGGTCCTGTTCGTGCGGCAGCGGCGGGTACATCTCGTCGTACGTCGCCAGCCCGGTCTTGACCAGGGCGGGGTCGACGACTTCACGCGTCATCTCGCCCGGCGGCAGGTCCTGCGGAAAGGGGACGCGGACATGACGGGCGACGGAGCCGGGCATTTCCAGCAGCGATTCGAGCAACTGCACACGCTCGTGCCGCTCGGCCTGACCGAGATAGTCCAGCAGGAACGCGCCGTAGACCGGCTGGACCGCGCGGAACGCCAGCAGCGTCTTCAGCGCCGGTGTTGCACGGGCGTGGACTGGTTCATAGTCGGCGATTGCGTCGGCGTCGGCGGATGGTGCGGTGGACGTGGTGCGGGCGGGCTGCGATGTCACAGGTTCGGGCGCGGCGGGCTTGCCGGTCGGCGCGCCGCCGAGTTGCAGGCCGGCGAGCAGGTCTTGCGTATCGGCGGGCGCGGGTGTTGCATCCCCCTCGTCGTCTTCGTCATCGCCCGGCGTGGCGGCGGCGGGCATCGGCTCGCCGTCGGACGAGGTGGCGGGCGGGGTGGGTGTGAGCTGGACATAGCCCAATTCGTGCAGCGTGATGAGCATGCGGGTGAGCTGCTTCTGGCCCTGCGCGATCGCCTGGTCATTCATCAGCCGCTTCGACACCACATCGCGCAGCAACGCCACTTCGCTGGACGCATCCAGATAAAACGCCAGCAGACGCCACGGCAGTTCGCCGCGCGATTCGAGCTTGCCCGGCTCGGCGGCCTGGAGCTTCTCGAACTGCGGCTCGGACCAGTACTGCACGCCCGCGCGGCGCGTCGGCGCTTTCTTGATGAGCTTCTTGCGCATCTTCATCAGTTGCGGGTCTTTGGTGTCCTCCGGAATCTGGTCGATCTTCTCCTTGTGGCGGAGGATCTTCACGTCGTCCTCGTGGGCGACGGCGTAGACGTGCCCCTCGCGGTCAAACTGCGGCCGACCCGCCCGGCCGAACATCTGATGCGCGCTGCTGGGCGCGATGAGTTTCTTCTTGCCCTTGGGCCCCTTAAGCAGATCGGTGAGCACGACCGAACGCGCGGGCAGGTTCATCCCGGCCGCGAGCGTTTCCGTGCAGACGCAGATCGACAGCAGCTTCTCCTGGAACAGCTCTTCGACGACGCGCCGGTACTTCGGCAGCAGCCCGGCGTGATGGATGCCCACGCCGCGCATGAGAATGCGCTTGAGCTTGGGGCCGGCGCCTTGGGACCAGTCCAGCGCGTCGATGCGCTGGGCAAGTTGGGCCTGTTGATCGCCGGCGAGCATGTCCTTGCCGCGCAGCAGTTCGCCGACGGTCCAGCAGCGTTCGCGATCAAAGCAGAAGACCAGGGCCGGCGTCTTGCGCATCTCGTCCGTGCCCTGGACCATCCTGGTGAGCAGGTCGGGCAGGATCTGGTCGCCGATCCAGTGATAGTTCAGCGGCACCTTGCGGTCACGGCTTTGCACGAGCGTGAGGTCCCGGCCGTGGCTTTGCCGCAGCCAACTGAGGAAGTGCGACGCATTGCCCACCGTCGCCGAGAGCAGCAGCAGCCGGGTGGTCGCGGGCAGCAGCGACAGCGACAGCTCCCAGACGATGCCGCGCTCCGGCTCGGCGAAGGAGTGAAACTCGTCCATCACCACCGCCGCCACGTCGGAAAAGTCGAACGCCTCCTTGTGCAGCAGCCGGTTGAGCAGAATCTCCGCCACGACCACCAGCACCGTCGCCTGCGGGTTGACCGAGCGGTTGCCCGTGACCAGGCCCACCTGCTCGCGGGCAAAGCCCCATCGCTCGGCGGCGTCCTGCACCTCGGTGAATTTCTGCTCGGTGAGCGCGATCAACGGCGTCGTGTAGTAGGCTCGCCGGCCGGTGCTCAGCGCTTCGTACAGCGCGGCTTCGGCGATGAGCGTCTTGCCCATGCCGGTTGGGGCGCAGACGAGCACGCCCTGGTCCGACTCGAAGTAGCGCATCAGCGCTTCTTCCTGAATCGGGTAAGGCTCGTAAGGCAGCAGGTCGAGATACGCAAGCAACAGATCGTCGCGGCTGGGGGTGCTCATAGGCCTTTAAGGATAACGGCTGAAGCGGGGCCGCATGAAGCCGGTGCCTTGAGGTGGGGCGGGCGTCTCGCCCGCCAAAGGGGAGAAGGCGGGCGAGACGCCCGCCCCACGCAGAACATCCCGCGCCCCGCAGGGCTATCATAAAAGCCCATGCCCACCGACTTGTCCACCCCGCGCCCCGCCGGAGCCTCGCCATGACGACCATGCAGGCGCTGGTCAAGCGGCGCGCCGCGCCGGGGCTGAGCCTCGAAGATGTGCCCGTGCCCGAGCCGGGCATCAACGACGTGCTCATCCGCGTCGACCGCACGGGCATCTGCGGCACGGACGTGCACATCTACAACTGGGACGCCTGGGCGCAGCGCACCGTGCCCGTGCCCATGGTCATCGGCCACGAGTTCGTCGGCGAAATCATCGCCACCGGCGACAACGTCCACGACTTCACGCCCGGCATGCTCGTCTCCGGCGAAGGACACGTCGTCTGCGGACTCTGCCGCAACTGCATGGCGGGCCGGCGACACCTCTGCGCCCACACGCGCGGCGTCGGCGTCAACCGGCCCGGGGCGTTCGCCGAGTATCTCATCCTGCCGCAGACCAACGTCTGGCATCACGCGCCCGACGTGCCGGTCGACATCGCCGCCATCTTCGACCCGTTCGGCAACGCGGTGCATACCGCGCTCGCGTTTGACGTGCTCGGCGAAGACGTGCTCATCACCGGGGCCGGGCCGATCGGCATCATGGCCGCCGCGGTTGTCCGCCATGCCGGGGCGCGCCACGTCGTCATCACTGACGTGAACCCGTATCGCCTTACCCTCGCCCGCAAGATGAACGTCACCTGCGCGGTGGACGTCCGCCGGGAAAAGCTCATCGACGTGCAGAAGCAGCTTGGCATGCACGAAGGCTTCGACGTCGGCCTGGAGATGTCCGGCCACGGCGACGCGCTGCGCGACATGATCGAGAACATGTGCCACGGCGGCAAGATCGCCATGCTCGGCATCCCCACCGGCGAACTGGCGATCGACTGGACCACCGTCGTCTTCAACATGCTCACGATCCAGGGCATCTACGGCCGGGAGATGTACGAGACGTGGTACAAGATGACCGCCCTGCTTCAATCGGGATTGAACATCGAGCCGGTGATCACGCACCACTTCGCCCACACCGATTTCGAGCAGGGTTTCGCCGCGATGCGCTCGGGCGACGCGGGCAAGGTGATCCTGCACTGGCGCGACCGGCCGTGAGGGCACGTGCCAGGCTCTGTCCGAGATCGAAGAAGAGAGTTAGCCGCAGATGAACGCAGATGAACGCGGATAAGAAAAACTAGTTGGTCCCACTGGAAAATCACAAAGCACACCAAGAGCACAAAGGACACAAAGAAGGTGGAAAACAATATGTTTAGTCTTTGTGTCCTTCGTGAACTTTGTGCCCTTTGTGACTGACTCGGTTCTTGCTGGAAAGCCCGGTTTTTCAGAGGCCTCTATTTCTTATCCGCGTTTATCTGCATTCATCTGCGGCTAACTCTTCTTCTCTTCTCTGTGCCTCTGTGTCTCTGTGGTTTTTTAGACGTTCCGGGGTTTCGCAAGAAGGAGCGACTGATTCATGTCCGCCGCATTCCGACAACACCTGGCCGAGCAACTTGAGGAGCTTTCCGCCAAAGGGCTGCGCAAGGCGGAGCACCTGATCACCTCGCCGCAGCAGGCGCGCGTGCGCGTGGACGGCCGCAACGGCGTGCTGAACCTTTGCGCGAACAACTATTTGGGCCTGGCGAACGATCCGCGCCTCATCGCCGCCGCCCATGCCGCGCTGGATGAGCGCGGGTTCGGCCTCGCCTCCGTCCGCTTCATCTGCGGCACGCAGGACCAGCACCGCCAGCTCGAACGCGACCTCGCCCGCTTCCTGGGGACGGAGGACACGATCCTTTACTCGTCCGGCTTCGACGCGAACGCGGGCCTGTTCGAGACGCTGCTGACCGATGAAGATGCGATCATCAGCGACGCGTTGAACCACGCCTCGATCATCGACGGCATCCGCCTCTGCAAGGCCGGCCGACACCGCTACCGCAACAACGACATGGCCGACCTGGAAGCGAAGCTGAAGGCGACGCGCGACGCACGGTTCCGCATGATCGCCACCGACGGCGTCTTTTCCATGGACGGCTACATTGCGAATCTGCCGGCGATCTGCGAGCTGGCCGACCGGTATGACGCGCTGGTAATGGTGGACGACTCGCACGCGGTGGGCGTGCTGGGCGCGACCGGCCGGGGGACGCCGGAGCATCACGGCGTAGCGGACCGGGTGGATATCGTCACCGGCACGCTGGGCAAGGCGCTGGGCGGGGCGAGCGGGGGGTACACCTCGGGTCGACGGGAGATCGTGGACTACCTACGGCAGCGTTCCCGGCCGTACCTGTTTTCGAATACGCTGGCGCCGCCGATCGTGGCCGCATCGATCAAGGCGTTGGAACTGGTGAGCGGGTCGACCGAACTGCGCGACCGGCTGGCGGCGAACACGCGGTATTTCCGCGAGCGGATGAGCACGCTGGGGTATGACATCCTGCCCGGCGAGCATCCGATCGTGCCGATCATGCTCGGCGACGCCACGCTGGCGACACGGGCGGCGGCGCGGATGTTCGAGTTGGGGGTGTACGTCGTGGCGTTTTCCTATCCGGTGGTGCCGATGGATCGGGCGCGGATTCGCGTGCAGGTGTCGGCGGCGCATTCGCGGGAGGACCTGGCGATGGCGGTGGACGCCTTTGCACAAGTGAAGCGGGAACTGGCGTTGTAGCGTGGAGGGCACCCGCCGACCGATCCCTACGCGGGTGCGTGGGGTTCGGCCAGCGGTGTGCGCACGCTTTGCCCTCCCGCCCCGATTTTTTTCGCTGCAATATTCCGCCTCAA
>JBBDPC010000093.1:0-20904 GCA_040876735.1 Phycisphaeraceae bacterium | reverse complement strand
AGCCAACCTGACCACCTCTCCGACATTTGCCATGTGGATTTTGACATTTGTCATTCACTCCCCCGGCAGCGGCACGATGCCCGGCCCCGGTCGCCTGGCCTCGAAACGATCCCGCGCCAGGTCCCACCAGAACGATTCGGCGCTGAAGCCCGTCGGCTGGTCGCGGCGGGTGACGTGGACCTCCCGGCCCGGCTCGGCCCAGAGGCGGACGATCTGGTCGTCGGCGGTGTATTGCAGGTGGTCCGTCTCGATGGTGCGGCCGGCGTGGAGGATGCGGACCGTGCCGTCGGCGCGGATGAGGCGGAGGTCGGGGTCGGGGGCGTCGCCGGCGGTCCAGTTGGCCAGGCCGCCGGTCTCGGCCATGTCAGCGAGCAGGCGGTTGGCATCAAGCTGGAGCACGTCCTGTTCGCCGGTCGGGCGGTGGATCATCTGGACGCCCTGCTCAAAGAGCACATCGTTGGCGGCGGCGTCGAGGGTGAGCTGGCGCTGCCAGAGGAAGAGCGTGGCGCCGCGGCCGGAGAAGGCGAGGGGGGTGTCGGGGGTGTCCGGGGGGGATGCGTCATCATCCCGGTCTTCGTCGCGTTGCTCCTCAGACGCGGGCGTTTGCTCGGGCGTGGGGGTTTGGGGGCGGTGGTCTTCGATGAGCATGCGGCCGGGGCCGATGACCTGGACCTGTTCGGCGCTGCCGTCGAAGCTGATGAGCGGGCCTTCGAGGCGGAGGCGCGAGAGGCGGTCGCCGGTGTCGGGGTCGAGGGTTTCAGCGGTGAACAGGGCGTCGTCGCGGGCGGTGGCGAAGCGGACTTCGCGGCGGCCGAGGGCGGCGTCGAGATCATCGGGTCGATCATCGATCATCGCTTCATCGATTTCATCGGCGTCGGCGAGTTCGAAGCGGAGGTCCTGGCTGGTCAGGCGGGTGCGGTTGGTGGCGGTTTCGGAGCGGGCGTTGACGTCGCCGACGACATGGGCGGCGCCGGCGTCGTCGGCGTAGTGCATCGATTGCTGCCAGTTGACCATCAGGCGAGCCGTGGGGTCGTCGGGGTCGAGATTGACGTCGAGCCAGCCGGGGCCCTGCACCTGGACGGAGCGGTCGAGCTGGCGGAGGATCAGGTGCGGGCCGGCGAGCGTGGCGTCGGGCCGGATGACGCGGGCGGGCACGTCCTCGACTTCGGGATCGCTGAACAGTTCGAGCTGGTCGGCGGGGATGTCGACGACCATGCGGTGGCCCGCCCCTTCCGTGCTGTCCTCGTGGCGGATGAACTCCACGTCGCGCTCGGCGGTGAGGCGGCGAAGGTTGCCCCGGGCGGAACCGACATCAATGATCGCTTCATCGATTTCATCGTCGGCAAGCTCGGCCTCGACGCGGCCGGCGGCGAGACGCCAGTCGGGATGGTTCACGGTCACCGCGTCATGGGCGATGACCTGCCGGGCGCGCGCGTCGCCCTGGGCGTCCACGTCGAAGGCGACCGTGAGCGAACCGCTTTCGAGGGTGGCGTGGGGGGCGTCGGCATTGGGATCGACTTCGGCGTCCGCCCGTGCGACTGAAGCCGCTCGGCCTTGGGGGAGCGCGGTGGTGGTCAGGCGGGTGGTGTCGGTCGCTTCGATGGTGCGGATGTTCTGTCGGCCGGCGTCACCGTCGGGGGCGGTCATGTGGAGGGCGAGCTGGCCGGCGTCAAGCTGGAAGTCGGCGTGATCGACGTGGACCTGGCCGTGGAACTGCGCGGCTTCGAGGCCGGCCAGTCGGTCGGCGGCGTCGTCACCCGCGGCATGGCGGTGGAAGCGCAGGTCGAGGCGGTCGCGCCAGGCGACGCGGAGGGCGTCGGGCTCGTCGGCTTCGTCGCCGTGCTCGACCGCCGCGCTGGCCAGCCAGCCCGGGCCTTCCACCCGGCCGGTGCCGGCGACCTGGTCGATCTCCAGGGCGATCGCCTGAAGCTCGCCCACGTCGGCGGTGCGCAGGTGCAGCGGCGCCTGCTCGGTGCCGGTGGCGCGGATGTGGCCGGTGCGGGTGAGGTACTCGATCTCCCGGGCGGCAAGCTGCTCGCCTTCGGCCGTCTCCAGCCGAGCGGGCTGGCCGACCAGGCGAAGCAGCACGTCGTCGGGCCCGGCCAGCGCGGCGTCGGGGCGCGGCTCGGGTTCGAGCACCATCGGCCCCTGCCAGCGAATCGTCACCGCACGGTCCTCATCCACCTCTCCCACGGCCAGCTCATGCTCCACCGCCTCGGCGGTCGGCGGCGCGGCGGCGGCGTCCACGTCGGTGGGGTCGATGTCGGGCCCGGGCGTGATGTCCGCGACACCTTCCGCGGCGCTGGCGGTGGCGGCCTGCGTGGGGCCGGGACCGGGGGCGGGCCGGTTGGCCGAGGCGTTCCAGTCGCTGGAGCGCAGCGTGAAGACGGCATCGAGCACGTCGGCCGCGATCTGCACCGTGCCCCCTTCCGCGTCCACCTCCACCGCACGCTCGAAGCGGGCGCGGTAGAACGGGGGAGCGTCGGCCTCATCCGTGTCCGCGGGGTGGGCGTCGGCATTGGCGTCGACATCACTGGTGTCATTGGCATCCTCGGACCGGGTCACGGAACTGACCGGGCCGGGGGGATCCTCTGCCGCGTCCGCCGTGGCCGGCTGCCGTTGCGGGGCGAAGCGCAACAGTTCGCCCTCGGCGATCTCCAGCCGTTCGATCCGTCGGCGAAGCTCGTTGTAGATCAGGCTCAGCCCGCGGCCACGAAACGTCACCTCCCGGCCGGTCATGTCCACCGGGCCATCGCTTTCAAGCTGGCCGAGGTCCAGGTCGAACGAGACGTCGTCCAGGTGCGTGCGCAGTTGCACGTGGTCAGGGTTGTCGAACGCCACGGGCGAGCCGTCCACGGTCTCGAACAGCGTCACCACCACGTTGCCGCGGAAGTCGCCGCCGCGCGGCTGGTTGTCCGGCGCGACGAAGGTGCAGGCGTCGGCCCGGATCTCCAGCACGCGCTCAGGCGAGAAGTAGACCTGCGCGATCGGCTGCTCGACCTCCAGCACGCCGTGCGGCCCGGGGGTGAAGCGCTCGTAGAACAGCAGCGTCGTCCGGTCGTCGCCGGGATAGCGGTAGACCCCCTGCCGCACTTCCTGCACCAGCTCGGGGTTGGCCAGTTGCCCGCTCGTGATGCGATCGGGGTCGAACTCCGGCACGACCTCCACCGGGCCCTCCCGCCGCGGGCCGCGCTGCGCCGGGTCGCCCTCGTCCGCCGGCCCGACCAGCAGCGTCACGACGAACAGCCCCAACGCCGCCGCCGTGGCAATCACAATCAACAGGAGACGTTTGGCCATCCGGTTAGTTTCAAGCCTCGGCTGTAAAGTTGCAAGTGGCCAGGGAAGGAGCCAAGGGGCCCTTCCGCAAGAACTAGCCCTCGGCGCGCGGTATCATCGACTACGACCATTCCATACGTTCGACTTACGAGGGAGGCCCACCGATGCTCGAGAAAATCTTCAAGGCGTACGACATCCGCGCCATCTATCCCGACCCGCTCAACGAAACCGCCGGCTGGAAGGTCGGCTACGCCACCGCCACCTTCTTCAAAAAACAAAACAACAACCAACCCGGCACCATCCTCGTCAGCCGCGACATGCGCCCCAGCTCCCCCAAAATGGCCGAGGCCCTGTGCAACGGCATCCGCGCCGCCGGCCTGGACGTGGTCGACCTGGGCATGTGCGACACCTCCTTCATCTACTTCGCCATCAACCACCTCAACGCCATCGGCGGCGTCCAGACCACTGCCAGCCACAACCCCATCGAATACAACGGCTACAAAATCTCCGGCCGCGAAGCCCGCCCCATCGGTGCGACCACCGGCCTCAAGGAAATCCGGCAACTCGCCGAGGCCGTCACCGACACCAATCTCCCCCCCACCGGCCACTACGAACAGCAGGACCTCTGGAAGCCCTACCGCGACCATGTCCTCAAGTTCCTCGTCCCGCTCAAACGCAAGGTCACCGTCGTCGTCGACGCCTCCAACGGCATGGCGGGCAAGATGGTCCCCGCCCTCTTCGACGGCATCGACAACCTCGAAATCATCCCCATCAACTTCGAGATCACCGGCCGCTTCGTCCACGAGCCCAACCCCCTCGTCGCCGAGAACATGATCCCCACCCAGGAAGGCGTCCGCGAACACGGGGCCGACTTCGGCGCCTGCTTCGACGGCGACGCCGACCGCTGCATGCTCTGCGACGACACAGGCGAAATCATCGGCTGCGACCACCTCACCGCCCTGCTCGCCAATCACTTCCTCGCCCTGGATGAAAGCAACCCCGCCACGCACGACCCGGCCGTGGTCTACGACCTGCGCTCCAGCAAGGTGCTCGAAGAAACCGTCCGTTCGCTCGACGCCACGCCGGTGAAATCCCGCGTCGGCCACGTCTTCATGAAGGCCGCCCTGCGCGAGCACAAGGCCGTGTTCGGCGGCGAACTGTCGGGCCACTTCTACTTCCGCGACAACTACTACACCGACTCCGGCGCCATCGCCTTCGCCGCCATGCTCTCTATGCTCGGCCAGAAGGACACCCCCCTGAGCCAGCGCATCAAGCCCTACCGCAAATACCCGCAGTCGGGCGAGATCAACTTCACCGTGGAAGACAAGGAAGCCGTGCTGGCCACGCTCAAGCAGACCTACGCCGCGGATGCGAAGGTGGACGAACTCGACGGCATCACCATCGACGCCTGGGACGCCGACCCCTCGCGCGAAGCCGGCGGCGGCTGGTGGTTCAACGTCCGCGCCAGCAACACCGAACCCCTCCTCCGCCTCAACGCCGAGGCGAAGGACCAACCCACCCTCGACAAGCTCATGACCGACCTCACGCCGAAGCTCGGCCAGCCGGCGGCGGGGCATTGAGGGGGGAATGACGAATGACGAAATTCGAATGACGAGGGGAAGAAACAGTATCTGCTATTCGACACCGTTCAAATCTACAGGGTAATAATATCATGACCAATCAAGGCCCGTTCACTGAAACACATATGGTTGACGCGGAGCAACTCAGGTCAGTAATATCAAAGCCTCCGTCAGGACAAGGTGTAGGTTATCTCGCATTAATTGAATCCGCCACCGGAACACAGCTAAAATGGGTGAGCCCGGACGAGCTACTTATTGTCGTGCGCCGTTCAACGGGAGATCGTGGGCGAATTATGCGAGCCTTCAGTAATAAGTTTTCTTCAAACAATCAGTATGGCAAGATCGCCGTCGAGTTTAACTTATGTATCTACGACACCACACAAAACAAACTATATCATTCTTGGGATCCAGATGACTGGAGGTATGAAGCGACCGGATCAGCTTGCCCGTAAAAAAAGGGCTCGGGAGTCAGTCGCCCCATTAGATCAACCTACACGGCAGAGTCTGATTACCACGTGAAGCATAGCTTCAGGAGCGAAGGCTCAACCGCACCCGACACTACAGGGTTCACCGTCAACCGTCCGATCACTTTGTCGTCCTTGACAATGAGCGGCGGAGTTCTCGTGACTGAGTTGAACGGACTATAGCGTCCAACTGGCCCTCCGTATCGCCCAACCTCGTTCCAAATGCTGTGCCGCCCAGTATTGCTTCCGTAAGGCCCTACATCGTTGAAGATGGACTCGCGTTTTATCGAATCCTCGATCGTTCCAAGAAACACTGGGTCATCTTCTGCGCTTATGATTGATGCCCCCTGATATTTATCGCGCACCTTCATTTCAAGCGCAAGCTGCAGTTCCTCTACACTGCGTTCCATTAGAATCTCGAATCGTTCCCCAAGCTCTTCTAATATTTGCTGTCGACGTGCATCACGCAGGTCTTTAAGCTCTTGGTGGAGTTCTGCCAGGCGCTGCTCGATTCCCGATTGCTGGCCACGTCCTTCACCGACACCAATTGCGAGGGTGACGGTTATAAGGAAGACGTAGGACATGGGGTGGCTTCTCGTCATGGCTTACTCCATACTTGGATATGGCTGACGCGTAAGATTTAGCGTTGTCCACATGTCGAAGGTCGGATACTGTTTTCGCCCTTCACGTTCACCGCGACACCATTATGCGCACGAGGGGGCACGGCAGCAATCTATTTTTCAATTGGGACTCGGACTTCGGACTGGCATGCCTTGCATTGTACCGGCTTTATGTCGCTCGCTGTGCGGTGGCCAGTCGGTAGGGCAGGGCTTGCCCTGCCACGTTTGCAGACTGTCACCCCCGTAGGGCAGGGCAAGCCCTGCCCTACGGGGAAAAGCCCACAGGAACCTCATCCCGCCCTTCGCTCGCGGACTCGCTCGGGGGCGGGCGTTGGCTGCCCACTGCCGTCTGCCCCCTGCCCCCTGCCGCCCCCTCTGCTATCCTGTCCCCCATGCCACGGATCACCATCACCAACGGCCGCGTCATCGACCCCGCCAACGAAGTCGACACCGTCACGGACCTTGTCCTGGAAAACGGGAAGGTCGCGAAGATTGGCAAGGTCTCGAAGCCGGACACCAGCGACGGCGGGCGGGTGTTCGATGCGTCGGGCTGCATCGTCTGTCCGGGGCTGATCGACGTGCATGTGCACTTGCGTGAGCCGGGGCAGGAGCACAAGGAAACCATCGCCACCGGGGCCGCGTCCGCGATCGCCGGCGGGTTCACCAGCGTCTGCTGCATGCCTAACACCGAACCGACGCTCGACGATGACAGCCGCATCGAATACGTCTACCGCCAAGCGCAGCGGGCCGGGCTGGCGAACGTCTTTCCCATCGGCGCGGTGACCAAGGGGCGACAGGGTGAGGAACTCGCCGAGATCGGACTGATGGCCAAGGCCGGGGCGGTCGGCTTTTCCGATGATGGGGTCGCGGTCGCGTCGGCCTCCGTCATGCAGAAGGCGCTCAGCTACGTCGGCATGACCGGCAAGGTGCTCATGCAGCATTGCGAAGACCCGCAACTTGGCGGCGGCGCGATGAATGCCGGGGCCATCGCCACCCGCCTCGGCCTGCCCGGCTGGCCGCGCGTGGCGGAAGAGCTCATCATCGAGCGCGACGTGTTGCTGAACAAGCATCAGAACTATGGCGCCCGCTACCACGTGCAGCACCTCTCCTCCGGCGGCAGCGTCGAGATCATCCGCCAGGCCCGGGCCGACCTGTTCGGCCAGGCCGCCATCACCGCCGAGGTCAGCCCGCACCATCTGCTGCTGACCGACGAAAGCTGCCTCACCTACGACACCAACTTCAAGATGAACCCGCCGCTGCGAGCCAAGCGCGACATCGAAGCGCTGCTCGCAGGCGTGGCCGACGGCACGATCACCCTGCTCGCCACCGACCACGCGCCGCACACGATGGAAGAAAAAGAGTTGGAGTTCGCCGCCGCGCCGTACGGCATCATCGGCCTTGAGCCGGCGCTGGCGCTCTATATCAAGGCGCTGATCGACAGCGAGACGATCGACTGGCCGCAACTGATCGCGATGATGACCGTCAACGGCGCGCGCCTCTGCGGCCTCGAAGGCAAGGGCACGCTCACGCCCGGTGAAGCGCATGCCGATGTGACCATCATCGACCCCAAACAGCAATGGACCGTCGACGTCAACGCCTTCGCCAGCAAGGCCCGCAACTGCCCGTTCGACGGCTGGGAAGTCACCGGCCAGCCGATCGCCACGATCGTCGCCGGCGACCTCAAGCTCGCCCGCGATCCGTCCCGCCTCAAGGGCGAGGGCGAGCCGGTGCCCAGCAAGCCGCAGCGCCTGGTCGAAGCGCTCGCCTGAAGTTCCAACCGGGAGGCCCGCCATGCCCATCCGCCCCGCTGCCCTCGCGCTGTTCGCCGCCCTGCTCGCCGGCTGCGTCGCCACGGAAATCAAGGACACCACGCGCATGGCCAACGTGCGCACCACCATCGAGCCGGCCGAGGTCGAAGGGCTGGAGTATCTCGAATCCACCGTCGCCGAATACAGCCACAACTACCGGGCCCAAGCGGTGCTGGCGATCATCGCCAACCGCTATGCCGACGCGGGCTACACCGACATGGTCATCCTTGTCGAGATGGAGCGCCAGCCGCCGACCACCCGCACCCGCCAGCTCACCGGCACGGAGCGCGAGCAGGGCCACGTCGACGGCAAATCCTACGACCGCGAATGGGAAGGCCCCACCGGCATCGTCACCGAAACCGTGCCCGGCGACTGGTTCGTCCGCGAACGCGTCTACCGCGCCGAGCAGCGTATGGGCCTGCCGGTGATGGAATGATGAGTTGCGAATTTGGTCGCGCCCCCCGGACGACCCCCGGACGACTCCCGGACGACCCCCGGGCTGGTCATTTAAGTGACCAGCCCAGTGTCCCCCTCCGCCACCGTCAGCCGTTCGCCCAGCCGCTCGCGCCACACCGGGTCCACGCCATCATCCGTGACGATCTGGTCCACCTCGTCCAGCCCGCAGACGCGGACTAGGCTCTTGCGGCCGAACTTGCTCGCGTCCATCAGCATGATCGACCGCGCCGCCTGATGCAGCATCACCTGCTCCACCTGCGCCATTGTCAGGTTGATGTTGTAGGCCGCGTCGTCGTACAGCCCGGCGAGGGAAAACAGCATCAGGTCGGCGTGCAGGTCCGCCAGGCAGCCGGTCGCGATCGGGCCCACCAGCACGCCGCTGCGCGGGTAGAGGCTGCCGCCGATCAGCAGCAGTTCCACCTGCTCGTCGTCGGCGAAGTGGTTGGCGATCGAGAGGCTGTTGGTCACCACCTGCAACGGCCGGGCGGTGATCTGCTGCGCCGCGTAGATCACGGTCGACCCGCCGTCGAGCAGCAGCGTCATGTTCGGCCGCACCTGGCCCGCCACCCACCGGCCGATCGCCTGCTTCGCCGCCACGTGCGTGCTCATCCGCGCGGCGAGCGCGGGCGAGGGCTGGCCCGTGCCGCCGCTTTGTTCACGGTAGATCGCCCCGCCGTGCGTGCGCTGAACCTGGCCCTGTTGTTCGAGCGATTCAAGGTCGCGGCGCACCGTGGAGCCGGACACGTCCAACGCGCGAGCCAGCTCTTCCAGTTGCGCCGCCTTGCGCTCGCGCAGGATCGTCAGCAGCTTGCGTTGTCGCTCGGCCATCAGCATCGCAACATTCCTGTCACCCCCAACGCCCGCCCCTGAGAAGCGCAGCGCCGAAGGGCGGGGTCACGCCCCGCAACTCACCCCAACACCCGCTGCCACCGTGCCAGATTCCACGCCACCTTCTCGGCCGGTGTCATCGCCTGGAAATCGGGCTCACCCCGCGACGCCACACGCTTGCGCTTCACACGCGTCGCAACCTCGGCAACACCCGCCGGCGGCAACGGCCCCACCGCCGCGCTGCCGAGCATCTGGCTGATCGGGTCCTGCCCGTTCGCATTCCGCTTCGGTCGTGATTCGATCATGTCAGCTTGCTCCACGTCTCCGCCAGCGCCCGACCGCTTGCCTGAATCCCCGCGACTTCCTTCGGCCAAAGCTCCACCTCCCGCGCTTCAATCACACCCTCACGGCCCACCACGGTCGGCACGCTCAAGCACACCTCCCGCACCCCGTACTGCCCCGTCATCCGTGAACTCACCGGCAACAGCCGACGACGATCCAGCGCAATCGAATGAACCACCTCCGCAATGCTCACGCCCACCGCATACCCCGCGCCGCCCTTGCGGCGGATCACCTCGGCGCCCGACCCCTGCGTCCGCTTGAACAGCTCGTTCTGCTCCGCGACGCTCAACAGCTTCGTCAACGCCACGCCCGCCATGGTGGCGCTGGACCAGATCGGCGCCATCGCGTCGCCATGCTCGCCGAGGATCAACGCCTTCACCTGCGTCGGCGGATACCCCTTCGCCTGCGCGATCAGCGAGCAGAAGCGCGACGTGTCCAGCACCGTGCCCAGCCCCAGCACCTTGCTCGCCGGCCATCCAAGATGTTCGATGGCCAGCCGGGTGAGCACGTCCACCGGGTTGGAGACGACGAAGATGATCGCGTCTTTGCGCAGGTGGTTCGCCTTGAGGTCGTCGAGAATCGACTTGAAGATCGAGACGTTGCGGTTGATCAGGTCGAGGCGCGACTCGTCGGGCTTGCGCCGGCTGCCGGCGGTGATGCAGACCACGTCGGCGTCGGCGGCCGCCGCGGTGTCGCCGGCGGTGATGGTCTGGTCGGCGATCAGCGCGGAACCCTGCATGAGATCGAGCGCTTCGCCCGCAGCGAGGTCGGCGTTGGCGTCGACGAGGACGATCTCCCGCACGAGGCCGGCACATTGCAGGGCGTACGCGGCGTTGGAGCCTACGCGTCCGCCGCCTCCGATGATGGCTACTTTGATGCTCATGTGACTTGCTCTTTCATTGCTTCAACAAAGCCGCTTGCGGCTTTTACTATCAACGGGCGGCGGCGAGGATCTGGTCGGTGATCATCTGCACCATCTGCTCGAAGGCTTCATCGGTCGCGGGCGCGTTGCCTTGTTGCAGGGCGGCCTGGTGCTTCACGGCGCCGCCGTCGCAGTTGCACGCCGCGCCGGCGGGGCGAACGTCGAAGGGCGTGAGGAACGCCTGGTTCTGCGAACCCACGCAGCCCTCGGCCGCGCAGGCGATGCGGGCGTCGGGAAAGCCGAACTTCTCTTTCACCTTCAGCAGGTCGGTCATCTGCTGCGTGTTGAGCACGTTGACGTTGCCGAGCTGTCGGGCGAGCAGGAGTTGCTTGCAATAGTTGTCGAGGATTTCGAGGCGGTAGTAGGCGGTGGTGAGCGTGTCGGCGAAGTTCACCGAGCCGTGGTTGCCCATGAGGATGGTGTTGGTCTCCGGGCCGATGAGCGGGAGGATGCTGTCGGGCAGTTCCTGCGTGCCGGGCGTGGCGTAGGGGGCGACGGGCACCTTGCCGAGGAAGACTTCCGCCTCGGGGTGGATGCCTTCGGGCAGCGGCATGCCGGCGATGCAGAAGGCGACCGCGTGCGGCGGGTGGCTGTGGATGACCGCCTGGATGTCGGGCCGTTGCCTGTAGATGGCCAGGTGGACGAGCACTTCGCTGGTGCGCTTGCGGCCGTTCTTGTTGTCTTCGATCTGCTCGCCTTTGCCGTTGACCACGACGATGTCGTCGGGCGTGAGGAAGCCCTTGCTGATGCCGGTGGGCGTGCAGAGGTAGCGGTCGTCATCAATGCGGACCGAGTGGTTGCCTTCGTTGCCGGCACAGAACCCGCGAAGCCAGATCCGTCGGCCGATCTCGCACATCTGTTCTTTGAGGTCGTTGAGATTGTTGTTCATGGTCTTTCTCACTCCCCTCCCTTTGGGAGGGGCTGGGGGAAGGCGTCTACTGACACCCGCGACTGCCCGTCTGTTCGTTCGCCTCTGGTTCCCGATCGCACCCTCCCCCAAAGGCAGGGAAGTCACGCGATCGCCTTCATCACCTCCGGCCGGACCTGCACGGTGTCGAGGATCGCCGCGTTGTAAGCGTCGATCGGCACGCGCTGCGGATGAAACGGCACGGCCGCCTCGCGCCCTTCGCTGAGCGCAATCAACTGCCCCACACCCGCGCCAAGCTCGTCAAACACCACCAGCGACTCGGGCATCGGCGTCGCCCGGCCGGCGTTGGCGTCGAGGCGCTCGATCGCGTGGGCGTCCAGCGCTTCGACCATGAGCAGCCGACCGGGCTTGAGCGACTCAAGCCGGCGGCTGACGGTCACGGTGCCGATCACGCGTCCAATGCGCATGCGATTCGTCGCCTTCACGGTTAACGGCAATGCAGGTCGGCCAGGTGGTGCGCCACGTTGGCGGGCAGCTTCGGCGGTTGGGCGAGCATGCGGGCAAGCAGTTCGCGCATGGTCGCCGGGCTGATGTAGGGGTACTCGATCACCAGCACGTTGGCGCCAAGCTCGGCGACACCTTCGTCGACCGTCTCGGCGCAGGTGCCCACCAGAGCCCGCAGCGTTTTGCAGCGGTTGGCATAGCAAACCGCGCGGGCGCCGCTGCGGACGAACAGCAGGCCGCCCTGCACGCGCTTCGCCTCGACCAGACCGGCGAGATCGCGGACGACTTCGACCATGCCCACGTCGTTGCGCGGCGCGGCGGAAGGGCGCAGGCAGGCGCGGTGCTCGCGGGTGAGCGACTGCACGGCCGGGCAGTGGCCGTCGGCCCACCAGAGCCAGGGGATGGCGGCGGCCGGCGCGGGGTGGTTGCGAGTCGTCTGCGATGGTGTGCCGGCGCGGCGCAGCTTGTCGGGATGCTGGCGGGCATAGTCGGCGGCGAGCGGGGTGAGGCGGGCGTCGGCGGCGAGGGTGGCGACGCCGTCGGGTGCGGCTTTGATGGCGGCTTCGAGTTGGTGCGCGGTGACAAAGCCGGCGAGGGGGGCGGGCGCGGGTGGGTTGACGCCTCCGGATTCAGTCTGTGGGCTTCGGGGGGATTGTTGCAGTTCGGTGAACTTGGAGTAGTCGCCGGTGCAGACGCCGACGGGCGGGCGCAGCGCGGCGGGGGTGGTGCGCCCATCCGCTGAAGCGGACTCGGCCTGGATGGCTGCGAGCACCTGGTCGGCGATGCGTTGGACGAGTTGTTCGTCGGGCTTGGCCATGGATTCGTATCAATCGTCCACGATGCCCAGCGTCCACCATCGGGCGGGGCTGGTGTTGTCATTGAGCAGCTCGCGCAGGCCGGCGCCGTCGCTGGTGAGGATCACGCGGTCGCCCGCGCCGGCGCCGAGGTTGTCGACGGCCAGCACGGGGTCGCCGGCGGGCTGGCCTTCGTTGCCCAGCGGCTGGCAGACCAGCAGCTTCCGCCCGGCAAGGGACGGATGCTTGACGGTGCTGGTGGCTCGGCCGTAGACAAGGGCGTGCTGCATGGGGGTTAGCCTTTAGCTGTCAGCTTTCAGCCTTTAGCCAGAGAAAACATCGGGGGGCTTCTCCGGCTGATTGCTGATGGCTAATCGCTGATTGCTCTCCTTTACACGATACGGAGCGCGCCGCTGATGCTGGCGCGGCGGAAGCGGGTGAAGGTCGCGGGGTTGGTGATGCCTTCGCCGGTGGGCGTGGCGATGGAGTAGCTCGGATACCCTTCGCCGCCGATGCCCAGGCCCGCGGTGCATGGGCCGTTGGCGACGAAGATGGTGGTGTTCATCGCCCGGCCCATCGTCGTGATGTTGGCCAGATTGTTCGAGTGGATGATGGCGGTATGGCCGAAGCCGTGCTCGTGCTTGATGGCCAGGCGGAGGCCTTCGTCAAAGTCGCGCACCTTCACGAAGGGCACGAAGGGCATCATCTGCTCCTCGGGCACGAACGGGTTGTCCTCCGCGGTTTCGCCGAACAGCAGTTCGATGTTTTGCGGCACGTTGAACCCGGCGAGTTGGCCGAGCACGTGCGGGTCTTTGCCGACGAAGTCCTTGTTGACTGCGTAATGGTCGTCTTTCCAGTCGAACGCTTTTTCGGTGAGTTGCTGCACCTGGCGGGCGTCGAGGCGCAACGCGCCGGCGCGTTCCATGGCCTGCATCATCTTGTCGAACACGGCGGCGGCGACGAAGACTTCCTTTTCGCCGATGCAGAGCAGGTTGTTGTCGAAGGCACCGCCTTGAATGATCGAGCGGGCGGCGTTGTCAAGGTCGGCGGTTTCGTCGATGACGACGGGCGGATTGCCCGGGCCGGCGACGATAGCGCGCTTGGCCTGCTTCATGGCGGCGCGGGCGACGGCGGGGCCGCCGGTGACGACGAGCATGGGAATGTCGCGGTGCTCGAAGATGGCGTTGGCGGATTCGAGGGTGGGCGGGTCGATGACGCAGATCAGCGGGCCGAGGCCGAACTCGCGTTGGATGGCTTCGTTGAAGGTTTTCGCCGCCAGGGCCGCGGACTTGTAGCCGGAGGGATGGGCGTTGACGACCATGGTGTTGCCAGCGGCGATCATGTTGATCGCGTTGGCGGCCATGGTGGGGATCGAGTGGGTGACGGGCGTGATGACGCCGATGACGCCCCACGGCGCGCCTTCGTCGAGGCCGATGCCGTCGTCGCCGCTGTGGGCCTGCGTCTTGAGAAACGCGACGCCGGGCACGTTGGCGAGCAGTTCGAGCTTGGCGATCTTGTGGTCGAGTCGGCCGACCTTCGTCTCCTCCAGCTCGAACCGGCCCCATGCTTCGGCGTGGTCAATGGCGATGCGCTGGATGAGCTTGCAGATGCGGTCGCGCACGTCGAGGCCGGCGGCGGCGAGCTGGCGTTGCGCGGCGGTGGCGGCGGCGACGGCGGGGTCGACATCTTGGAACAGGCCGGAAGTTGGATGGGGGCCGCCGTGCGACTGAAGTCGCCCGGCCTCGGGGGAGCCGTTCATGCGCCGGAGGACTTCCTCGACAACGTGGGAGATCAGTTGGGCGTCGGTGGTGCTCATGTCAAACCTTTACAGTCGTCAGTCAACGCGCTGAACCGGGCCCGCGGGGGCGGGCGTTACTGCACCTGGGCGCCCATCACCACGGCCTCGTCGACGATGCCGATCACCACGGCGTCGGTGGGCACGGTGTTGCACCCCTCCGCAAGGCGGGCGCTGGAGCCTTGCGTGATGAGCACGAGCTGGCCCTCGCCCGCGCCGATCATGTCCAGCGCCACGATCGCCCGGCCGGTCACCTCGAACCGCCCGCCGCCCTTGCGACCTTGTGCCCCGCCAGCCGCACCGGCGTCGTCGTCGTAGGAGACCTTCAACGGCTCGATGATGAGCAACTTGCGACCCTTGATGGCCGGGTCTTTCGCCGTGGCGACGATGTGGCCTTTGACGCGACCGAGGAACATGGGCGGCTCCAGTGGGGAGGGAAGGGGCCAAGGGGCCGAGGGGTCAAGGGGCCGAGTGAAGAAGCGGAAGAGGATGCTCCTGCCTTTCACCTGGCCCCTGGGCCCCTTGGCCCCTCGGCCCCTGTTCTCACAACTTCGACACGTCTTCGTGCGGACGGGCGATCACGTGCACGCTGAGCACTTCGCCCACGCGGCGGGCGGCCTCGGCGCCGGCGTCGACGGCGGCCTTGACCGCGGCGACGTCGCCTTCAAACTGCACGGAGACGAACCCGCTGCCGACCTTGTCCTGCCGCACGAACTTCACGTCCGCCGACTTCAGCGCCGCGTCGGTCGCCTCGACCGCCGCGATCAGACCCTTCGTTTCGATCATGCCGATTGCCTGCTGAGCCATGGTGATTCTCTCCGTGGTTAATAGCCGTGTACGGCTTAGCGCGCGGCGTGGCTGAGCACCTCAGCCGTCTGCCGCGCGACAATCAGTTCTTCATTGGTGGGCAGCACCCAGACGGCCACGTCGCCCTCGGCCGCATCGATGCGCTGCTCGTCCTTGCCCGTCACTTTTTTGTTTTTCGCTGCATCCAACCGCACGCCGGCAAAGCCGAGGCCGTCGCAGACGGCGGCGCGGAGGGTCGCGTCGTGCTGACCGATGCCGCCGGTGAAGCTGATGGCGTCGGCCCCGCCGAGGGCGACGAGGTAAGCGCCGAGGTAGTGCCGGCAACCTTCGGTGAAGGCGTCGACGGCGAGTTGGGCGCGTTCGTTGCCCTGCGCCGCCGCGGCCTGCACGTCGCGCACGTCGGCGCTGACGCCGGAGACGCCCAGCCAGCCGCCCTCCTTGCTCAGGCGGGTGAGGATGTCGGGCAACTCATGGCCGGCGGCCATGAGCTTTCGGAGGGCGAAGACGTCGAAGTCGCCGACGCGGTTGTTGTGGAACAGGCCCGACTGCGCGCTCATGCCGAAGCTGTTGGCCACACTCCGGCCGTCACGGATGGCGCAGACGGATGACGAGCCGCCGAGGTGGAAGTTGATGATGCGTGTCGCGCTGGGGTCGAGTTCGCCGAGGCGGGTGGCGATGTAGCGGTGGCTGGCGCCGTGGAAGCCGTAGCGGCGGATGCCGAGCTGTTCGGTCCATTCATGCGGAATGCCGTAGACCTGGCGGGCGAGGGGGATGGACTGGTGGAAGCCGGTCTCGAAGGCGGCGACCTGCGTGACACCGGGCAGCATGTCGCGGAAGGCGCGCATGGCGGCAATGTAAGGCGGGTTGTGGGCGGGGGCGACGTCGGCGAAGCGCTGCATGGTGGCGAGCACGTCGTCGTCGACGACCACCGCGCCGCTGATGGGCCCGCCGTGCACGGCCTTGAAGCCGATGGCGTCGATGTCGCTGATGCTGCGGATCGCCTCGAAGCGCTGGAGGGCGTCGAGGTGAAGCTGCACGGCCGCGGCGTGGTCGGGCAGGTGGGCGGCGCCTTCGTCGGCATGCTCGCCCACGGTCGCCTGCCAGGCGGACTCGGCGTCGCCGATGCGGTCGGCGCTGCCCGAACCGAGCACGCGCGGCGGCGTGGCGGAGTCGGGTGCGAGATCGAACAGCTTGTACTTGAAGCTGGTCGAGCCGAGGTTGGCGACGAGGATGAGCATGGAGGAAAGAGCGGGGTGCGGGGTTCAGGGATCAGGGAGTCGGGGGGAGGAAGGGGTCGGGAGTCCGGGGATTGAAACCATGGTCCCCGATCCCCGAGTCCCGTACCCCACGTTCAGAAGTTCTCGATGAGCTGGTCGTGCGGACGGGCGATGACGTGGGCGGAGACGAGTTCGCCCACGCGCGACACGGCGGCGGCACCGGCATCGACGGCGGCCTTGACCGAGCCGACGTCACCCTTGACGACGACGGTGACGTACGCGCCGCCGATGGGGATCGACTTGACCAGTTCGACGTGCGCGGCCTTGAGCATGGCGTCGGTCGCTTCGACCAGGCCGACCTGGCCACGGGTTTCAATCAGTCCGAGTGCGTTCATCGTTTGAGTTCCTGATAGCGGGCGGGTGTGCGGAGGGACGCGAAGCCGCAAGCGGCGTTACTTGGCGGCGGCCTTTCTGGGCTTGGGGAGGATGGCGGCCAGTTCGTCGTGGGGGCGGGGGATGACGTGGACGCCGATGACTTCGCCGATGCGCCCCGCGGCCTCGGCGGCGGCGTCGACAGCGGCCTTGACGGCGGCGACGTCGCCGGTGACGAAGCTGGTGACCATGCCCGAGCCGACCTTGTCCCAGCCGAGCATCTGGACGTTGGCGGACTTGAGCATCGCGTCGGAGGCTTCGATCAGGGCGACGATGCCCTTGGTTTCAATCATGCCGAGTGCGGGTTGAGCCATGGGTTTTCTCCAGAGGAGTGGGGTTACTTGATCAGTTCCATCCGCGTCGCCGACGGCAGGTGGCAGGCGTTGCCTTCGTCGGTGTCGATGTGGACTTCGAGTTTGACCTTGGGATGCTCGCGGACCTTGAGGCGGTCGAACGTGACGCCGCAGGGGCCGTCGATCTTGAGCTTCATGTAGTCGCCGTCGCGGACGCCGAAGTGGGCGAGGTCGGCGGGGCTCATGTGGACGTGGCGTTCGGCGCGGATGACGCCCTGGTTGATGTTCAGTGCGCCGTGGGGGCCGACGAGGATGCCGCCGGGCGTGCCCTTGTGGTTGCCGGAGATCCGCAGGGGCAGGTCGATGCCGAGGAAGACGCCGTCGGTGTAGCTGAGTTCGACCTGGGTGTAATCGCGGGTGGGGCCGAGGATGCGGACGTTGGGAATCATCCGGTTGCGCGGGCCGATGAGGTTGACCGTCTGTTCGCTGGCGAACTCGCCCTGCTGGTAGAGGTCTTTGAGCTTGGTGAGCTTGGCGCCGGGGCCGAAGAGGACTTCGAGGTCCTGCGGGGTGACGTGGACGTGGCGGGCGGAGACGTTGACGACCAGCGGGTTGGGGCCGGCGTTGTCGCTGGGGGCGCGGTAGTTGACGGCCGAGACGCCGTCGCCACCCATGCGGTCGCGAAGCACCTGGCGGACCATCTGTTCCACCTGCCGGCGGTCGAGCGTCGCGAGCGAATCAGTCATGGGCGAACCTGGGATGCGGAGGGTCGATCAGACATTCAAGATCGGGGCCGGCGGCCCTGAACCGGACTTGCGTGGAAGATAGTGTGCATAATCTTCCATAACTTGTCAAGAGATTTCACGAAATCTTCAGGCAATGTTCACTCGAGCGTCCTGGCTATGGGGCAAAAGAGTTTCGCGCGGAGAGCGCCAAGAGCGCGGAGGACGCAGAGACAGGAGAAGTAGCGATTGAAACCATGGATGGACACGGATGGACACGGATGGACACGGATGGACACGGATTAAGAAAGAGAAGGAATAGCAACTGAAATCAAGTTTCTTCTCTTTTCTGCATCCTCCGCGCTCTTGGCGCTCTCCGCGCGAAACTCGGCATCGGCCGCACAGATGTCCCTGCCCCCACGGCCCGGTACAATCCGGCCATGACCGCCAGCCACACTCTGACGGGGCAGCGCCTTCACCGATGGCTGCCGTGGATGTTCCTTTTCACGCTCGGGCTTGCGCCGCTGGCGCAGGCGGAGCCGGTGGTCCACTTCGACCGCTGGTACGTCGTGTTGCTGGGCGAGGACCGCGTCGGCTGGGCCCACATGCGGCAGACGGAAGACGAGGGCCGAATCGTCAACGAGTCACAGACCCGCTTCACCATCCGCCGCGGTCCGACCACGCTGCGCATCGACCAGGGCTCGCGCTTCGTCGAGACGGTGGACGGTCAACCGGTCGAAGCCACCGCCACCACCCGCACGGGCCAGATGACGCAGAAACAGACGCTTCGCTTCACCGAGGCGGGCGCCGAGCTGGTCACCGAGCAGGCCGGGCGGACGCAGACTCAGGCACTGGGCGAATTCGAGGCGGGCTGGCTCACGCCCGCGGCGGCCGAGCGGTACGTTGCGCAGCGGATGGCCGAGGGCGAGGAGCAGATCAGCGTGCAGACGCTGGACCTCTCCGTCGGGCCGCGCCCGTTCACCACCACGCTCACGGTCGTGGGCGAGGAGGAAGTGGAAGTGTTCGGCCGCGTCGCGCCCGCCGTCATCTGGGAAGCGCAGGTCTCGATCATGCCCGGCATCCGCACGCGCGAATATGTCGACGCGCAGGGCCGTACGCTCAAAAGCACCACCGCCATGATGCCCGGCATGGAGATCACCATGCTCGCCGCCGACGAACAGCTTGCGCGCAGCCCGGTCGACCCGCCCGAGCTGCTGGCGGCGATGTTCATCACGCCCAGCCATCCGCTGCCCGAGCCGCGCAGCCTGCGCTCGGCGGTCTACCGTCTCCGCTTCAAGGCAGAGCCGGCCGCGGGCAAGTTCGACCTGCCTCGGACGGGCTACCAGCGGGTGACGTGGGGCGACGAACGTACCGCCATCGTGGCCGTCGACCTCGACACGCCGGTGAACCCGATGGACGACCTGCCGCGCGACGCCGACCGCGCCGCCACAAGCATGATCGACCACGAAGACCCGCGCGTCCGCGAGCTGCTGGCCAAGGCGTTGCCGGCCGACGCCGACACACTCAGCCGGACCGAGACCGCCGAACGGCTGCGCAACTTTGTCAGCGAGCACATCACGGAGAAGGACCTCTCCGTCGGCCTCGGCAGCGCCAGCGAAGTCGCCCGCACCGCCCAAGGCGACTGCACGGAACATGCCGTGCTGCTTGCCGCCCTGCTCCGCGCGGCCGACATCCCGGCCCGCACGGCCACCGGCCTGGTCTACGTCGACGAGTTTGTCGGCGCGGAGAACGTCTTCGGCGGCCACATGTGGACGCAGGCCTGGCTCCCCGCCCGAAGCGACCACGGCGATGCCACCCGCGGCGGCCACTGGGTCGACCTCGACGCCACGCTGCCCGACGCCCCCTTCGACGCCGGCCACATCACGCTCGGCACCTCCGCCATGGCCGACGACGAACTGACCAACGACCTCGTCGCCCTCGTCCCCCTGCTTGGCCAGCTCGAAATCGAAGTGGTCGAACCGCCCGCCCCGTGACGACCGCCGAGCCTGAAAGAGCCGTTGAAACCACGGATTAACACGGGGCGGAAACACGCCAAACCGTCAACTTCAGGTCGAGACAAGACCAATCACAAAGAGCACAAAGAGCACGAAGAAGCGTGAAGAATGAAGAAGAGAAAAGGATGGAAAAGAAGCATGGGTTGGAAACCTCAATTCCTTCCTTTCATTCCCTTCCTCTTTGTGTTCTTCGCGACCTTTTCTTCCTTCTTACCTTTGTGATTTGACTTGCCCGGCCACCCTTGTGTCATCAACAGCGCCAGGCCGCCGCGTGGGCCGCCCCCCGGAACAGCGGCCCACGCGTCACCCGACGTGATCGTTACATTGTGCCAGACGCCCTCAAGGACCAGTGCCAACAGCGTGACACTCGCCATCGACCAACCTGAAAAATGTCCGGCCATCCACCTATGACCAACACCACCACCGACAACCCGCCCACCATCGACGCCATCCTCCGCCGACTCCGCGACGGCCAGCTCGACCTTGCCGACGCCCGGCATCAGATCGACGCCCTCGTCGCCCAGCCGTTGGGCTATGCCACGCTCGACCATGACCGGGCCCGCCGCTGCGGTGTGCCGGAGGTCGTGTTCGCGGCGGGCAAGACGGCCGAGCATCTCGTCGGCATCGTCCGCGAGCTTCGCCGGCGGCAACCCTGCGTGCTCATCACCCGCCTCAACGCCGACCACCGCGCCGCGCTGCACGCCGCCTTCGCCGACGATCTCGCCCCGCACGACGGCCCCGCCGACGCCGCCACCGCCATCGTCGGCCAACCGGCCAGCCTCGACCTGCCTGCCATCCCCATCGTCACCGCCGGCACCAGCGACGCCCCGGTCGCCCATGAGGCCGTCATGACCTGCCACGCCCTGGGCCATCCCGCCCTGGAAATCAACGACGTCGGCGTCGCGGGCCTGCACCGGCTCGGCCAGCGGCTGGAGAGCCTGCGCGCCGCCAACGTCATCGTCTGCATCACCGGCATGGAGGGGGCGCTGCCCAGCGTCGTCGGCGGGCTGGTCGACCGGCCGGTGATCGCCGTGCCCACCAGCGTCGGCTACGGCGCCGCCTTCGCCGGCCTCACCGCCCTGCTGGGCATGCTCACGAGCTGCGCCTCGGGCGTCAGCGTCGTCAACATCGACAACGGCTTCGGCGCCGCCTACAACGCCT
>JBBDPC010000092.1:0-3832 GCA_040876735.1 Phycisphaeraceae bacterium | reverse complement strand
GATCCCCGATCCCCGATCCCCGATCCCCGATCCCCGATCCCCGATCCCCGATCCCGCCCTTGTTTCCGGACGGCTGGGGGGTTATACTCCTTGATTCGCCCGAACTCCCCGGAGATTTCCTCAGATGATTGAAGCGCTGAAGGACGACAAAGTCGTCAATGCGATGGGTGGCCGGTTCAAGTTCACCGCCCTGGTGCAGCACCGGGTGCGCGAGTTGATGGACGGCGCCCGGCCGCTGGTGGAGCGCGGCGGGCGCAACGACTTCGAAATCGCGGTGCAGGAGGTCGTCGAGGGCAAGATCAGCCTCGAACTGGCCGACTCCGACGACGAATCCGAAGCCACCAAGTAATCCCCTTTCCGGACAGCGCGGGCCTTCCCGCCGGACCTTCGCCATGGCCGCAGCCGGTCCCGAGCCTGAGCGCCGCGAGCCCGGTTCGCCGGTGGGCGGTGCGGCTGCGCCGTTGGCCGGCCGGCGGATCGCAGTGGGGCTGGCCGGGGGCATTGCCTGTTACAAGACGGCCACGCTCGTCAGCCGGCTCGCCCAGGCCGGGGGCGACGTCCGTGTGCTCATGACCGACTCGGCCACCCGATTCGTCACCCCGCTCACCTTCCAGTCGCTCTCGGGCAAGCCGGTGCTCACCAGCATCTGGCAAAGCGACGACCACCCCGACTCGCAACACGTCGGCGTCGCCCGCTGGTGCGAGCTGCTGGTCATCGCCCCCGCCACGGCCAACCTCCTCGCCCGCCTCGCCGCCGGCCTGGCCGACGACGTGGTCTGCCTCGTCGCCGCCGCCTTGCCGCGCACCACGCCGGTGCTGCTGGCCCCGGCCATGAACGCGCAGATGTGGGAAAGCCCGATCACGCAGCGCAACGTCCAGACATTACACGACTTACTCGGATGGCGGGCCGTCGGCCCCGACGCCGGCTGGCAGGCCTGCCGCACGACCGGCCTGGGGCGGATGAGTGAGCCGGAGGCCATCTTCGACGCGGTGACTGCCACGCTCGCCCCCCAAGCCGAGGGCTGAGTCCGCGAAGCCCCGGATCAGGGGGGAGAGATCAGGGGGAGAGATTTCTAATTGCTGATTTATGATTTCTGATGTGGGAGCGCCCATCGATGCATCAGCAATCAGCAATCCCCGCCCCGCCCTTGGGGTGGCGCGGCTGATTCCGATAAAGCATTGGCGGCTGGTTAGACGATAGGACTAACACGTCATGGTCCCGGTGAGGGTGCGCGGTGCGTACGATCCCCGGGCGAGCCCGATCGTGCCTGTGGTCATGGAAGAAGAGTCGCCGCCCCAACCTCCGCGCCGCCGCGCCGTCGAGCGTGCCGAGCCAAGCTGGTCGCAGGTCTGGCAGTTGCCGCTGCTGCTGCTGGGCGCGGGGCTGTTCGTGCTCGGCGTCTGGTTGGTGATCCCCGACAGCGAGCCGTTCGACTACGACGCGGAACTGGACATCGCCGGCAGCTACCTGGTCGCCAACAACCTTGAAGCCGCGGAAGCGCAGCTTCGCCGGGTCGAAGAGCACCTGCTTGACGCGGGCGCGCCGGATCAGGCCCGCGCCCGTTTTCATCATTACTGGGGCGACCTGCGCTACCTCGACCTGCACGAACGCTACGAGCGACCGGCCGACACGCCCGCCTGGCGGCAGGCCAACGAGGCGATCGTCCATGCCTATACCCAGGCCGAAGAGCTTGGCCGGCAACTCGACGGCGACGCGCTGCGCCGCCATGCCATGACGCTCGTGGCCCTCGGCCGTGAGCGAGAGGCGCTGGCGCTGGTCGACCGCATCGACCCGGCGCAGGCCCGCCAGCGCTACCTGATCGTCCGCGAACTGATCGAACGTCATCGCCAGTCCGCCCGCGAGCCGGAACCGGATTACATCGCCCCGCTGATGAACCGCTTCGAGGACGAGCTGCGTCACGAATCGGACGCCGACCGCAAGCGGGCGCAGCACATCTGGATCAGCCGGGTGCGAGCCGAGGTGCGTCTGGACGTCGGCGACGCCGACGGCGCGGTGGACTACCTGATCCGGCGCATCACCCGGCTCGACAGCGAGCCCGACCGCACCGCCGAGCTGGCGCCGTTGCGCGTGCTGCTGGCCCAGGCGTACCAGGCGCTGCCGCAGCTCGACCAGGCCCGGCAGTACTACCGCCTCGCCCAGCAGCAACTCGAATCGCACGACCCGCTGCATGCCGAGGTGCTCGTCGGCCTCGGGCAGATCACCATGCAGGACTCGCAGACCCGCGACCCGCAGGATGCCGGGCAGATGCACATCGAGCAGGCGCACGAGCTGTTCAGCGCCGCGGTCAAGCAGTATCCCACCGCCCCGGCCTTCATCGACGCGCTCATCGGCCAGGCCGACTGCGAAGCGCACATGGGCTCGTACAAGGAAGCGGTCGAGCACTTCCGCCTCGCCGTCGACCAGCTTCGCGCCACCACGCCAAGCTGGGATCCCCGCCGGTCGCAGATCGTCCGCACCGTCCGCTCGCACATCGACCGGCTGACCGAGCAGCAGCAGTACGAGCAGTCGCTGGACTTCCTCACCCTGCTCGTTCCGCTGCACGATCAGGAGATGCCGCCCGAACTGCTGCTGGACTTCGCCCTCACGCACGAACGCCTCGCCGAGCTGCGTCAGGCCGAAGCGCAGCCGCGCGACGAAGACGGCCAGCCGCGCGAAAGCATGACCCTCCAGGCCCGCCGCCTCGCCAACCAGGAGGCCGCCACCCACTTCACCCGCGCCGCCGAGTACTACCTCCGCCACGCCCGCGCCATCACCATCACCGACGACTACGCCCACGGCCAAAGCCTCTGGCGCGCGGCCCGCAACTACGACCGCGCCCAGCAATGGGCCGACGCCATCGACACCTATGCCGAATTCATCCAGACCCGCCAGCAGGACCCCACCCGCCTCCGCGCCATCAACCACCTCGGCCAGGCCTACCTCGCCGACGGCCAGTACCAGCCCGCCATCGACCTGCTCCTGGAATTGATCGACGAACACCCGCGCAGTCCCGAAGCCTACGACAGCCTCGTCCCCCTCGCCCGCGCCTACATCGGCGCGCAGCAGTACGACGCCGCCGAGCGAACACTGCTCACCGTCGTCACCGACCACGAAGCGATCAGCCCGGAAACCACCGAGTACCGCAACGCCCTGATCGAGCTTGGCCGGCTGTACTACCAGATGGGCAACGACGACGGCGAACATTTCGTCGACGCCGTCGAACGCCTCGAAGAAGCCGTCGAGCGCTACGGCCACACCGAGCAAAGCCCCACGCTCCGCTACCTGCTCGCCGACGCCTACCGCAAGTCCATCGAGCAACTCGAACAGGAGATCGAGGCCCGCCAGGCCCAGCGCGAACGCGTCGAGCTTCAGGTCGAACGCTCCCGCCGACTCGAAGAAGCCCAGAAATACTACAACCAGGTCATCACCGAACTCGAAGACCGGCCCGGGTCCATGCAGACCGCCACCGACCGGCTCTACCTCCGCAACGCCTACTTCTACCAGGCCGACTGCGCCTACGACCGCGGCCAGTATGAGATCGCCATCAGCCTCTATGACGACGCCGCTCGCCGATGGGAGGACCAGCCCGCATCGCTGATGGCGCTGGTGCAGATCGTCAACGCCCACTGCGAGTTGGGCCAGTTCCAGGAAGCCCGCGTCGCCAACGAACGCGCCCGCGCCCAGCTCGACCGCATCCCCGAAGATGCGTTCGACGATCCGACGCTGCCCATGAGCCGGCAACACTGGGAAGACTGGCTCCGCTGGACCAGCGAAGTGAACCTCACTCAGGCCGCCCGCTGACTTTCAAAACAAACCCTAAGCCGAGGGCTGA
>JBBDPC010000091.1:0-21174 GCA_040876735.1 Phycisphaeraceae bacterium | reverse complement strand
CAGCCTGTCGAGCCGGAACCTGCGGAGCCGGAGCAACCGGTCGAGCCGGAGCCTGTGGAGCCGGAGCAGCCTGTCGAGCCGGAGCCTGTGGAGCCGGAACAGCCTGTCGAGCCGGAGCCTGTGGAGCCGGAGCAGCCTGTCGACCCGGAACCTGCGGAGACGGAGCAACCCGTCGAGCCGGAACCTGTAGAGCCGGAACAGCCGGTTGATCCCGAGCCGTCGGAGTCGGAGCAGGTTTCGGCTCCAGCACTCGTGCCTGGCTCCGGATTCAGTGGCCCGACGGCCCAACCTGGCCACATCGGCACCGGCTATGGTGCGGACGCGAAGGCGATTGCCCGCTGGAACGTCGTGCCGTACCGGGCCTTCGAGGGCACGTTGGAAATTGGCGTGATCGCTTTCCACATGGCCGGCATCGACCGCGTGGAATTCAGTGTCGACAACGGTCCGTGGCAGGCGGTGCATGAGATGACCCGCAACCCGCGCACGGAGACGGACGAATACTGGGTCAAGCTGGATGCGGGAACGTTCCCGGCGTCCGGCCCGGTGGAAGTGCGGGCGATCGTCTATCCCAACAAGGGTCTCCCCCGCGTCCTGGGCGGTCCGACCTACGACGGCGCCACACGCAAATACAGCAACCATGGCGAGCATTCACTGCCGCTTTATGCCGACACCGCGCCTGACGGCGACGCGCTGTCCCCGGGTGTCTGCTATGTCTCGCCGCACGGCGACGATGAGGCCGGCGACGGCACGCTCGACGCGCCGTTCGCGACCATCACCCGCGCGGCGACCGGCATCGCCGAGAAGACGTCGGACAACGTGATCGACGGCGGGGTGGTCTACCTGCTGCCCGGCGACCACGTCTACACGCACCGCTCGTGGCGCGATGGCGCCATGTCCACCCGGCACACGCACCTGACCATCACCCGCGCACCGGGCACGGAGCGCGATGAGGTGCGTGTCGTCCGGGGCGAGGGATCGGGCTTGAACACGAAGCTGATTCGCTTCAAAGGCTTGACCCTCGTCCGGCCGGCGGGCGGCGAACTGTTCACCACCGGCGGCCAGACCGAGACGTACTTCTGGATCGACGACTGCGCCATGCAAGGCCCGAGCATCGACCTGCATGACGACGGCGACTGGTTCCTCAACACCAGCCACGCCAGCGTGACCGGCACCACCGTCAGCCATAACAAGAACGGGCTGATCAACGTGCAACTGATCCGTGACGTGGCGATCCACGACGTCGCCTCCAACGCTTTCGCCGGCTACGGCATGGTCGTCAACAGCACGGTCACCCGCATCTACCGCACGGCCGACAACACGCACGACTGGCACCCGGACCTGCTCCAGGTGCGCGGTGGCGCGAGCAACCGGATCGCCTACGGCGTGAAGGCCGGCCCGGACGTGTCGTCCCGTGGCTTCAGCCCCTCCGGCGGCCTGGAGATGGCGGTGGTCAACTGCCACCTCGACAACCAGACACGCAGCGGCACACTGCCCCCCGGCGCCAACGCCACCGGCTCCATGCACGTGTTCGAAGCGTCGCGCGAACTGGAGCACATCTACATCAAGGGCAGCACCTTCGTCGGCCCGGCCCGGTGGGCCACGGACTCGACCGGGTTCAGCCTGCACAACGTCGTGATCGAACAGTCGACGTTCAGCGGCCAACTGCCCTACGTTCCCGCCCCGTGGGACCTGGAGGGGATCGAGTATCGCCCCGGCCTGTCCCTCTACGATTGATATCCACGGCTGATACGCGACTCAGACAACCTCCCTGACGACGGCCGCCCCGAATGTGACGATGCACGTTCGGGGCGGCTGTGTCGGCTTCCTGTCCAGGCTGATTGACCTTGCTCCATCGTTCCAGCACACCGCAAACGCGCAGTGCCGCCTGGCGCCTCCTGTTACCGGGAGGTGTTCAGCCGCGCATGCTGCTGGCCGTCATGCATGAATCGGAGGCGGCGGATCTCCTGCCGGGGTGGCCGGAGGTGGACCGCCTGGTTCCGGCCCCGGCAGGGGAGGGAAGCGTGACGCCCGGCGCATCGGAGCCGTCGCCGGCCCGTTACGACGCCGTCCTCGCATCCGAAACGTATGCCGCCAGTGACGAACGGCTACGCGAAGCGGCGGCTCATCTGGACACGCACGGGGTGATGGCGATCACCTGCACAACCGGCCGGCGACGGTTGGAGCGACGCTTGCGAGCGGCGGAATTGTTTCAGATCGACGCCTACGGCCTGTTGCCTGCGGCCCGGCCGTGGTTGTTCGTGCCCCTGCGCACCACCGCGACCCGCGCTCATGCACTGACCTGCCACACGCCCAGCAGTCTGACCTCGAGCCTTGCCGCCGGCGTGGCGCGTGGGATGAGTCGGGCCGGTCTGGTCTGGCCGATCGCCCGTCGATGTCTTGTGCTGGCAACGCGTTCCGCGGTCGGGCACGCCGGTGGCGGCATTGTCGGCGACCTGGCCGTCCGCCTGGAGCGGGAGGTGAAGGATGTGGTCGTCATGGGGCGCGACCACCGCACCATCATGCTGCTGCTGGGAACCGATGCACAGCCGATCGGCGTGGCGAAACTGGCCGGTCACGACGCGGGGCGCGAGGCGCTGGCCCGCGAAGCGGAGGCGTTGCGTCGCATGGCATGCAGTCCGCTGGCGGCGCATGCACCGCAGGTGATGTTCGAAGGCGAGTTCCGCGGGCTTGCTGTGCAGGTGCAGTCGTACGTGCCGGCCCAGGGGCGTCGTGGGCAGCAGCGACCGGCGCGATCGCATTACGAGTTTCTGGCGTCGATGACCCGGGTCGAACCGGAGCGAAAGCCGTTGGAAGCGACGACGGCATGGCGGGACGTCACCGGGCACTTTTCCGATCAACGTCCTGCGCCGGCCGCCTCGGCCATGAGCACACTGCTGGCACGGTGTCGCGCGGCCGATCGTCGGCGGCCCATCCTCTGTCATCGGACGCACGGCGACTTCACGCCCTGGAACATCCGGACCGCCAACGGACGATTCATGGTGATCGACTGGGAAGAAAGCGAACACGACGGCATGGTCGGCAGCGACCTGCTGACATTCGTTTTTCGGCAGGCCGCCTGCGTCGGGCCATGGCGCAGTGCCGCCGAGGTCATGGCCAGAATGGATCACGCCTTGTTGCAGTTGTTGAGTCGCATCCAATATGACCCGGCACAAGCGCCGATGATCAAACGGTGGTGGCTGTTGTGGGAGCATCTGCGACAGCCGACGCAGCGGCAACGGCTGGAAGCGCTGGCCCAGGTGTGTTTGCAGTCCCAGGGCTGAGACGCGCCGCGGCGGGCCCGTGGTGATATTCGTTCATGACCTCACAGCACACCTCCATGACGACCGCCGACCGCCAGTTCCGCACCGACCACCTCATGAGCGACCTCAAGGGCCGCTCCGTGCGGGGAGGGGCGGTCACGCTGGCCGCCCAGGCATGCAAGTTCGTCCTGCAGATGGGCTCCACCATGGTCCTCGCCCGGATGCTCACGAAAGCCGACTTCGGGCTGATCTACATGGTTTCCGCCTTCACCGGCTTCGTGAGCATGTTCAAAGACCTCGGCCTGTCCATGGCCACCGTGCAACGGGCCCAGATCAACCATGCCCAGGTCTCCACGCTCTTCTGGATCAACGTCGGCCTGAGCCTCGGCCTCACGGGCGTCGCCGCCGCCATGGCGCCGGCGGTGGCGTGGTTCTACGGCGAACCGCAACTGGTGTGGGTCACCATCGCCATCGGCGGAACGTTCATCTTCGGCGGCCTCAGCGCTCAGCACAGCGCGCTGCTTCGGCGACAAATGCGCTTCACCACGCTGGCCACGATCGAGGTGGCCGCGATGACGGCGGGCATCACCACGGCGATCCTGATGGCCTGGCGGGGGTTCGGCTACTGGGCGCTGGTCGGCCTGGGGGCGGGCACGGCCGTGACCAACATGCTGTTGCTCTGGTACCACTCCCCATGGCGGCCGAGCCTGCCGCAACGCGGAACGGACGTCAAAGCGTTTCTCGCGTTCGGCACCGGCGTGTCCGCCTCCAACTTTTTCCACCACCTCGGCCGCAATGCCGACGGCATCCTGATCGGCGGCGTGCTGGGCGCCGCGCCCGTCGGCCTGTACAGCAAGGCGCACGGGTTGCTGACGTTGCCGATGCGGCAGGTCATCACGCCCATGGGCGCCGTCATGCTTCCCGCGCTGAGCCGGTTGGCCGACCAGCCGGGACGGTTCCGTCATGCGGTGCTCGCCGCGCTGCGGATGGTCGCCATGGCGACGATTCCGACGGTGGCCATTCTGCTCGTCCTTGCCGACTGGGTGGTGCTGGTGGTGCTCGGGCCGGACTGGCGTGAGGCCGGCCAACTGTTTCGCGTGCTCTGTTTTTCCGCCATGCTCAGCCCGCTCAATGCCGTGCTGGGGTGGATCCTGGTGGCGCTGGGTAAAACGCGGACCATGATGCGTTGGAGCGTCATTCACAACCTGCTCGTCGTCGCCTCCATGGCCGTCGGCTTGCAGTGGGGGCTGATCGGGGTCGCCACCAGTTTCGCCATCACCGGCGTCCTGGTGCGGATGCCTTACTTCTACTGGGAAGTGTCACGGGTGTCGCCGCTGTCGATCACCGACTTCTACAAAACCATCCTGCCCTACATCGGCGTCGCCGGGGGCCTGTGCGCGATCCTGATCGCGCTTCGGCACCTGGTGGGCGAGCTCAACGCTTTTGTGGGGTTGCCGCTGTTCATGGTGATCGGGTTGGCCACCTATCTGGGGATCCTGCTCCTGTTCCCCTTCGGACGCAGGGCGTTGACCGAGTTGATCGACCTCCGCCGCAACTGGCCATCGAAAACCGAGGCTTCGCAGCAGCCGGGCTGACCGCTGCCGCGTCAGGTATCCCACGATGAAAAACAGACTGCACGTCTGGCCTCAATCTCCAATCGTTGCCGACGGCCACGTCGAGCTGGCTGCGGTGCTGGAACACCCGGCCTTCGGCTCACAAAGGCTGTGGTATCGCGTGCCCGAACAGTTCTCGCCACATCTCGGCGCCTCGGCTGAGGCGTTCACCGTCGCCTCGATCAGTCATGCCACGCGGTTGGGCGCCGCGTTGCATGTACACGGACAGGTCTCCCCCACACTGCTGCGGAACCTGGAGGAATTCGCCACTGTCTGGCATTGCTGGCGCCCCGCCGAGTGGTCCGAAGTGGAGCTGACGGCCGACCAGGAACAAGAGCCGGCTCCTGCAGCAGACGATCATGCCATCGCCTGTTTCTCCGGCGGCGCGGACGCCTGTGCGACCGTCTTCCGGCACACACGTGGCGACATCGGCCGACAGCGCAGGAACCTGCGGGCCGGGCTCATGATTCAGGGCTTTGACATCCCCGTGGGGGACGACGCCGCATTCACCGAGGCACGCCGCAACGGCAAGTGCATCCTCGACAGCGTGGGCGTTGAAACCATGTGGGTCGCGACGAACTGGCGGGCGATCGAGCAGTGTGCGGGCCTGAAATGGAACGATGTGTTCGCCGTGGCCGCTCTCTCCTGCCTTTCGCTGTTCGGCGCTTCGTTTCGCTATGGACTTCTGGCAAGCCCGGATCGGTCCTACGCGGTCAGGCCGGCCGGCTCCACGCCGTTGACTGATCCGATGCTCGGCCGTGACGGATTCCGCATCGTCCACGACGGAGGCGCGCTCTCCCGAACCGCGAAGCTGGGCTTGATCGCTCACTGGCCGGAGGCGATGCAGCACCTGCGCGTCTGCTGGGAAGGCCCGGACCGCGGCGGCAACTGCGGCGCGTGCGAGAAGTGCGTTCGGACCATTTTGAATCTGCGCACCGTCGGCGTGTCATGCCCGCCATGCTTTCCACGCGAACCAGGCGAAGCGGAGATCCTTCGCATCCCCATCCGCACGCCGGGGCAACTGTACGAACTGCAAAGCATTCTCGATGAGGTTCGGCGTCGAGGCCTGGAACGGGAGCGGTGGGCCCTGGCTTTGGCCCGACGTGTGGCGCGAGCCGAGCGCACGTCGACCCCTGTTCGCAGGATGGCGCGGAAGCTGGGCCTGCGTCGCCACCTCAACCGGCTTCAGTCGGTGTGGGGAGGCGGTTGATGCAGATCGTCCTGGAACAAGGCGGCCACGCGTTTCGCAACGTCGGTGACTGGGCGATGCTGGAAGTCGCCATCCGCCGGCTGGCCGGACTCTTTCCCGACGCGCAGCTCTCGGTGTTTGCCGACGATCCGCAAAGGGTGCGCGAGCGGCTCGCCCAGGTTCATCCGCTCACCACGGCAGGCCGGAACATGATCGCGGGCAAGGGCTGTCTGCTCGGACGATGGGCGGACCGTGCCGCCGGCGTCGAAAGTCACGCGCTGCACGTTTTGCCCGGCCTGACGCTATCCGCGGCGCGAGCGAAGGCGCAGTGGCGCAGGCGGAACATCCACGAAGCGGACGAATTCGTATCACGCCTTCGGTCTGCGGACCTGGTGGTGGCTTCGGGCGGCGGGTATCTCAGCGACGCCTTTCCGGGGATGGTCTACGGCGTTTGCCGAACCCTGGCATTCGCGCAGGCGCGGGGCATTCCCACCGCCTTGTTCGGGCAGGGGATCGGGCCCCTGACGCGCCCGCCGCTGGTCCGGATGGTCGGGCCGGTGCTTCGCCGGGCGAAACAGATCACGTTGCGTGAACGGCGCCGTGGGCCGGCGGTGCTTCGTACTCTGGCAGTGGATGAGCGCAAGGTCACGGTGACCGGCGACGACGCGGTGGAACTGTCGATGGACGCCCGGCAGGAAGCGATCGGGACGTCGATCGGCGTCAACCTGCGGATGACCGGCTACTCCGGCGTCGACAACCAACTGGCACAAGCCGTGGGCGCAACCGTGCGCAAGGCCGCCGCGGAGTTTGACGCGTCGCTGACGCCCGTGCCGATCTCGTTTTACCGGGACGGCGAAGACATGCGCGCGATCGAACGCGCCTTCGGTGACATGGACCAGACCACGTGGGGCGGCGGCCAGACGGGAGACGATCTGTCTCCACAGGCGGTGATCCGCCAGGTCGGAACCTGTCGCCTTGTGGTCACTGCCAGTTATCATGCCGCCGTTTTTGCGCTGGCGCAAGGGATCCCCGCCATCTGCCTGGTGAAGTCCGAGTACTACGCGGGCAAATTCCACGGCCTGGCCGACATGTTCAGCGACGGGTGCCGCGTGATTGACATGGCGCGTCCGGACTGGCGTGACGCACTGGGTTCGACGATACACGATGCATGGCGATCTGCGGAAGCGTTACGGCCGTCGTTGATCGACTCGGCGCGAGACCAGGTGGAGCGCGGTCGATCCGCATACGCCCAGTCGCGGTGTTACGTGGAAGGTGACTGATGGACGTGTCAATCATGATCTGCACCCGCAACAGAGCGGCGAGCCTGCAGGCGACGCTGGAGGCGATCAAGCGCCTCCCCGCGCCATCGGGCTTGAAGGCAGAGTTGATCGTCGTCGATAACGGGTCGAGCGATGACACGGCCGATGTGGTTCAAGCGATGCGGATGACGAACTTTCCCGTGCGATATGTTTACGAGCCGACGCCGGGGCTTTCGCACGCGCGTAACCGCGGCCTGCGGGAAGCGGCGGGTGAGATCTTTCTGTTCACCGATGACGATGTGCGACCGCCGCGGAACTGGATCGACGCGATGTGCCGGCCGATCCGCGCGGGCGAGGCGGATGCGGTGGCGGGCGGGGTTGGTATTCCGGAACATCTGCAACGCGACTGGCTGAAAGGGTTCCTGCTGATCTGGCTGGCGGGGACGCCGGACCTCAAGGAAGGGCCCGTCACCCGGCTGGTCGGCGCCAACATGGCGTTTCACCGCCGCGTGCTTGACGCCGTGCCGCGTTTTGACAGTTCACTGGGGGCCGGCGCCAGCGGCGCGGGGGAGGAGACGCTGTTTGGCTGGCGGCTGCTTCAGCATGGCTATCGCATGGTGGGTCTTCCTGATGTGCAGGTCGAGCATCACTTTGGGCAGGATCGCCTTGAGGGAAAAACGCTGGAGCACGTGGCCCGCTCCATGGGCCGGTCGAACGCGTACCTGGCGTGCAAGTGTCCGGAGCACCTTCGCCCGCAGGGGTCACTGAACCTGTGGCGAGCGCGCAGGCTGGCCTGGAGCATCTGCCGTGGGTTGCGAGCGTGGTGCACCGACAAGCCGAGTCCGCGGTATCTCTATGCGTTGTACATGACGACATTTCTCCACTCACACAAGCGCCTGGCGGGCAAGGCCGGGCGTCGCGGCATCGCGTTATGAAAATGGTCAGCGTTATCATCTCCGCCTACAACCCCGGCCCATACCTTCAGCCTGCGCTGCGGAGTGTGCTGGAGCAGACGTATCCGCACCTGGAGATCATCGTGGTGGACGATGGTTCCACGGACGGCTCAGTCCTGGCTGCGAAGGAACAGGTTGATGACGCTCGCGTGCGCTGGCTGCACCAGTCCAATGCGGGCAAGCCCACCGCGATGAACCGGGCGCTGCGCGCGTGCCGGGGTGACTACTACATGGTGCAGGACGCGGATGACCTGAGCCATGCGGAGCGGGTGCAGCGCCTGGTTGAAACCCTGGAAGCTCATCCCGACGTGGCCGCGGTGTTCAGCGGACACGAGTTGATTATGAAAGGCCGGCGGGTGGCGCCGCGGTTTGCCGCGAAGGACGCCGAAGCATGTCGGCGGGACATTGAACGGCTGCGCATGCCGGCGCATGATCCGACGGGGATGTATCGGTTGTCGCGGGTGCGTGACATCGCGTATGAGACGGACCTGCCCGTGGTGGAGGGATATGACTACATCCTGCGGGTGGGCGAGCAGTTCCCTTTGATGGTGCTCGGCGAATGTCTCTATGCGTACCGCGTGCATGAGGGGTCGGTGACGCGGGCGAATGTGGAGCGGCGAGAGCAGTATGTTCGGCGGGTGCACGAACGCGCGCGAGCCCGCCGGTCGCAGCCGGCCCCGCCGGAACTGGTCAACGGCAAGCGGCGCGGCTGGAAGTCGCGCTGGACGCGTGACGACAACAATCTCGCGGCTCACTTCATGGCGAGCGTGCTCGACCTGCGGTCCGCCGGTCGTCGGTTGGAAGCGGTTCAGACGGGGCTGTTCTGTTCGCAGTTGCATCCGCTGGACCCGCATTACCACAAGGCTCTGGCGTATGCCACGTTACCCCTGGCATTGGTTCGTCGACTTCGCAGGAGTGCGTGATTCATGGATCCGAGCACCATTTTTTCGCATGACCACCACGGGCAGACGACGCTGCATCCGCTGGCGCTGGTGGTGATGGTGGCGTTGGGCGTGGCGATGCTGGTGGTGCGCCGCCAGTACGCGATCTGGCCGATCATCATCATGCTCTGCTTTCTGCCCTCGGCCCAGCGGGTGGTGGTGGGCGGGCTTGACTTTACGCTGCTGCGCGTGCTGATCCTTTTTGGCTGGGCGCGGCTGTTGATGCGAGGCGAGACGAGCGGACTCGTCTGGCACCGACTGGACACGATCTTCGTCATCTGGCTGGTGCCTCAGTCGTTGTTTCCGGTCCTGGACACCGGCGGGCTGCTGCTGGTCAACCGGGCGGGGCTGATTTACGACGCGGCGGGGCTGTACTTTCTGTTTCGCTGTCTGATCCGGGACTGGGAGGATCTGCGGCGTTGCGTTTACTGTCTGGCCTATTGCAGCATTCCATCGGCGGCGATTTTTCTGATTGAATGGACGACGGGCCGGAACATGTTCGCGGTCTTTGGCGGCGTGCCGGAGATCACGCACATGCGAGACGGCCGGTTGCGATGCCAGGGGCCGTTCGCGCATGCGATCCTGGCGGGGGTCTTCTGGGCGTCGGTCCTGCCGATGATTGCGTCACTGCTGTGGGAGAAGCGGCCGAAGCGCGTGCTGATCTACGCGTCGATCGTGTCGGTGCTGGTGATCGTGGTGACCTGCTCGTCCGCGACGCCGGTGATGGCGGTGGCGTTTGGTGCGCTGGGCTGCGGGATGTGGCTTGTTCGGCGATGGATGACGCCGATCCGCTGGAGCGTGGCCATTGGCCTGGTGGCGTTGCACTTTGTGATGCAGGCGCCGGTGTGGCACTTGATTACGCGGATCGACGTGGTCGGGGGCGAGTCGTATCACCGGTACCGTCTGATTCAGGCTGCGATCGACCACGCTCATGAGTGGTGGTTCATCGGCAGCCGAGCGGGCACGGGCCACTGGGGCCACATGCTGTATGACGTGACCAATTACTACATCGTGCAGGGCCTGCACGGGGGCGTCCTGCAAGTGGCATTGCTGGCGATCCTGTTCACGATCGCCTTCGGCAGCGTGGGGCGGGTCGTGCGATCGGTTCATCCGGACCGGACCCGGCAGATCTACATGTGGGCGGTGGGGGTGAGCCTGTTCACCCACGCGATGAGCTTTATCGCCGTGTCCTATTTCGGACAGTTGATGACGATGTTTTACCTGGACCTGGCCATCATCGGCAGCCTTGGCGTGCTGTGTGCCAGTCGTCGGCGGCGTCGTTCGCCGCGTGCGGTGGTCGTCCCGCAGGCATCCCCGGTTGCGTCGCCGGTGTCCGCGTCATGATGGCGATGCGGATGCGGGTGGCAGGACGCGAGTCGATGAAATGGATGTTGATGTGGTGAGCGTCGAACCAGTGCGAAGTCTGCTTGCAGGAGAGGGCATGCCAGAGCGACTGAACCATGAAAGTCACGAGCCGCTGCACGTGGCCTACAGCTTTCCCACGCGCCTTGGCGTGACGGGCATCGGGATGATCGGATGGCACCAGGTGAGCGGGCTTGTGGAGCTTGGCGTGCGCGTCACGCTCTACTGCGGCAGTTGCGAGCGTCCGATACCGGGGCTGCACCGGCTCGTTGAGACGATGAACTACCACGGGGTGCCCATTCCGTATCGGGTGTTGGGCAATGATCGCGCGTTCCGCTGGCACGACGCGGTGGTGGCGAATCATCTTGAGCGCACGGCCGATCCCGTCAATGTCGTCCACTGCTGGCCGCTTGGGGCGGAGCGCACGCTGACCGTGGCGCGGAAACGGGGCATCGCCAGTTGCCTGGAACGACCCAATGCCCATACCGCGTTCGCCTATGAGGCGGTGGCCCGTGAATCGCAGCGGTTGGGGCTGCCGGTGCCGCGCAAACACACCCACGCTTTCAATCGCAAACGTCTGGCGCGTGAAGAGCGGGAATACCGGCTCGCCGATCGTCTGCTCTGTCCCTCGGAGTTTGTCGCGCACACCTTTCGCGAGCGGGATTATCCGCTGCAGTCGATCGTCCGCCATCAGTATGGCTACGATCCGCACAGATTCTTTCCGGCCAGTGACCGGCAGGTGCGGACGAATGGCGCGGCACATCCCGCGTTGCGCTTTCTCTATGCCGGGCGATGCGAGCCACGCAAGGGATTGCATTTTGCGCTCGAAGCATGGAAACGGGCAGGCATCGGCGACCAGCACGAGTTGCTGATCGCCGGCGATTTTGTGCCCGGTTACCGCGAGTACCTCGGCGACTTGCTGGCCCAGCCGGGCGTTCGCCATCTGGGCTTTGTCGATGACATGCCCGGTCTGATGCGCGAGTGCGATGTGTTCGTGCTGTCCTCCGTCGAAGAGGGCAGCGCCCTGGTGACCTACGAGGCGCGCGGCTCGGGCAATGTGCTGCTGGTCTCCGATTCGACCGGCGCGATCTGCGAAAATGGACACGATGCGCTGGTGCACGGCACGGCGGATGTTGAACAACTGGCCCGCCAGATGCAGGCGATGGCCAGCAGTGACGACAAGCTGCGCCGCCAGCTCCGCGAGCGAAGCCTGGCCGGGGCATCGGAATTGACGTGGTCGGTCGCCAGCCGTCGGCTTCGGCAGGTTTATCTCGACGTGCAACATGATCGGGCTGAACACGCATGACCCGCACGGACGCCGACAGCAGGTCGCACCCGGACGCGTCGGCTCGTTGTACGGGCGATGCGGATCACGCTGCGGCGCCGGCGGCAGTGGCGGTGATTGTCGTGTCGTACAACACGCGCGAGCTTACGCTGGCGTGTCTGCGCTCGTTGCATGAGCAGACGCGCGTGACCGAGGTTGAGGTGCTGGTGGTCGACAACGCCTCGACGGACGGCTCGGCCGAGGCGATCGGTGCGCAGTTTCCGCAGGTTCGCCTGTTCGCATTGGAGGACAACCTCGGCTTCGCGGGGGCGAACAACTATGCGGCGCAGCGCACGGCCGCGCCTTACCTGCTGCTGCTGAACCCGGACACGGTGGTGCTGGACGGTGCGGTGGACCGGCTGGTCGCATTCGCCGCGGCGCAGCCGGGGGCGGGCATCTGGGGTGGGCGGACGCTGTTCGCCGACGGCTCGCTGAACCCGACGTCGTGCTGGCGGCGGCCGACGCCGTGGAGCGCGTTTTGCCAGGGCGTGGGGCTGGCCGCCGTGTTCCGCGGCTGGCGCATGTTCGACCGCGAGGCGATGGGCGAATGGGCGCGCGACAGCGTGCGCGAGGTCGACATCGTCACGGGCTGCTTCTTTTTGATTCGCCGTGAGCTGTGGGACCGGCTGGGCGGATTCGACCCGGCGTTTTTCATGTACGGCGAAGAGGCGGACCTGTGCCTGCGGGCCCGGCGGCTGGGCGCGACGCCGATGATGACGCCCGACGCCACGATCACGCACTACGGCGGCGCTTCGGAGCGCGTGCGTGCGGACAAGATGGTGCGGCTGTTCGTCGCCAAGTCGCAGTTGTTCGCGCGGCACTGGGGCGCGGGCGTTGCCTGGTTCGGCCGACGCACGCTGGACCTGTGGGCGCTGACCCGGTTGACGGCCCTGACGGTGCTTGGACTCGTGCAACCGCATCGGCGCGAGCAGGCGGCCACCTGGCGTGCCGTCTGGGCCCGCCGACGTGCGTGGCGCGAGGTGAAGGCGCCGGGCAAACCGGCGGGCGAAACGGCCACGGCATGATGTCACATACGCCAGTTTCCATCATCATCCCCGCTCACAATGAGGAAGCGGTGATCCATCGCGGACTCGACGCGCTGCTGGACGACGCGCGGCCGGGCGAGGTGGAGATCGTCGTGGCGTGCAACGGCTGCACGGATCGCACGGCCGCCATCGCCCGCGCATACGGCGAGCCGGTGCGCGTCGTGGAGACCGACACCGCCTCGAAGGTGGCGGCGCTGAACCTCGGCGACGAAGCGGCGAGCAGCTATCCGCGGTTTTACGTGGACGCGGACGTGGTGCTGCCGCTCGACGCGGTGCGGCGGATCGCGGCGGTGCTGCGTGACGGCCAGGCATTGGCGGCGTGTCCGACGATGCGGATGGACTTTGCCGGCGCGAGCGTGGCGGTGCGGGCGTACTACCGGGTGTGGCAGGCGCTGCCTTACACGAAGGCGGGACTGATGGGCACGGGGGTGTACGCGCTGAGCGAGGCGGGCCGACGGCGGTTCGACCGCTTCCCCGACGTGATTGCCGACGACGGCTACGTTCGGCTGCTGTTCGCGGAAGACGAGCGGCAGGCGGTGGCGGGTGCGGCGTCGACGGTCACCGCCCCCGCGACACTGGCGGACCTGGTGCGCATCAAGACGCGCAGCCGATACGGCATCTACCAGCTTCGACAGCGCTACCCGGAACTAGCGCGGCGGGAGGCGAAGGGCAAACAGTATGGCGGCGGGCTGCGCGACGTGTTGCGCGAGGTGACGTTGTGGCCGGCGCTGCCGGTCTACCTGTGGGTGTCGTTCGCGTCGCGCTGGCGTGCCCGGCGGCAGATGGGGCGGCAGGCGTATCGCTGGGAGCGGGACGAGTCGTCGCGGACACCGGTAGAGGCGACGGCCGGGGCGGTAAGCCGTAGGCGACTTGGGGATGAGGCATGACTGAACAGATAACCAGTGTTGAAACGCCCACGGCGTCGGGCGGCGCGATCCATGCGGAGACGGCCGGGCCCAAGCGCGTGCTGGCGGTGGCGTCGGGCGGGGGGCATTGGGTGCAGCTTAAACGTTTGTGGCAGGCGTTCGAGGGGCAGGAACTGATTGTGGTGACAACGGATGCGGGGTACGAGGACGAGGTGGACTGCCACGCGTTCCATGTGGTGACGGACGCGAACATGCAGAGCAAGATCCGGCTGGTCCGGCTGGCGATGGAGATGGCGTTGATCGTGTTCCGCGAACGGCCGGAGGTGGTGATCTCGACCGGTGCGGCGCCGGGCTATTTCGCGTTGCGGTTCGGCAAGATGGTGGGTGCACAGACGATCTGGGTGGACAGCCTGGCGAATGCGGAAGTGCTTTCGATGTCGGGCATGAAAGTGCAGCGGTATGCGGACCTGTGGTTGACGCAGTGGCCGCATCTAGCGAAGGGCCAGGGGCCGTACTACTTCGGGAGCGTCGTATGATTTTCGTGACAGTGGGCACGCAATTGCCGTTTGACCGGCTGGTGGACGCGGTGGACCGCTGGGCGCAAGCGCGGGGGCGGACGGACGTGGTGGCGCAGACGGGCGACACGGTGTGGCGGCCGCGGGTTATCCGGGTTGTGCCGTTTCTGACGCCTGGCGAATTTCAAAAGACGTTTGCACAAGCGTCGGTGATTGTTTCGCACGCGGGGCTGGGTACGATCATCTCTGCGCTGGAGTTGGGCAAGCCGGTGGTGGTGTTGCCCCGGCGGGCGGAGTTGGAAGAGCATCGCAACGATCACCAGTTGGCGACGGCGCGACGCTTTGCCGCGCGGCGGAGCGTGTCGGTGGCGTTTGATGAGCGTGAGATTGCGGATCGGTTGGACGGCCTGGAGCAGATCGGCGCGGGCGAGCGGATCGGCGCGTCGGCGTCGCCGGCGCTGGTGGAAGCGATTCGCGGCTTCATCACCGGCCGATCGCCCGAACCGACGGGGGCGCGGCGCAGTAGTGAAAAGCAACGGGGGGCGTCGACCGCGCAGGCGGGCGATTCGTTGTCCATCCGATAACCCTGCCTGCGATGGAAAAGGTGATGGATTGCCGGGCGGTATGATCAGTCACACCAACATGGACCGACCGGCGAGCCGATAGAAAACAAGGTGCGGCGTGTGGCGCATCGGCCGTTTTCGTGGCCGGCCCAGGCCGTGCCGACTGGCGGGGCGGCGCACCGGGTGAGAATAAGGAAGCAGGGGATGACGATATCGGCCTGGCGCCCATATCCATCTAAAAAACAAGCGCCGACCGACGCCGTTTCGGCTGAGTCAGCGGCGACGCTTCGCTTGCGGGCGGCGACGCTGGGGCGTGTGCGGGCGGTGGTGCTGCTGGGGGGGACGGTGCGCGTGTCGGAATTGGGGCGTGGCATCGGCCGTTCGATGCTGGATCTGCCGGCGCGGACGGGGCAGACGTTGCTCGAAGCCTGGTGCGAGCAGGTGGCGGCCTTCGGCCGACTGGCGGGGATCGAGCGTTGCCCGTTGCGTGTGCGGATCAGTCATGACACGCCGGCGCCGACGCCGCCTGCGAACGTGCCGGGGGGGCCGGGGGGGGCGGGGGTGGAGGTGCTGGTGGAGTCGGACGAGTCGGCCTACCGCGGCAGCGGGGGCGTGTTGCGTGACATGGCGCAGCAGTTTGCCGACGACGATTACCTGTTGACCGGCAGTGCGGCGCAGGTGCTGCTCGAGCCGTTGACGGGCGTGGCGGTCGAGCTGGCGGACACGGGGGCGCCGGTGAGCCTGGTGTCGCATCGAGACGGCACGCCGGGCGGGCTGATGCTGTTGCGTTGCGGGGTGCTCAAGCAGTTGCCGAAGGTCGGGTTCGTGGACTTGAAGGAGCAGGCGTTGCCGCGGATCGCCCGGGAGCAGGAGGTGCGCGTGATTCATCGCGACGTGCCGACGGGCCTGCCCGTGCGGACGCTGACGAGCTACATGACGGCGTTGCGGGCGTTGCATCACCAGATGGATGAGTCGGTGAGCCTGGCGGATCCATTCATGGAGGACTGGAAGTCGAGCTTCGCGATTGTCGAGCCGGGGGCGGAGGTGGCGTCGACGGCGCGGGTGCATGATTCGGTGGTGCTCAAGGGCGGCCGGGTGGGCGAAGGCGCGGTGGTGGTGCGTGCGGTGGTGGGGCCCGGGGGCGTGGTGCCGGCGAACCGGACGGTGGTGGACAGCGTGGTGTCGGCGAACGAGCGCCACGGAAAGCGGGGGGGATGAAATGAGCGTCATACCACGAGCGATGTTACGCAACGGCTGGACGACCTGGCACGTGGCGGGGGCGGCCGGCATGGCGGCGGTGGCGATGCTGGCGACGCGCGACGTGTGGGCGGACATCTACAACATCGCCATGCGCGACGAGGAGTCCAGCCACATCTTCCTCGTGCCGATCGTCGTGCTCTGGCTGCTGTACGTGCGACGCAAGCGCATCCGCTACTGCCGGCCGACGGGCTTGTGGATCGGCCCGCTGCTGGTGGCGGCGGGCTGGGTGGCGCACTCGGTGGGCGACGCCTACATGTACCAGAGCATCTGGCACGGCGGGGCGGTGCTGGTCGTGCTCGGGGCGGCGCTCTCTTTCCTGGGGCTGCCGGTGGTGCGGGCGTATCTGCCGGCGCTGATCGCGCTGGGCTTTCTCGTTCCGATCCCCGGCATCGTGCGGCAGCAGATCGCAATGCCGCTGCAGGCGGCCACGGCGGTCATCACCGAGCACATCCTGCTCGTGCTGGCGACGCCGATCGACCGCGGGGGGAACGTGCTGACGATCAACGGCGTGGACGTCGCCATCGCCGAGGCGTGCAACGGGCTGCGCATGGTCTTCGCGCTGACGCTGGTGTCGTACACGCTCGCGTTCAGCCTGCCGCTGCGGAGTTACGTGCGGGCAATCCTGATCATCGCCAGCCCGCTCTCGGCGGTGCTGTGCAACGTCATCCGGCTGATCCCGACGGTCTGGATCTACGGCTATGCGGATGTGAGCATCGGCGACCGCTTCCACAACATCAGCGGCTGGGTCATGCTGGGCGTGAGCCTGCTGCTGCTGCTGGGCATCATCACCGCGCTGCGCTGGGCGATGGTGCCGGTGACCCGTTACACCCTGGCGGCCAACTGATGGAGGGGGCCGTCTGCATGTTCGTGAGGCATCCACGGTGGTGGGGGCGCGATGCCGGACCGTGGCCGGGAGGAGAGATATGATCAAGTTACTAGCCGCACCCGCACTGGCCCTGGCGTTGATCGCCGGGCTGGTGATTGAGAAAAGCCGCTGGCCCGAGCCGTCGGACGTGGAGGGGTATCACACCCGCGTCGCAGAGGCCATCCGCGAGCTGCCCGAGGAGATCGACGGGTGGACGTCGAGCGAAGTCGAGCTGCCGTTGGCGGCGGTGGCGATGCTCAAGCCCAACGAGATTCTCAGCCGTCGCTACCGCGACCCGGCGGGCGGGCGGTCGTTCCACTTTCTGATCATCCATTGCCGCGACGCCCGGGACATGATCGGCCACTTTCCGCCGGTCTGCTATCCCGCCGCCGGCTGGGCCATGCGCGATCGTCACGAGGCAAGCTGGTCGTTCGACACGGCTGAGGCGATGACGGTGAAGGGCATGGGCTACGACTTTGAGCAACTCGCGCCCGGTGCGACCACGCAGTTGTACGTGACCAACCTGTTGATCCTGCCCGACGGCACATTCGCGCGGAACATGCGGGAAGTTAACCGCATCGCCGCCGACCGCCAGTTCCGCGTCTACGGCGCGGCCCAGGTGCAGTTCGTGTTCGGCGGACAGTTTTCAGATACGGAACGAGATCGAATAGTCAAACGATTCACGGCGGCCGCCATGCCGGCGGTGCAAGCCATTCGCACGGGAGTGCAGCGATGAACGAGCGGTACCCGATGGAGGAGAATTCGAACCTGCCCGCGCCTCGATCCTACGAGGGGAGCATGGCACGCGCCGAAGCGGGCGAGCCGGAGGAGGTGTCGCCGCTGCTGCGCGTGCATCAGTTGCTGCGCGGCCGATATGTGTGGGCGATCCTGCTGGGCGTCTGCTTTGCCGCGATCGGCGGGACGGCGGCGTGGTTCAGCGTCGAGCCGGTCTACGAAAGCCGGGGCATGGTCCATATCCGCCCGGCCCAGGATGTGCTGATCTACCCAACCGAAGACAGCGAGCCGATGCATAACTTCTCCGGCTTCGTCGGCACGCAGGCGGCGCTGATGAAGCACAACCGCGTGCTCCGCCACGCCCTGGACAACGAAGCATGGCGATCGTTCGGCCGTGGGTCGGACGACCATGCCATGGAGGCGTTCCGCGATAAGCTGTCGGTCAACCATCCGCGGGGCAACGAGTTCGTCGTGGTGACCTTTGAGGACCCCAACCGCGAGGCGGCGAGCGTCGCCGTCCGCGCCGTGTTGCAGGCCTACGAGCGCATCCACGTCGAACGCGACCGCCTCAGCCGGGACCGCACCATGCGGGCGCTCGAAGATCGCCGGCGACAGCTCGACAGCGACCTCGACACCATCACCCGCCGCATTCAGACCATCGCCGAGGAGTACGGCTCGGACGCGCTGGAGAGCATGTACCAGTTCCAGCTCAGCCAGGTGCAGCGCCTCGAAGCGCAGATCCAGCAGACGCAGATGGCGCTGAACTCCCTGCGCGCCCAGCAGCGCGACGCCGACGAAGCGGTTGTGGGCGATGAGGGGATCAACTTCCAGACCCTGACGCTCGAAGAGATCGCCGCGGTCGACCGGCGGATGCGCGACCTGATCGACCAACGCTACATGCTTCAGCAACGCATCAAGCTGATGGAGCGCAACTTCGGCGCCAACCATCGCGAGGTGCGCACCCTCCGCGACCGGCTGGCGATCACGAACGAGGCGATCGACGAGCATGTGCAGACGCTCAACGCCGCGGATGACCCCGAGCGCATGCTGATCGGCGACCGGGACAATGCCGTGACGCCCGGCCGGCGAATCACGCAGCTCGAAGCGCAGCTCGAGCGCCTTCAAGCCATGCATGCCGAGGCGCACCCCGCGATGATCGACCTCGGCCGCAAGCGCCTGGAGATCGACAAGCTGCAAGCGGAACGCGACACGCTGCGCAAACGGCTGGATGAGACCATCTTCCGCTACGAAACCCTGGAGGTCGAGTCGGTCATGGCCGGCCACATCGACGTCATGGCCAACCCCGGCGACATCGACACGTCGCTCACACCCGTCAACGCCCGCAAGCGCATCCAGATGGCCGGCGTGAGCGTGGTCGGTGGCGGGGGGCTGGGCCTGGGCCTCGTCCTGTTGCTGGGCCTGATCGACCGGCGCATGCGCAGCGCCGACGACGCCACCCGCAGCCTCGGCCACCTGCCCCTGCTCGGCGTGCTGCCGCAACTGCCCGACGACTTGACCGACCCTGAGCATGCAACGCTGGTGGCCCACTCCGTCCACCACATCCGCACGCTGCTGCAACTCAGCTCGCCGCCGCAGGGCTCGGCCGTCTACACCGTCTCCTCCGCCGCCGCCGGCTCGGGTAAGACCAGCCTCACCATCGCCCTGGGCATGTCGTTCGCCAACGCCGGCAACAGCACGCTCATCGTCGACTGCGACCTCACCAGCGCCGGCCTCACGCGACGCATGCAGGCCCTCGTCCGCCGACGCATCGGGCAGGTGCTGCTCCAGCAGGGACTGGTCGATCGTGAACAACTCGACCAGGGCCTCCACGCCGCGGAAGTCACCGGCCGACGCCTCGGCGAGGCGCTGATCGCCCAAGGCGCCGTCACCGAAGAACAGCTCGACCAGGCCCTGGCGTTCCAGGAACAGTCCGCCATGGGCCTGCTCGACGCCATGCACGGCGACGCCATCACCGACTGCACCGCCGACACCGGTACGGAACACCTCACCATCCTGCCCGTCGGCGGCGCGACCGTGGCCGACCTCAAACGCCTCTCGCCCAAGGCCATCAAACGCGTCATCGACAGTGCCCGCGAGCATTACGAGGTCATTCTCGTCGACACCGGCCCCGTGCCCGGCTCGATGGAAAGCTCTTCCGTCGCCGCCGCCGCCGACAGCGTCGTCTTCGTCGTCTCGCGCGGCGATCAGCGCCCGCGCGTGGAGCGATCGATCGCCTTCCTCGAATCGCTGGGCGCGTCGCTGGCGGGCTTCGTGTTCAATCGCGCCGAGTCCAACGACGAGGCGATCAGCACCTACTCGACCATGAGTGAGCGCATGCCCGACGACGCCGACCACGGGCCCGTCACCGTGCCCGCCCGCCGGCGGACGGGGCATAACGGTCAGACCGCCGGGTACGGCCCGGTGGCGGACGCCTTGAGCACGGTCGGCAAGTCGTCGAGTCAAACCAACGGGCGACATGAATGATCGTCGCCGCACGCCGCAGGGGAGCAGCACGCATGATCGCTGACGTCAAGCCGGACGCCCCGGCCGTCGCCGCGCATCCGACCGTCTGGGGGCTTTCGCCGACCGACCTGCATGACCGCTTCTGGGCGGCGCGGGGGGTGCAGGTCGTGCGCCTGGGCGAGTTGTCGGAAATTGTCGAAGACGCCGAGCTGTTTCTGCTCGTCGCGCCGCGGCTGCTGGGCATCATTCCGCTGGGCCCGCTGGTGGAGGAGCTGAGCTGGCTGAAGCCGGCGGCGCTGTGGGTGCGCATTCAGGACCAGCGCGAAAGCGGGTATCACGAACGGGCGATGACCGACGACGCCGGCCGGTTCGTCGAGTTCCATCGCGACTACGGCGGCTCCGACTCCCGCCTCGGCCGGGTGGTGCTCACGCCCAAAGCGGAGATCGCCCGCGTCTGGCAATCGGCGCCGGACACGATCACCGGCTGGCGCGAGCTGCGCCGCGCCGTGCCACGCCAGCGGCGGACGACCATGGCCATCGCCGGCCAGACGTACGACCGCGACTCGGCCGACGAGGTGATGGACTTCGTCCGCCACCTGGTCACCGTCTGGAAACAGCCCGACGCGACCGTGGAGCGCGCCGCCCGCCATGCCAGCGGCGTGTGGATCGACGCCGAGGCGCCCCCGCCGGGACGCGTCAGTGTCGTCGGCCCGGTCTGGGTCGGCGCGGGACGCACGATCGACGGCGAGGCCAGCGTCGTCGGCCCCGCCGTGCTGTGGGACGACCCGGCCCATCGGCCGGAGATCGACCGCGTCCGCTGGGACGAGCTCGAACCCCACCGCGCCTTCGAAACGCCGCTGCGCCGACCGCTCAGTTCCTCGGTCAACCGCTTCTCCAAACGCTGCTTCGACCTTCTCTTCGCCAGCCTGGCGCTGCTGGTGGTCCTGCCGCTGTTTCCGC
>JBBDPC010000090.1:0-21377 GCA_040876735.1 Phycisphaeraceae bacterium | reverse complement strand
TCTCGACCAGCTACAAGGGCACGCTCTTCTCGCTCACGGGCAGGACGAACAGCGCCGGCTTCAAGGGCCTGGCCGCAGGCGAGTGCCTGTTCCTGGGCGCCGCGGGCACGAAGCGGGGTGATCAGCCCTGGGAGATCAGCTTCGCCTTCGCCGGCAGCCCCAACGTCAGCGGGCTGAGCGTCGGCGCCATCACCGGCATTGCGAAAAAGGGCTGGGAATACCTGTGGGTGCGCTACACGGAGGCCGAGGACACGGCGGCGAAGATGCTGATCCAGAAGCCCATCGCGGCCTACGTCGAGCGGGTGTATCGCGAGGGGAACTTCTCGCTGCTGGGGATCGGGACCTGAACCATGACGCTTCGTCACGTCCAGCGCGGCCAGCCGCTGAAGATCCCCGCCGACGACTGGAACAGGATCGTCGACGCCACCCGCGCGTACCATGAGCGCCAGGGCCAGTCGACACGGCCCGCCACCGCCGATGCTTCCGGGGGGCGGCAGGCCGGCGTCATCCTCGTGCGCAACGACAGCGGCGCCGATCAGCCGCGCTTCGCGATCCTCGGCATCGACGCCCCGATCATCGGACCCGACGCCACGGAGGGGAACCTCGAGGAGTTCCAGCGGCAGGTGGCGCTGACTGGCGTGGTGCCGACGCTGGCCGATCACAGTTCCGGGGGTTCCGGAGGCTCCGCGGGCTCCGGGGCGCGCTTCGTCGTGCTGCTGGAACCACTGGCGGCCGGCGCGATCGGCCGGGCGTGCGTCAGCGGCGTCTGCCCCGCGCAGGTCGAGGTGGGCCACGAGCAGGACGGCGCCGCCACGATCACCGACAACGACGCGAGCCGGTTCACCAGCACCCCCTCCTCCGGGGGCGGGGCGCAGATCCTCTGGAAAGAGGAAGGCACGGGCCTCAAGTGGGCGGTGGTGCGCCTCGGGCCGGTGGCGATGGATACCTTCCCGGCGCGCATCACCGGCCACGCTTCCGTGGCCCTCGATCACGCCGACTACGGCAAGTACGCCTGGGAGCAGGTGCGCTGGGATGATGAGGCGGACGACGGCGAAGGCGGGACGGAAGCGGCGTGGGTGACGGTGCAGGATGGCCTCAGCGGCACGATCGCCGAGGGCTTCGCCCGCGAGGTTGCCGGCCGGCCCATGGTTCCCGCCGGCACCATCGTGCTGATGACCCGAAGCGGCAGCGGCTACTTTTTCAGCCTCGACGCCGCGCCGCCGCCCGAGGACATCGACGATCCCTCCTACGCCACGCTCGACTTCGATGACGAGGCCAACGGCCAGGCCTGGTTCGACCGCGACCACGTCCACCACGGCGGGCCGACCTCCCGCTACGACCCCGACGCCGCCATCGTGCCCATGCCCGGCTCGCACAGCGCCGGGGTCTGGGGCGCGTGGTTCGCCCGCTTCGTCAGCAAACTCACCGGCGGCGAAGACCCCAATGATGAAAACTACGAGGAAGAGCACCACGACCTGACCCTCGGCGTCGAGCGCCGCGTGGTCCACGGCGACCCGGCCGGTCACTTCCAGTGGGTCGGCCCGCCGGGCGAAAGCGAGGTCGAGGACGGCCCGCCCGAGATCGTCCTGCGCCACAAAGCCCCCGGCACGACCGACTGGACGATCACGATCGAGGATGATGAGCAGAACGTGCTCGGCACGATCACCTTCGACGAAAAAGGCCACAACAACCAGAGCGATCACACCATCACGATCCCCGCCGGCGGCGAGTGCCCGGACATCACCGGCTCGGCCAGCGCGACCACCGGCTCGCCGGGCACCAGCGCGTCGGCCGACCTGACGGTGACGCCGGGGCCGGACTGCTCGTTCGACTTCGACTTCAACTTCACGATTCCCCGTGGCGAACAGGGCGAGGAGGGTCCGCAAGGCCCACAGGGGCCCAAGGGCGACGACGCCGACCTGTCCAACCTGACGCTCAACGACCACTTTCCCTGGATCAACGTCAGCGGCACGGGCGACACACGCACGATTCAGCACGGCGGCCCGGGCGCGCTCGTGGACGAGCAGTCGATCATCACCTCGGCCGTTGCGACGGGAGAAGATGCCAACGCCGGCGGCGCGACGCTGTCCCTGACCGCCAAGCTCCTCCGCCGCGACCAGTTCGGGCACGTCGGCGCGACCGCGGACGACGATGACAACAACGTCGAGCTGTCGGTGCCCCAGGTGCTGGGCGACCTGGCCGATGCCACGCTCACCAGTCCCCAGGACGAACAGGTGCTGACCTACGACGGCGGGGCCGGCGCGTGGGTCAACCAGGACCTGCCCGAGATTCCCGATCTGGAGGACGTGGTGGGCGATGGGACCTGGATCAGCGCCACCACCGTCGGCGGCCAGCGGAAACTCCAGCACATCGGCCCTGACACAGGCTCGGCCACCACCTTCAGCGGCTTTGATGAAAGCGACAAGATCAAGGTCGACGCCCGCGGCCACATCACCGAGATCAAGGGGACCAACATCTGAAGACGCTCGACCTCACCCACCTCGGCCTGCCGACGGAGAAGCTGGCGGACCGCACCGTCGACATCCGCCCGGCCCTGCGCTCGCTCGACGATGAGCAACTCGAGGCTATGTTGAGCGCGCTGCCGCCGCAGGCCACCTCCTTCGCCGAGCGGCGGGTGCAGAAGGTGGCGGCTGGCTACCTCGAGTACCGCCGGCAGATGCGCCGCTCGCAGGTCTTCCACCTGCCCGAGCCGGCCAAGGCGGCGCTGGGGGTGCCGGCGACGGTGGAGCAGTTGCGTGCCGCAGCCTCGGCGGTGACCTGGCTGGACCGCCAGAGCCTGGACGAGCACGGCATGGAAGCGGACTTCACCGAGGTACGCGACCTGGTTCAGCCGTGGTACGTCGAGCACTTCGAGCCCATCCACGCCCTGCACCGGCAGGGAAACCTCAGCCATCACCAGGGCACGTGCAAGATTGCCTACATCCTCGGGCTGATGCTCGAGGGGCTGAGCCTCCCGCAGGCGGAGGAACTGGAGCCGGCGTGCCGGGCGCTCGCCCGCAGCCAGAGCGAACATCGCGACCTCCACGATCCGGAGTACGCGAGGGAACTGGGCTGGGAACTGGACCTGTGGCAGCAGCGCACCGGCATAGACCTGGCCGTGGACCTGGGCTGCTGGCTCTGGCGGCCCGCAGCGCTAACGTCGGGATGGAAGAAGCCGAGGCAGAATTTGCCGGAGCGGGGCGGGTGAACTGCCCCCGTCCCAGGCAGGCGAACCCGAAGCGTTCCTGTAAGTGCGACCGCTGCGGCTGCTGGCTCAGGCACAAGACCCGCCTTGCGGACGAGCGGGGTCCGGCGGGGAAATGGCAATTCCGCTGCAATGCATCTTGGCGCACAGGATGTTCTCGGCTACTCTTGTTCGGTATCTGATCGGGTAATTATTCGCCGCGAGGGAGGAACCTGCCGTGGAGGGAGTGCGCTATCTGTTTGCCGACATGAACTCGTTTTTTGCCTCCGTCGAACAACAGGAGCACCCGGAACTGCAGGGCCTGCCCATCGCGGTCGTACCGACGCTGGTGGAGACCACCTGCTGCATCGCCGCCAGCTACGAGGCGAAAAGCTACGGGATTAAGACCGGCACGGGCGTCCGCGAAGCGAAGCAGCTTTGTCCGCACATCCGCCTGATCGAAGCCCGGCCGGCGTGCTATGTGCAGTATCACCACCGCGTGATCGAGGCGGTCGAGTCCTGCCTGCATGTGGACCAGGTCTGCTCGATCGACGAGATGTACGGCAAGCTGTTGGGCCAGGAGTGCCAGCCTGAGCGGGCAGCGGTGATTGCCTACCAGGTCAAGGATGCCATCCGCAAGGCGACCGGTCCGTGTGTTCGTTGCTCAATCGGCCTCGCACCCAATCCGTGGCTGGCCAAGGTTGCCTCAGATATGAACAAGCCCGACGGGCTGACCATGCTCCTGCCCGAGCAGTTACCCGATGCGATCTGTCACCTCGAACTTACCGACCTGCCGGGCATCGCGAAGAACATGGAGCGTCGGCTCGCAGCGGTACACATCACCAGCGTGGCGCAGCTTTGTCAGGCCTCCGAAGCGGATTTGAGCCAGGCGTGGGGCAGCACGGTGCTCGGCAGCATCTGGTGGCAGCAGTTGCGCGGCATTGATCTGCCATACCGGCCCACGCATCGGCGGACCGTGGGCCATTCGCATGTGCTGCCACCGGACCAGCGCACGGACGAGCGGGCGTGGGCAGTGCTGGCACGGATGATCCACAAGGCGGCCGCTCGCATGCGCCGGCTCGGCTATCGTGCCGGCGACCTGACGATGCAGGTGACGTACATTGACCGACGCAGTTGGGAGCATCGCGCTTCGCTGGGCCTATGTCGGGACACGCTGACGATGATTCACGTGGCGCTGCCGCTGTGGCGAAAGCGTCCACCGGGTACGCCGCTGAAGGTGGGCGTGGTCCTCACGCATCTTGTGGTTGACGGCAGTGCGACGATGCCACTGTTCGCCGCGCAGAACCACATGGACAAGCTGGCCGACTGCATGGACACGATCGATCGCAAGTATGGCAAGCACACGCTCTACCTCGGCGCAATGTGGGGGGCGCAGGAAGCCGCACCGACACGCATCTCGTTTACGCAGATTCCGACGCTTGAGGAGTTCGGGTAGAGCGATGTCGCCTCGAGCTGCGATCGCCATTCAACGTGTGGCTCATGGTGGCCCAGTCGCTGCTCACCCGATCGACGCCGCCACGGTTGCGGTTGGCCTGGCCAAGCCCGCCGGTGTGTGCCTGGCACCAGATCATGGCCGACTCAACTTCGAGCGGGCTGCCGATTGCCTCGGCCAAGTTCGCAGCAGGGCGACGACCCGTTGCACGCTGCATGGCGCAGAACGTCTGTAACCCCAAGCACACCACCAAACGCGGCTGGACGATTGCGATCTGTGGCAGGGCAAATTCACGAGCAGCCTTAACCAGATCACGGACTGGGATTGTCGCGCTCATGCCCCCGGGCTTGATGAATGGAAACAGGTTCGTCGCGTAAGTGTCGGCCAGCGTCAGGCCGAAGTGTGTATTCAAAAGGCGGACAAGGTTGCGGTTGGTCGGCAGGCTCGGGGTGTGGCCAAATTCGACCGTCTCTTGATCGATCGGCCCTGCCAAGCCGTCTGCTGATGCCCAATCCTGCAGGAGGATGAACACATCGGCATCAGGGTTGCCCGCGCTTATCGTGTACGGCGACACATGGTCGCTTTCATATGCACCGTCGTGAAAATCACCGATCTGGTGATAGCCATGCCAGCACGATGTTTTGCGCTTCACCGTCAACGCGTGAAGTTGTTGATGCTTGGTTGGCACGAAAGTTCTCTAGCTAAAACAGCTTTGGCTCGACACCGCAATGTGGCGATCAGAATACCACCAGTTCCTTAACTCTCGCAGCACGCTTGCGGACCGTCGACATCGTCACGCCCATGATCTGCTCAAACTCGCTGTTGAGCACGCCCGGCACGCCGCAGGTGATACGCCCGTCGGTGGCTGCCACATAGACGATGCCTGCCGCCCAGCCTTTGGTTTTCCCAGTCAATGGCTGGTCGCTCGTGCGTAGTAGGCGAAGCGCCTTCATCGCCCGCTGCTGCAGCACCGGATCGGGATGCGCCGTAAAGAAATGATCGAGATGTTCGCGGCAGGCCGACTCGAATGTGTGATCGGTCATGGTCATCGACGTGCTCCTGCCAAGCAGTTTACCTCACCATCATGCCTTCGCCATACCCAATCTCTCCGCCACGTCTTCATAATCCGGCGCGTCAGCGTACAACTTCTCCAGTTCCTGCCGGGTCCGACTGGCCTTTCCCAGCGCCTCGTACACCATCGCCCGCTCATACCGGAGTGCCTGCAGCAACTCATCGCTGCGATCCTTGGTTCGGCGCAGGGCCGTAGTGAGCGTATCCCGCGCAGCCGTGTGCAGCCCCAACAACCGTAGCGCCTTGCCCTTCCACAACAGCACCGCTGCATGAAGCTCGCTCTCGTTGCTGATGTTCTTGCTCAGCTTCACGACTTGCTGCATCGCCCGTTTGTCACCCAACTCCTCGACCAGAATCTCGCACAGCGACAGTGTCACCACCATGTCGGCCGGGTCGCGCTGGTGAAGTTGGTGTAGGTCACGGATCGCCTGCTTCCAATCGCCCAGTGCCTGGTGCGCCTCCGCCAGCGCCAACGTGATGCCCCGGATGCTCGGGCCCACCTGTGCCCGGATTCGTTTGGTGATCGGCAGGCTCACGGCCGCATCGATGTCGTACTTGGCGAAGTAGCGCCCGAGGCCCGAATGCTTCTGCCTCGCATAGCCGAAGTACTGCACCGCCTCGTCATACCGTTCGGCCTTGAGCGCGAGCATGCCGGCCATGAACGCCGCATCAGCCAGGTGCACCGCTTGTCGCAGATGTGTCAGGGCCTTGCCGTCTTCGCCGAGCACGACATGGCGCATGCCGTCGACGAAGTGTTCTTCACCCTTGGGTGTGACTAGGCGCTTGAAGAAGCCGAGGGTGAGACGATCCTGCGCCCGCACCGTCGGTGCCGGTGGCAACGTGCCGTTCGACGACGGGCTGGCGCTGCCGCGCCGCCGTGGGGTCGAACGCCGCTTCCCGCCGCCCACCTTCTCCGTGTACCACAGCCCGGTCCCGGGCAGGCTGACGGTGCGCCGCACGCCGCTGGTGCCAGCAGTGACCTTCGCGCCGCGCGGGCCGAACGAAAGCGACCCGCCTCGCTTGCTCAAGTTCAGCGACAGCCCCGGTGCGAGTCGAACGCGGCGGAAGAAGCGAAAAGCCATGGATCCCCCTTGGCAGTCGTGCACAAGACCTAGCGGCAGTATAATCGCATCGTAACCCATGCCCCCGGAAGCGCCCGGCTTGGCCCTTGGTCAGCCGGGCGTGTTATCTGCGCCGCTGACAGCACGGCGTCAGGACAGACGTTGACACCAGCCACCATCAACTGTGAAATGGTCGCTCACCTGCGGAGCCGATGGGGGCGGCTCGTTCCCCCTCTCCCAGGCAGGATGGACGATATGGCAAAGAAGCAGGCGGACATGGTGATGACCATCGGCGACCTCGCCGTGTACCTCAAGCTGTCTAAGTCCACGCTCTACAAGCTGGCCCAAGAGGGCAAGGTGCCCGGCCAGAAGGTTGGGCGGCATTGGCGGTTCCATCGCGAAGTGATCGATCGCTGGCTTTCCAGTGCAGACCAAAAGGACAGCTATGGCTGAGCAACGGAAACAATCAGGCAGCGAACTGTTCATCGTTGACAACAGCGACTGCGACTGGAAGGTGGCGCGTTACCTCCGAGACTGGTGCCGGCTTTCTTCAAGCATCGATATCGCGACCGGTAACTTCGAAATTGGCGCACTGCTCGAACTTGATGGCGACTGGCAGAAAGTCGATCAGTTCCGCATTCTACTAGGGGATGAGGTCACCCGACGCACCAAACAGGCGATGCTTGAAGGGCGGCGGCAGATCGAGGCTCGGCTCGACCGAAGCATCGAAGTCGAGAAAGAACGCGACGACTTCCTCGCCGGCGTACCGGCCGTAGTCGACGCGATCCGCTCCGGTAAGATCGCCGCGAAGGTCTACAAGCGGGACAAGTTTCATGCCAAGGCCTACATCACACGCGCCCGCGAGGAGGTGCTTGGCTCGTTTGCCCTCGTTGGCTCATCCAATTTCTCTCGCCCCGGCCTGACCGACAACGTCGAACTCAACGTCCAGATCACCGGCCGGCAAGTGGCCGCCCTGCAAGACTGGTATGACGAACACTGGAACAACGCAGAGGACATCAGCGATGATCTGCTGCGCGTCATCGAGCGGCATACGCGCGACCATACGCCCTTCGAAGTCTACGCTCGGGCGCTTCAGTGGCTAATCAGCGGCCACGAAATGACCGTCGATGAATGGGAAAGGTTGTCGCCCGACGAGGGTGGCTCACGAATGCTGCCCATCCTCGACCAGTACCAGGCCGATGGCTATCGCGCTCTCATGAAGATCGCGCAGCAGCACCGGGGCGCGTTTCTCTGTGACGGTGTCGGCCTCGGCAAAACCTTCATCGGCCTGATGCTGATCGAACGCCTCGCCGTCAAAGAGAGCAAGCGGGTCGTCCTGTTCGCTCCCAAGGGTGCAGTGGACTCGGTCTGGAAGCCGGCCATCCGCCGCTATTTGCCGCACGTTGGAGGTCTGGCCGCGGGCGACTTCTCCAACCTGGTGATCTTCAGCCATACAGATCTCGCGCGTGGAGGTGATTTCCCGGAACGGTTCGATCGCATCACTCAACTCGCTCATGCCGTCATCATTGACGAAGCCCACCATTTCCGCAATCCCGGTCGCAAAGGCGGCGATGATGAACGTGGGATTAGCCGTGACCTCAGCGGCCGCATCCTCGGCACCGGCGAAAAGGGCCCATCCCGCTATCGCCTCCTATCCGAACTGATCGCCAAGGGGTCCGATCCGAAGAGCGTGTTCCTGCTGACCGCGACACCGATCAACAACAAGCTCGCTGACTTCCGTCACATGGTCGAGCTGTTCACGCAGGGACGTGACGACTACTTCAGCAACATTGGCGTTCATTCACTGCGTGGCCACTTCACCAGGATGGAACGTGAATTGAAGAAAGCCACCGCCGACAATGGCGCAGAAGACGACCAGCCCGACGTCGACACCAACATGATCGAGGCCGAGCAGGTGTTGGTGGATGATTCGCTGTTCCGCGAACTGGTCATCCAGCGCAGCCGCAAGTATGCCGTGGAGAGCCAGAAGACCTCAGGCGCGACCGCCGCCAGCTTTCCTCAGCGAAAGCCGCCTCAGGTCGCCGAGTACTCAGTCAAGAAGACCTACGGCAAACTGCTCGACATGGTCGAGAAGGCTTTCCACAAGGACAAGCCGCTGTTCTCGCTGGCGATCTACTATCCGTTGGCGTACTACAAGGGCGACGATGACACCATCGACCCCTTCGCCGAGAACCGCCAGAAGCAGGTCGTCGGCCTGATCCGCACCGGATTCCTGAAGCGATTTGAAAGCTCCGCGTGGGCATTCGAACGTTCTTGCGAACGCCTGATGCTCAAACTGCTGGCGTGGGCAACCAAACACAGCGCCAGCTCCGCACAGAAATCACGACTCGAGCGCTGGCGCAGGCAGAACAGCGACATCATCGAATACGTCGAACAACACCAGCTCGAACTGTTCGGCGATCCCGATGAAGACCCGGAAGAAGATGTCATCACCGAGGAGATGCTCGAAGCCATCGTCGAGCTTGACGCCGACGACTACGACGTCGACGCGATGCTAGGCGAGACATTCCTCGATCTCGACGAGATCATCCGCTTCCTGAGCGAAACCAAGAAGCTCAACCACACCAAGGACGACAAGCTCAAGGCCTTGGTCAAACTGATGAAGTCCGAGCCGGTCCTCAAGACGGGCAAAGTGCTCATCTTTACCGAATTCGCTGACACCGCCCAGTACCTGCAAAAGCAACTCGAAGACGCCGGCATCAAGGGCGTTGCACATATCGACGGCCAGACCAAGGGCAACCGTCTCGATGTCATCCGACGCTTCGCCCCGTATTACAACGACACCTCGTCGGCTGATCTCAAAAACCTCTTCGGCACCACCGAGATTCGCGTCCTGATCTCCACTGACGTCCTTTCTGAAGGCCTCAACCTTCAGGACTGCACCCGCCTAATCAATTACGACATCCACTGGAACCCGGTCCGTCTTATGCAGCGCATTGGCCGTGTCGATCGCCGTATGAATCCGGAGGTCGAAGCCCGCCTCCTCGCCGACCATCCCGAGCAGAAGGACCAGCGCGGCAAGATCGTCTACTGGAACTTCCTCCCACCTGATGAACTGAACGAACTGCTCACGCTCTACACCCGCGTCACGCACAAGACCTTGCGCATCTCCAAGACGCTGGGCATCGAGCACGGCAAACTGCTGCGGCCCGATGACGACTATGAGGTACTCAAGGAGTTCACCCGCGAGTACGAGGGCGAACTGAATACGGTGGAGTCGCTCGACCTGGAGTTCCGCGAACTGCTCAAGACGCACCCGGACCTCGAAGGTCGGCTCAATAACCTGCCCCTCCGTGTCTTCAGCGGCAAAGAACATCCCACGCCAGGCACCCAGGCCGTCTTCTTCTGCTACGTCGTTCCCCGGCCCGACATGACCGCCGAGCCGGTCGATGGGGAACAGCCGTGGACCGAGGCCGCCGGCGAAACGCTCTGGCTGCTCTACGACCTCCGCTCCGAGCAGATCGCGACCGAACCGGCCGAGATCGTCGAGCTCATCCGCTCCACTCCCGAAACACCTCGCCAATGTAAGGTCAAGCAGCCGACGCTTGCCGACATCCGCCGCAAGGTCGACAAGCACATCAAAAACACGCATCTTAAGGCCCTGCAAGCGCCGCTAACTGTCAAGCCGTCGCTCAAGGCCTGGATGGAACTGAACTGATTGAAACCCGGGAGCGATCATGCCCACCGCCGCTGACAACAAAGCCGCCGCCATCCAAGAAGCACTGCAACGTGTCAACAATCAGACCTCCTTCGTGCAGGAACTCCTGATCGATGCCCTCGGTTGGCCGGTTGACGAAGCGGCGCAGGAAATCGGCGACATCGCCTACGAGTGGAGCGAAGACGAACTCCGCGCCGCCGGCCTCAACGAGAAGATCGTTGGCGGCAAGGCCTACCAGATCATCTTGCCCGGCAATCCGTGGGGCATCTTCGTCATGGAGTTCGCCAACCCCGACGTGTTCACCACCGGGCGCGGCATGACCGGCGTCCTCCGCCGCGTCCTGGCAGGTCTTGTCCGTAAGGGCCGGGGCGGGCAGAGCGCCAACCTCCCTCGGTTCACGCAAGACAACCTGTTGTTCATCTGCAATCACAACTACGAACGCTACCGCTTCGCCCACTTCAAGTCCGCGCCTGACGGCACCGGTACGCCGCCCATGGCATCCTTCGGCTGGGGGCCGGACGACTTGGACGCCGTCCGCACCATCTGCGAGTTCAACCTCCGCGCCCTCGAATGGCCCGACGCGCTCCCGGCCACCGAAACCGACTGGCTCAAAGTCTGGTCTCCCGCCTTCGACATCGAGAAGGTCACCAAGCGGTTCTACCAGGACTACGCCACCGTCTTTCACCACGTCGAAAAGATCATCGAGAAGACCACGGCCCTCAGGGACGATGAACTGCGCATGTTCACCCAGTCGCTGTTTAATCGCCTAATGTTCCTCCGCTTTATCGAGCGCAAGGGCTGGCTCACCTTCCCTAGCCAGACCGGCAGTCGCTACCTCGCCGCCCTGGCCTCCGCCGGCGGCATCGGCAAGCGTTCGCTCTACGCCTCGCGCCTGCGCCCGCTGTTCTTCGAAGGGTTGGCCGAGGAAGACAAGCAGCAATCCGACGCCTACGGCCATGTGCCCCTGCTCAACGGCGGCCTGTTCGAGAAATCTGAACTCGACGACAAGGTCACCGAGCTCCCCGATGAGGTCTTCACGCCGATCATTAACCAGGGGGGCCTGTTCTACCGCTACAACTTCACCGTCGAGGAATCCACGCCGCTGGACATCGAGGTCGCCGTCGATCCCGAAATGCTCGGCAAGGTGTTCGAGGAACTGGTCACCGGCCGACACGAATCCGGCTCGTACTACACGCCCCGCCCCGTCGTCGCCTTCATGTGTCGCGAAGCCCTCAAGGGCCACCTCGCCGATCGCACCAAAACGCCGGAACCAGCCATCGCCAAACTCGTCGACGACCACATCGTCGAAGGGCTCACCGAAGCTCACGCCAAGGAGATCATCGATGCTCTGGATAACCTCAAGGCCGTCGATCCCGCCTGCGGGTCCGGAGCCTACCTGCTCGGCCTGCTGCAGGAACTCATCGCCATCCGCCGGGCGCTGCAGAGCGACAAACTCGCCGCCGACCCCGGCTTCCTCTACGACCTGAAACTCCACATCATCAGCCACAACCTCTACGGCGTGGACATCGACCCCTTCGCCACTGAGATCGCAAAGCTCCGCCTCTGGCTTTCGCTCGCCGTCGAGGCCGAAGACCCCGTCCCGCTGCCCAACCTCGACTTCAAGATCGAGACCGGCGACTCGCTGCTGGGGCCGAACCCTCAAGAGATGCCCGACCTCTTCCGCGAACAACTGCGCACACAGGCCGATGTATTGGTAGCATTGAAACGAAAACACTTCACAGCGCATGGCAAAGAGAAGGCACGCCTCGGGCAACAGATTCAGCGCGAAGAGGACCTATTAGCAATCGCTGCCCACTCATCGTTGCCGACGAACGTGATTGACTATCGCATCCAATTCGCCGAGGCATTCGCTCAGGACCGCGGCGGATTCGACATCCTTCTAATGAATCCTCCATATCTGTCCGCGAACCGTGTGCCGGGCGACAAGCGAAATGAGTTTGCGGCATACATGGCGCAACTCCGCCCAATATACGGATTCAAGAGTGACCTCTACATTCACTTCATGTTTCGCGCGCTTCAGTTGCTCGCAGACGGTGGCATGTTTGCCGCAATTACATCGAACACTTATCTGACGAATACGACCAAGGAGTTCTTGCGCGAACGAATGCTTCAAGCAGAACTGCGATGGCTCATTCCACTGGGACCGGACGTGTTCGACGCAACGGTCTATTCAGGTATATGCATCATCAAGAATCGAGAAGATGGTGCCGGAGAGATAGGTTTCGTGAATCTCCGGCAGTCGACGATGCATGCGCTCTCCGGCGGCCGTCAAATGCTGGCGGCCGGACGTCGCATTCCGAGCGCAGAGTATCGTACGGCTTTCTCGCACATGTTCTTCGATCCAACAGTTGAGAATCGTCGTCTGTTTGCGGGCCTTTTAGCGGCAGATTGCGAATTAACTATCAACGGTCGGTCATACATCCCTTTGGCCAGTGTGGCTCCTGCACTTGACACAGGCATCCATAGCGGCAACGTTCGCAGTCGCATTTTCTTCGAAAGTAAACCGCAAAACCGGCGCGTATGGAAGATGCTGCAGGGCAAGCAGGTGCTTCGCTACTGGTCATCGTGGGATGCACCCAGAGCCAAGTACAAGTACGTCGATGTTGAGTATGACCCAGATCCCGACCGGAACGGTATTGGGCGTGGCGGCAAACCTTCCGGTCGCGGTGAATACTGGCACTTCTGTGGTCCGGTCGAGAATCACCATGTGACCGAGCGGCTGTTGATGCGCCAGACAGAGGATGAACCTTATGTAGGTTACATCTACCAAGGCAACGAACGCATTTATACGGATAACACACTCCACACGCTCCTGTTGACGCCTGAGGGCGAGCGAGTTGGCCTAACCTATCGGTATTTACTCGCGGTCCTGAATTCATCCACGCTCCGAACGATCTATCGAAGCATGGCGCAAGAAGAAGGCCGCACGCTTGCACAGGTGAAGACAACGCTGGTCAATCGTCTTCCCATCGCGATTCCAACAGACACGGAGCGAGATGCAATTGAGCAGCTCGTAGAAAAGATTCAAGGCGAGTACCTCAATCATGGGTGTCCATTACCCAATGACGCGGCATCGCGTGTCGCCGCGATCCAACAGCAGATCGACGAACTCGTTTCACGTTTGTATGGCCTCAACGGGCTAATCGAACCGATCCCAAAAGCCTAACGGCCTCGCCGGGCGAAACCGACGGGGCCGGTGATTCCAGTCCGACCAAACCCAAAAGACGCGTGTCGAAGCGCGGCGGCTGGGCGTTCAAGGCCGATCAACCACCGCAGCCCAAACTGGGGTTTCAGAAGAAAAACGGGCAGGTGGGCGTTGAGCCAGCGAATATCGCTACGGCTGACCTGATGATCGCCACCCGCCGCGCCATGACCGGGCTCAATGGCAACGGTCTGCCTCGCGATGCTTTTCTACGCTCGGTTGCGGTGGAACTGGGCTACCAGCGAACCCCGAAGCCCGTCGCCAAGGCGATCGACAACGGCCTACGGGCCGCCTCGCAGCGCGGCATCATCTACACTGAGCATGGCCGGGTTTACGGCGATACGCGTCACATCGGCCACTACGAGCGGGACGAACTGAAACGGGCGCTGCTGCGCGTCGTCGGCCACACCTGGATCACCCGCGACGAAGCCGTCACCCTCGCCACCCGCCACCTCGGCTTCGAACGCACCGGCAAGAAGATCAAGGCCGCCTTCAAAAGCGCCCTCACCGGCCTGCTTCGACAAGACGAACTGGAAAAAGATGGCGAAGGGAATGTCCGACGCGCGTAAGTTTCGATTCGATTCCGAGCGACGAGGGAAGCGATAGGGGTGTGCAGGCCGATATGATGGGTATTACGGGGGCTGAACAAGGAGTGCTGCCATGAAGACCATCACCAGGACACTGACGCTGCGGAGCGAGGGGCATTTCGGCCAGCGCGTCCCGCCACAGGCGTTTGGCGAGATTCTGCGCACGTTTCCGCGTCTGCTTAGAGGCTCGGTTCGCATGTCGTTCGAGGGTCGGAGCGCCGCGCGTGGGCGAAGACCGCGCTGGCTGGAAGCGGCCTCGGATGTCCGTTTCGTCGATCACGGAGGCGATGACGAGACGGTTCTGTACTTTGAGACGCCGATGATCGGCGAAGCGGCAGCGGAACTGTATGAGCAACAGGAATTCTGGCCCAGTCGTCCTGACCCGGAGGATACGCCGTTCGATCTGCTGGCGGACGTGGTTGAGGATGTACGCAGTGGGTTGAGCGATAGCGATCGGTTTGACCGGCCCTTGCTGAAAAAGCTGCATGAGATGGGGAGGGGGCTGAACGGAACGTTCCAGTCGTGCATGGTAAGCAGTCGGCGATATTCAGATGACCGACCGGCGACGGTGGACAGGACGGTCGTGACCAGCGCGGATCAACTCACACGATCGACGCCGCAGCCTCGTCAGATTCGAATCGCCGGTCTTCTGGACATGATCCGGGCGAGCACGAACACTATCGGCGTGAAGCTTGAGAATGGCCAGGAGATACGAGGCGTTCTGGTCGACGGAGACGCAACTCAAATCCACGACTTGCTGAACGAGAAAGTCACGCTTTTGGGGAAAGCCATCTATCGCCCCTCAGGCAACCTTCTTCGTGTGGATGTGGCCGAGGTGCGATCAATGCGAGATGAGGACGCGTTTTTCACGCAGGTTCCCACGCCCCAGCGTGCGGCGAAGGATCGAGAGGTCGTTATGGATCAGCATCGTCGTACGAGTAACATCGCTGCAATCATCGGCCGATGGCCGGGCGACGAAACCGATGCTGAGATTGAACGGGCGCTTCAGGAACTGAGTTGATGCCGACTGAGACCGGTTATCTTTTGGACACGAACATCGTTGTCGCACTGACCCGGAATAACCGGTTGGGTCAGTTGATCGACACAAGTTATCAGTTGAGTGCCGGCCTGCATCGCTGCGTCATTTCGGTTGTCACTTCGGGAGAGTTGTATTCTCTCACGAAATACCTTGGATGGGGTCAGAAGAAGCGCCAGACGCTTGACGAGATTCTGGACGAACTGGTGTGGATCGATGTTAACCACTCCGATGTGCTGCGTGTATACGGGGAAATTGACGCGGATTGCACTGCGGGCGGCTGCAAGATGGGGAAGAACGACGTTTGGATAGCGGCGACCGCTCAAGTCACAGGCATGACGCTTCTGACAACGGACAAAGATTTCGATTACGCACATTCGCAGGACATGTTGAAGCGAATATGGATCGATCCGAACTCACAAATCAATGGCGATGTCGTACAACAGTAATGTGGCATCATTCGATCAATTCGATCCCCTGTTGCTTCAACTTACTCCTACGGCAATGGCGGATCTGCCGCTCAAGATCGTGAATTGTTTTGTCCGAGTTCCCGCCGAGGACGCCGTTTAAACCCTTCTGGGAATGTAACTGCCCCGGCACATGTATCTCTGGAGCGAGTCAAATCCAAGGACGCCATTCCATGCGGCTACGCTTCGTCGAGCCCGGATCTCGACGATAGGTGATTGGGCTCATGTAGCATCAGGGGCTATAGAGAAAGCCGATACCGACCTGCCCATCAAGTTCATCAAAATAACTATTCACAGTCTCGACGCACTGCTCACGGTCGGTTTCTTCGCCCCGCGAGAAAATCACGCGGATGGTCGTTTCGCATTCCCGAAGCGGGGTGAACGCGGTGGCGATCGTCCCGAAATCATCGTTCTCGATCAACATGCGAAGGGCGGCTTGCAGACATACCACCCGCCCCGCGATCATGTTCCGGATGTCGGACACCTCATCGGTTCTAGCCAGCGCACGCATGGCCCGCTTGTCGTTGGAGACCAGATAGTAATGAGGGCGCTCAGCTAACAACGCGTATAGTTCCGCCTCACCACTGTCGATATCCGGTACGTCGAGCAGCCGCTGTTCAAAGTCAGGGTCCTCCGCCCGTTCATCCAACTCGGCGACGTTCTCACACACGGCAATTACCAGTTCCCGAATCTCCGTCGGATATGCCTTGCACATCTTCTTTCCACGGAGCATATGGGGCAGTGGGCCTAGTCGTCGCACCTCCTCATGCGGAATACCTAGCAGGTGCGCTAAACGGTTCAGGTAGCCGCTAGTTGCCAATAGGATAAAGGCATCAGAATCGATGAGCAGCAACCTGTTTGACATCCCCGCCCCCGGCTATTCGACCTCAGTGCCAGCCAACGCCGTCACAAAACGCTCGGTGGATTCCGGCATCTCCTGCTCATGGAGGCGGTCACCCAGAGCACGGGCGATGGTTTCATGAGCCCCATGATCCTGCCCCAGTGCCTTCAAGGCGTTCTGGGCCACTGGCCACCGGTCGTTTGTACGGCCATAGACAAGTGCGACGATGCCCGGGTCAGCCCCCGCTTGCGGGCCGGCAGAGAGTGCGATGGCAGCCAGCTTTTTCCCACTCAATTCATACTGGGGCTTCGCAATTTGAGGGTTCGGCAGGCCCGTGAGAATGGTTAAGGCAAAAGCGTCAGCATCCCGCTCCTGTGGCTCGTCGTCCACTTGTTCCAAAACGGAGTCGATGAGCGGGGGATCGCTGGGAGTTACATGCCCAAGCAGTAGGTGGCCGAGTTCATGTGCCAGATGGAAAGCAAGTCTCGGGGGGCTGTCGGTGCCGTGTCCCAGCAGGATCATGGGACGCCTGTCACAGAACATGGCGAGCCCCTGGAACCTCCGAATGCTCTTCGGCATCCGGTCAGGGTGGATGTGGGCAACCAGCACGCCGATCGACCACGCGAAGTCCACCAAGGCCTGAAGGTCAACCACCGGCCGCTGCTTCAACAACTCGCGGCGAACATCGTTGGCGGCCAAGCGGCCGGGGAAGTTGGGCAACTCCTGGCACTGGCGGCACAATGTCCGGGCAAACCGCTGCGCGATCAGGGCGGCCGTTCGCAGTTCTGCTGCGTCAGCATTGCCGTTCCGCCTGAGCCGAAAGTTCATCAGGGCCGGAAAGCTCAATTCCGCGCCTTGGTCTCGTAGTTCCGCTACGCGGAAGCCCAGTTGCTTGGCGATCGTAGCCTCGGCCAATGCACGATTTGCCGGGTTGGCAGCAAGATCGTCCTCCCACCAATCAGGCAGCACAGCATGCCGAAGAAAGGAGGCGTCGAAGCCCCTGTTCTTTAACCGCTTATAGATATCTTGCATGTGCTTGTTGTAGGGCATAGATCCCTCCCCGGTGGCTCGGAGCATCAGTAAAGATGCTCATTATGACATTATACGGTATCGGTGATTCGAGTACACGGGCTACATTGCGATGGCTTTAGCTGTCGCGCCGACGGGCCCTCGGGGAATGAAACATCTGGTCACATCGAAGTCGCCCAACATACCTGGAGGGGCAAACGCTCTTACGGTCCATGATGGTGTGTGGTGGCGCGGCGGTGCGCACACGCGGGTCTAAGGCGCCCGCGGCATACGCGGGAAGGCCGGGCGCACCAAGCTGTTCACGTTGACCGGATTTGACCGTTTCGGTGTGTGTTAGCCTTACAGAATGCGCCGGAACGCGACGGTTGCAACATGCTCAAAAGGGTCGTAAACTGCGTCCAGATCGCCTTTTTGCGGACGTAGCGGCACCTTTGGGGTTTGGAAATCTGTTAGGGGAAATTGTTCTGTCGATCCGGAGGTTGCGGGTTCGAGCCCCGTCACCCTCGCTTGGTTTCCCGAATCGCAAGCCCCAACCTTTTCAGAGGTTGGGGCTTTTTTTGTGGCCGTCGACGGAAACTTCAACGTGCCAGCGTCGCCCGGTTCTGATGGGCATTTGTGGGCACGTGCGACGTAGGGCGGCATCTGTCAATCATCCTCGCCACCGAGCAGGCCGCGGAGTCGGTTCGCCGCGTCGCCGGGCACACGGTCGGCCACATCCTCCGTCGCGCGGTCGATCACGCGCCGCGCCTCGCCGCGGGCACGGCTGGCCAGTTCATCGGCGCCCGCACGGACGAGTGCGTCGGCCAGCGTGTCGTCATCGAGCATCACCCGCGGGTTGTCCAACGGCCCGCGGAGGCCCAGCGGCAGTTCCAGCCGGCTGACTCGCTGCCCCTGTGTGCCCGGGGCCGTCAGCGTCGTGTCGTGCAGCGTCACGTTGAACGGCAGATTCACCTCGCCCGCCTGCCATGAGCCGTCGCTCACCAGATCCACCGTGCCGCCGGCGATCAACGGCGTGCCCGAGATCGCCAGCCATGCGCCGAGGCGGTCGCCCGAGAGCTGGCGCAGGGCCAGTTGAATGCGGTTCTCGCGGCCTGCCCCGTTCGCCGCCGCCGCATTCAGCAGCACCTCCGCCAGCAGCGTGCCGCCGCTCGAGCGCACGGTGATGCTCGGCGGAGCGTCGACCAGGTGCGCGTGGGTGGAGAGGTTGCGGCCATGGATGTCGAGCGTCTCCCCCTCAAGTTGCGCCACCCGTACTTTCTCGGCAAGCAGGTCACGCACCAGCAGCGTCGGCGCACCATCCACCAGGTGCTCGGCCCGGACGCTGGCGTAGCCATGTTCCCGCGCCCAGCGAGCCAGCCGCTCGCGCAGCGTCTCGCGCTGCTCGGCGGTTTCCGGCTCATCGCCCGGGCCGGCGATCCGCTCCATCCACTGCCGAAGCTGCGCCAGCCGATCACGCCACCGCTTCGCCTCGACGAGGTAGTCGTCAAGCGTCTTGTCGTCGGGGTGCGTCGGTTCGGGCATCGACCGTGGGGCGGTGCGCGTCTGCGCGCCGCGCACGCGCCGCGTCTCGCCGCTGCTGGCATCACTGATGACCACCCGCTCCATCGTCAGCCGTCGACGCAACAGGTCGGCCACACCCAGGTCCGCCTCCAGTCGGGCGGCGCGGAAGATGTCGGTCTCCAAGGCGTGGGGGTCGGCCATCGCCAGCCCCTCGATCAGCAACCGGCCTTCACGCAGGTTGATCTCGGCATGCCGCAGGTCCACCGTCGCGCCGTTGGTTCGCTCCAGGCCGTGTTGCAGCATGGCGGTGACGATCGGGCCGCTGAAAAACAGATGCACCACCCCCGCCACCGCCAGCACGCCCACCGCGACCGCCACGCCCAGCAGCCGCACCGGCTGGGTCCGCTTCTTCGCCGCCAGCATCGCCTGATAGCCCTGCTTCGGCCCGCCGCCGGCGACGATCCACGTCAACACCCTCACCCACCGCTTGCCGGTCCACTTCTGGTACCGCGTCGACCCTTCCTCCAGCGACGCCATCTTCCGCCGGAACGTGCGGAGCAGCGCAACCACACCGGCACCCACCCCCGCGCCGAACAGCAGGCCCAGCAGCAGGCCGCCCGTGGTGACGTAATACTCGAAGCCGAACAGGGCGAGCACCGGCGCGTTGATCAGGCTCTTGAACAGCGGCTGTGTCGGACCGTCGAGCAGCAGCCGGCCGAGGTGATAGCTGATCGGCATGAGCACCAGCGACGCCAGCGAAGCCACGCCCCCCGTCACGCCGGCGAGCACCAGCGGCGTGTTGAGCACGATCAGCAGCAGCGTCAGCACCACGATCAGCCCCGGCGCCTGCGCCAGGCCCGGCATGAAGCCGAGGGCCGCCCCCACCATGCACGCCACCATGACCTGGAAGCCGGTGATCTGCCCGCGAACCAGCTTGAGCAACTTGCGGAGCATGAACATGAGCATTTCCTTTACAGCACAGCACCGCACGGGTGGTACCGCCGGCCTTGCGTGCTGGATGTGACATGATGCGCGAGCCCTACAGCACGAACTTGCTCAAGCCACACCGGCACCCCACGCCGTAGCCTGAAAACGCAGAAAACCCCATAAAATACGGGGTTTCGTGCATCTTACGGGGTTGGGCGATATGCTCAAAAATTACCGTTTTTTCTCGTTCTGGTTGTCGCGACAACCGGGCGGTTGTCGGCTGTCTCTGACGGTGCGGCCTTGCTTCGCCCCCGGATTGTATCACCGGGGGCGGTGACCACCACCCGCGTTCCCGCCCCGTCGTGGCGGTTCACCCCTGCTGACGGTAGCGCCAAGGTGGTGACCACTTTGACCAATCAAAAACCCGCCCCTGCACCAGTTGGCACAAGAGGCGGGCGTTGGGGGGCCGGGTTGTCGGTGGGGTCAGGCCGCCTTGCCGTCGTGGTAATCCTTCGGCTCGCGGTCGGTGTCGACGTTCACCGCCAGCGTGCCCACCTCATCCAGTTGCTGCGCGAAGATCGGGTCGAACTCCACGCCCAGCGCTCGAAGCTCAAGGTAGAGGCTCCACAGGTCGCCCAGCGTGTCCTCGTTCGGCTCCACGCCCTCGGGGCTTCGCAGGTCGGCCCACAGGCTCGCGTACTTGAACCACGTCGCCCGCAATTCGTCGGTGAGCACGGCCGGCAGGCGCGGGGGCAGGTGGTCGGACGGCTCCAGCATGACGAACACGTTAATCAGCTTGTGCAGGTGGTAGTCTCTCATGCTGCACCCCCCCGGCGCTGCCGACGCATCCGCCGCTCCCAGCTTTCGCTTATGTGGTCGATGCCGCGACGCCCAGCGCACCCGTCACGGCTGAAAACGTGCCTTTTCAGCGGGCCGTCGATCTTGTAGACCTTCTGGCAGAATGGGCAGGTGCCCCCCTTGGCCTCGCTGCCGTTGATGGTGAGAAGAAACTGTACGCATGTCACCAGCGCCTCCATCGTTTCGCGCCACTCCCTGTCTCTCAGACCTTGCACCACGTCGAAACGCCAGTTGTAAAAATCGCTGGCATTGCCCTCGTCGTCGTACTTCTCGTCGCCCTCGATGATGCGGGCCTCGTAGTGCGAATCTGCCTCGTTGCCCGGCCCCCACGTTTTGTAGAGCACCGGCACAACGCGCACCGGCCCCGGCAGCCAGGGGATGTACCTGTCGATTTCCTCCGGCGCGGTGGGCAACACCTGCACCGGCTCGCCCATGATGGCGGTCATGGCCTGCTGGTAGCC
>JBBDPC010000089.1:0-21408 GCA_040876735.1 Phycisphaeraceae bacterium | reverse complement strand
TCTCGCCCGTGCCGATGAACTTGATCGGCTTGCCGGTGATCTGCTTGACGCTCAGTGCCGCGCCGCCGCGCGTGTCGGAGTCGAACTTGGTGAGGATCACGCCGTCGAGCTCAAGCTGCTCGTTGAACGCCCGGGCGGAGTTGACCGCGTCCTGCCCGGTCATCGCGTCGATCACGAGCATGATCTGGTGCGGGTTGACCGCCGTGGCGACCTGCTTGAGCTCGCCCATCAGCGACTCGTTGACGTGCAGCCGGCCGGCGGTGTCGAGGATGACCACGTCGACGCCGCTTTTGCGCGCCGCCTCCACCGCGTTGCGGCAGACTTTCACCGCCGCGCCCACCGCCTTGCCATACTCCGCCACCTTGTCCGGCTCAGAGTAGAACGACACCGCCCCACTGCCCTCGATCTCATCCTCCACCTGCCGGCTGAGCACCTCAAGCTGGTGCACCGCCGCCGGGCGTTGCAGGTCGGCCGCGACGAGCATCGCCTTCTTGCCCCGCTTCTTGAGATAGGCCGCCAGCTTGCCGCAGGTGGTCGTCTTGCCCGAGCCTTGCAGGCCCGACATCATGATGATCGTCGGCCCGGGCTGGACGTACATCAGCGGCGGCGCTTCGGGCTGCGCCGCGTCTTCGGCGTCCTCGATCGGCCGGCCGCCGAGCAGCTCGACCAGCTCGTCGTGGACGATCTTGATCATCTGCTGGCCGGGCTTGACCGCCGAGAGCACTTCCTGGCCCAGCGCCTTGTCCTGCACGCTGGCGACGAACTGCTCGACGACCTCGTAATGCACGTCGGCTTCGAGCAGTGCGGTGCGGACGTCGTCCATCGCCTCGCGGACGTTGGATTCGCTGATCTTGCCCTGGCCGGAGAGCTTGCGGAGGGCGGATTCAAACTTGTCAGAGAGGTTGCCGAACATAGGTTTTCCGTCTGCTGGGGTCGGGGTGGTGAAACAGAGAGGGTATTGTACGCGCTAGACGGCCGCGGGTATGCCGGGCCGTGCATCTGACATGGAGGACCCGTGCCATGACCTTTTCCATTGTCGCCCACTGTCGGCGCACGGGCCAGCTTGGCATTGCCGCCGCCACCGCCGTGCCGGCCGTGGGCAAGCTGCTGACCTGGGCTTATCCGCAGGCCGGGGCGGTGGCGACGCAGGCGTGGATCAACCCCTACCTCGGCCACGACGCCCTCCTGCACCTGCGCGACGGGGACGAGGCGGAGCACGCCCTGAACGCCACGGTGTCCCAGGACCCCGACCGGGACATCCGCCAGGTCGCCGTGGTTGACCGCCACGGCCGGGTCGCCGCGTGGACAGGCAGGAAGACCAGCCAGTGGGCCGGGCACATCACCGGTCAGGGGTACAGCGTGCAGGGCAACCTGCTCACAGGCCCCGAGACGCTGCACGCCATGCGCGACGCTTTCGAGGCGGACACTGCCGCCGGCCTTGCCGAACGACTGCTGCGCGCCATCGAAGCGGGCGAAGCCACCGGCGGCGATCGCCGCGGCGCCAGTTCCGCCACCGTCTACGTCATGCACACCGAGGTCTACCCGCTCTGGGATCTTCGCGTCGACGATCACGCACAGCCGCTGATCGAAATCCGCCGGCTGTACCACGTATTCGAGGAGAAAGTCGTGCCCCACATCCGCCGGCTGCCCAAGCGCGACGATCCGCACGGCGAACCGGAGCCGGAGGCGCTGGCGTAGCCGACGCGGCCGCATTGGAAACGGTGCGCTACCGCATCACCAGCTCGACCGCATCCCCTGCTTTCACGCCCCACCGCTGCGCGGCCGAGCCGTTGCGCACGGCAATCTCCAGCCGACCGCTGCTGCCGAAGTAGGCGACCGGCTCACCGTCGTCGACGTCGGCGAAGGTGCGGGCGATGCTGGCGATGCGCTGGCCGTGGAGGGTGAGCGTCGGCTTGCCGTCGGGCTGCTGCTCGGGGCGGAGGTCGGTGATGAGGTTGCCGAAGTGGTCGATCCAGAGCACGTGCAGCGTCATGCCGTGGTCGGTCGGCGTGGGCTGGGGCAGGTTGAGCTGGACGAGCGTGGCCGGGTCGACCGAATCGCCGAGGTCGTGCATCGGCACGCCTGCCGCGAGATGCGCCGCTGCGGGGGCGAAGATGTCGCGGCCGTGGAACGTGGCGCTGACGGTGTCACGTTGATACTGCCGGTTGGTCAACGCCACCGCTTCCACCGCCGGCCACCGCTCAAGCACGGCGGTAAACAGCCCGTTGTCCGGCCCCACAAATACGCCCTTCTCCGTCCGCACCGCCACCGCCCGCCGTGCCCCGCCCACGCCGGGGTCAACCACCGCCACGTGAATCGTCTGCGCCGCAAACGCCTCCACCGCCGCCTCGAGCATCACTGCGGCAACGAGCACCTGCTGCGGCGGCACCACATGGATCAGGTCAATCGCCGTCGCCTGCGGCGCGATGCCGGCGATGACGCCTTTCATTTGACCGACGTAGGTGTCGGTGTGGCCGAAGTCGGTGAGAAGAGTGAGAAGAGGTCCCGCTACCATGTCAAGCCGATCGCAACCAGTAAAGCGATGCAGAGTCCAACGCCCAAGCTTCCCAACAGAAACAGGCTCAGCAGTACAAGTCGATATCGTTCGACAACGGATGTACCTGGAAGCTCGTTCGCGTACTCCCGACGATACAACCACCAGGCGCGGCAGAGACTCGGGCCGAACTGGCGTTTCAGATATAGCTCAAAGCCCGGCTTATCTCGCGAAACCATCTCCGCCCGCCGCAGAAACCGCTGCGACAACCAGCTTTCGGCAAACATCAACAGCACTGTCACAACCACGGCTGTGATGAATATGGGTAGCAAGGGATGCACGCTCGCAAGATCGCGGATCATGTGGGAAGGTTACCACATGGGGAACGACGTTAATACTCTCTTCGCTGCCGAGCGGGAGGAATGTTGAGTTGTTTGCGGTATTTCGCGACGGTGCGACGGGCGATGTCGATGCCGCGCTTTTTCAGTTCGTCGACAAGCTGGTCGTCGTTGAGCGGTTCGGTCTTGTCTTCCTCGGCGATGACTTCCTTGAGCCGGGCCTGCACGGCGGTCCAGCTCATCGAATCGCCCGACTCGGTTTCCGTGCCGCCGGAGAAGAACATGCGCAGCGGGACGATGCCGCGCGGCGTTTCGAGGTACTTCTCATGCACCGCCCGGCTGACGGTGGCGACGTGGATGCCAAGCTGGTCGGCGACGAGGGTCATGGGCAGCGGCTTGAGCGCCTGCGGGCCGGTGTCGAAGTAGTCGCGCTGGGCTTCGAGCACGACGTTGATGACGCGCAGCAGCGTGGTGTTGCGTTGCTGGATGGCGTCGAGCAGCCAGCGGGCGGAGCGGAGGTTGTTGTTGACGAAGTCCTTGGTGCGTTTGTCGACGCCGTTTTCGCGGGCCATGCGTTTGTAGGCGCTGTTGATCGAGAGCGTGGGGATGTGGCCGGAGGTGAGGCGGGCGACGTAGCGGTCCTGTTCCTCGTCGAACTCGACGACGGCGTCGGGGCTGATGATGCGTGGCGCGTCGTCGCTGAGCAGCCGGCCGGGGTGGGGGTGGAACTGTCGCAGGCCGAGGATGCCGTGCTTGATCGCGTCCAGCGACAGGCCCGTGTTGCGGGCGATGCGTGGCAGGCGGTTGGCCTCGATGTCTTTCAGGTGCTCTTCGACGAGCAGCCGTTCCACGGTCAGGTCGGCATCGGGGTCGGTGCGTTCGCGTGCGTCGATCTGAAGCAGCAGACACTCGCGCAGGTCGCGGGCGCCCAGGCCCGGCGGGTCCAGCGCCTGCTGCAGCCGGTCGAGCACGCGCTCCAGGTCGGCGATCGTCGTCCGGTCCGGCGCCTGCTGGAGCAGCGTCTGCATGTCGGTGCGCAGGTAGCCGTCCGCGTCGAGGAAGCCGATGAGGTACTGCCCCAGTTCCTGGTCCTCGGGCGTGGTCTCGACCATCCGCCACTGGGCGACAAGCTGGTCGAACATCGAGTCGGCGCGGGCGGCGGTGTTGGCCATCGCGTCGATCTTGCGGTCGCGCTCGCCGTCGTTGCGGGCGGCCCGGCGGTAGCTTTCGCCGGTCTCGCAGGTGTTGGCGTCCCACGCGTCGCCGTACTCTTCGGAGATGTTGCTCAGCCGTTCGAAGTCGTCGGCCGACTTCTTGTCATCACCGTCGGAAACAACTAGCTCGCGCTCGCCTTCCTTGCTGTCGCGCTCTTCCTGTTCGCGTTCGGCACGCAACTCCTCGTCGTCCGTGCCGGGCTCGCGCAGCTCCAGCGTCGGGTTGCTCGTCAGTTCCTGGTCGATGCGTTCCTCCAGCGCCGCCTGCGGCATCTGGAGAATCTCCATCGACTGGATCATGCGCGGCGCCAGCTTCATCCGCTGGTCCATCCGCATTGATTGTCCGGCGTCAATCCGCATGGTCAGTACACATCAACCTGCTTGCACACCCGCTGCCCCCTGCTCACACGAGCCGGCGATCGCAGCACCATCCACTTGTTCTTCGGCGTTACTATTCCGTCACTTCCTTCCGAATCAAAGCCGACGTGGCCGTAAATCCGAAAATCGGCACTTCCCCCGATGGACCGGCCCGCTTATTGCACATCATGCCGGGCCTGGATCGCCTCCGCCAGCACCGCCTTCGATACCCCGCCCAGCGTCGAGCCCGTCGGCAGCCCCCGCGCCAGCCGCGTGACCTGCACGCCCATCGCCCGCAACTGGTCCGCGAGGTACATCGCCGTGCCGTCCCCCTCCAGCGTCGGGTTCGTCCCCAGGATCGCCTCGCGCACCTGCCCCGCCTCCGCCCGCTCCAGCAGCCGTTGCACGTTCAACTCGCCGGGACCGATCCCCTCCAACGGCGACAGTCGACCCATCAAGACGTGATACACCCCGCGATACATCCCCGTCTGCTCCAGGCTCACCACGTCCGACGGCTGCTCGACCACCAGCACCAGCCCCTGCTCCCGCTCGGGGTCGCTGCAGATCGGGCACGGGTCCGACTCGCTGACGTGGCCGCAGATCGAACAGACCTTCAGGTCGGTCTTGAACTGCCGGATCGCCTCCGCCAGGTCCACCGCCTCCTCGGCAGGCGTCTGGAGCAGGTAAAACGCGATCCGCTCGGCCGACCGCTTGCCAATCCCGGGCAGGCGGGTCAGTCGGCCGATCAGACGGTCAAACGCGGAAGCAGGTCGTACAGGTGGCATCCCCCTATCTTATGCGGCCCGGGCCCGCTCGACATGCGCCGCCGCGAGATGCCCAAGGTAAGCGCCCAGGATCGCTCTACCAGTGGGGCGGGCGTCCCGCCCGCCTTCGCCTGCGAACGCCATCCCGGATGCCGGCAACAGTACAGGCCTTCGGCCTGTCGGCGGGCGGGACGCCCGCCCCACTGAACATCCCAATGTGCTAATCCTGGCGAGATACCGGGCCCCCATGCAAAAAACCGCTTGCGGCTTAGCGATCCGGCGCGCTAAGCCGCAAGCGGCTGACTGCTTTTCCATTCGCTCAACTCAGACGCCCATGAGGAACTCGAACACCCGCTGGTCCAGTTCCTCGTAGGGGAGTCGGCGGGCGGCGAGCTTCTCGCGGTCGAGCTTGAGGTTCAGCAAGGCGTCGGCGTTGGTCTTGCTGTAGTTGCTCACAAGCTGCTGGGCCTTGCGGTTCGGCCGGTCGATCTGCTTGAGCAGCTTCTGGATGGCCTTGTCCTTGTTGTACTGCTTGACCTTGTGCTCGAGGATCTTGTAGGTCCGCATCGAGCCGGCGGCGAAGCTCTTGACGTCTTCGTAGTCCGACTGGCGGAAGGCGTGGCTGTCGAAATGTTTCGGGCCGGCGTACTTGTGGTCGACCAGCAGCTTCACGAGGAAGAAGGCGTGCTTGTAGCTGATCGAGCCGAAGCGGTAGTCCTGGTCGAACCGGCCGAACTCCTGGTCGTTGAGGTCGATGTGGAACAGCTTGCCCGCTTCCAGCGCGGCGGCGACCTGGTGGACAAAGTTCAAGCCCGCCATGTGCTCGTGGGCCATCTCCGGGTTCACGCCGCACATCTCCGGATGCTTGAGCGTCTGGATGAAGGCGAGGTAGCTGCCGGTGACCGCGTTGTAGATGTGGCCGCGCGGCTCGTTGGGCTTGGCCTCGAAGGCGAAGCGGTAGCCGAAGCCGCGGTCGATGCTGTACTGGCAGAGGAAGTCGATGGCGTCGCGCATGCGCTTGATGACGGCGACCGCGTCCTTGGTCGCATCGCTCTCCGCGCCCTCCCGGCCGCCCCAGAAAACGTAGGTCTTCGCGCCGAACTCCGCGCCCAGCTCCATCGCCTTCATCACCTTCTGCACGGCATAGGCACGCACCTCGGCGTCGTTGCTGGTGAACGCGCCGTCCTTGAAGACGGGGTCGCGGAACAGGTCGGTGGTGGCCATCGGCACCTTCAGGCCGGTCTTTTTCAGGGCCTTGCGGAAGTCTTTCTTGATCTGCGCCGCCTCGGCGTCGGTGGCGTCGATGGGGACGAGGTCGTTGTCGTGGAAGTTGACGCCGTAGACGCCGGGCACGTCGCCGAGCAGTTCGACGATCTTGGCCGGTTCGAGCTTTTCGCGCGTCGGGCCGCCGAAGGGGTCGGCCCCGGGGTTGCCGACGGTCCAGAGGCCGAAGGTGAATTTGTCAGCGGGCTTGGGAGCAAACGGATCGTTCTTGGCCATGGTCGAGGTCCCCTCTTTCGAGAATTAGGTGAATGGGAGTCGTAGTGTGTCGTCCGTGCGTCGGTGGGTCAAGCGGGGGATAAGTGTTTGGCCATTCCGACTCCCCTCCCTCCGGGAGGGGTTGGGGGAGGGGATCACCGGCCGCCCCCGCGCGATGTCTGTGCAGGTGACGCTGGGCATCCGGAGGCACCCTCTCCCGGCCCCTCCCAGAGGGAGGGGAGTCAGGTGCGGTTCCCTTACGACGCGGGTGCTTCCAAACTTTTCACCCGCGCCGCGACGTCGGCGAGTTGCACGTCTTCCTGCTCGCCGGTGTCCAGGTGCTTGAGTTGGCCGACGCCTTCCGCTGCCGCGTCTTCGAGGATCAGCGCGAACCGCGCCCGGGCCGTGCCCGCTTCCTTGAGCAGCTTGCCGACGTTGCGCGTCGCCCGGTAGCTCATCCGCGCATGCACCCCCGCCTGCCGCAGCGACGCCACCACCCCGCCGAGCGCCGCGCTGCCCGCCTCCGTCGCCGCCAGCACGAACACGTCCGGCCGCGGGCTCACGTCCTCGGGAATCAACCCCTTGTCCGCCAGCACATTCGTCAGCACGACGTCGCCCATGCCAAACCCCACCGCCGGCATCGCAGGCCCGCCGAACAGCTCGATCAACTGGTCATACCGCCCCCCGCCCGCCATCGCCCGCTCCACGCCCGTCGCCTCGTGCACCTCGAACACCGTGCCCGTGTAATACGCCAGCCCGCGCACGATGCCCAGGTCATACTCGCACCACCGGGCAATGCCGAACGCCTGCAACTGCTCATCCAGCGCCTCCAGCTCCGCCAGCTCGTCGCCCTCGATCCCCAGCGACTTCTTCAGCCCGCCCAGTCGCCCGGCCTCATACTTGTACCGACACGTCTGGTCGAACCGCGCCACCCGCGGCTCGTCCAGCCCCAGCTCGCCCGCCCGCTTTTGAAACTCGCTCGGCTCGATCTTGTCCCGGCGGTCAAGCAACTCAAAAGCATCCTCCATCTTCGCGTCCGGCACACCCAGAATGCGCAGCACATGCCGCACCGTCTGCCGATGGCTGATCTTCACCCGCACCTGCTCCGGCTTGAGCCCCAGCTCCTGCAACAGGTCGACCGCCACCAGGATGCACTCCGCGTCCGCCGTCGCCAGGTCGCTGCCGAGGATGTCGACGTTCCACTGCGAAAACTCGCGCAACCGGCCCCGCTGCGGCCGCTCGGCCCGACACAGGTTCGGCGTGCAGAACCACTTGACCGGCTTGGGCAGCGCGTTCGCCTGCGCCGCCACCATCCGCGCCAGCGTCGGCGTGAACTCGGGCCGAATGGCCAGCTCCCGCCCGCCGCGGTCCTCGAAGTGGAACAGTTCAGAGACGATGCCCTCGCCCGACTTCACCTTGTAAAGATCGAGCGTCTCGAAGATCGGCCCGTCCACCTGCTCGAACCCATGCCGGATCGACACCCGCCGCCACGCGTCATGGAGGTGGTTCCGCCACGCCATGTCCTTGGGGTAAAAGTCGCGCGTGCCTTTGGGGGCTTGGAGTTTCATGATCGATGATCGTTGAGGGTTGACCGTTGATGTTGCGGGTCGGACGGCGGAGCCGTCGCCGAAACGGCCAGTGTCGCGGATCGCCGGGACAAAATCAAAACGTCCCATTTTCAAAGGAACTCTTGCTGCAACGACGCGTCCGTTATAACAATGAAACAGGCCCACGCACGCCTTTTGCCCGGGGAATCCGCCATGGCCCACCGAACCGGCCCCACCTGGATCACCGCCCTCTCCGCCATGATGCTCGCGCTGCCGTTGGGGATCGCCATCCCCGCAGCCGCACAGCCGGGCTTGGACCTGCCGATCGCGGTTTGCGGTAACGATGCTGCATTTCGCCACGAAAGGGAGGCGGCAGAGCGGTATGCCGAGGCAGCGGCACGCCGTCGGATCGCGCGCGAGCCGACGTTCCAGGTCAGGCTCGGCGAGCAGACGGTGGGCGAGATTCTCCAGGCGATGGCCCGCGAAGGGGAAGATTTCGATCCACAGCCGCTGCACCCTTTCGGGCACGAGGGCTTGGCGGCCATCCTTGACGCGGCCCTCGGGCCCGCTCCAGCGAGTGCTGAAACCGCGAACCTCTCTGCGCTGCTGAGCCAGCTCGACGCCCCCGACTGGCGTGAGCGGGAATCGGCGACGCAGGCGGTGGTCGACCTCCACCTCGGCCGTTTGCTCCAGGCCGAGGTGGCAGATACGCCCCTGACACTCGAAATGCAGATGCGCCTGAAAACGGTCGGCGAGACCTGGCACATGCGCAAAGATGGTCGCCTCACCGCGCTCGCCAGTCTGTTGCGCCTCGGCGGCGGGCGGCCAAACCTCATCGCCGCGATGCAGACGTACCTGCACCTGTGGGAGACGCGCGAAACCGCCGACCTCCTTGCGGATCGCCTCGTGGGCCGGCTCCAGCAGGTCCCGATCGAGAACCACATCGAGCAGGCTGTCGCTCAGTCAATCATTCACGCGATCACGCATCAGGCTGACAAACCAGCACGCAACCTGCTTGCGCCCCGGCTGGAGGCTGCCAGTCTCCCTGCCCCGCAAGCCTTGCCTGATTGGATGCGAGCCGACGAGTGAGCCGGTCCCGCTGATACGTCACAACCGTCACTTCGCCGCGACGATATACGCGATCCATGCCGGGTCGGAGTTGGCGTTGGTGGTCTTGCGCCACACGCCGTCGCCGTCGCCGTGCTTGTCCGTGCCTTCCCAGTAGACGTGGCTGCTGGAGAAGCCGGCCTCTTCCAGCAGCTCGCGCACTTCGGGGATGGACCAGAACCGCCAGTCGTAGGTGAACGCCTTCTCCATCCGCGTGTCGTCGGGGAACTCGAAGTGGATGTTCCACGTGCCGCTGTGCGTGATCGGGTTGAAGCGGGCCTGCTCCCAGACGTAGGTGAAGCCGTTGAGATTGCGCTCGTCGGTGTGCTCTTCTTCGAGGCACTCGGGCCCGCCCATCATGTCCATGACGAGGATGCCCTCCTTGGCGAGGTTGCGGTGGGCGGCCTTGAAGTAGTCCAGCAGTTCCTTGCGGGTGTGGAAGATCCAGAATGAGAAGTTCTGGGCGCTGAGCACCTCGGCCTTGAAGCCGTTGACCTTGCGCACGTCCTGCTCGTAGATCGTCACGCGCTGCTGCGCTTCTTCGGGCAGCTTGGCGAGGTTGTGCTTCCGGCCCCATTCCAGCGGCTCGGGGTCGAGATCGACGCCGAGGGCGGTGCGGCCGCGCTTCTTCGCCCAGGCGCAGCAGATGGCGAACGTGCCGCAGAAATCTTCGCGCAGCAGCTTGGGCGTGCGCTTGAACATCGAGCGGTAGATGCGGTCGAAAAAGGCGACCTCGTGTTCCGGTTCCTGCACCGCCTTCTGGTAGAGCTTGTACTTGTCCGCGGTCGCGGCGGTGAGGGTTCCGTTGCCGGTGCGCTTGTGCTTCTTGCGTTGTGTCATGGAGGAAATCTAGCGAAAGATGCGAGCGAGGCAAGTCGGGCCGCGATTCACGATGCCCGCGCGAAGCGGGCGGAGGGCATCCGCCCCCCCCGGGGTGTGGCTGTTCGGGAAAGCGGACCGGCTTGCGTCAGATCACCGAGTCGTCTTTGCGCAGGCCGAACGCGGGGCGAACGTCGAGTTGGACGAGCTTTTCTTCCTGTACCTTTTTCGCTTCGTCGGCGTCGACGTAATCGCTGTGGCAGGTGGGTTTGGGGGCATCAGGAGCGTCGGGGGTGTCGGGACCGGCTGCGGAGGCGGCCTCGGCCTGCATGACCTTTTTGGTTTTGCTGGCGAGCTTGTGAATTTCCTCGGGCTTGAGGTAGCCGCGCTGTTGGAGGATCGCCTGCTGCTCGGCGGTGAGCGCGTCGGACTTGACCGGCTTGCCGCCGCCGGAGCGCTCGAAGCCCTCGGCCTTGCCGGAGGCCCAGTCCTGAATCTCCTTGGAGATGCGGACAGAGCACCAGTCGTGGCCGCACATGGCGCAGAAGTCGGTGTCGACGTCGAGGTCTTCGTCGTGGTAGGCGCGAGCGGTGTCGGGGTCGAAGCTGAGGTCGAAGTGCTTCTGCCAGTTCAGCGCTGCGCGAGCCTGGGTGAGTTCGTCGTCGCGGTCGCGGGTGTTGGGGATGCCCAGCGCGACGTCGGCGGCGTGGGCGGCGATCTTGTAGGCGATGCAGCCTTGCTTGACGTCATCTTTCTTGGGCAGGCCCAGGTGTTCCTTGGGCGTGACGTAGCAGAGCATGGCTGCGCCGTGGTAGCCGGCACTGGTGGCGCCGATGCAACTGGTGATGTGGTCGTAGCCGGGGAAGATGTCGGTGACCAGCGGGCCGAGCACGTAGAAGGGCGCGCCATGGCAGAGGGTGCGCTGGAGCTTCATGTTGTATTCGATCTGGTCGAACGGCACGTGGCCGGGGCCTTCGACCATGACCTGAATGCCCTTGCGCCAGGCGCGTTCGGTGAGCTTGCCGAGTTCGACCAGTTCGGCCAGTTGCAGTTCGTCGGTGGCGTCGGCGAGGCCGCCGGGCCGGCAGCCGTCGCCGATGGAGAAGGTGACGTCGTGCTCGTGCATGACGTCGCAGATCTCTTCCCAGAGGGTGTTCATCAGGTTTTCGCGGTTGTGGTGGAGCATCCACTTGGCGAGCATCGAGCCGCCGCGCGAGACGAGGCCGATGAGGCGGTTTTTCGCGAGCTTGAGGTGTTCGCGGAGGATGCCGGCGTGGATGGTGAAGTAGTCCACGCCCTGCGCCGCCTGGTGGCGAAGCGTGTCGAGCACGGCGGCGTCGTCGAGCTCTTCGAGCTTGCGGCCGATGATCATGGAGTAGATCGGCACGGTGCCGATGGGCACGGTGCTATGGCGGGCGAGGGCGTCGCGGCATTCGTCGAGGTTGCCGCCGGTGGAGAGGTCCATGATGGTGTCGGCGCCCCATCGCTCGGCCCAGCGGAGCTTTTCGATCTCCTCGTCCGTGCCGGAGCTGACGGGCGAAGCGCCCATGTTGGCGTTGACCTTGGTTTTGGAGGCGCGACCGATGGCCATGGGATCGAGGTTGTAGCCGAGGTGGATTTTGTTGGCGGGGATGACCATGCGGCCGGCGGCGACTTCGTCGCGCACCTGCTCGGGTGTGAGGTGCGGCTCGCGCTGGGCGACGCGCTGCATCTGCGGCGTGATGATGCCGAGGCGCGCGTGTTCGAGTTGCGTGGAGGGGGTGAAGTCGGCGGGGTGGAGGACGGTGCGCTCGACGCCGTCGGATTGGGTGAAGGTGGTGGTGGTCAGATCCACAGATTCAATCTGTGGGCTTCGGTTGCCTTCCCAGGTTTGCCAGTTGGGGGGGAGGAAGTCCCAAGCGGTTTTGGTGCTGGGGGCGGGCATGCCGGGGGTGTCGGGTGAGCTGTAGGTGAGCGGGCCGCGCGGGCCGGGGGCGAGGTTGGGGCGGTTGGCGAAGCTGCCGGGGGTGGTGGCGTTGGCGGTGTTGGCGGGGCTGCCGCCGACGGCGGGGAGGGTGTAGGGTCGAGGCATGGTGTGGGGTCCTTCTTCTTCTATGGCGGGCTGGCGGGAGGCGAAAGGCAACCGCGTCGCGGCACGGCGGTGCGCAGCGACTTCGCAAAGGTCATACGGGTGACATCGGTGTTGCGAACGGGGCGGGCATGGGTTCGCCTTCCTACGCCGGTGCGAGCCGGATCAGGTTCCAGGGTGTGATCTCAGCCCACCTACGTGCGGGCACCCCTGGCGAACAGGTTCAGCATAGGAGGCGGTCGATGCGGATGCAAGGAATTTGGAGTGGGGGTGATGTGGTAATGTGAAACGATCGCCGGAGCGTCACCGGCTTCGCTTGCGCACTTCGCCAAATCGCCAAATCGCCACATCACCAAATCGCCAAATCCTCTACCTCGGCAGCCGGGCGACGTCTTCGTCCTGGCCGAGGATGACCAGCACCTCGTCCTCGCGCAACGGCTCCCCGGGCTGGGGAATCTGGAAGCTGATCGGGCTCTGCGGATCGTCGGGATCCTTGCGGCGGCGCACGGCCACGACGTGCAACCCCTCGGTCACACGCAGGTTCAGCTTCGCCAGCGTCTGGCCAACCCACTTGCGCGGCGTGGGAATCTCGACAAGACTGAACCCCTTGTCCAGCTCGAACTGGCGCATGAACTTCGGCGCCACCAGGCGGTGGGCCCAGCGGTCGGCGGCCTCGTCTTCGGGGTTGACCACGTCGTCGGCGCCGATGCTCTGGAGGATGCGGGCGCTGGTGGGCGAGACCGCCCGGGCCACCACGTGCGGCACGCCGATCTCCTTGAGCACCACCGTGGTCAGCGCGATGGCCTCGAAATCCGTGCCGATGCCGACGACGGCGACGTCGACCTTGTCGATGCCCTGCATGACCAGCGCCTGCTCGTCGGTGGCGTCGAGGCTGATCGCCAGCGTCACGCGGTCGCGCATCTCTTCGATGATGCGCGGGTCGCGGTCGATGCCGATGACCTCCAGCCCCTTCTCCGCCAGTTGCGTGGCCAGGCGTGAGCCGAAACGACCGAGTCCGATGATGGTGAATCGCATGGGTTTGCCTCTTTGTCGTGAAACCGGCCGGCCGTCATCCAAGCACCACGTCTTCGTGGGCATAGGTGTACGATCGCCGGCGGCGGCGGGTGAGGATCAGCGCGCCGAGCAGCGTCAGCGGGCCGACGCGGCCGAGGAACATTGTGATGATGATCACCCACTTGCCAAACGCGCTCAGATCGTCCGTGACGCCCAGCGACAAGCCGGTCACCGCGGTGGCGCTGATGGACTCGAACAAGATCTCCTCGAACGTGTGCCGGCCGCCTTCGCTGACCGACAGCAGGATCGTGACGAGCGTGACCAGCGCGAGGTAGCAGATGCCCAGCGTGGCGCCCTTGCGGACCAGGGCGTCGCTGAGCGTTCGGCCGAAGGCTTCAGTCTCCCGTCGACCGCGCAGCGTGGCGATGATCGAGAGCACGAGCAGCGCGACCACGGTGGTCTTGATCCCCCCCGCCGTGCCGCCCGGCGAGCCGCCGATGAGCATCATCACCATCACTGAAAACCGCGACGCCATGCCCAGTTCTTCCATGGGCATGTTGTTGAACCCGGCGGTGCGCGAGCTCAGCGACATGAAGCTGGCGTCGGCGAAGGTGTGCCAGAGCAGCGTCCAGTTCAGCGGGCGGTCGGCCACGGGCGCGCCGACCACGCCGAGCGTCAGGTCCGGGTGCAGGTGGGGCACGAGCTGCGCCATCGAGACGACGAGGAAGCCGAGGATGTAGACGATCAGCGACGTGGCGATCACGAGCTTCGTGTGCAGGCTGATGCGCTGCTGGCCGAGCCGGACCGTGCGGTCGAACGGCGTGGTCGGGCGCATCACCCGCCGCGGCCGGCGCCACCACTGCGCCACCCCGGCCTTGCCCACCTGCCAGAGGTTGTCCAGCACCGGGTAGCCGATGCCGCCGAGGATCACCAGCGGGATGATGACCAGGTGCGCCAGCGGCTCGTAGCGGAACGGCACCATGCTGTCGCCGGTGAGGTCGAAGCCGGCGTTGCAGAACGCGCTGACGGCATGGAACATGCTCATGCCCAGCCGGTTCGTAAACGCGATCTCCTCCCCCTCCGCCCCATGCCAGAGCGGGGTCATGATCAACGCCGCGACGAACTCCATCGTCAGCGTGGCGATGACGATGAAGCGCACGAAGCGGGTGATGTCCTGCAACGGCTGGTCGTTGAGCATCTGGCTCAAGCTCACGTCTTCGCGCAGCGACATCGTGCGGCCGAACATCAGCGCCAGCACCGAGCCGAAGATGATGATGCCCAGTCCGCCCAGTTGGATGAAGACGGCGATGATCGTGTAGCCGAACGGCGTGAAGGTCGTGGCCGTGTCGCGCACGGTCAGGCCCGTCACGCAGACCGCCGAGGTCATGGTGAACGCCGCGTCCAGCCAGCTCAAATCTTCGCCGGCGGGTACGGCCACGGGCGCTTTGAGCAGCAGCGTGCCGATGACGATCAACACCAGGAACGACATCGGCAGCAGCAGGCCCGGCTTCTTCAGCCGCCGCGCCAGCCCGACGTTCAGCCGCCACATCTCCATGAAAAACAGCACGCCCGCGGCCACTTCCACCAGCCACCAGGCCGCGTCGAAACGCAGCAGCGTGCCCACGATGCCCACCACGGCCAGCACGAGCATGGCGGCGTCGGCCCAGGGGGTGCTCGCGCCCGGCACCGGCTCCTTCCGCCGGCGAAAACGCCAGAACATGTCCGCGGCGAACAGCGACAGCAGTATCACCTGCATCGCATGGATGATCGCAATCGGCAGCGCCGGCTCATAAAAGCCGTGTTCCAGCACGATCCCGCTCGCCGCCCCGGCGGTCAGCAGCACGCGGTAGATCATCGGCCGCAGACGCACCCGCGGCGGCTCGGGCAGCCGCCCGTAAGGCGTCGGTGTGGACGGAATGAACGTGGCACGGCCCATGATCCGGCGATGGTAGCGAAGTTGCGACGCAGGCGTAAGCAGGTGGTGTTCGGCGGCGCGGCGCTGACACCACGCCACCCGCCGTTTGTCCTACACTGTCCGCCCGACCGCACACGCCCCCGGATCACCCCCGGATCACCCCGGACCGCCCCCGGACAACCCGCCTGTGGACCCACGCACGTTTCAGTTCGTCGTCTTCTGCCTCTTCAGCGTGCTCTGCCTCGCCGGCGGCTACGCGCTGCGCCGCAAGGGCGTGGTGCACGAAGACGCCAGCCGGCCGGTGCATTTTTTCACCGTCTCGATCATCTGGAGCGCGGTGGGGCTGCTGAGTTTGTGGAAGCTGCCGCCGGCGGTCGAAAACCTCTGGCTGCTGCTGCTCGAACCGTTGCTCGTGGTCGTGCCCGCCCTGCTGGCGGTGCCGATCGGATGGCTGATCGGGTGTACGCCACGGCAGATCGGCGTGCTGGCGGTCGCGGCGGGCGTGGGCAACCTCGGCTTCACGCTCGGCGGCTACCTCTGCTACACGCTGCTCAGCGACCCCGCCCTGCTCGACGGTGGCCGCACCGATGCCACGCCCCAGCAGGTCGGCGACGCCGCGCTCGCCTACGCCATCGCCCAGGTGACGATCATGTCCACCGTCGCGATCGTCATGCTCTACCCCATCGCCCGCCACTTCGGCGACATCGACTCGACGGGCGAAAGCCTGCTCACGCTCATCCGTCGCTCGCTGGTCGACTGGCGCGCCCTGCCCGCCCTGACCGCCGTGGTCGGCGCCGTGTTCGCCTACACGCACGTGCCATACCCGGCCGTGTTCGACCGCATCCACCTGATCGACATCCTCTTTTACCTCGGCGCCCTGGGCGGCTATGCGGGCATCGGCCTGCGACTGCATCTCGGCGGGCCGTGGCGGGGTGTGCGGCAGCATGTGGCACTGGCGGTGCTCAAGTTCGCCATCATCCCGCTGGTGACGCTGGGCCTGCTCGCCCTGGCGACGCTGACGCCCTGGTCGCCGCCGCCGCTGATGCGCTCCGTGATGCTGGTCGAAGCGTTCGTGCCCACCGCCATCCAGACGGTGATCATCGCCAACCTCTTCCACCTCGACCCGCGCTGGGCCAGCCGGCTGTGGCTGGTCAACACGCTGGCGTTCCTCGTCCTGCCGCTGCCGGTGATGTTATGGGTGTTGGGGTGAGGGGGATTTGGTGATGTGGTGATTTGGTGATTTGGTGAAGTGCGCAAGCGAGGGCCGGGCGCATCGTGGCAGCGACTGATCGGCATGTCTTCACTTCACCCAATCACCACACCACCAAATCCCGATACAATCCCCGCGTGGATGAACAACTCGACCAACTGATGGAACGGGCCAGCCAGGCGCTGGTGCGGATGGATTATCTCACCTGCGAAGCGCTCTGCCTCGAAGCGCTGACCAAGGCGCGGCAGCAGGCGGCGTGGGCCTACTACGCCCGCATCCTGCTGCCGTTGCAGGAAGCGCGGCGGCAGCGGCGGATGATCGCGGCCGAGGGCGTCATCCGCCTTGGCACCGGCGGGCTTGAAGGCAGCCCCGACGACTGGCTGAACGCGCGCCAGGCCGGTGCGTGCATCGTCGTCACGCCGCCGCACACTGCCGACCATGCCCGCGCCCTCGATGACGCCGCCCGGCAAGCCCGCCGGCACGTCGAAGTGCTCTATGCCGACACGACAGATACCGACGGAGCGGGCGACACGTGGGCGGTGCAGTCGTTCCGGGGGCCGGCGGTGCGAACTGACGTCCCCGCCCCGCCGCGCAGCTGGCGGGACCAGTGGCTCGCCGGCGACGCCGGGCCCGCCGGCGACAGTGGCGACGCCCGCATGGCATCCGCCGCCACGCCTGCCGACTGGTTCCTCGACGCCGCCGAGCAACTTGGCGACGCCGCGCTGGCTCAGGTCTCCGCCGACGCTCCGCCGGCCGAACGACTGGCCGAACTGGAGCAGCGGCTCGACGTGGTCAGCGATCACGAAATCCTCCACCAGCGCCTCGGCGACGCCGCACGGGCCATGCGTTAAGATCAACGCCGCGCCGTGCACGCTGTCGCGAATGTCCCGTAGCTCTTGAGCCTTGCGAGCCCCCCATGACGAATCCCGAAACCCCCGGAGCCCCCGGAGCCCCCGGCCCCCCGGCATCCCCCGCCCCCGCCCCATCCCGTCGCGGCTGTGGCTGTGGCTGCGGGACGCTCGTGCTCGGCTGCCTGGGCGTGATCGTGCTCCTGGTCGTCGTCGTGGTCGCCGGGGTCGTGTTCGCCTGGTGGCAGTGGACGAGCACGCCCGACTACTGGGACACCCACCGCGCCCGCGTGGAGCAGCTCACCCCCGCCGAGCGCGACCAGCAGGCGGACGCGGTCGACCAGCGGTTTTCACGCTGGTTCACCGATGCCCACGAAGCCGACCCGACCACCAACTACGCCGCCGCCACGCCCGCGGAACCGGCCCCCGGTGAACGCACGTTGAGCCTCAGCTTCGACGAGATCAACGCCTGGCTGGACCGCCGGCTGGAAGGGTGGATGCAGCAGCAGGAGGTCGACCTGGACCTGCCTGTCCGGGAGGTGATCCTCACGTCGCAGGATGGCAAGCTCATCGTGGCCGGCGACGTGCGCGTCCAGCAGTTTCAGCAGGTCGTCAGTGCCGTGATCAATGCGCAGATGCTCGACGACGGCGACCTGTACGTCCACGTCGAGTCCGTCCGCGTCGGCCGGTTCCCCGTCCCCACCGAAACCGTCGTCCGCTTCGCCCGCGACCAGATCCCCGAAGACGAGCAGACCAGGGCCTTCAAGCAGGCGCTGGAAGTGTTTGAAGGCGTCACCTTCACGCCCGCCCACGCCGCCGACGGCACGGAAATCCGCCTCACAAGCTGGGCCATCGACGACGACGGCATCGACGTCACCGTCACCAACACCGAGTCGCCGCCGCGCCCATGACGCCCGGCAAGCCGCGGAATTCACACCCCCATGCAAACCTTCCTCAACATCACCAAGGCCCTCAGCGACGAGACGCGCGTCAAGGCGCTGCTCAGCCTGCGCGGCGGCGAACTGTGCCTCTGCGAACTGGTCGACCTGCTCGACGTCGCACCCTCCACCGCCTCCCGCCACATGACCCTGCTCTGGCAGGCGGGCCTCGTTCAACGCCGCAAGGACGGCCGGTGGCACTACTTCCGCCTCGTCGGCGAGGACGCCCCCGCCACGGTCCGCGATGCGCTGGCCTGGGTCTTCCGCACCATCGACGCCGACCGCGTCGCCCCCCTGCCCAGGCGCCGCCGCTCCACCATCACCTGCGACCTCATCGCCCTCACCCGCCCCGCCACCAAAGCCCGCGCCTGACCCACCCACGCCCAACACTGCCCCCCCAAAGCCCACGGCCCCCCGGCCGTGGCCCCCCTCCCCCCTCACTCCACCCACGCCGCCGCCTCCCCAAACGTCCCATCAAACACAAACGCCCGCAACGGCTTCCGCTCGCGCGGCGCCGTTTCATCCTTGCGCATCGCCTCCGGCAACGTCGACGGGTCCCCCGCATACCCGATCGCGCACGCCGTCTGCGCCTCGTACCCCGCCGGCACACCGAACACCTCCCGCACCTTCTCCTGCTCGATGCCCGCCATCTGGTGCAGAAACAGCCCCTCCGCCGTCGCCTGCACCGACAGGTTCCCCATCGCCAGCCCCAGGTCATGCTGATGCACCCGGTTCGGCTTGTCGTTCTTGCTGAACGCCGTCTTCGTCACTGTCAGCATCACCACCGGCGCCCCCTTCGCCCAGTTGCGGTTGAATTCCACCAGGCAACTGAGCACCTTCTCATACTGCGCCGGCTCATCCTTCGTGCCCACGATAAACCGCCACGGCTGCTCGTTGAACGACGACGCCGCCCACCGCGCCGCCTCGAACAACCGCAACAGCTTCTCCTTCTCCACCGGCCGGGCATCAAACGCCCGCGGACTCCACCGGCGCTCGAGCAGGTCGTGAATCGCATGATCCGGCGTCGCTGGCTTTTCCATCGCGGCTCCCTTCCTTCAAGTTCAAACCCGTCTCGTTCAGCGCCAAGTCTAATCCGGTTCCCGTTTCATTACAGCCTCAGCCCCAGCCGGTATAATGCACCGAACCGCCCGGCAAGTTTGCCCGTATGCACGGACAGAACCTTGCCCCGTTGCTCAGAATAAAAAGGACACGCCATGCGCACCCGCTTGCCCCGTTTTTCGCCGCTCGCCGCCGGTCGCTGGATCGCGCCCCTGCTGCTGCTGAGCCTGCTCGCACACCCCGCCGCGCCCGCGCTGGCCCTCGACGACGACCACTGGCGCGACGCCAACGCCGCCATCGAGCGCGGCATCGAATTCCTCCGCACCACCCAGCAGGACGACGGAAGCTGGTCCGCCGACCCCGCCGGCCCGGCCGTCACCGCCATGATCGTCGCCGCCATGCTCGACCGCCCCGACATCAGCGCCGACGACCCGCAGGTGAGCAAGGCCATCGACTTCATCCTCAGCCACGTGCAGGAAGACGGCGGCATCTACGACACCATCCTGCCCAACTACAACACCGCCATCGCCCTCACCGCCCTCTCCAAAATCAACCATCGCCCCGACGTCGCCCAGGCCATCGCCGACGCCCAGGACTTCCTCCGCGGCCTGCAGTGGACAACCGGCGACACCGACCCCGACGGCAACGTCGTCGACGAGAACCACCCCTTCTACGGCGGCTTCGGCTACGGCGGCAGCGGCCGACCGGACATGAGCAACGTCCAGATCGCGCTCGAAGGCCTCATCGACTCCGGCGTCGACTGCGAAGACGAAGTCATCCAGCGCGCCATGGTCTTCGTCAACCGCACGCAAGGCCACGCAAGCAACGACATGTTCGCCGACAAGATCGAGAACGACGGCGGCTTCATCTACTCCACCAGCATCAACAAGGAAAGCATCGGCGTGCCCGAGTCGAAGGCCAGCCCCGACATGATCGACGAAGGCAAGGCCGGCCGACCCGTCTCCGGCCTGCGCACCTACGGCTCGATCACCTACGCCGGCTTCAAAAGCTACCTCTACGCCGAGCTGGACCGCGACGACCCCCGCGTCCTCGCCGCCCGCGACTGGATCGCCCACAACTACACGCTCCAGCAGAACCCCGGCATGCCCGAAAACATGAAGCACCAGGGCCTCTACTACTACTACCACACCTTCGCCCGCGCCATGGACGCCTGGGGCGCGAGCACCATCACCACCGCCGACGGCGACAGCCGTGACTGGGCCAACGATCTCGTCGCCCAGCTCGTCGAACTCCAGCACGAAGACGGCTCGTGGGCCAACGACGCCGACCGCTGGATGGAGTCCGATGCCAACCTTGTCACCGCCTACGCCCTCCTCGCCCTGACGCACGCGATCCGGTAATCTGCGGGGGGCGATTGAGCCTTGAGCCATCAGCTTTCAGCGATTAGCCTGCGACAGGTCGAACTGACGGGTCTCCTGGCTTATAGCGGATGGCTCAAGGCTCTTTATAAGGCGACGCACGTTGGCGACATCCACACGCACCGTCCTGCTCGGACTGGTCACAGCGGGGGCACTGTTGAGTGTGTTGCCCTGGCTCGTCACCGATCCGCAGACGCGGGCACAACTCTATGCCGAGGAAGCGGGCCTGTTCGAGCAGGCGAGCATCGCACTCTGGGTGCTGCTCGCGGCGGGCCTGTTCTTCATCCTCCGACCCGCCACGCGCAACGTCGCCGCCGCCGCCGTGACCTGCCTCTTCGCCGCCGCCCGCGAAGCGAGCTGGCACAAGCGCTTCACCGACGGTGAAAGCGTGCTGAAGCTCAGCTACTACCTCGATGGCCACGCCCCGCTGGCCGAGCAACTGCTCATCGCCGCGATCACCGTCGTCGGCATCTTCTGCCTGGGCATGACGGCGTTGACCGTGCTTCGACACACCCGCGCCCACCGCTGGCTGCGGGCCGGGTGGGTGCAACTGTTCCTGGTCTTTTTCGTCGTCGGCGTTGTCAGCAAAGTCTTCGACCGCACGCCCGCCATCCTCGACGACTCGTTCGGCGTCACGCTGCCGTCGCTGCTGCTGGAGATGATGCAATCGTGTGAGGAAGGGCTGGAGATGCTGCTGCCGGTCATGCTGGCCATCACCGCGATCGCCTTCGCCCGCCACCGCACAATGCGCCGCCGACTGGCCGAGCCTTGAAGTGGGGCGGGTGTCTCGCCCGCCTTCCCTCACAAAAAAACCGCCGGCCCGACCGCGCCAAAAGCGCGGCCGGGGTCGGCGGATTG
>JBBDPC010000088.1:0-3936 GCA_040876735.1 Phycisphaeraceae bacterium | reverse complement strand
AGCATGCCCAGCAGCGGCAGGCCGCCGGGCGCGATGGCGGCGGTGAGCAGGAAGCCGACGATGGGGAAGATGATCTTGACGCGGCGGGAGACGGGGCGAGTCTGCGCCATGCGGATCCGCCGTTCGCGCCGCGTGGTGAGCAGGCGGATGATCGGCGGCTGGATGATGGGGACCATAGCCATGTAGGCATAGGCCGCCAGCGCCACCGGCCCCAGCAGTTCGGGGGCGAGCTGGGCGGCGGTGAAGATGGCGGTCGGCCCGTCCGCGCCGCCGATGATGCCGATGGAGGCGGCCTGGTTGGCGTTGAACCCCAGCAGCAGGGCGCCGAACAGTGCACCGAAGATGCCGAACTGCGCGGCCGCGCCCAGCAGCAGCGTGCGCGGGTTCGAGAGCATCGGGCCGAAGTCGGTCAGCGCGCCGATGCCCAGGAAGATCAGCGGCGGATAGATGCCCATGATCCCCACGCCGGCGAACAGCCACCAGAGCACGCTCGCGTTCCACGGGTCCTGCTTGCGCAGCGTCCACAGTTCCGGGTACCGCCCGTTCGCCAGTTCCGGCTCGGCATGCTCGCCGGCCGCAAAGAGGTAACGCCCCTGCCCGTAGCGGACGATGGCCGGCGGCTCGACCGTGCCGCGGGCGGTGAGCGTGCTGTAGGTGTTGACCATCAACGCCTGCCCGGTCTCGACCAGCCGCTGCGCTTCGCTCGACCGGGCCACGGGCTGCACCTCGGCAAGCTCCACGCGCTGCGAGGCATAGACCAGTTCCATCAGCGCGGTGTGGCTGTCGATGGCGCCCAGGCCCAGCTCGTCCAACGCCACGTCGAGCGGCACAGGTTCGCCGGCATGTTCGCCGTGGCGGAGCGTGACGGCGGCGATCTGGAACTGGTAGTGGTCGAGGCTGGCTTGGGAGACCGGGCCGTCGTAGACGCCCAGCGGCAGCTTGCTCGCGTCGTAGGGGATGTTGCCCAGCAGGATGCCGAAGCCGATGGGCACGAGCAGCAACGGCTCGAACCCCTTGCGGATCGCCAGCGCGATGAACGTGAGGCCGATGAGAATCATCACGCCGCTGGACCAGTGGAACTGGCCGAAGGCGGAGTCAGCGAGGTAGCCGCGGATGAAGTCGAGGATTTCCATCAATATCTGCCGGAAGGCGCGTCGCCAGAGGAGAAAGCCGGTAGCGGATTAACATTGCTTTTTGACGGGATAACAGGATTTTCGGGATCGACGGGATCGGGATTCAGGTTCTTTTTCATCGTCTACGTTTCTTCATCCCGTTCATCCCGCCCATCCTGTTATCCCGTCGAAACCGGTCACCCCAGTCGCACGAGGACCTGGCCTTGCGTGACGTTGTCGCCGACCTTGACGCGGATCTCTTTCACCGTGCCCGGGCCGGGGGCGTCGATGTTGGACTCCATCTTCATCGCTTCGAGCACGGCCACCGTGTCGCCGGCCGCAACGACATCGCCCACGCTCACCGGGATTGCCGCCACGGCCCCGGCGAGCGGCGCGGTGACGTCCTGTGCCGCGGCGGCCGGGGCTGCGCTGGCTCCCGCGATGTCGGCGGTCACCGGCGGCGCGGTGGGTGTCGGCACCCCGCCGTCGGCGTCGCCCGCGTCGAGCACTTGCACATCCACGTCATACGCCACGCCCTGTACGGTGATCCGGAGCTTCATGCCTGCTTGTCCCTGCCTGCCTGGCCTATCGATCATGCACCTTCAAGTCACGCACCCGCACCGGCCGGCCCAGCGCGGTGGTGGCCGCCGCCGCCAGCACCACCACGACTTGCGGGTCCAGCGCCTCGGCCGTGCGGGCGTCCAGCCGGTCGGACCAGCGGTTGAGCCCCGCAATCACCAGCGCCAGCACGCTCAACACCGCAAACACCACGAGCATGCCCACCACGGCGAACGTCAGCCCCAGTTCCATCGCTTCGTAGGTGCTCATTCAAGTGCCTTTCCCGCGAAAATGCCAAGAGAGGGGGGGGGCAATTCACAATTCACAATGAACAAATCAGCAATCAGCAATTAGCAATTCTTATCGCCCCGGAACCCCCACCTGCCCCATCGGCACAAACGTCGACGACTTCCCCCGCCCGCCCGTCACCGCCGGCTTGAAGCGCGGCAACCCGTCGTTCAACGTCGCTGACGCGCCGCTACCATTCGCCGATTGCGACGCCACGCCCGCCGGCCCCGACTCCTTCAGCGATTCGGGCAGTTCACCCTCAAACGCCAGTTCGAAGCCGGCGTCGCGGATCATCTGGAACGTCGCCGCCGCGTCCGAGCCTTCGGTGAGCAGGTAGCCGTCCACGAACAGCGAGTTGGCCGGCCAGAGCGCGAACGCCTGAAGCGAGCGCAGGTGATGCTCCCGGCCGGCGGCGACGCGCACCTCGGCCGTGGGATTCACCAGCCGAACCATGCACAGAATCCGCAGCACCGTCTGCGGCGTCAACGGCACGCCGTCGCAGGTCGACGCCTGCAACGGGTTGCCCTCGATCGGCAGCAGAAAGTTCACCGGGATCGACTCGGCTTCCAGCGACCGCAAGGCGAACGCCACGTCAACCAGGTCTTCATACGTCTCGCCCATGCCCGCGATCAGCCCGCTGCACGTGCCCAGCCCCGCCCGCCGCGCGGCGGCCAGCGTGTCCATCCGGTCCTGGTAGGTGTGCGTCGAGCAGATGGCCGGGTAATGACGCTCGGAGGTGTTGAGGTTGTGGTTCAGCCGGTCGAGCCCGGCGGCCTTGAGCGCCTGCGCCTTGGCGTCGTCCATCAGCCCGGCACTGAGGCAGGTGCGCAGGCCCATGCCGCTGACCTTGCGGATCGCTTCGCTCATGTGGGCGATGTCGCGATCGTCCGGCCCGCGCCCCGACAACGCCATGCAGAACCGCCACGCCCCCGACGCCTTGGCCTGCTGAGCCTCGGCCACGATCGCGTCGACCGGCTTGAGCTTGTAAGGCTTGATCGGCGACTCGGAAATCTTCGACTGCCCGCAATAGTTGCAGTCTTCCGGACACGCCCCGTTCTGCACGTTGTCCAGAATGTGCACCGTCACCGTGGCGCCCACGTGATGCCGACGCACCGCCCCGGCCGCCTCCAGCAGGGGCAGCAAGGCGACCGGTTGCCCGTCCACCTCCCCGCGCAAGATCGCCAGCGCGTCGTCCCGAGCGATCGGCCGACCGGCGAGGCCGGCTTCCGTCCATTGGCTGTACCGTTGCATGGCGTGGAGTATAGAGGATCCAGTGCCGCTGTTGGGCGCACGGCCTCAGTTTCCGCCGCAAGCGACAGCGCATCAAAAAAACAACCCCGGCCGTGGGGCCGGGGTTGCTGCATGGATCAACCAAAGTTGATTGCGGGGCTTACCAGCGACCGCCGCCGCCACCGCCGCCGCCGCCGTAGCCACCGCCACGACGACCGCCGCCACCACCACCGCCGCCGCCGCCACCGCGGTTTTCGCGGGGCTTGGCTTCGTTGACGGTCAGGGTGCGACCTTCAAACTCCTGGCCGTTGAGGGCCTCGATGGCCTCACGGGCTTCATTGTCATCAGCCATGGTCACGAAGGCGAACCCGCGGGGCCGGCCGGTGTCCCGGTCGGTGATCACGGCGACTTCGTCGACCTGGCCGTAGTTGCTGAACAGGCCCTCAAGGGATTCCTGCGTCGTGTTGAACGACATGTTGCCTACATAAATCTTCATCGCGAAACTCCAGACTCTGTGACCGTCGGAAGCTTCGCCTCGAATTGCTTGATTCGCACGAGTGGAACCTGCGGCGCGTCACGGGTGTAAAAGTAGCCGGGCTCGCTGCCCGACTGTGATGAACGGCACGCGAGACGCGGCGCGCCGTTCCGACAAATAGCATAGCGACTTGAAAAAAAAAAGCGACAAGGAGGTGGAAATTGGGGATTGGGGGCTGGGGATCGGGGATCGGGGATCGGGGTTCGGGGATCG
>JBBDPC010000087.1:0-3938 GCA_040876735.1 Phycisphaeraceae bacterium | reverse complement strand
CGGCCACCGCCCCTGACCGGCGCGAACAGAAGAACCTTCCCGGCCGTAGTGCCCTGTGGGCAGACTTCATTCTTTGCGCCGCTGGGCCTACCATATTGACAGCCATGCCGCGATCGGCAGGAGGCCTGGCCGGCGTGGAGCGGGGTGGAAGTCTGACCGGCCCGGCGGCACGTTTCGTCGTGCCCGTGAGCCGTGGGGGCCTTTCCCCGTGTACCAGTCTTGAGATCCACGGAAGCAGATCTACGGAAGCCAACCATGATGCAACAGACTTTGCGGACCCACAGCAGTCGGCTGGTGTTGACCCTGGCTCTGGTCATGGCTGTTACGACAGCGCTGACCCCGGCCCGATCGGCGTGGGCCAACGGCCCGGCCGTCGACGCCAGTGCACTGCCGGAGCTGGCGGAGACCGGCGCGTTCGACACGCTGTTGGAGCAGTTGCAGAACGGCGAGTTCGCCGGCGACGACAACGCCCGCGTCGCCAGCCTCATCGCCGACCTCGAACGTCATCGCGAACACCAGGTCGACCGCACTGCCGAACGGCAGGCGGCGTTTGACGAGGCCCACACCCAGGCCCGCGACGAACTGGCCGACGGCGACGTCGAAGACGCCTTGGTCGCCGCCATCGAAGCGCACGGCCTGGCGGAGGACGGCCACGACTACCTCGCCCGCGACAGCGTGCAGGCGCTGGTGCGGCAGGCCGAGCAGTCCGCCACCGACGCGGTGGAGCAGGGCGACTGGGTGCAGGCGCTGACCGTCTACCGCCTGCTCGATCTGCTTTACGACGATCGCAACACCTACCGCGACCCGCTCAAGACCGCCGGCAAGCACGTGCGCGTGTTGCAGGTGTACGCCCCTGAACGGCTGCGCGAGTTGCACGAAGCCCGCCAGGCACGGCGGAAGGAAGCGGAGCAGGACGCAGCCGACGAGGATGATGCCGCCGGTGAAGACGACCTACTCGATGCCCAGGTGCCCGCCATCGAGGCCGAGCCTTGGGAGGACCGGCTGGACGGCGTGGACATGTCGATGCTGCGGGCGACGGTGCACCAGGCGTCGCGCCGGCACGTCAACAGCCAGGGCTATGCCCCACTGATGGCCGGGGCGATCGAAGCGCTGCTGGTGCTGGTCAACACGGACGACCTGGCCGAGACGTTTCCCTCGCTCAACGACGAGGCGAAGCGTGACCGCATGCGGGGCGAGCTCAAACGGCTCAGCGCCAGCCTGAAGGAGCCGGGCAAGAAGCTGACGTTCCTGGACGTGGACAGCATGATCGACCGGATCATGGTGCTCAACGACCGTTCGCTGGAGCTGCCGCGTTCGGTGATGATTTACGAGATGACGGAAGGCGCGACGCAGACGCTGGACGAGTTTTCGGCGGTCATTTGGCCGGAGGAGACCGAGACGTTCAGCCGAAGCCTGCAAGGGCGGTTCTTCGGCGTGGGCATCCAGCTTTCGCGTCGCGACGGTCGGCTGGTGGTGGTCAGTCCGCTGGCGAACACGCCGGCGCAGCGGGCGGGCGTGAAGGCGGGGGACATCATCGCCCAGGTGGACGGCCGGGACACGTCGACGTGGGGCCTGGACCGGGCGGTGCGTGAGATCACCGGCCCCGAAGGCACGGAAGTGACGCTGAGCATCGAGCGTGGCGGCGAGGCGGAGCTGGTGGAGATTCCCCTCAAGCGCGCGGAGATCGTGATCGAGTCGATCCGCGGCTGGCAGCACCAGGCCGACGGCTCGTGGGACTACCTGCTCGACCCCGACAACCGCATCGGCTACCTGCGGCTGACGCAGTTCATCCCGCAGACGGTGGACGACCTCGACGCGGCCGTGGCCGAGATGGAAGAGCAGGGCGAGCTGAACGGCCTGATCGTGGACCTGCGGTTCAACCCCGGCGGGCTGCTGAGCTCGGCGATCGACATTGCCGACCGCTTCATCGCCGAGGGCACGATCGTGTCGACGGTGAACGCTGACGGCAAGCGGACGTTTGAAAGCCGAGCCAAGCGGCACGTGACCTACCGCGAAGGCATGCCGGTGGTGGTGCTGATCAACCAAGGCTCGGCCAGCGCGTCGGAGATTGTGGCCGGGGCGTTGCAGGACTACGGGCGTGCGACGATCGTGGGCACGCGCAGCTTCGGCAAGGGCTCGGTGCAGGACCCGTTCCCGCTGGACCGGGGCAATGCCGTGCTGAAGCTGACGACGCAGTATTACCAGCTTCCGCAGGGCCGGATCATCGACCGCCAGCCCGAGGCGGAGGCGTGGGGCATCGAGCCGGACCTGTCGGTGGAGATGACCGACAGCCAGGTGAGCGAATCGCTGGAGTTCCGCCAGAAGGTGGACGTGCTGCACAGTGAGGATGAAGTGGTTGGCGAGGGTGACGAAGCCCCGCCCACCGCGGCCGAGATCCTCACCCGCGGTCTGGATCCGCAACTGGAAGCGGCGCTGCTGTTGCTCAAGACCCGGCTGGTGGCGCAGGACCTGGCGGTGGCGCAGGCGGACCAGCAGGCCGGCGCCCGGCTCGAATCGCGCTGACAGGCAGTGGTGTACTTTGCTTTCCTGGTGGGGCGGGCGTCTCGCCCGCCATTGGCCCGAAGGGCCAACAACGTATTCGGTCTTCGACCGAACGGCGGGCGAGACGCCCGCCCCACCAGGAAAGTACTCACTACTCGCTGATATGCCGCCTGCCGCTTCGTGCGGTACAATCCCGGGCTATGCCCGGCAACACCTTCGGCCAACTCTTCCGCATCACCACCGCTGGTGAAAGCCACGGCCCCGGTAACGTCGTCATCATCGACGGCGTGCCCGCCGGGCTGCCGCTGTCGGTCGACGACCTCACGCCCGACCTCGCCCGCCGGCGGCCGGGGCAAAGCAAGATCGTCACGCAGCGCAACGAGCCGGACACGCCGGAGATTCTCGCCGGCGTCTTCGAGGGCCGGACCACCGGCACATCGATCGCCATCCTCATCCGCAACGCCGACCAGCGGTCGCGCGACTACGCCGACATCAAGGACAAGTACCGCCCCGGCCACGCCGACTACACCTTCGACGCGAAGTACGGCTTCCGGGATTACCGCGGCGGCGGCCGAAGCAGCGCCCGCGAAACCACTGCCCGCGTCGCCGCCGGGGCCGTGGCGAAAAAGCTGCTCGCCACCGTCGGCGTGCGCATCGTCGGCTATGTCAAGCAGGTCGGCGACCTCACCGCCGACGTGCCCGACCCCGCGGCCGTCACGCTCGAACAGGTCGAGTCCAACATCGTCCGCTGCCCCGACGCCAAGCTGGCCGAGCGGATGGTCGAGTTGATCGAGCGGCTGCGCGGCGAGCGCGACTCGATCGGCGGCGTGTCGGAACTGGTCGCCACCGGTGTGCCCGCCGGCTGGGGCGAGCCGGTGTTCGACAAGCTCAAGGCCGACCTGGGCAAGGCGATGTTCAGCCTCCCCGCCGTGCTGGGCGTGGAGTATGGCGCCGGCTTCGACGTCGCCACCATGCGCGGCAGCGACAACAACGACATCTTCGAACCCGCGCCCCCGGCGGAGTCCGCTTCCGCGGGCCCGACCGCTTCCCCCCGCATCCGCACGCAGACCAACCGCCACGGCGGCATGCTCGGCGGCATCAGCTCCGGCATGCCCATCGTCCTGCGCTGCGCCATCAAGCCCACCAGCAGCCTGCCGCGCGAACAGCCCACCGTCACCCGCCAGGGTGAGCCGACCACCATCGCCACCAAGGGCCGGCACGACCCCTGCCTGCTGCCGCGTTTCGTGCCGATGGGCGAAGCGATGATGGCCCTGGTCCTGGCCGACCACATGCTCCGCCAGCGTGCGACCGCGCCGCTCGACACGCCAAGTACATAGGAAATGTTTAACCCCCGCGCCCACGCGGGGGCGCCCCGGCCCTGCCGTAGGCGGCGGGGTTAAACGCGACATCTGAATTGAAACCGCTTTACAAAAAAG
>JBBDPC010000086.1:0-21730 GCA_040876735.1 Phycisphaeraceae bacterium | reverse complement strand
AGAATGATCCCGCCGATGCCCCCGGGCGCCATCGCCATCACCAGGAACACGATCAGCGTGATGCCGAACAGCGTCGGAATCATCAGCAGCAATCGTCGGATGATGTAGGTGAGCATGGGGGTTCAATGTCCGAAGTTCGAAGTGCGACGGGCGATGTGACTGAAGCTCGATGTCTGACATCGAACATCCCACATCACAGATCGCACATGGCTTCACCGCCGCTGCATCTCCGCGGGCACGTACCACTCGGTCGCCGGCGTCAGGCCGATCTGCGTGCGCTCGATGTTCTGGATCCGCTCGTCGTAAAACAGCAGCGACTGGCGGGCGAGGAGGAACGTGTACGGCTGGTCCTCGTGGAGGATGCGGTGCACCTCGTGCCACATGGCCATGCGTTCGTCCTCGTCAGTCGTCATGCGGGCGTCTTCAATCAGGCGGTCCAGCTCCGGGTTCGCATAGCTGGTGGCGTTGTCGCCCGGCGGCGGGATCATGCTGGAGTGGAAAATCTGGTACGGGTCGCTTTCCAGTGTGCCGGACCAGCCGAGGGTGACGGCATCGAAGTCGCGGGTGTTCTTCAGCCGTTCCAGCAGCACCTGCCACTCCAACGGCTGCACGGTGATGTCGATGCCCGCGCGGCGGTAGCTGTCGCCGACGAACATCGAAATCTGCTCGGTGTACTCGCTGCCGGCCGGGTAGTTGAGTGTGAACGCGAACGGCTTGCCGTCGGGCCCTTCCAGCACGCCGTCGCCGTTGCGATCTTCATACCCCGCTTCACGCAGCAACTCGCGGGCCTCGGCGGTGTCGTAGGGCCAGGGCTCGATCTGCGGGTTCGTCTGCTGGCCGAGCGGGCTGAACGGGCCGGAGACCACCTGGGCGTAGCCGAGCGAAATCTCCTCGGCGATGCGCTCGCGGTCGAGCAGCATGGTCATCGCCCGGCGCACGCGCTCATCGGCGAAGGGGGTGGCCTCGCCCTGGCGCTGCTGGTTCCAGCCGATGTAGCTGTAACCCGCGGCGGGCGAGAGGTACTCGAAGCTCTGCGAGCGCTCCCGCACCTCGACGTTGGCCTGCAGCCGGTCATACTGCTCGGGCGTCGCGGGGAAGGCGTCGATCTCGCGGTTGAGGAACGCCTGCTCGCGCGACGACTCCTGCTCGACGATCCGCCACACCAGCCGGTCGAAGCCCGGCTGTTCGCCCCAGTACCGCTCGTTGCGCACGATCTCGATCGGCACGCCCGGCTGCGGCCGCCGGCCCACCGGGTTGGGCAACCGGTAAGGCCCGGACCCCATCAGCAACGCGGGGTGGCGGTTGAACGCGCTCGGTGAATAGTCGCTGTAAAAGTGCTCGGGCAGAATCTCCATGCCCGCGGCGATCTCGAACGCCTTGAAGTAAGGCTCGCGGAAGTGGAACGCGACCTCGTGCTCGCCCAGCTTCTCCACCGCCATCACCTGCTCCATGTAGACCCGGGCACGGATCGCCTCGACCTCCGGGTTCATGATCCAGTTGTAGCTGAACACCACGTCGTCGGCGTCCAACGGCTCACCATCGGAAAAACGCACGCCCTCGCGGATGCGGAAGCGAACGGTCACCGCCGGCGGCACGTCCTCCCCACGCACGATCTCCTGCTGACGCATCCCCTCTTCCAGCCGACGCTCGATGTAATCCGCCTGCGCGGCCTCGTCGCCTTCCAGTTCGGCGAACTCCGGCTCGGCGCGAATCTGCTCCTCGGTCACCGGCTCACCCAGCCGGTCGTCCACATACGCCTGCCACTGCTCGCTGTTGTCGATGATCTCCCACTCCCGGGCGATCAACGGCGTCCACTCCAACGTGTCCGGATCGCGGTCGGCCAGCGTTTCGAGCACGTAGCTCTGGATGATGCTCGAGTAGGCGTCGGTGGAGATGATCGGTGTCAATCGGTCCGGCGGCTGGGCGAACACCTGCATCAGCCGGTCGCCCTGTGCATAGTCGTCACGCTGCTTGACTGCCCGCAGCTTCTCGAACGGGTCGACGTCGCCCTGCTCGTAATTCGCACCCTCCGCGCCGCCGGTCGAGTGGGGGTTGCCTTCCACCGCCGGAACGCCGCGGCGCAAACGATCGTCGATGCGGGTCAGGTCGCGCGTCTGGTTGCGCAGCGCCTCGTCGATGTTCACCAGTCGCCGTTCGATGTTCTGCATCTGCAGCATCGCGAGCACGACGGTGACGATGAACGCCACCAGCATGACGCAGAACACGAAATCGCGGAAGCCGAAGCGGTTTTCCATATCGCCAATACCTTTGCCAGGCAGCCTGTCGCCGTGTCGTTTGCGGCGTGCGTCGTCTTACCGTTGCCGGGTGCTGCGGGGATCGAAGCGTTCGCGCAGGGCGTCGCCGACGAAGTTCAGCCCCATCAGCGTCAGCCCCAATAACAGGCAGGGGAAAAACAGCAGCCACCATTCCACGTTCGCGCTGCCCATCGCCAGCGTGTGCAGTGCCCGCAGGCCGTCCGACGCAAGATTGCCCCAACTCGGCAGCGGGTCCTGAATGCCGATGCCCAGGAAACTCAGGAACGATTCCTGAAGAATCGCGGCCGGCACGGTCAAAGTACTATAGACGATCATCGGACCGATCAGGTTCGGCAGCAAGTGCACCCCCATCAACCGCATGGGGCCAACCCCCACCGCCCGCGCCGCTTCCACGAACGGCTGGCCCCGCAGGCTCAACACCTGCCCGCGGATCACCCGCGCCATCGTCAGCCAACTCACCGCTCCGATCGCCAGCATCAGCGTCAGCACCCGGCCGAGCCCCGTCGCAATGTCCGCCGCGAACACCAGCCGTGCCCCCGCCACCAGCACCGGCTGCAACGCCATGTCCACCAGCACCACCAGCAGGATGTACGGCAACCCATACAGCACATCCACCACCCGCATCATCCCCGAATCCACCCGCCCGCCGACGTACCCCGCCAGTCCGCCCCAGGCCGTGCCGATCACCATCGCCAGCACCGCCGCACTCAGCCCCACGCCCAGACTGATCGCCCCGCCCAGCAGACAGCGCCACAGCAACGGCCGGCCGTGCGTGTCCGTGCCCATCGGCTCGCCCAGCGTCGGCGGCTGGCTCTGCTGCGCTTCGGTCAACCGTTGATGATCGTAATACTGCACCGACCAGGGCAGCGTGAGAAAGCACGGCAGCGCGATCACCGCCAGCAGCACCGCGCCCACCCGCCCGGCCGACAGCCGCGGCCGTCGCAGACCTTGCTCTTTCACCGGCAGTGCATCAGCAATCAGCGCCATGCCCGCCAAGTATAAGCGATTGCGCCTCGACCATGAGGCCATGCGACTTCAGTCGCCCGGCCCGGCCCCCGGCACACTGCACAACTCCACCACATGCCCGTCCGGATCACGCAGAAAAATCTGCTTCGCCCGGTCCGGCCGCAGGTTCGGTCCGCGAAAGTCCACGCCCCGCTCGCGTAGCCGGGCCGCCGCCGCGTCTGCATCGTCCACCATCAGCGCGAAATGCCGCTCGGTGGGAATCGTGTAAGGCTCGTCATCCTTCGGCTGCCGGGCGATCAGATGCAGCTCCTGATCCACACCGATGCGGAACCACGCCCCGGCAAAGTTGAACGCCGGCCGGTCCATCTGCGCCAGCCCCAGCACTTCGCCGTAAAACCGCTCACTCGCCGCCAGGTTCACGACATGCACCGCCACATGATTGAGCTGTGTAATCTTCATCCTCCCATCCTACCACGGAGGCAGAGCGACTTAAGTCGCTCTGCCCACCCCCATATGCGCTCGCATCCCCCGCCCCGGTCCCGTAAGCTTTCACCATGCCTGCCAACAACCGCCAGCTCGCCGCGCTCTTCCAGGAAATGGCCGACGTCGTCGAACTGCTCGCCGGCAACCGCTTCCGCGTCATCGCCTTTCAAAAGGCCGCCCGCGTGCTCGACGAACTCACCGAGGACGTCGCCACCATCGAACCGGACAAGCTGAGCAAGATCGACGGCATCGGCGCCGGCACCGCCGACCGCATCCGCGAATACCTCGACACCGGCAAGATCGCCGAGCACGAAAAACTCGTCGCGCAAGTGCCGCCGGGCGTCATCAAGCTGCTGGACATTCCCAGCCTCGGCCCCAAGACCGCCGCCACGCTCTGGCAGCAGGCCGGCGTCACCGACATCGCCACGCTCAAACAAAAACTCGACACCGGCGAACTCGAAGACCTGCCCCGCATGGGCAAAAAAACTCTGGACAACATCAAGAAAAACCTCGCCTACGCCGAGACCGCCGGCCAGCGCACCCGCATCGGCGAAGCCATGCCGCTCGCCCGCTGGTTCGTCAACCAGCTTCGCGATCTCAAGCAAGTCAAGCAGGCCGACTACGCCGGCTCACTACGGCGCGGACAGGAAACCGTCGGCGATCTGGACCTGCTCGTCGCCGCCGACCCCAAGCAGGCCTCCGCCATCAGCGACGCGTTCGTCAAACTCGAAGTCGTCGAGGAAGTCATCCTCAAAGGCGAAACCAAAACCAGCATCCGCGCCCGCACCGGCGGCGGCCGCATCATCCAGGTCGACCTGCGCATCGTTGAGCCTGACGCCTACGGCGCCGCCCTGCTCTACTTCACCGGCTCCAAAGACCACAACGTCAAGCTCCGCGAACGCGCCATCAGCCGCAAGCTCAAACTCAACGAGTACGGCCTGTTCAAGGAAGATTCCGACAAACGCGTCGCAGGCAAAACCGAAACCGAAGTCTACAAAGCCCTCGGCCTCGCCTACATCCCCCCCGAACTGCGCCAGGACCGCAACGAAATCCAGCAGGCGGAAAAGGGCTCGCTGCCCGAACTGGTCGCGCTCGACGACATCAAGGCCGAGTTGCACGCCCACACCACCGCCAGCGACGGGCACTGGTCGATCCGCGAACTCGCCGCCGCCGCCGCCGACCGCGGCTTCCACACCGTCGCCATCACCGACCACTCCAAAGGCCAGGTCCAGGCGAACGGCCTGAACGCCGACCGGCTCGAACAGCACATCGAAGACGTCCGCGCCGTCGCCAAAGAGATGAAGGACACCATCACCGTGCTCGCCGGCTCGGAGGTGGACATCCTCGTCGACGGCAAACTCGACTACCCCGACAGCCTGCTGCGCGAACTGGACATCGTCGTCGCCTCGCCGCACGCGTCTCTGTCGCAGGAGCCGGCGAAGGCGACCAAACGGCTGATCCGCGCGATTGAAAACCGCTACGTCTCCATCCTCGGCCACGCCACCGGTCGGCTGGTCGGCCGGCGCGAAGGGCTCCACCCGGACATGAAGGCCGTCGTCGAAGCCGCCGCGAAACGTGGCATCGCCATGGAGATCAACGCCAACCACTACCGCCTCGACCTGCGCGACACGCACGCCCGCCTCGCGCTCGAGCATGGCGTGAAACTGTCGATCAACACCGACGCGCACGGCCCGGCCGACCTCGACCAACTCATCTACGGCATCCTCACCGCCCGCCGCGCCGGCGCCACGCCGCAAGACGTGGTCAACACGTTCGCCAAGCCGCAGTTCACCAAATGGTTGAAATCGACGCGGCAGTAACGACAGAAGCCCACGGCGTCACGCCGTGGGCTTCGCATGTTGAATGTCTTTCCAAAATCCGGATCACATCAACCCAAGTTCCAGCTTCGCCTCGTCGGAAAGGTTGTCCTGCGTCCACGGCGGGTCGAAGGTCAGTTCGACATGCGCTTCGTTCACATCACGCACCCGGCCCACGGCCCCGCGCACCTGTTCGGGCAGGTCCTGCGCCACCGGGCAGGCCGGGGTGGTGAGCGTCATGGTGACGGTGACGTTGTTCGCCTCGTCGATGTCGATGCCGTAGATCAGGCCCAGGTCGTAGATGCTGACGGGGATCTCGGGATCGTAGATCTGCTTGAGCACCGCGGTGATGCGCTCTTCCAGCGACTTCTCACCTCCCCCGGAATCACCCCCGGAAGTGTTGGACGCCGCTTCGTCGCGTTTTTTCGCTTGTTCCGCCATTTCAGCTTCCCGTCGGGCGCGGGGATCGGTGGTGTCCTGCGCGGCACGCTCGGTGTGGCCGATGCTCAACGATGAAGGCTTGGGCGTGGGCTCGGGCATCGGATATTCCAATTCTAGGCGGGCCGGGCGGCTTAAGCCGCACTGCCTCAGGTGTTTCAGTAATCCAACAGGTTCTCGAGCATCTCGCCTTGCGGAAGGCGGCGGAGGATCATCTTGCCCAGCATCTGGCGGACGGGTTCGAGCTTCATGCGCTCCAGGCTCTCGGCGGCGAAAGCGTAGACCAGCATCGCGTGGGCGCTGGTGCGGTCGACACCGCGGGCCATGAGGTAGAAGACGGCCTCGTCCTGGATCTGACCGATGGTCGCGCCGTGGGTGCACTTGACGTCGTCGGCGTAGATTTCAAGCTGCGGCTTGGTGGTCGCCTCGGCGTCGCCGGAGAGCAGGAGGTTGGCGTTGGTCTGCTTGGCGTCGGTCTTCTGCGCAGCGTTGGCGACGCGGATGCGGCCGCTGAACACGGCGTGCGAGCGGTCGTTGAGCACGCCCTTGTAGAACTGCCGGCTGTCGCAGTGCGGGGCGTTGTGCTCGACGCGCATGTGGTTGTCCATGTGCTGCTGGTCGACGCCCATGTAGAGGCCGTTGACCAGGCAGTCGCCGCCTTCGCCGTTGAGCCGGGGGTTGCAGTTGTTGCGGACCAGCGCGCCGCCGAAGAGGACGGTGTGCGAGTCGACGTTGCTGTCGCGGGCCTGCTCGGTGAGCAGCGTGGAAAGCTGGTAGGCGTTGGGGCTTTCCTCTTCGATGAGGTAGTGGCTCAGGTGCGCCCCGGGGCCGGCCTCGACGTGGGTGACGGCGTTGGTGAAGTAGACGCTGTCGTCGAGGGCGACGTAGTGCTCGATGATGGTGGCCTGAGCGTTGGCGTCGCCGAGGAAGAGAGTGCGCGGGTTGGTCATGACGGGGGACCGGCCCGCTGAAGCGGGCTCGGCCGCGGTGGTGACGTTCAGCAGGACCACGGGCTTGTCGAGCGTGGTGTCTTTGGCAACGTGAACGAAAATACCGTCGTCGAACATTGCGGCATTGAGGGCGGTGAACGCCTTGGACGAAGGCTCGCCTTCCTCGGCCAGGTGCGGTTCGATGCGGTCACGATGCTTGTCGAACGCTTCGGTCAGCGGCAGCACAGTCACGCCGGCGGGCAGACTGCCGAGGTCGCTGAGGTCCGGGACATAACGGCCGTTGACGAACACGAGCGTGTGCGCGTCGAGGCCGGGGATGGCGAAGCGGGCCACCTGCTCGCGCGTGACCTTCACGTCACCGGTGTCGAGGGTGAACTGGGTCTGCGTCAGGCGGGCCGGGTCGGTGTAGCGCCACTCCTCGTCCTTGCGGGTGGGCAGGCCGAGGTCGGTGAAGCGGGCGAGGGCCTGCTCACGGAGGGTGCGCAGCCACGCGGGACCGGCGTCGAGGCGCGGCTTGGCGAGCGACTCGAAGCGAGCGAGCGACTGGTCGGGGGCGGTGGTGGTGGGCATGGTTTCTTGTCTTACTCCCCTCCCCTTGGGAGGGGGTGGGGGAGGGTGTCAACGGATGCTTGCACGGTACGTTCGCATGTTTAAGGCAAAGGGGGCAGGTGACGCCCTCCCCCAGCCCCTTCCGGAGGGAGGGGAGCCGGAATGGTTCAGCGGGCGGCGGCGGGCTGCTCTTCGGTGACACCGAGGCTGGCGTAGCCGGACTTCTCCAGTTCCAGCGCCAACTCCCGGCCGCCGGTCTTGACGATACGGCCATCCACGAGCACATGCACCACGTCGGGCACGATGTAGTTCAGCAGCCGCTGGTAGTGCGTGATGACCAGGAACGATCGGCCGGCGTCGCGCAACTCATTCACGCCCTCGGCCACAATGCGCAGCGCGTCGATGTCCAGCCCCGAGTCGGTTTCGTCGAGGATCGCCAGCGCCGGTTCGAGCAGGGCAAGCTGGAAGATTTCGTGCCGCTTCTTCTCGCCGCCGGAGAAGCCTTCGTTGACCGGGCGCTTGAGCAGTTCCTGGTTCAACTCGACGAGCCTGGCCTTTTTCTTGACCAGTTGGAGGAACTCGACCGCGCCGATTTCTTCTTGACCGCGCTGCTTGCGGTGAGCATTGAGGGCGGCCTTGAGGAACTGCATGGTGCTCACGCCGGGGATCTCGACCGGGTACTGGAAGGCGAGGAAGACGCCGGCGCGGGCACGTTCGTCGGCCTCCAGTGCCAGCAGGTCTTCGCCCTGAAAGCGGATTTCGCCTTCGGTGACGTCGAACGCTTCGTGGCCGGCGAGCACCTGGGCGAGCGTGCTCTTGCCCGAGCCGTTGGGCCCCATGATCGAGTGCATCTCGCCGGGGTTGATGGTGAGGTCCAGGCCCTTGAGGATCGGCTGATCGTCGATGCTGGCGTGGAGGTTCTTGATTTCGAGGAGCGGTTCGGGCATGGTTGGGGGTCTACCTGGTTGCGGGTGATTCGTGTGGGTTTATCCGTTTTCAGTGGACGTCGACGAGCGTTTGCGTCGACAAGTCCAACAGCATCTTCTTCTACTGTCCCCCCACCGTCCTTGGTGGGAAACTCCTCTCCCCCGCCGCAGGGGGAGAGGCCGAGCGAGGGGGTTGGAGACCTTCGGCAGGTGAACCCTCGCTCTGCGCCGCGGCCCCGGTAAGGGTCGCGGTGTGCCTCGTCCGCACGTCACCCGACGCTGCCCTCCAGGCTGACGCTCAACAGCTTGCCAGCCTCGACGGCGAACTCCATCGGGAGCTCGCGGAATACTTCCTTGCAGAAACCGTTGACGATCAGCGAGACCGCCTCTTCCTCGCCCATCCCCCGCTGCTGGCAGTAGAACATCTGGTCTTCGCCGATCTTGCTCGTCGTCGCTTCATGCTCGACGTTGGCGCTGGGATTCTTCACGTCGATGTAGGGGAACGTGTGAGCGCCGCACTTGTCGCCGATGAGCATTGAGTCGCATTGCGTAAAGCTGCGGGCGTTGTGGGCCCCCTTGAGCACCTTCACCAGGCCACGGTAGGTGTTGTGCCCCCGGCCGGCGGAGATGCCTTTGCTGATGATCGTGCTCTTGGTGTTCTTGCCGATGTGGGTCATTTTCGTGCCGGTGTCCGCCTGCTGCTTGCCGTTGGTCAGCGCGACGGAGTAGAACTCGCCCACGGTGTTGTCGCCCTGGAGGATGACGCTGGGGTATTTCCACGTGATCGCCGAGCCGGTCTCGACCTGCGTCCAACTGATGTGGGCGTTGTCGCCGCGGCAGGCGCCGCGCTTGGTGACGAAGTTGTAGATACCGCCCTTGCCGTTCTCGTCGCCGGGGTACCAGTTCTGGATGGTCGAATACTTGATGCGCGCATCCTTGGCGGCGACCAGTTCGACCACGGCCGCGTGCAACTGGTTCTCGTCGCGCTGCGGCGCGGTGCAGCCCTCAAGGTAGCTCACATAGCTGCCTTCCTCGGCCACGATCAGCGTCCGCTCAAACTGCCCGGTGTTCTGGGCGTTGATGCGGAAGTAGGTGGACAACTCCATCGGACAGCGGACGCCCTCGGGGATGTAGACGAAACTGCCGTCGCTGAACACCGCGCTGTTGAGCGTCGCGAAGTAGTTGTCGCTGTAGGGCACGACCGAGCCGAGGTACTTCCGCACCAGTTCCGGGTGCTTGTGCACCGCTTCGGAGATCGGGCAGAAGATCACGCCCTTCTCTTCCAGCGACTTCTGAAACGTGGTGGCGACGGAGACGGAGTCGAACACGGCATCGACCGCCACGGCGGGCGTGCCTTCCGTGACACCGGCGAGCACCTTCTGCTCTTCAAGCGGGATGCCGAGCTTGGCGTACGTCTCCAGCAGCTTGGGGTCGACTTCGTCGAGGCTCTTGGGGCCGTCACCCTTCTTCTTGGGCGCGGAATAGTAGATGAGGCTTTCGTAGTCGATCGGGCCGTAGCCATAGGGCAGGAAGGGCCAGTTCGGCTCTTCCATCTTGCGCCAATGCCGGTAGGCCTTGAGGCGCCATTCGAGCAGCCAGTCGGGCTCGTCTTTCTTCGCCGAGATAAAGCGGACGATGTCTTCGCTCAGCCCGGGCGGAGCGGAGTCCTGCTCGATGTCGGTGACGAAGCCGTACTTGTACTCGCGTTTGGCGAGCGATTCGATGGTTTCGGTGGTGGTCATGCTTTTATGATCTCGCTTCGCGAGGTTTTTCGTGTCTGGTTTCGAGCGTCGGGTTGTTCGCTCCGGCGGCCGTTGCGGACAATGCAACCCGTCAATTGTTCTCTGCCATCAGGTCCGCGAGCGTCAACTGCTCCAGGAACCCGCTCAGCCGCCGGTCGAGGGCCTGAATCGCATGGCGAATCGGGCAGGTGCAGGCGATCCGGCAACTTGCGTCCCCCTCCGCCTCATCGGCCTGGCCGTCGACTCCGCAACACCGGGTCAGCCGTACGGGCTCGCCTGCCTCCACCGCTCGGATCACCGCCGCCAGATGCACCTTGTCAGGGGCCGTCGACAGGTGATACCCGCCTCGCACGCCCCGTCGCGAAGCCACCAGCCCGGCTCGCTGCAACTGCTTGAGCAACCCGCTAAGCACCGGCAACGGCACCGCTTCCGACTCGGCCAAGTCCCGGGCACTCAACACCCCCGGAGCCCCCGGAGCCGCCCCCGGAACCCCCAGAGCCCCCGGCGTCACCCCCGGAGCCGCCCCCGCCTCCCGCTGCTGCGCCAATCGCGTCAGGGCAAGCAGGGCATACTCGGTCTTGCGACTGAGTCCAAATCGGGCCACGCGGTGGCATCCTTACGCAGTACGTTTCCGAGCCCTCAGAAAATAGGGTAAAGCCGGTACGATTTCAACCTTGGATTTTAGAACGGCTCTAAGGAGATGGCGAGTGCCGCCACTGATTTACCTGCCGCGCGTCCCAGCCACTCATGGCCGGCCCCACACCTGTTCGTACACCTCGGGCTTGAAGCCGACGGTGAAACGCTCGCCCCCGGAACCCCCGGAAGCCCCGGCCCCCCCGGAACCCCCGGAAGCATCCCCCTCCACCACGAGCGGACGTTTGACCAGTTTGCCGTAGGTCGCAAGCAGATCGAGGGCGTCTGATTCGCTCATATGGGGCAGGCGGGTTTTCAGGTCCAGTTCGCGGTAGCGTTGGCCGGCGGTGTTGAAGAGGGAGCGGAGGCTGTAGGCGTCGCTGTGGGCGATGCGTTGGAGCAGGGGTTTGGGCGGCGGCTGGCGGGTGATGTCGACGAAGCGGTAGCGGTGGCCGTGCGCGTCGAGCCACTTCTTTGCGTTGCGGCAGGTGGAGCAGCGGTCGTAGCCGTAGAAGGTGAGCATGGGGAGGTTCGGGGATCGGGGATCGTGAAGATTTTATAAGCCGAGGGCTGAGTCCGCGAAGCCCCGGATCAGGATTGTCACTTGTCACTTGTCATTTGTCATTTGAATTTCCTCCTCAGGGGCGGACGTTTTTCCCGAACCCCGAATCCCGAAACGCAACCCGCCTTCCGCCGGCGTTGCATCGGCGGGCGGGGAGGGGTATTCTGCCATGTTCTTGACTGTCTCCCACTTGCGAGCCTGACGCTCCGCCGAACCGGGTGGCCTGACCGATGCGACTGACCGACATTCTCCAGCCTGAGTGTGTGAAAGTGCCGCTGGTGGCCGGCGACAAGCAGGAGGCGATCTACGCGCTCGTCGACCTGCTCGCCAGCGTGACCGGCATCGACGATGCCGAGCAGTTGAAGCAGGCGGTCTGGCAGCGCGAAACCACCCGCACCACCGGCATCGGGCACGGCATCGCCATCCCCCACGGCAAAAGCGCCGGCGTGGACCAGCTCTGCATGGCCATCGGCCGCACCGCCGAGCCGCTGGAGTTCAAGGCCATCGACGGCAAGCCGGTCGACCTGATCCTCCTGCTCGTCTCGCCACAGGACCAGACCGGGCCGCACATCCAGGCCCTGGCCAAGATCAGCCGAATGCTCACCGACGACGCCTTCCGCAGCGCCCTCAAGAGCGCCCCCGATGCGGAGCAGGCGTACCAGCTCATCGTCGATCACGAAGCGAAGGCGGCGGTGTAGCCCGCCCCCAAGTCAGAAATGCACAACGCAAACATGGCCACGACCGCGCCTCACGCGCCGCGGCCGGCGCGTCGTCGACCGACCAGCAGCAGCGTACCGGCGCCCAGCAGCGCCAGCGTGGCCGGCTCGGGGATGTGGCCGTTGATCTGCTCGGCGTAGACGGAAAGGTCCCCATGGGCGGTCACGTTGCCGAATATCGCCGTCGTCGCCGGGTTGGGCTGGTTTTCAAAGCCCCCCACCGAGAACATGATGCCCGCCAGTTCCCACTCGCTGCCGGTCCAGGCGAACGTGCCGCCGCCGGAGTCATGCCGCACCGCCTGGGCTTCGTAGTCGAACGTATTGGAGTCGTTGAAGGTGGTCAGGAACGCCATCGTCGTCGAGCTGTTGTCGCCGGAAACCGACTGGTTCAGCCCGCTGATGGCATTCTCGCCCCACCGCAGGGCCTGGCTGCCGGTCGTTTTGTAGCCGCTGTGATCGGCCTCGTTCTGGTTGTTGGTTTCGGTCCAGACCGGTTCCGTTTCGCCTTCCGGCTCGCCGGGGTCGACCGGCTCCTCCGTCACAACCCAGTACGTCTTCCCGGACTGCCGGTCCCGGCCGTTGCCGGCCATCCGTACTTCTTCGTTGTTGGTGCGCGTGGCGGAGCTGATCGTCAGCGGCGCCAGCCCCGGATCGCCCTGAATGCGGAACAGCGCCAGGTCGGTCAGGGTTGATTCGTCACCCGGCTTGTGCAGACGGTGCAGGCTGCCGGCAAAGGGATCGTACGTCGTCCCGCCCAACGTGACCTGCCCGACGCCGCCGGCGCCGAAATTCGCGTCCACATTGTGGAAGGCGCTGATCACCCAGCCGTCACCGAGGTAGACGGCACTGCTGGAGTTGTTGCTGCTGTCGTAGAGCGCCCCGACGTGGCCGAACACATCCGCGAAAGCCTGCTCCCGGGCAATGTCGTTCGGGTTACCGGTCGTGGGCACGTCCACCGTGGTGTTCCCACTGCCGTCGCCGGCGTCGATCACCACGGCCTGCGCCGCCCCGGACATGCCGGACAGCGCAAGAGCTGCTGCGACAAATAGATATACCCGCATCACGATTGCATCCCCTCTCCTGCGTCCCGTGGGAAACGTCCCCCACTGCGAAAGCGATTCAACTGTCTCCGCCGGCCGAAGCGCGGTGTGCGAAAGGTCTGCGCCCCACTAGATATACTCCCCCCTTCCACCATTGGCAACAAAAACCCGGCGGTGTTGTACTTTGCTTTTGCCGAGCGGACGCCAAAGCCCGCCCCACTGACGAAAGGCAAAACGCCACAGTTCTGGACGATCCTCGGACCGTTGACTTGCCGTGCACCAGGGTTTGCCGGGGGTCTGTTTTGGCGGTATCATGCTGGGCTACGCATGCCGCCCGGCCGGAGTCGGATTGTCCGACCGTCCAGGACCGGCGTCCCGGCTCGTCGACCGGGGCCACCGGGCAGCAAAGGAGACGTATACCCCATGGCCGAGACCAAGACCAATCTGTACGAAGCGATGTTCCTGATCGACCCGCGTGCCGGGCTCGAGCTTCAGGGCAGCCTGGACAAGGTGCGTGAGATCCTCGAACGCGCCGGCGCCGAGATCGTCGCCCTGAACAAGTGGGATGAGCGGAAGCTCGCCTATCCCATCCGCGGCCAGAAGCGTGGCCTGTACGTGCTGGGCCTGTTCCGCGTCGACGGCAAGCAGATCACGCGCATCGAGCGCGACTGCAACCTCTCCGACGAGGTGCTCCGCGTGATGGTGACCCGGGGCGAGCACCTGGGCGAAGTCGAGATCCAGAACGCCATCGACGGCATCCAGGTGACCAGCGACGAAGCCGCCCTGCGTGAAGAAGGCGGCGAAGGCGAACCCGATCGCGAACGGGCCGCCGCCGGCGCCGACGAGCGAGACTGATTCTGATGACCGATGCATTGTCGCCTTGATGCGCCTGCGTCGCCCACTCCCGGAGCCCAGCCATGCCGAACCTGAACAAGGTCATGCTGATGGGGAACCTCACGCGGGATCCCGAGATGCGTTTCCTGCCGAGCAACATGCCGGTGGTGAACATCGGGCTCGCGGTGAACCGCCGGTGGCGGAACAAGGAAGGCGAACCGCAGGAGGAGACGACCTTCGTCGACTGCGAAGCCTTCGGCCGCACCGCCGAGGTCATCAACCAGTACCTCAAGAAAGGCCGGCCGCTCTACGTCGAAGGCCGGCTCAAGCTCGACCAGTGGCAGGACAAAGAGGGCAACAACCGCTCGAAGATGAAGGTCGTCGTCGAGAGCTTCGAATTCATCGACAGCCGGGGTGACGGCGGCGGCGGTGGAGGCGGCGGCGACCAGGGCGGCGGCTACCAGCAGAACCGCGGCGGTGGCGGCGGCTCAGCCCCCCGGCAGCAGGCTCCGCCACAGCAGGGCCAGGGCGGCTCGCCCCACCAGCCGGTCGAGCCGGACGACATTCCGTTCTAATATGCTGGCGGTCGCCGATCGCCAGTGAGCTTCCTTCCCCATGCTGGTGCAGCGCCGCGGGTCGACGCCGACACGCGGGCGGGCGCCTAACTTCAACAATCGCGAAAGCGAAGGACAACATGAAACAGATCGAACTGCTTCTCCTGGACAACGTGGACAACCTCGGCATCGTCGGCGACGTCGTGAAGGTCCGGCCCGGCTATGCCCGCAACTTCCTGCTGCCCCGCGCCCTCGCCACCACCCCTACGCCCGGCTCCATCGAGCGCCTGGCCGAGCGGCGCGCCGAGGTCGAGGCGGAAATGAAGGCGATCCGCAAATCGCAGGAAGAACTGATCGGCAAGCTGGATGGCTACGAACTGACCCTCGAGCGCTCGGCCAACGAGCAGGGCGTGCTGTTCGGCGGCGTGTCGCAGCATGACATCGCCGAAGCGCTGCGCGAGGCGGGCTTTGCCGTCGAAGACCGCTGGATTCGCATCGGCCAGCAGATCAAGCGCCTGGACTCGTACGCCATCCCGGTGGTGGTGGACAAGGAACTGAAGACCGAGGTCAAGCTCTGGGTCGTCTCCGACAAGCCGGTGGAAGAGCTGGCGGCCGAGGCGGGCGAGGCGGAAGAGACCGAGGAAGCCGGCGGCGAAGAAGAAGCCGCCGATTCAGCGTCGGGCTACCAGGGCCGCAACGAGTAAGCCCACGCGCCGACCGGCGTCATCCAATGAATGACTCGCGAAGCCCACGGATGAGCATCCGTGGGCTTCGTTCGTTTATGCCGGTTGTGCGAGTGAGGTTGGATGCTTTTCGGCCGAGCGGCGGCGGCTTCGGTCAAGCGGATGGCCTGACCGTCCGATCATTCCCCTGTTCAAGCCACGACAACAAGCAAGGGGAATGAGTGATGAGTTCCACACTGCGAATGATCTGTCCGAATCTCAAGTGCCGGTCGATTCTCTCCGTCCCGGCGGCGGCACGGGGGAAGGTGGTTCGCTGCCGGCAGTGCCGTCAACGCGTGCAGGTGCCCGCCGGCGGCCAGCCCGCGACGCCGTCAACACCAACAACCGCCCAGCCCCAGGAGGGGTGACGGCCGGGGCCACGCGCCCGCCTCACCGCGGCAGGCTCGCCCATACTCCGCCTCCCCAGCCTTAAGTCAACGTGAAACAATGGCGCGATGTGACCATGCCCTCGTGCACGGCTCCATCGCCGGGCCTCACGGCCGCGTGCGGCGCATGCCAAAGGCCGCCCTGCATGAGAGCGGCCGATCGGCGAATCCGTGATGTTGCGGGGAGGGAGCCGGCTTGGAGAAGCCAAGCCAGCCTGCCATTGCCTCAGGCGCGGCCGCGGCGCGGCGGCGGGCCGCCGAGGACGGTCTGCTGACGGCGCTTCACCGCTTTGCGCAAGGCGCGCTGCTTGCGTTCCGAGGGCTTCTCGTAGAACGCACGCTTCTTGATGTCTTTGGTCAAGCCTTCTTTTTCGCACAGCTTCTTGAACCGGCGAAGCATCTGCTCCACCGACTCGTTGCCGCGCGATTTAATACGGATCGCCATGGGGGTCCTTTCCGGTTTCCGGGCTTTGAGGTCGAGCCGAATATTGTGGCACACCCAGCGTGCGATTGCAAGGGGCACTTTCAAGGGGCTTGGGACGCCGGCCCGCTGAAGTGGGCTCGGCCGCGTGGACGAACCCCGGCTTTCAAGTCCGCCTAACCTTCGATCAGTTCGCGCAGGGCGGCGCCGATGTCGGGCTGGCGCATCAGGTGTTCGCCGACGAGAATGCGGTGGATGCCCGCCTCGGCCAGCCGCTGCACGTCGGCATGGGTCCGGATGCCCGATTCGCTGACGAGGATGTCGATGTCGCCCTCTTCCACCATGCCCATGAGGCGGAAGGTGTTGCCCAGGTCGGTGGTCATCGTCTTCAGATCGCGGTTGTTGATCCCCAGCAGCGTGTAGGAGGGGTGGGGGAAGCCGACGTGCGGCCGAATCTTGAGCAGTTGCTCGACCTCGTGCACCTCGATCAGCGTCGTCAGCTTCAGCGTGTGGGCCAGGATCAGCAGGTCCAGCAGCTCGGCTTCGCCCAGACACTCGGCGATGAGCAGGATCGCGTCCGCCCCGGCCGCCCGGGCCTCGTAGACCTGGTACGGGTCGATGATGAAGTCTTTCCGCAGCACGGGCAACGGCACCGCCGCCTTGATCTGGGCGATATATTCCAGCGATCCCTGGAAGTATTTTTCATCCGTGAGGCAACTGATCGCCGCGGCCCCGGCCTCGTGGTAGGCGCGGGCGATGGCGACCGGGTCGAAATCCTCCCGAATCACGCCGGCGGAGGGGCTGGCTTTTTTCACCTCGGCGATGACCCGCAACTCGCCCTTGGGCCGGGTGACCGCCGCGAAGAAATTGCGCGGCGACGGGCTCTGCTCCGCCTCACGCTGCACCTGCTCCAACGGCACACGCTGCTGCGCCCGCGCCACCTCCGTCCGCTTGTGAGCGACAATCTCTGCCAGTACGTCACGCATGCCGGGTCCAGGTCCTGTGGAGCAGTCCGCGAGGCGAAACACCAAAGGATAGCGGACGTGCGGGGAGTGACAAGGTGAGGGGGTGACAGGGTGAAGAGGGCGCTTCTGAACTCCCCTCCCTTTTGGAGGGGTCGGGGGAGGGAATCACCGGCCGCCCTGAATCTGCGTCCGCGCCATCGACACAGGGCATCCGGAGGCACCCTCCCCCAGCCCCTCCCGGGGGGAGGGAAGTTTCAGATGCGCGATCTTCACCCCCTCACCTTGTCACCTTGTCATCTTCCCCGTCATCCTCCCCCGCCCCGGTTGATTATCCCCCGGTTCTCTCTACACTTGGCACTGGCCCTGCATTCTGATCTTGAGCGGGGGAGTATTGCGTTGCCGAAAATCGGGTTGCTTTCCGACTCGCACGGCCGATCGTCCACCACCCGACGGGCCGTGGACGTGCTGTTGTCGCACGACGTCGACGTGCTGCTGCACCTCGGCGACGTCGGCACGGTCGAGGTGATCGACGCCCTGGCGGTCGACGCGACGGACGCCGGCGGCCGACCGGTCGAGGCCCACTTGGTGTTCGGCAACACCGACTGGGACTTGGCGGGCCTGGCCCGGTACGCCCGGGACCTGGGCGTGCAGGTGGACCACCCCGTCGGCCGGCTGCCGTTGGAGGAAGGGACGCTGGTGTTCTGCCACGGCCACGAGCCGGACGTGCTCACGCAGGCCCTGGCCGAGCAGGTGCGCTACCTCTGCCACGGCCACACGCACCGCACGCTCGACCAGCGCCAGGGGCCCACCCGCGTGCTCAACCCCGGCGCCCTGTTCCGGGCCCGGCGGTACACCGTGGCGGTGCTGGACACCGCCCGCGACGACGTGACGTTTTTCCCGGTCGATGAGCGGTGATAAGATGTGTGAGCGTCCATCATGGCGCGCATACAGCCGAGGCAGGTCAGATTCATGTCGAGTCAAAGCCCCATGGAGATTGTCGAAGGGCTCAACGTCCGATCGTTTGAGGCGCGCGACCAGAGGGCCGTCGCCTGGCTGTACACGCACGGCCTGCTCGCCGGCCAACTCGCCTCCAACGACACCGGCGCCGACATCGAAAACATCCATGACGCCTACTTCGACGACGACCGCCACCACTTCTGGGTCGCCGAGGCCGAGGGCCAGGTCCTGGGCATGATCGGCGTCGGCAGCGACGACAAGAACACCGCCGAAATCCGCCGCCTCCGCGTGCATCCGGAGTACCAGCAGACCGACATCGCCGTCGCCCTGCTCAAGATCGCCCTGAACCATTGCCGGCACCACGGGTTTCTCAAGGTCGTGCTCGACACCCGCTTCAGCCGCGACACCGCCGTCGACCTGTTCGACCACGTCGGCTTCCAGCACACCCGCACCCGCAACGTGCAGAACAAGGAAATGCTCGAGTTCTACCTCGACCTCTACCGCCAGCCCAAGCCCGATCAGGACGACGGCGACGACGAATAGCTCCCTCCCCTCCCCGAAGCCCACGGATTCAATCCGTAGGCGTCCGCCCAATCGCCAAACCCACCCGCCTCTGCCGGAGTACTAAACTAGATACACTGTGCGCCGACCATGCCCTGGACGCTCTACCGTTACATCCTGATCGAGCTGCTGAAGCTGCTGGTGCTCACTACCATCGTGCTGGTGACGGTCATCAGCTTCGCCGGCGCGATCAAGCCGCTGTCCGAGGGGCTGCTGGGGCCGGCGTCGCTGGCGCGGTTCATCTTCTTCTCCGCGCCGACCATGCTCGTCTTCGCCCTCCCCTTCGCCGCCGCCTTCGCCAGCACGCTCGTGTTCATCCGCATGGCCGGCGACAACGAAATCCTCGCCTGCTCCGCCAGCGGCCTCAGCTACCGCTCGATCCTCCTGCCCCCGGCCATCCTCGGGCTGGCGCTGACCACCAGCCTCTTTTTCATGGCCAACTACGTCATCCCCTACTTCTACACCCAGGCCCGGCAGACCATCGAGCAGGACATCATCACCCTCCTGGTCAACGACCTCAATGCCGGCAAGTCCTTCGACCGGCTGGGCGACATGGTGGTCTACGCCGACCACGCCGCCGAAAGCCCGCCCCCGCACCTGCCCGACGCCACGCTCCAGCCCTCCCGGCTGATCGAACTGCAAGGCGTCGCCGTGGCGCAGCTCGACGCCGCCAGCCGAATGCGCATGGACGTCACCGCCGAGCGGGCCAACATCCTGCACTTCCGCGACACGGAGCGTAGCTGGATCACCATCGCCTTGCGGGAAACGCGCTATTACGACCCCTCGCGCGGCACCCTCGGCGAAGACGCCTCGGTCAATCTCGGCCCGCTGGAACTGCCCAACCCCTTCGACGACAAGGTCAAGCTCTTCTCCCTGCCGCAGCTTCGCGCCATCGGCCAAGAGCCCGAGCGGTACGACGACGTCCGCGCCTGGCGGGACCACCTGATCGGCGAGCTCTCGGCCGAGCATTTGCGCCAACTCGTGCAAGGCGATCTGGAAAGCGACGCCACCGGGCAGACCGTGGTGCTCGCGGCGACGGGCTTCGGCGGCCACTTCGCCTTGCGTGCGCCGCAAGTGCACCGCACGGGCAGCCGGATCATGCTCTTAGCCGAGGGAGACGACCCGGTGATCGTCGAGTTCGCGCCGGACTACGACCGTGAAAACCGGTGGCGGCCGACCCGCCGGTATGAAGCGCAGCAGGCGTCGCTGAGCGTCGAGCAGTTTTCGCCGGACCAGGACCCGAACCTCCGCGCGGAGCTGTCGACCGTGAAGGTGTTCGACGTTCGGCTCAACGGCCGGGCGACGGAGCGCAGCGAGATGACGCTGCCGCGGTTGCTCTGGCCCGAGCCGGTGCTGGTGGAGAACCCCCGACAGATCAAGCTTGCGCCGCTGCTGGAACTGGCGGAGGCGTACCGCGACGCGCCGAGCGTGCGCGACGCGACCGACCGGCTCCAGAAGGAGGTGATGGAACTCGGCCATGAAATCACCGCCCTGGTGCATGACCGCGCCGCGTCGGCGGTGGCGTGCATGATGCTGACGCTGCTGGGCGCGGTGCTGAGCATTCATCTGAAGGGGCAGATGACGCTGGTGGTCTACTTCTGGAGTTTCCTGCTGGCGATCGTGACGATCCTGCTGATTTACGCGGGGGAAAACGTCGCCACCGCAGACCGCTTCCCGCTCTACGTCGGCCTGGCCCTGCTCTGGAGCGGCAACGTGCTGCTGGCCGTGATGATCGGATGGGTCTACTGCCGGCTGGCGCGGAATTAGTTTCGGGTTTCGAGTTTTGAGTTTCGAGTTGTGTGAAAAAAACGCCCGCCTCTGAGGAGCGCAGCGACGAAGAGCGGGATCAGTGAGAAGAGATTTATGATTGCTGATTGCAGATGTGTCGATCTGCGCTCCCACATCAGAAATCAGACATCATAAATTAGAAATCTCTTCGCCCTGATCCGGGGCTTCGCGGACTCAGCCCTCGGCTTATGATCATTCCGATCCCCAACCCCCAATCCCCAACCCCCCATGAAAACCCTCGACCGTCACATCATCCGCGAATTCCTCGTCAACTTCGGCATCCTGCTGGCGGTGCTGATGACGCTGTTCGTGGTGGTCGACCTGATCGTCGGGCTCGACTACTTCATGGAGGCCGGGGCGGCGCATGCGGACCGGTATGGCGGGCAGTTCCTGGCGACCATCATGGTCCTGCTCGACTACTACGTGCCGATGCTGGTGATGGTCTACGTCTTCCTCTCGGGGTTGATCGTGGTCGGGGCGATGGGGTTCACCATCGCCACGTTCCAGCGGACGCGCGAGATGACCGCCATGGTCGCCAGCGGCGTCAGTCTCTACCGCGTGGCGGCGCCGATCCTGCTCGTGGGCATCGCGCTCAACGCGCTGAGCCTGCCGATCCAGGAACTGATCATCCCCGACATGGCGGCGAAGCTGGTGCGCAGCAAGTCGCAACTGGAGGATGAGCTGGTCGACTCGTTCCCCGTCCGCTTCGCCCGCGACGGCGCCGGCCGATTGTTCACCGCCGCCGACTTCGACGCCGCGGAGAACCGGCTGACCAACCTCACAGTCATCGAGCGCAACGCCGCCGGTCTGGCCGAGCGTCGCATCACCACCGAGGCGGCCTATTGGGAAGAGAGCGCCCCCGGAAACCCCGGAGCCCCCGGCCGGTGGCGGCTGGTGCCCGAAGGCATCGCCATCTCACCGCACGACGAGCAGGCGAACATGGCGCTCGCCTCCGCGCCCGATCCCGAGCCGGTGCCCTACCTGACCACGGAACTGTCGCCCACCGTGCTGATGGCCCGTCGGGCGACGACGTACCCGCAACTGCTGTCGATCGCGGCGTTGCAGCGGATGCAGCACAACCCGGCGGTGGAGGCCCACCAGCGGGCGCACATTTCGCGGATCATCTGGGGCCGGTTCAGCATGCTGGTGGTCAACGTGCTGGTGCTGGTGATGGGGCTGGCGATCTTTCTCCGCTTGGGACAGGTCAACATGCTCAAACAGGCCATGCTCGCAGCGGGCGTCTGCCTCGGGGCGTGGGGCACGGGGCTGCTGCTCATCCAGGCCGGCGGCGGCACGCTGAACCCGGTGGCGAGCGCCTGGCTGCCGGTGGTGCTGTTCCTGCCGCTGACCGCGGGGCTGCTGCACCTTGTGCGGACGTAAGCGCAGCGCCCATTTAGCCGCGGTGCTTGCACCGCGCTCTTCGTCCGCAGCGCCGGAAGCGCGG
>JBBDPC010000085.1:0-4025 GCA_040876735.1 Phycisphaeraceae bacterium | reverse complement strand
GGCAGAGCCCCGCCTTTCAGCGACCACTCACCCACACGAAACCCGGAAGGTCCAAGAAGAGAATGTAAACCCAATAGCCCCACGCTTCCGCGTGGGGCTATTGGGCAGCAGGCGATTCTTATCTCAACACGTTCTTCATGCTTTTTCTTCTTCGTGCTCTTCGTGCCTTCGTGTCCTTCGTGGTTGATCCTGTCTCCGCTTGGCGCCTTGGCGTCGTTCCGATCCGCGTGCATCCGTGGTTTCAACTTCCCCGCGATCGCCGTGACCCGCCCCACGCTTTCGCCAGGCGGCGCCAGAGCAGGCGGAGATGCAACTGCCGGGTGGTGGCGTCGGTCGGGGCATGGCGGTAGGCCCGGCGGAGCCAGGCGCGGGCCCGGCGGGTTTCGCCCGCGTCGATGTGAGATGCAATCAGGCGGTGCATCGCGGGCAGGTTGTCCGGCGCGTAGCGCAGGGCCCGTCGGCAACAGTGCATGCCGTCGCGGACGCGCTGACGCTGGTACTCGGCCGCGCCGCGCAGCAGCCAGGCCGCGCCGAGCTGGCCGGGCGACTCGAAGGTCATGTCCGCCCGGCCGGCGAGCGCATGCGTGAGCAGGTCGACCGCCGTCTCCGGCAACTCCAGCTCGATCAGTTGCCGCGCCAGTTCCAGCACCTGCTCGGGGCTCTGCCCGGCCCGCTGGATCTCGGCGCGGGCGAAGACGCGGGCCTCCTCCAGCCGGCCGCGCTGCCGGGCGACCCGCGCGAGCCCGAGCTGCACGCCGGGGCGGTCGGGCATCAGCCGGCGGGCCTGGATGAAGCGGGCCTCCGCCGCGTCGAGGTGGCCGGTGAGCAGCGACAGCTCGCCGAGGTAGTAGTGGGCGTCGCCCTGCGTGGGGTCGATGTCCAGCGCCCGCCGAAACTTCTCGTCCGCCTCGGCCTCCCGGCCCATCTCCACCAGCAGGTTGCCCAGCTCCAGCAAACTGCGCACGTCCGCGGGCTGCTGCCGAAGCTGGCGGATGAAGTCCTGCCGGGCCCGCTCCAGTCGGCCGAGCCGCCAGTGCGCCAGCGCCAGGTTCGCATGCACGTCCGGATACGTCGGGTCGAGGCGCAGGGCCTGCTGCCAGCACCAGATGGCACGCTCGTACTGCTTGCGCTGGGCGAGGCTGTGCGCCAGCCCGTCGTAGCAGGTCGGGCACTCGTCGACCATCTGGCGGGCGAGGTAGAACATCAGCTCGGCGTTGTCATGTTCGCCAAGCTGGCTGTAGGCGTGGATGCGGTGGCAGTAGGTGGCTTCGAGGTTGCGGTCGATGCTCTGGGCGCGTTCGAGCACATTGATCGCCTGCCGCGCCTTGCCGCAACGGACGAGGTCGAGGCCGAGGTGCAGCAGGGTTTCAATGTCTTCCCCGCGCAGTTCCAGCGCCTGCTCGAAAGCTCGCACGGCTTCGTCGTAGCGCCGCAGGGCGTCAAGGGTCAGTCCCAAGCCATAATGCCACTCACTCTGGAAGGGGTTAAAGGTCAGCGCCTGGCGAAGTTCGTCGAGCGCCTTGTCCCATTGTCCGGTTTCGTAGAATTGCTGAGCGCGCTGGGCATGGCGCTCAGCCTCCGACCACTCGTTCATGGCGGGGGTCCTCTGGGCGGGTAGCGCGGGGAAATCAGGATGTCACCCGGGAACGGACCCTGCGTGCGGTTCCTGCACCGCGGAGGCCTGTTGAGCCGACAAAGTACAAGTCGGGACAGGCTTTGCGATGCAGTCACGTTATGATAGGCCCCGGGAAAAGTAGTTGAGGCATTGGATTTGCAAGGGAAAGGCCCTAATTCGATCTGGTGGCATTGGCGGCATGCCATGCCCCGGCTGGTCCAGGCGGGGGTGATGTCGGCGTGCCTGCTCGTGCCCGCGGCCGTGCAGGCGCAGGGTGAGCCGGGTCCGGGGGCGGACGTGGAGGTGGACCCGATCGCCCCGGCCCCCCACGACTACTCGGCCATGCTGATCCGCATGGCCAGTGACGAACAGGTCGCGCAACTGGCCGCGCAAGCCCGTGACGCCGACGCCGCGCCCGCCGCGCGGATGCAGGCGGCTCAGGCGCTGGCGCACCAGCGCACCCCCGCCGCCGCCGAGGCGCTGCTCGCCCTCACCGCCGCCGCTCAGCCCGAGGCCGTCCGCACCGCCGCCTTCACCGCCCTGGCGAGCCTCGCCGGCCGCGACGACCTTGGCCAGGATCGCGATGCGTGGCAAACCTGGTGGGAGCAGGTCCGCCACCTCCCGCCCCACGCCTGGCAGCAGCACCTGCTCGACAACTTCGCCCGCCAGCGCCAGCAGGCCCAGCAGCAGCAGCAGCAGCTTGAGTCACGGCTGGTCGAAGCGCACCGCTCGCTCTATCGCACGGTCAACGCGGAAGAACGGCCGATCCAGCTCATGCGGTTGCTCGAAGACCCGCTGGTCGTGGTCCGGCAACTCGGGCTGGACCTGGCGGTGCAGCGGCTGGTGGACGATCAGCCCTTCGACGAAGCGCTGCGCACCACGTTGCGGGCCCGGCTGGACGACCCTTCGCCGGCCGTCCGCCAGCGGGTGACACTGCTGTTGCGCGACCTGGCCGACGCGCCGGCGGCGGAGCGGGTGGCGCAACGTCTGGCCGGGGGCGAGGAGCAGACCGAAGCGGTGTTGCGGGCGAGTCTGCTGCTGATGTCCCGTCTGCCGCGGATCGAGGCGGTGGAGCGGTCGTTGGAACTGCTGGCCGACCCGGCCCTGCGCGACGAGGCGGCGCAGGCGATCGGCGCGGCCGTGGACGCCGACCGGCTGACCTACCAGCAGGGCATGCGGGCGCTGCGGCAGGTGCGGGCCGACCTGGCGATCGGAAACGCGCCGCCGCAGCCGAGCGTCGTGCGGTTGCTGGGCAAGCTCGGCGGCGAGAGCGACTGGCAGCGCATGGAAGGCTGGCTCGACGCGGCCGACGTGGCGGTGAGGCAGGCGGCGGCGCAGGCGTGGGCCGGGTCCGACCGGTCGTTGCGGCCGTTGGTCGACCGGCTGGACGATCCGCAGATCCAGTCGATCGCGCTGCTGGCCGCGGCACGGCGGGGGGAGTCGAGCGCGACGTTCCGCACGCTCGCCCGGTTCCAGCCGGAGGGCGACCAGGCGACCGAGCAGTGGCGGCGGGCGATGGAAGCGATGGCCGGCCGGGTGCCCAGCGACCTGGTGTTGACCACCGTGCGTGAGCTGGAGCAGCGGGATGCGCCGGTGGCGTTGTGCCGGCAGATGCTCGCCGCCGCGCTGCAGCAGGCCGAGGCCGTTGCACATGATGGCGACGAGGCGGACCACGTGGCACTGCTGCTGGCCCGCGGTCGGCTGCGCCTCGCGGCGGGCGAGCCCGAGGCCGCCCTGGCTGACTTCGACCAGATCCCCCGCTTGGAGGTGGAGCTGTCCGCCGCCCAGCGGGACCAGTGGAACCGGGGCGTGATCCGTGCGACGCTCTGGCTCGACCAGTTCGACCGCGCCTTTGAGACGGCGCAGGCGATCCTGGACGAGGCGAACCGGGCGGCCGCGGATGCGGAGCCGGGCGACGAGCCGGCTCTGTTCAGCGAAAACGATTCGCCGTTGGACCTGCTGTTCGAGGCCGCCGACCACAGCATCGCCGCAGGCGACCTGGACCGGCTCGACCGGCTGACCACCGGCCTGCGCGCCTTGATCGGCCCGGCAATGGGGCCGGGACTGTCAAAGCGGCTGGCGACCCTCGACGCCCGGGCTCAGCACCAGCGCGAGGCCGCGGACGAAGGTGCGTCCGACCCCGCCGCCACGGAATCCCCCGACGACGACGACGACGCCACGGACACCGAAGCCGACGGCCCCGCATGACCCGCACCCGGCCCAAGGCGGGATGGGGGGAATGTGTGATGTGTGATCGGTGATGTCAGAAGCGGCGGTCGATTTCCAGATCACGATCATCGATCACCGATTCATCGATCACCCTGATCCGGGGCTTCGCGGACTCAGCCCTCGGCTTATAAAATCATCCCGATCCCCGATCCCCGATCCCCGATCCCCGATCCCCGATCCC
>JBBDPC010000084.1:0-22090 GCA_040876735.1 Phycisphaeraceae bacterium | reverse complement strand
ATGATCCGGCGCTACTTCAGTCTGCTCGCAAGGCCGTGAGACAGAACCTAGTGCCGCGGGCACCACGGACGGTTTTTCACCCATGCGTTGAGCGAGCGTCGGGGCTTTGGTGGGCAAGTCGCCAGTGGCATCCGGCACCTGGCGGGTGGCCGCGTTATTCATGGGAATGGTGGCGGCGGTACGCGATGGGCGTCATGCCGACGTGCTGCTTGAACATGCGGTTGAGGTGGGAGGCGTAGGCGAAGCCGCAGCGCTCGGCGATGTCCGGCAGAATCATCGAACTGTACACCAGCAACTCCTTGGCCCGTTCGATTTTGATGCGCACGACTTCATCGCGGATCGTTCGGCCGAAGATGCGCTTGATGCCCATTTCGATCGACCGCCGGGACATCGGAATCGGTTCGAGCAGGCGGTTGATCCGCGTGCCGTCGCAGGCGTGATCGCGAATATAGCGGAGGGCGGCCGCGAGATCGGGGTTGTCGATCGCCAGCATATCCGTGGACCGCCGGGTGACGACGCCCCGCGGTGCGACCGCCAGGCGCTGGCTGGGTTCGCCCTGCATCATCCGGTGCAGCAGCCGCGCCATTTCCGTGCCGCGCCGGTAGGAGCCGGTGTCGATCGTCGACAGCGGAGGCGTGCCCATTTCACATTCCAGATCATTCGCGCCCGTTCCCAGCACCGCGATTTCTTCGGGAACGGCGATGTCTTCGAGGTGGGCGGCGAAGACGACGTTCTGCGCCACCACCGTCCGTGGACAGAACAGGCCGACCGGCTTGGGCAGCGCTCGAAGCCAGGGCGCCCAGGCGTCGCGGAGCGACTGATGACGATCCGTGACGTTCAATGGGCGTGGGGCATAATGTTCGTGCACGTCGAAGCCGCGGGCGCGCGCCAGGTCGCGAAAGCAGTCCGTGCGGCCGGTCGACTGCTGCCGCTCACCCGCCACGGCGAAGTGACGCAGACCACGCTCGACGCCGGCGGCATCACCGACAGTTCCGGGCAGGATCATCACGGCTCCGCCCAGTTTGACCATGATGACGGCGCCGCGGGCACGAGCGTCGGCGACTTCGTGGCCTTGAGCAACGACACGCGCACCGGCTCGGGGCAGGCGCTGCAACTGACCGGCGACAGTCTGACGGGCGATGCGTACAGCGACGGCGGCTACGTCGTCTCCGACTCACCTGGTTAGGCAGGGGTCACCGGCAACGACCCCCGCACGGTCTTCGCGTGGATCAAGCCTTCGAGTGCGCACGACGGCGAGATCGTCTCCTGGGCCAGCGGCGGCAACGGCCGACGCTTCTCCGTGTGACTCGACGAGATCGAGGCGGGTGACTTCGGCCTGCGCTTCGAAATCCAGCAGGGGGGCGCCACCGGCGAGACGGTGATCATCGACGAGACGATGCCGGCGCCCGTTCCGGCTACTCGATTGTGGAGATGTGACCATGGCAGGGCGATCGATTGGCGTAGGGCGATGTCAGATCATTACGGCGGCCGGGGCGTTGGCCCTGGGCGGTGTGATGAACCCGGCGAGGGCGGAGGAGCCGTGGTCGTTCGTGACGATCCCGGATTTCCTGAACAACGACGTCGCCAGCGATCAGACGGGCTGGTTCGGCGACGGGCTGGACGGCACGTTCGATGATGGCACGTATGCCGCCTTGCCCTACGTGATCGACCGGATCGCGGGAGAGAGCCCGGACTTTGTGCTCGTCCCGGGCGATCTCGTGCAGGGCCGGTGGTCGCTGGACCGGTTCGACGACGTCACCGTGGCCGATCGGCAGAATCACATCCGCACTATGGCGAACAGGTTTTACCCGGACTGGACGCAGTGGTGGGATGATGCGGGCCTGGACGTCTACACCGTGCCGGGCGATCACGAGTTCGGCGACAACCCGTGGAACAAGTCGTATGACTCGGACCTGATCCCGGTCTACCGCGAGGTGTACGAGCAACACCTCCAGATGCCGGACAACGGGCCCGTGGGCTACGAGCGGCGGGCGTTCTCGCTCAACCACAAGAACCTGACGCTGGTGGGCGTGGACATGTTCGAGACCGACAGTGACGGCGACATGCGGATCGGCGTCACCGGCGAGCAGCTCAACTGGTTCGAGCAGACGCTGGCCGACAGCGACACCGACCATCGCGTGGTGATGGGGCATGCCCCCGTCCTGCCCGGCTGGCTGCAGCGCTCCAGCAGCGGCCTGTCGTTGCCCGGCGGGGCGCAGACCGGGTTCTGGGAGGCCATGGCCGAGCACGCCGCCGATCTCTACCTCGCCGGCGAAGTGCACGATGTCTCCATACAGGAGCAGGACCAGGTCCTCCAGGTCATCACCGGCTCGCAACCATCCAACGTCTCGGATTTCAACTACCTCAAGGTCACCGTCCACGACGACCGCCTCGAACTGGAAATCAAGCAACTGCTGACCACCATCGAACGCCCGCGCGACAAGTCGCTCGATCCCTACGGCGTCGACGACTACACCCAACGCCAGGTCAAGCTCACCCAGGAACAGCACGACGCCGGCTTCCAAACCATCGGCACCATGGTCATCGACAAGTCCACCGGCCAGACGCAGTACCTCGATCGCGACGGCGTCTTCCAGTCGCGGTATACCGATCTCGACGGCAACGTCGCCCCCATCGGCCAACTCTATTACGACTTCGACAACGACAACGGCGCCACCACCGCCGGCATCCGCGTGACCAGCGACACCGGCGAACCCAACGCCTCGGGCGTGATCCGGGGCAACGGCGAACCGCTCAGCTTCGCCACGGACGTGCCCGACGCCATCGCCCACCGCTCCACCCGGTCGCTCGACCTCCGCGCCAACGCCGGCGACAGCAGCAACAACCAGTACATCCAGATCGACAGCCCCGCCTGGGCGGGCGCCACCGGCGACGCCGCACGCACCCTCACCGCCTGGATCAAGACCGATCACAAGGGCGACCAGGTCATCGTCGGCAACGGCCAGAGCGGCATCATCGCCGGCAAGCTGATCTTCCGGCTCGACGAAACGCAAAGCGGCTCGGACGTCTGGGCCTTGCGCACCGAGATCCAGGGCGACGCCCTCGTCGGCAGCACCGACCTCAGCGACGGCGAATGGCACCACGTCGCCTTCGTGTTCGATCCCGACGGTGACGACGCCACCCTCGCCAACGCCCGCCTTTACGTGGACGGCCAGGAGGAACTGCTCACCACCGAATCCAACCGCAACTACAACGTCGAAACGCTCAACCAGGGCTCGGTGCTCATCGGCGGCTGGCCCGGTGATGGCGGCCGCTTTTTCGAGGGCCTGCTTGACGAAGTCGGTTTTTGGGGCCGTGCCCTCACCGCCGACGAAGTCGCCGCCCTGGCCGCGGGCGAGCCCATTCCCGAGCCGGCATCACTGACCCTGCTGGGCCTCGGCGGGCTCACCTTGCTGGCCCGGCGCCGTCGACGGCTTGACACGCCATGATCTCGCCCGCCCCACTTTGAATGGTTCCCACTTCCGCCTGCAGGCTGTCAACGAACAAGCGACGGTGTTCGACATCGGTGTGGCAACCGGATTGATGCGCACATCCATGACAACTCGCCCGCTCGATCAGGGCGAGCGGTTCTCCAGCGAAAACCGCCTTCAACCGCCCCGGCGACGCGCCGGTGCGCGCTTCTGCGTCGTCACATCCATGGGTAGGCGTCAGCACACGGATTGATCCATCCACTGCTTCAAGGAGCCTTCGCCATGCGCAAACACGTTGATTTCGAACCGGCCGCCTTCACCGAACTCGCGCAAGGGCCCGTGACCCGGCCCGGCTATGCCGCACGCATCTCCGCGCTCGGCCCCGTTGCATACTGGCGGTCGCGCGACGGCGCTGCGCTGCTGCCGGACACCAGCGGCCACGGCCATGACGGCGCCATTCTCAGTGGCACGGTGACGGCCACCGAGGGCACCCTGTTCCGCGATGCCGATCCGGGGGTCTCGCTCAGCCAGGCTCGTATCGAAGTGCCCACCCACCCCACGCTCTCGGGATTCGACGACTTCACCCTCGCTTTCTGGGCGCGGCTGCCGAGCCTCGCGGGGGTTCAGGCGATTGTCGGCGTGCTGAACGTCGTCAACAGTCAGGCCAGTTGGCAGGCGATTCTCTGGGAAGCGATGGGCGGCGTCGCCTTGCGTTTGAGCACGGATGGCGCCACCTTGACCAACAACGTCGTCGTCATCCCCTCCACGTCCATCACGCTCAACCAGTGGCATCACTACATCTTCCGGCGTCAGGGCAATACGGTCGACGCCATTCTCGACGGCGACCTGATCGACACCGCCACCTATGCCGGCACTTTGTACGCGGCCCCCGAGCCGTTGGAAATCGGGGTTCGGCAAGCGAGCCTCAACCACTTGACCGGCGACCTGGACGAAATCACCCTGTTCGACACCGCCCTGGCCGACGCGACGATCGCTGAGCTGGACGCGCTTGGCCGGGGCCGGTTCATCAACCCCGGCTGACGCGCCACCGCGTTTGTGCGTGGGAAAGGCGGGGGTATGATGTTGCGTCAACGTCATCTGACATCTGCTGCCTGGCCGGTTTTTCCACAGCGTGGCGCGACCGTGTCAATCCAGTTTCTTGAGCCTTGAGCCGTTCGCATTATTGAGCTTTGAGTAGTTAGCTTTAAGCTATTAGCCAGCGATAAGCCGAACGGAGGGGGCATTCTGGCTGTAGGCTTATTGCGAACGGCTCAAGGCTCCATCTATGCCGGGCGAACGAGGAAGCGACGCATGGCGACCGATCAGCGTTTGTTGTTTGTCACAGGAGCCGCCCGGTCCGGCACACATCTGCTCTCGACGCTGATCAGCGAAGCCACCGGCGGCGTCAGCGTGGGGGAAATCAACGACTTCTGGCGCAGCCTGGTCCCGCAGGTGCGCCACGACATGATTCCCGAAGCGCTGGCCACCCCCGCCATGGCCGGACGCTTTACCAAGGCGTTCGCGCCCGGCGACCCGCCCGCCGGTTCGGCGGGGCTGGTGATCGACAAGACGGCCGCCAACAGTCTGCGCCTGCCGTTCCTCTACACGCTGTTCCCCGCGGCCCGGTTCATCCACATCATCCGCGACGGCCGTGATGTCGCCGTCTCCGTCCGCCGCAAGTATGAAGGCAACATGCGCAATATCACCAAGCTGGCCACCGACCGCGGCCAGGGCGACACCGGGCGGTGGACCTCCGGCTTGCGCATGCTCCGCTACAAGATGAGCCACGGCCTGTCGGTGCGGCGCGTGTTGAACGAACCCGGTCGCTATCTGGCGGCGGGCCTGCGCACCTTCGGCTTCCGGGCCACGCATCCGTGGGGCCCGGCCGTGCCAGGTCTGCCCGCGCTCGCCCGCTCGCATTCAACCATCGAAACCGCCGCCTACCAGTGGCGCTGCTGTGTCGAAAACGCGTTGGCGTTTGAAGCCGCCTGTCCCGGCGCGGCCTATCTGGAAGTGCGCTATGAGCAACTCATGGACGACCCGCAAGCCGTGCTTGCCCGGGTGTGCGACTTCCTGCAGGTCGGCCAGCCGAAGCCTTTGCAGACCGAGATCATGGCGAGCGGGCAGGACCACACGCAACTGCTGACCGACGTCGAGCGCCAGCGTGTGCAAGCCATCATCGGCTGGACACTGGCGCGCCTGGACTACCGTTGAAGCCGTGGCGGCAACACATCCCCGTCTCTCCTGCCGCCGCCTTGGGCCGAACCGGGGTGTGTACATCCGTGGTGAAAAAAAACGGCAGCGAACGGGCGGGCCGTTCGCTGCCGGAACAAGGAGTCGCGACCCGGCGCTGGGGAGGCCGGGGGCGTTCGTGGTTGTGTGAAACGGGTCAGTCGTTGTCAGTGAGGTCGGGCTCGTCGAACTGGCCGTCGATGCCGTCGCATTCGTCGTCGCGTCGGGCCTGCTCGGTTTCGAGCATTTTGCGCAGGTAGCCGTTCTCGCGCCGGGTGGCTTCGAGGTCGAAGACGAGGTACTTGATCGACAGGCGCAGGTAGTCGAGGCTTTCCTGGAGGCCGGTGACGGTCTGGCGGAGCTTTTCGTGGCGTTGCCGGGTCTGCGTGGCGAGCTGCTCGAGCTTCTGTCGCTCGGCCTTGGGCAGGGTGGAAATCTCACCCATCAACTCGGCGAGCTTGGTCTGAAAGTGGTGTTCATCCATTGGTGATGTGCCTCCCCCTCTTCCCTGTTTGCCTGTTTGCGTTCTCTCTCCATCCGGCGACGCCTCTCTCCGCTTCCCTCCGCGGCGACGTCTCGGCTTACGTTGCCCATGTATACCACAAGCAGCCGGCCAGGCGGCAAAAATTTTCATCTTTTTCTAAAGCCGCCTCAAGGTCATGCAATTTCATCATTTACGAGGCAACGCCGCCGCCGCCGGTTGCATCGGACCGCGCGGTGAAGGCGGATGTGGCGTGCAGGCAACATGCGTGCGGCGGCCAGGCAACGGCCGGGGCCGCGCAGCAGGTGAGCGCAGGTCACTTGTGTCCCTGCGGGCCCGGGCCCTGGAGGTACTTGGCGCGGACGGCCTGTTCGAGGTCGACGCCGTTGATGTTCGCCAGCGTGCAGAGCCAGGCGAGCACGTCGGCGAACTCCTCTTCGAGGTTCTCACCGCCGGAGGTGGCGCCGCCTTCGCCGGCCGCTTTGTGCAGGGCGGTGGCCAGCTCGCCGACCTCCTCGATCAGCCACATGAACGTGCCGGGCGTGCCGCGGGCGGCGTCGGTGGGGTAGTAGCGGTCGCGGATGTGCTGCTGGAAGCCGTGGAGCGTCAGCGGTGGGGGGGTGGTGTCGTTCATGGTGATGACGATGCCCGCAATCGCCGGCGGGGGCAAGTCGGGCGGGCTCCGCGGCGTGCCCTACAATCATTGACATGCGCAGCTCAACCCTGAACATTCACGGCATGCATTGCGCCTCTTGCGTCGCACGCATCGAGCAACGGCTGCGCGAGGTGCCGGGTGTGCGGGAGGCATCGGTCAACCTGGCGATGGAGCAGGCGGTGGTCGAGCATGACACGGCCGAGGCGGAGATCGACGCCCTCATCGCCGCGGTCCACGACGCCGGCTATGAAGCCGAGGAAGCCGACGAAGCTGACGCCCCCGCCGCCGGCTTCGCCCTGCCCCAGGCCAGTGACGTCGACCCGTCCGCCCCGTCCACCGGCACCGTCGCCGCGCCGAACACGCAGCGCACCACGCTCCACGTCGCCGGCATGCACTGCGCCTCGTGCGTGAACCACGTCGAGCGCAACCTGCTTCGCGTGTCCGGCGTCCACGAAGCCTCCGTCAACCTTCCCTTCGAGCAGGCCAGCGTCACCCATGACCCGGCCGAGGCCCCGGTCGACCGGCTCATCGAGGCCGTGCGACAGGCGGGCTACGAAGCTGAAGTCGATGGCCAGGCCCAGACCACGTCGCACGACGCCGGCGAGCCGGCCGACCAGGCCGAGCACGGTGCGCATCATGCCCATGGGACGGACACGGTCACCGAGTCGGCCGCTTGGCGTCGCCGGCTGCTGATCTGCGGGCCGCTGGCGGTGGCGGTGGTGGTGCTGGGGATGGCGTGGATGGACTCGCGCCTCAGCGCCTGGCTGCAACTGGCTTTCGCGACGCCGGTGATGCTGCTGCTGGGTTGGCCGTTCTACGTCGGGGCGTGGAAGGCGCTCAAGCAGGTCCGGGCCGACATGGACACGCTGGTCGCGCTGGGCACGACGGTGGCGTTCGTCTACAGCGCCATCATCGTGCTGCTGACCGCGGGCACGGCCGTCTACTTCGACACGGCCGTGGTGATCCTTGTCCTGATTGGCGTCGGTCGGCTGCTCGAAGCCCGGGCCCGCGGCTCGGCCGCCGCCGCCATCCGCGAGCTGATGCACCTTCAGCCGGAGGAGGCGACGGTGATCCGCGGTGGCGAAGAGCGCACCGTCGCCATCAGCGACGTCCGGCAAGGCGACACCCTGCTCGTCCGCCCCGGCCAGCGCGTGCCGGTCGATGGCGAGATCATGGAAGGCCAGTCCGCCGTCGACCAGGCGATGGTCACCGGCGAGTCGATCCCCGTCGAACTCGGCCCGGGCGACCGCGTCTTCGCCGGCACGGTCAACACCACCGGCAGCTTCCGCTTCCAGGCGACCGCCACCGGGCGCGAGATGCTGCTGTCGCGCATCGTCGAGATGGTCAAGCGCGCCCAGGCGTCCAAGGCAGGCATCCAACGGCTGGTCGACAAGGTGGCGGGCGTCTTCGTGCCGGTGGTCGTGGGCATTGCCATCGCCTCGCTGCTGGGCTGGGGCATGTTCGGCGGCGACTGGGTGCACGGCATGCTTGCGCTGGTGGCGGTGCTCATCGTCGCCTGCCCCTGCGCGTTGGGCCTGGCCACGCCCACCGCCATCATGGTCGGCACGGGGCTGGGCGCGCGGCACGGCATTCTCATCAAAGACGCCGCCGCCCTCGAACGCGCCGGCAAGCTGAGCGATATCGTGCTCGACAAGACCGGCACGCTCACCGAAGGTCGGCCGGCGGTCACCGATGTCGTGCCGGTTGAAAATCGATCATCGATCGATCTGCTCCGCTTTGCCGCCGCCGTCGAGCGCGACAGCGAGCATCCGCTTGGCCGGGCGATCGTCGAGCATGCGAAAGCCGAGGGTGTTGACCTGCCCGCCGTCGAGCAGTTCGCCTCCATCACCGCCGGCGGCGTGCGCGGCGACGTGGAGGGGCACACCGTCATCGTCGGCCGACTCGACACGCTTCGCGAGGCCGGCGTCACGCTCAACGGCGAAGTCGAGTCGCAGCTCGCCCGGTTGCAGCGCGAGGCGAAGACGGCGGTGGCCGTGGCGGTCGACGGCGAGGCGGTGGGCTTGATCGCGCTGGCGGACCAGCCGCGCGAGGGGGCGCGTGACGCGGTGGCGGCGCTGCACGCGCTGGGCCTGCGCACCGTCATGCTCTCGGGCGACAACCGACCCACCGCCGAGGCGATCGCCAAGCGGCTGGGCATTGACGACGTGATCGCCGAGGTGCTGCCGACCGACAAGCAGGCGAAGGTGCGCGAGCTGCAACAGCAGGGTCGGGTGGTGGCGATGGTGGGCGACGGCATCAACGACGCGCCGGCCCTGGCGGCGGCGGACATCGGCATCGCGCTCGGCGGCGGCACGGCCGTGGCGATGGAGGCAGGGCACGTGGTGCTGGTGGGGGACAACCTCGCGAACCTGCCCCGCGCCATTCGGCTGAGCCGGGCGACGATGCGGCGGATCCTGTTCGGCCTCTTCTGGGCGTTCATCTACAACGTGACGCTGATCCCCATCGCCGCCGTCGGCTGGCTGGACCCGATGTTCGCCGCCGGCGCGATGGCGCTGAGCAGCGTCAGCGTCGTCCTCAACGCCCTCTACCTCCGCTGGTCCTGGCGGGCGTGAGACGCAAGAGAAACGGGGGAATCCCAGAGACACAGAGAAGAGAAGAAACAAGTTGTTTTGTTTAGCCCCGCAGCGAAGCGGAGGGTGACCGCCGGTGACACACGGTTCCCGCCCCTCCGCTGCGCTGCGGGGCTAAATGCCGATCCGTGTGAATCCGTGGTTTCATCTTCCTCTTTGTGCCTCTGTGGTTCACCATTCTGACGTGAACGGACCGAAGCGCTTACTCCGCAGGCTTGGGTGTGGTGAGGCGGAGGGCGTGGAAGGCGTGGGTGTGGCCGCCGTTGTTGTCGGCGATGAGGATGAGCACGCGGTCGCCGTTGGCCAGCGTCGGGCCCAGCGTCATGCCTTCGAAGTTGTCGATCGGGGCGTAGGAGATCGTTTCCCACACCAGGCGTTTGGCCACCGGCGTGACGGTATCGCCGGCGTCGAAGAAGCGGGCGACGTCGGTCGTCTGCGTCGCGTCGGTGAAGTCGACTTCGTAGAGGCGGATGCGGAAGTGGGCCAGGCCCGCGTCGGTGCCGCCGAAGTGGCGCTCGAGGGCGAGTAGCCGACCGTCGTCGAGTGCCAGCAGTTCCGAGACGCCGGCCGAGGCGCGGCGGGCAAAGGCGCGGGGGAAGGTGATGCGGCCGGGCAACGGGTCGGTGCGGTAGGCCCACTGGCCGGCGGGCTTGAAGTCGCGCGTGAGGCGCTGGAGCCGGATGAGGGTGCCGCGCTCGGGGGTGGCGCGCGGGCCATCGTTGCGCAGCGACTCTTCGTTGGCGGTCCAGAGGTGTTGCCCGTCGGGCGTGAGGGTCAGCGATTCCCAGCCGAGGTTGGGGCGGATGCGGGTGAAGGTGCGCAGCTCGGCGTGATGGGGTGCGGCGACTTCGTTCAGCAGCCGGCCGGTGGCGGGCTCGTATTCGCGCAAGGTCGGCCCCAGTTCGTCGACGGTGAGCACGGAGGCGGTGCGGCGGTCGTAGGCGACGCCTTCCAAATCGGTGCGACCGAGGGGCCGGCCGGCGTGGTTCAGGAGTTCGCGGGGCGGCTCGATGTGCACGTCGCGGATCGCCCCGCGCTCGGCATCGAGCGTGATGCGCAGCGGGTACAGCCGGCGGTGCTTGTCGGAAACGGCGAAGTAGCGGTCGCCTTCGACCCAGGTGATGCCGCTGAGCTCGGTGGCGGTGGAGCTTTCATCCGTGACCTGAAACTGCTCGACGTCCACCACCGTCACCGGCTCCGCCACCGCCGGCCCACCGAGCGAGGCCAGCAGACAGAGCACGAAGATAAACCGGCCAAGTCGGTGCATGGGCAATGACATCAAAGTGCGTTTAAAAACCACAGAGACACAGAGAAGAGGTTGAAACCACGGATACACACGGATGAACACGGATTAAGAGAAGACAGACAAAAACAATGCAAGCTGGTTGGTCTAATCTTTTCACCGCGTTGATCTGCGTTCATCGGCGGTTCATTTTCTGCTCTGGCTTTTCCGATCCGTGTGAATCCGTGTGCATCCGTGGTTTGAACTTCCACTCGTTTCATCGGCACATCCGCCGCGTCACATCCCCCGCCGGGCCAGTTCATCCAGGGATTCCTGGAACTCGGTGATCGCCAGCAGCGTCATGGCCTGCGCCGCCACCGTCTGGCGGTTGTCCCACGGCGCCAGGCGCACGCCGCCCAGCGCGTCGGCCGGGCTGCGCAGGTGGTAGATTTCGGACTCATCCACGATCAGTTGCGCCAGAAAGCGACCCGCCAGCCCGGCACTCAGCAGCCAGTCCAACGTCTGGCTCTCGTCCAGCATCTGCCGATTCCGCAGGGCGACCGCCTGGAATGCGAGCACCTGGCTGGTCCGCCAGTCCGGGCTCGGCGGCGCGTTGCGCGCCACCCGCCGCAACTCGAACCCGCCCACCACGTCGGCCGGGCCCAGCGAAGGCGGCCGCGCCACCTGTCGGCGGAGAAACGTTTGACCGACCTCGCCCAGCAGCGCCCGCATCGCCGTCCGCTGCTCCTGCGCCGCCGCCTCCGGCAGCAAGCCGCCGGCCCGCTGATGCGCCAGCACCCGCCAATACAACGACGCCCCCCCCGGGCTCGTCCCCGCCAGTCGACGCATCTGCTCGGCCACCACCGCGCCCAGTTCCGCATCACGCTGCTGCTCGTACAGCCCCGCCAGCGCCGCCACAGCCAGTGCCTGCACCGCCTCCCGGCCGGCGGGCTCAGCGGCATCGCTCGCCTCGCCCTCGCCCTCCGTCGCCGCCGCCAGCTTCTCGCGATCGCTCACCTGCTCGACCAGCCACTGCCCCAGCGCGTCGCGCAGCTCGCGCTGCTCACCGGTCCGGGTCGGCGCGTCCACCAGGCTCAGCAGCGTTAGCGAGGCGGTGGCCATCGCCGCTGCTGGCTCGCCGCCTTCGCCGTCGGCGTCGAGCACCCAGCCGGTCAACGCCGGCAAGGCCGTCTGCGCCCGCGCCAGCCGGGCATCGCTCGCCTCCGTCTGCCCGTCGAGCGTGGCAAGGTAACGGGCATGCCGGGTCATCGCATACGCCGCCAGCGCCGCTTCCTCCGGCCCGGCCAGGGGGGGATCGAACCGGTTGCTCGTGGGCAGGTAGGTGCCGCGCACCAGCCCCTCACGGGTGAACCGCCGTTCCAGGTGTCCGCCCAGCCGGCGCGCCAGGTCGTCCAGCGTCGCCTCGTCGATCGGCTGCCGAGGCAGGGCCATGCTGCCGCGTTCCAGTTCCACCACCGGCCAACCTTGACGGGGGCGCACGACGTGCAGCGTCTCGAACCGCGCCAGCCGGGGCCCGTCGGGCCGGGCGAGCCGGGCGATGGCGGTCGGGTCGTGTCCCGTGGCCGCCAGCAGGTGCGTGAGCTGGCCGCGCGGCGACATGTTCCGCTCCAGCGCCGTCGCGGGCCAGAGCACCGCCGACCGCCGGGCCTCCCGCGCATCGCTCACCCGCAAGCCATGATGCCCCGGGGCCAGGTGCGCGTACAACTCGGTCGTCTCCGCATTCGCGTGCAGGCGGACCGTCTCCAGCGGCCGGGCAAGCTGGACGCTCACCAGCAGTTCGCCGGCGATGCTCAACACCGTCGCCGGCTGCCGCTGCGCGTCGTCGCCCAGGTCCACTCCGTCCATCCGGGCCCGCAACGTCGCCTCGGTCAGCGTGTCATGCACGGCCGCGAGGGCGATGCGCGTCGCCTCGGCGAGCAGCGGCGTCAGGTCCGTCGCCGCGCCGGGCTGGTCGGTCACGGCCGAGAGGTCCGCCGGGTACGCTTCGCCCGCACCATGCGACACCCCGCCGCGCCACAACGTCACCCGCACGCCCGAAACCCCCGTCGCCCGCAGCGCCCGCCCCGCATCGTCCGCCGCCGAAGCCTCACCCGGGGCCGGCACCGCACCGTCACGCACCCACCGCTCCACCAGCCGGTGCGCTTCCCGGGCATGGGCCCGGTCCAGCAGCGGCGCCTCCAGCACGGCGTCCGCCGCCGCACCGGCGGGAGCCATCAGCGTCGTGATCATGATGCCGCCCAGCAACAACGCCAGTGTCCCGATGTTGCCCGCAAACGACATCCTGCGCCGCCAGACCGGCTGGCGAAACGGCAAATATGATCTTAAGCCTTGCATGTAAAGCACCTTAAAGTTGGCGTCCTGAATGTCTGTCCCTCGGCACGCCAGTTGTGTAAGCTTATCGGCGGTCGCAGAGAGGTCAGACACAGGGAGGGATGCCATGGCCAGTTTCTTCAGTCTCCAACCCGAACGCTTCGGCCGACGACGCAAGATTCTCCTGCTCACGCTGCTCACCTTCGCCGCCCTCTGCTGATCCCCCCCGGGAACGGCATCCCGGTTCCTCGTCCCTACGTCTTCCCGACTCCACCCGTTCATCTCCACCCCCGGCCGTGCCGCCACCACGCCCCCGCACGCGCGAACCGGCCATCATACCACCCAACCGTCCACCGCTGGCTCGCCCCCTCGGGCACCGATTCGGAAGCCGGCCAAACGCCCGCCCCTGAGGAGCGCAGCGACGAAGGGCGGGATGGGGGAATTCAAATGACAAATGACAAATGGCAAGTGCAAAGCCGGCGCTGTTCCCTCAACTATAAAATCACCCCAATCCCCAATCCCCAATCCCCGATCCCCGATCCCCGATCCCCGCTACCATGCGGGCATGGCCCAATTCGCCGGCGGCCTGGAATTCAACACCTCGCGACCGGTCCGGCTCGATGCGCCGCCGGTGACGATGACGGCCCGTCCGCTTCGCCTCACACTCAAACGCAAGCCCGGTCTCGCCGTCGGCCAGGCGGTCGAGCCGGGCACACTGCTCAACCCGTCCACGGAGCACGATCCGGTGGGGGTCATCAGTCCCCTCGCCGGCCGGGTGACGCAGGTGTTGCCCTGGCGGTGGGGCGGTCGGCGGTGGTTTGACGTGACGATCGAGCCGGCGGAGAAGCAGTCGGCCACGTCGCTGGAGCGCCGGCCGCCGCGCGGGCGGGAGGTGAGCGAATGGCTCGCGGCGATGGCGGCGTGCGGGCCCTGGCCGGAGTATGGGCTCGGCGAGCGGTGGGACCTGCTGGAACAGCTTGCGGCGGTGCGGCGGTCGAAGCCGCCGGTGATGGTGATCTGCGTCGGGCTCGACGCCCTTTCGGCCTATCCGGATCGCTCAACGCTGCTGCGCAGCTTTCCCGACGACGCGGCGCTGGGGGTGAAGGTGCTCGCGGAGTTGTGCAACGCCCGGCGGGGCAAGCTGGTGGCGGATGCCCGGCTGCCGGGGCTGCGGCGGTTGCGGCGGCGCTGCCGGGACTTCGGCATCCACTTCGCCGGCGTGGCGAACGTTTACCCGGCGGCGGACCCGACGCTGATCGTGGCCGAGCACGCGCCGCGCCGGCTGGCGTCGGCCGGGCTGCCGAACGGGGCGAACCCGGTGAGCCGGCGGGTGGTGCTGACCACGCCATGGACCGTGATCCGCCTGGCGCGCTGGGTGACGCGCGGGCAGGTGGACCTGGTGCGGCCGATGGTGGTCGGCTGGTCGACCGTGGGCGAGCCGGTGAGTCCGAACTGGACCTGGCCGGGACAACGGCTGTCGACGCTGGCGCCGGCGCTGGCGGGCAAGGCGGCCGACCTGCGCGGCCGGGCGGTGGTGGGGCATCCGATGACCGGCCGGTCGATCGTCACGCCCGTCGGGCCTGACGGCCCGCTGCCGCCGACTGTGCCCACGCACGAGCAACTGGTCTGCCTGGTCACGCAGCCGCTGCCGCCCCGGCCCGAGCCTTGCATCCACTGCGGCTGGTGCGCCGAAGTCTGCCCGACCCGCCTGCGCCCGATCCACCTGGCGCAACTGGCCGAGCGCGGGGAGCGGGGTGAACGGCTGACCGGGCCGTTGCAATGGTGCATCGACTGCGGGCTGTGCACGCACGTGTGCCCGACGCACCTGCCGCTGGCGCAGACGCTGCGCGAGGCGAAGGCGCGGTTGGCGGAGCGTTCCGGGGGTGGGCCGAGCGACTGAAGTCGCACGGCCTCAGTGTCTTCTCAACCCCCAAGCCCCAAGCCTCACTTCAGCAGGCGGTCGACGACCGCACGCTGCATCGCTTCGGCGGTGACGACTTCCTCGACGACGACGTGATCGGCGCCGGCCTGTGTGGCGAGCAGGCCCTGGCTGAGGAAGCTGGTGCGGGCGGCGATGAAGATGGCGGGATTCAGCCGACGTGCCACTTCGCACGCCGCCACCGCCGCGGCCTCGTTGGGGATGGTCAGGATCAGCGCGTCGGCCCCGTCGATACCCGCCCGGCGGAGGATGTCCGGGTCGGTCACGTCGCCGAAGAGCACCCGGCGGTCGAGGTGGAGCTGACGCTCGATGGTGGCGAGGTTCGTCTCGACAATCGTCACCTGCAAGCCCGCGCGTTCGAGTTGCTCGGCGGTCATTCGGCCGACGGGCCCGAAGCCGGCGACGATCGCCCGCCGACGGTCGGAGCCGCCGGCCTGGCCGTCGATCGTCTCCAGCGGATCGCGCTGCGGGGAGGGTGTCGTGGGTTGGTTCATCGGCGGCGGCCTCCAGCAGGATGGTGATGCATTGAATCCGATTCCACCTTCCATTGCCACTGTTCATTGGGTTCTTTCACGTCCTCTTGCTTTCCGTTCGTCTGCTTCGTGAATGCCCGGCATCTCCCGGCACGCCCCACTTCTCGGACCTTTGTGTGAAATTTCAAACCGCCGGCTGTGTGGGTTTTCTGCTGCAATGACCGGTGGTTAAAGCGATCGGCGTGGCAATCTGGGCAACAAAGTGGGGAGCAGTGGGACAAAATGTGTTGCAGCGTGGGGGAGAGTGGGGTAGTATCCCACCTCAACGAGGTAACGCGCTTTGGTCTTTACGGGCACCTATGAGCATGCGATCGACAAGAAAAATCGCCTTGCCATTCCCGCCGACATCCGCGGTCAGATCCAGCGGGCGGTCGGTGCGGCGGAAGGCGACACGGTCTATCTGTATGTGACGCTCGGGGATGACCAGGCATTGAGTTTGTACACGGAGGACGGATTCGAGCAGCGAGCACGGGAACTGGATGATTCCGAGCTCAATGCGGGGGACCTGCTGGCCTACGAGCGTTTGCTGTTTTCGTTGGCCCGGCGGGTGGAGTTGGATCGGCAGGGGCGTGTGCGTCTGCCGGACAACTTGCTGAAGCAGGCGGGCCTGGGTTCGGAGGTTGTGTTGCTCGGGGTGAAGGATCACCTGGAAGTGCGCGACCGCGAGAGCTGGAACGAGTATGTGCAGCAGATGCTCAAAAGCCAGCCGCAGGTCTTGATGAACCCCCGGCGGGCAATGCGACAGGCAGGACCACGCGCGACGTAGGACGGTCGCGGGGATTGGCCGAGCGACGGAAGGAGGCAGGGATTGCCTTCGGCGTCGACAGAACCAGGCCGATCCAGCTTGATGGACGGTTCCCGGCAACGGGGCCGACAGCGTCAGCGAAGGTCAGAAAGGACTCGCTGCCGCCGCCGTTGATCGACGCAGGCCGACTTGAGCGACTCACGGACGAGGGGCTCAGGACGCGGTGCTGGCAGGCATCAGTGATCGGACGCTTTGGACCCAGGCTTCCGTGCTACTGCCGGCAAACGTCGATGAACCAGGCGGCGCCTTCGCTGTTTTCGTCCGCCGTTGCGGCGGCGTCAGGGCCGGGCAAGGCCCCATTTTCTCCATTTGACCCAGTCGTTGAATTTTTCCTGCATTCTCAAGCTTTTCAGATTGATGATCCGATGGTAACCTGAAACCGGTTGCCCGGATTGTTGCGGAGGCATCTGATTCGGGTCGTTCGGGGTGGCCGGGCGAACGTGGGCGGGTGCATGCCACCGTCCTTCGGCGGACACCGTGTCACAAGCCTCCAGCAGGGAAACGGGGGTGAGGGGTGAGTCAATCCACCGCACCGAATCTGGAAGGCCTTCAGGCAGAGGCGGTCCGGCGCGTCGGCTGCCGGGTGGTCCGATCGGCTGTTCCAGGTGTCTGCCGTCCATGGTCGTCCCGATCCACGAGGGAAGCTACACCCCGCACCGCTGGCTGTTTTTCCTGATTCGCACGCGCCGCGAGGCGTTTGAAACCTGCTTCTTTCTCCTCCGCCATGTCCCCCGGAATCCCCTTCCGCGGGGCATGGTTTTTTTTGTAGCCGGCAACTCCCTGTTCATCCGGGGTGCATGCTGGCCGTCGCGGGGAGGCTGATTCCGACATTGTATCGTGAGCCGGCGAAAACGAGGGGGCCGGCCTGGTTGCGGCGCGGGTAGACGGCTCATTGAGCCTTGCGGTATCTATAGGTGGGTGCGTCGGCCGGAACAATCCGGTTCCTGATTTTTTCGCGATGCCTCCCCGGGTGTCAGCTACGGGCGCGACGGGTGTCGGCCCCGGGGATGGACCGGCCTTCCACCGGGTGAATCATGGATGCGCTTCGCCTGTTCATTGCCTTGCCCGTCCGCCCTGACCCGCCGCTACGCGCGTTGTTGGGGGCGTGGGCGGCGCACCGCGCCTGGTTGAAGCCGGTGGCGCCGGAGCAGTTGCATGTGACGCTGCGCTTCCTTGGCCTCTGCCCCGCCGAGCGCGTGCCCGCGCTGGGGCAGGCGATCGATCGTGCGGTCCGCGCCGCGGGCGTCCCCGCTGTCGTCTTGCCGTTTGCCGGCCTCGCCGGCCTGCCACCGGGCGGGGGTCGTCCGCTTCGCGTGCTGTATGCTGACTTGGCGGACGCGGCGCCGATCGCCGCGCTGGCCGCCAGGCTTGATGATGCGCTCGCCGCGCTTGAGCCGCCGGTGGCGCGGCGCGACCGGGCGTTCCGCGCCCACCTGACGCTTGCGCGTGTGAAGGGGTCGGCGGTGCGTCGCCGGTCGGGCAAGATGCCCGATCCCGCGCCCGCGGCTCGCCGGCTGCTTGCCACGCATGCCGACGCCGATCTCGGCCGGTTCCGCGCCGACATGGTCCATCTCATTGCCAGCCGGCTTACCCCTGCCGGGCCGGTTCATCGCACGCTTCACGCGGTCCCGCTGTCCGCCCGCGCAGGCCGAGCCTGACTCACGTTCCTCGTCGCCACTGCTTTCGGGTCGGGATGATCCCCTGACAACCCTAAGGCAAAGTTTGACATCTCCTTGCCGATTCGTTCTGATAGCTTCATCCAGTTGTGGCCGTTCCAGGTCATATGGGTGCAGAGCAGGCGCAGCGATAGCGAAGTGCCCGCGATTTTTATCGGTGCAACGGCACTTCAACTTTTGAGGGCTTCCGGGAATTTTAGGGGGCTTCAGGGGATGTCGATCGGGATCACGGGCACAAATCGCATTTTTGTAATGTTCCGTCTGGAGGGGCAGGGGAATGCCTATCCCTTTCTTTTTTTCTCTTCCGACGTTTTTTGAATGGGGCCACCGGCTAGCGGACCCCTTCGGCGGTCCGAGCCATCAATTTGAGAAGGAGCAGGGCATGAGTCACCGGGCACGCAGTCAGACCGCGATCTGGGGGATGCTCACGGCTACGGCCGTTGTGGCGGCGCCACTCGGCGCCACGTGGGGCGATCACCTTTTTGATCCGCCGCTTGGCCCCACCGAATACGAATGGGCGGGCTCGGGCGAATGGCGCGGCAACGCTCCTTACCTGAACTGGGAAATCTGGGACCCGGACTTCACCTATTACCTGGTCAACGACCCGGACTGGGGCGTCGTGCCCGGCGACCCCGAGGACGAAGACCACGATATCACCATCCCGTCGGCGTCCCTGCCCGATAGCGCCGATCCCGCCGGCGCCCGCCTGCTGTTCACGCACAAGGGCAGTACGGATGTCGTCGTTGATGAGCCTTCGACCGGCAAGAGCAGTTGGGAGGTCTACAGCATCACCTTCCAGTCCGGCCGGTCGTACACGTGGGAGGCAGGCGACGAAGCCGACCCGGACGCGGACCCGCCGGACCCCGGCTCGCCGCCGACCGCGGACATCGACAGCGTGGCGCAGCAGAGCTTCACGTTCAGCGGCAACCCGATTTTCCTCGGCGCAGGCGGCATGGACCAGACCAGCCACACGGGCGTCGTCCCCCGGCAGACCTTTGAGAACGACATCTGGATCATGGACGATGTCGTGATCGACGTCTACTCGAACTTCCGCGGCGACAAGATCGTCACCACCGTCGGCGGACAGGCGAACGACCTGACCTTCTCGCACACCACGTCCATCAACACCGTCATTGAAGGCGATGGCGACGTCACCTACACCCGCGAAGCCGGCATCTTCCGAAACCAGGCCTACACCGGCGACACCACCCTGGCCGGGGTCATCGTCGTGCTCGGCGCCGAGGATGCGTTCGGGCAGGGCGAGAACGTGTACGTGACCGGTGACAGCCGATTCGTCGGCGTGAGCGAGGGGACCTCCTTCTCCAACGGCACGATCGTCGGCGAGCAGATCGCCCACAGCGGCGCGATCACCCTCGATTACGACTTCTTCCTCAGCGGCGACTTGGAGTTCGGCAGCTTCACCCCCGACCCCGACCTCGCCACCCCCGTCACCATCGCCGGCGACGTCAGCCTCGTGGGCGGCGACCGCGAGATCACGACCCTCCAAGGCGCCAATGCCACCCTCTCCGGCCTGGTTGACCTCCAGGAGTCCGGCACGCCCCGCAGCCTGACCCTTTTCACCGACGGCGACTCGCAGTTGACCATCAACGGACCGGTGGACGGCTCGGGCGACCTGATCAAGAACGGGCCCGGCACGCTGCGCCTGCTGGGCGACAACAGCTACACCGGCGACACCTACTTCCACGACGGCTTCGTCGAACTCGGCGACAGCAACGCGCTGGGCGATTCGGAAACCCTCATCCTCGAAGGCCGAACCTTCGTCCGCGCCCTCGCGCCGATCACGCTGGATCAGGCGGTGGTGCTCAATGACGACCTGGAGCTGACGCAAAACAGTGCGGCGTTCACCTTCGACGCACCGATCGACGTCGACGCCGACGCCGCCCTGCGCGTGCAAAGCGACCAGCCCACCGTCATCTCGGAAAACAGCGGCGTCGATCTTGCCGCCAACTTCACCGTCCGTGGCGCCGGCAACCTGACCATCAACGCCGCGATCACCGGCACGGGCGACTTGACCAAGGACGGCTCGGGCACGCTCACGCTCACCGAAGAAAACACCTACATGGGCGACACGCTCATCCAGGAAAACAGCATCGTCCGTCTGCTCGACGGCGGCACGATCGGCCACGCCGCCCACTCGACCACCGTGCAGAACAGCACCCTCATCGTCCGCGACGGTTCCTCCGTCTTCGGCGACCTGGACGTGGACGAGAACGCCATCCTTCGCGGCGCCGGTGAGATCACCGGGGACATGGTCGCCCGGAACCGATCCGTCATCCGGCCCGGCGACTCCATCGGCACACTCAACATCGGCGGCGACGCCCACTGGGAGTCGGGCAGCCAGACGTTCATCGAGTACGACATGGCCGGCGGCAACGACCGCATCAACGTGGCCGGCGCCGCCACCATCGACGCCGGCGCGGAGTTCCTCATGGGCCACGTCGGCCAGGGCTTCGTCCGCGGCGGCCATCAGTTCCTCATCGTCGAGTCCACCGACCTGACCGTCGCCGACATCGAGTCGCTCGGCGTCGAGTCCCACAACTCGCTGTTTGTCAACTTCATCATCGACGAAGACGAAATCGTCAACAACGACAACCTCGTCGTGCTCTCGCAACGCACGTCGATGGAATCCCTAGCCGAGGGTGAGAACAACCTCACGCTCGCCAAGGGCCTGGAAGGCATTCTCGACGGCGACATGGACAGCCAGACCGTCGCGATGCTGACGGCCATCGATCAGTCGGCCAACGCCGCGGAGTACAACGAGAAGCTTCGCCAACTCAGCCCCACGACCTACACCGGCACGGTCAATGCCACGTTCGAAAGCACCCGAGGCTCCATGGCAACCTGCTTCAGAATGCCCGCATGTCGCAGCAGAGCCGCAACGGCGTGGGCTTTGACCAGTACATGTTCGCCCACGGCTGGGGCGGCAACACCATGCAAGGCCCCACCCCCGCCGCCACCGCCGCGGTTCAGCCCTACCTCTGGGATGACGACTACCGCGACCGGCTGGGCGACGACGACCAGCCGCGGCGCGAGACGCGCCCCGAACCGGCGCCCCGACGATCCGAGCCTCGGTCCGATCGACGCGACGACTGGGCCACGCCCACACGCGCCGGCCGGGAGAGCGTGGAAAACCGCTGGAACGTTTTCGCCACCGCCTACGGCGTCTATGACGACGTGGACACCACCAGCGAACGGTCCGGCCTCAAAGCCACCACCGGCGGCTTCATCGTCGGCGCGGACTACACCATCAACGAAAACATCTTTGTCGGCCTCAGCGGCGGCTATGCCATCACCGACATCTCCTTCCGCGAAAGCCGTGGCGATGGCGACATCCACAGCTTCCGCGTCGGACCCTACGTCGGCATGACTTTCGACCGGCTGTTCATCGACGCCTCCGCCGCCTACAGCTACCACGACAACGAGTACGACCAGGACGTCAACATCGGCGGCTTCAACGAAACCAAGGAGTCCAGCTTCGACGCCCATGACATCTCGCTGCACGTCAGCGCCGGCTACAACCACCTGCTGGCCAACCGGCAGACCAGCATCATCCCTATCGCCTCGCTGGACTACATCCACTATGACCGCGACGGATTCACCGAAAGCGGGGCCGGCCCCGCGAACTTCGAAGTCGACAGCCAGACCGTCGACTCGCTGGAACTCACCGTTGGCGCCCGAATCGAGCATCGGTATTACACCGACGGCCCGACGATCATCCCCAGTGCCTTCCTCGGCTACTCCTATGAGTTCCTGGATGAAGACAACGACGTGACCGCCCGGTTCGTGGGGGCGCCCGACAGCTTCACCCTCGCCGGCCCCGGTGCCGACCAACACGCGGTGCGTGTCGGCGCCGGCGTGCGGGCGCTGATGTCGGAGAGCTTCCAGGCTCACGTTCAGTACGACGGTCGCTTCCAGTCCAATCAGAATGCCCATGCCCTTCATGCCGGCATCGGCTTCCAGTTCTGATTCGACCGCGTCCGTTGATCACGCCTCCCCTTACGCCCTCTGCCTCCCCCGGCAGAGGGCGTTTTTCTTGCGCGCCCCCCAAAGTTAGCCCCGCAGCGCAGCGGAGGGGGGGGACCATGCGTCATCGACGGCTACCCCTCCGCTACGCTGCGGGGCTAGATCGCCTTCAGTCCATTCGTAGCGGATAGCCGCAGTGGCGGAAGCAGT
>JBBDPC010000083.1:0-22209 GCA_040876735.1 Phycisphaeraceae bacterium | reverse complement strand
TCAGAAGGCGATACGGCCAGAGGTGTAAGTGCCGGTGGAGAGACTCGAACTCTCACTCCCAATTACGGGAATCGGATTTTGAATCCGACGCGTCTGCCAATTCCGCCACACCGGCATCGGTGTTGTCATGCAATGCCATATCTTGGCGTGCAGTGCTAAAGGTGTCAATTGCCAGTGGTTTACGTGGAGGATTGACGGGTTTTCCGATTTGCCGACGGTGCAAGGTCAGTTGCGTCCGCGGGGGCGCGCTGGCGCCTGCCCCCGTCGCGGGGCCGGCCTGGTGAAGCCAGTCCGCCAGCGGTCGGGGTGAGTGGGTGAAGCGGACGGCGCGGACGAAGTCGACGATCTCCATGGCCCAGACGCGACCGGTGTGCCAGGCGGTCCACCAGGCCTGCTGACGGACGAAGCGGTCGCGCGACAGCAGCAGGCGGCGCAGCCGGGCGGGGCGCAGGTGGAACCGCAGCTCCAGCCACTTGACCGCGGCGAACAGTTGCCACGGCTTGAGGTACCGCTGGCCGAGCACCTGGTGGCGGTAGTCCCAACGCCGCTGGTCGGTCTGCACGACCGCCCGCCCGGCCTGCTCGCGGGCGAAGCCGGTCCATGTGTGCGGCGTGACGTACATGGCGTTGAGGTAGTCGCCGTCGTACATCGCCAGCGCGCGGCGGGCTTGGCGGAGGCCGGCCCACGTCTCGTCGCCGAGGCCGACGATGTGGCCGATGATCGAGTGGATGCCATGCTCGCGCAGCAGCCGGCAGGCTTCGACGTCGTCGCGCGTGGTGGAGCGTTTGCGCACCTGTTCGATGACGGCCGGGTCGGTGGTCTCGATGCCCATGAGCACGTAGAGCAGGCCCGCCTTGCGGTAGCGGGGCATGATGTCGGCGTCGCGGACGATGTCGGTGGCGCGGAGCGTGGCGAACAGGTGCACGTCCACGTCGCGCTCGATCAGCGCTTCGAGCAGGCGAAGCCAGAGGCGCTTGTTCGTGGTCGGGTTTTCGTCGGCGAGGGTGACGAAGCGGATGCCGTGTACGTCGTGGAGGTACTGGATTTCGTCGGCCAGTGCGTCGGGATCGCGACGCCGCCACTTGACCCAGAAGCCGTGCTGCCCGCAGTAGGTGCAGCGGTGCGGGCAGCCGCGGGAGAACTGGACGATGGCCGCCCGGCCCTTGCCGAAGCAGGTGTAGCGGTCCCAGTTGTCGATCAGCTCCCAGCCGGTGCGGTAGCGGTCGAGGTCGGCGATCGGCGGGCGGTCGGGCGTGCGGACGATGTCGCCGGCGTCATCGCGGAAGGTGATACCCGGTACGTCGTGCAGCGTGTCGCCTTGTTGCAGGGCGCGCAGCAGGGCGACCGCCGTGGCTTCGCCTTCGCCACGGACGATGACGTCCACGGCCGGCTGTTCCCGCAGCACCATCTGGTCGTGGTACGTGGGGAACACGCCGCCGTAGACGCACGACACGCCCCGCAGTGCCGCTTTGATCGCCGCGAACATCGCTACGCACACCGGATGCGCCGGCGTACTGCCCGCATGCCCGCTCATCACCACCGTCGGCCGAACGCGCTGCACGTGCGCGACAATCTGCGCCTCGCTGAGTCGCATCGCTTCGGCATCCAGCAGCGACACGTCAAAGCCCGCATCGCGCAACGCGCCGCCGACCATTAACAGTCCCAACGGCACCTGATGCCCCACGCCCCAGTTGCTCGTGATCGTCTGGTAAGGCGGATTGATCAGCAATGCCTTCATCGAAACAACCCCCAATCATCATCAAAACCTGTTCGTCTCGTCCCCAAGGATGCTTCATGAGGGCACGCCACACTGGTGAGGCGGCGGCTGTCGATGAACACGCCGCATGGCTTCAATCGTTGACGACTCCACAGGCTCGCAGCGCGGCGGATCGGGCAGCTTGCGCAGTGCCGAGGCCAGTTCCACTGTTGCCGCTTGCGGCAGCCAACGCCCGAGGCGGTGGCGATGGCGCGAGACGATGGCGAAGGCACGCCGGGCAAGGCCGCGCATGCCGGGCCGGCCCAGCCGCAGCGCCAGTGCCCGGTAATCGCGCAGCGCGTAGAGGCACATGATCCACGCGTTGCCTTCGCGGTAGACGCTGCCGTCGTCGCTGACGACGATCAGTTCTTCCGGCGGCTCGGCCGTGACGAGTTGCGGGTAACGGGCCCGGGCGGCGTCGCTGTTCTGGGCGACGAACTCCATCGCGAGAAACTTTGGCTGACCGCGCAGCCAGTCGCGTGCCCGCAGGCAGAGGCCGCAGTCGCCGTCGTAAAGTACCGTGAGTGATCGCATGGCCATCTCCCTTGGAGGCGATAGAGCCGGGGCTTCGCACACGCAGCCCCCGGGCCTGCATCATGCACCTTGCGGCAGCCGTTCGTCCGGCTCAACCGGCGGCGGCGCCTTGTCAAGCTGTGACCGACGACGCAAATGGGCGAAGACGTACAGGTTGAAAAAGTGCATCCCGCCGAGCACGACCAGCACCAGCCCGACCTTCGTGCTGAGAAACTCGATGGCGGTCTGCAGGCTCGCCGGGTGCTCGCCGTAGCGCAGCGCGAGCGTGACGTAGCCGATGTTGATCAGGTAGAAGCCGACGACGAGCAGGTGATTGACCGAGTCGGCCAAGTTCTCGTCGCCCCCGAAGCTGTCCACCAGGAAGATGCGCCCGTTGCGGTGCAGCGTGCGTGCCACCCAGATGGTCAGCGCGACGCTGATCGCCAGGTAGACGGCGTATGACCAGACGGTGTAGTTCTCCATGACTGCTTCCTTTGTCGCAGGTATCCAAGTCAGAACCGCGAGCGCCTCGGCGCCCGCTCAGGCCGCTCGGCGGCGCGACACGCTTGGGGCGGCATTGCCGCGCGAACGCCAGCGCTGACACAACTCCGCCGCCGCGGCGGGCCAGGTGGGGTAGGTGAATGTGAAGCCGCTGGCCGTCAGTCGGCCGGGCACGACCCGCCGGCTTTTGAGCACCAGTTCCGTTTCGCTGCGCATGAAGAACGTGCCGACTTCGAGCATCCAGCGCGACGCGGGCAGCCCGATCCGCCGACCCCACGCGGCACGCAGCGTTCGCATGAACTGGGCATTGGGCACCGGCTCGGGCGCGGCGAGGTTGACCGGGCCGGCCAGTTCCGGGTGATCGATCAGCCAGTAGACGGCCCGCACGAAATCGTGTTCGTGAATCCACGACATGTACTGCCGGCCGTCGCCGTGCCTGCCGCCGAGGCCGTAGCGCACGAGCGTGAGCAGCGTGTCGAACACACCGCCGCGGTCGGGGCTCATGGTCATCGCCGTCCGCATCAGCACTTGACGCGTGCCGGGGGTGTGTGCTTCCCGTGCCGCCTGCTCCCAGCGGGTGGCGACGTCGATGCTGAACCGCCAGGTGTCCGGCGCGTCGGGCTCGCTGCCGCCGAGGATGCCGGCGGCCTCGTCGTTGGGCGCGTCGTAGCGGTGGGCGTAGATCGTGGCGGTGCTCGCCTGAAGCCAGAGGCGCGGGGGCTGGCTGGCCTGGGCGATCGCCTGACCGAGCACGCGGGTGGAGTCGATGCGGGAGTCCATGATCCGTCGGCGGTTGTGGGCGGTGTAGCGGCAGTTGACGCTTCGGCCGGCGAGGTTGACCAGGACATCCGCGCCTTCCAGTGCCGCGGCCCAGTCGCCCAGCGTTCGGCCGTCCCAGTGGACGAAGCGCGGGCCGGTGGTCGCGCCCACGACGCCACCTCGCCGCGTCAGCACCGCCACCTCGTGGCCGTCGGCGAGCAGCGCCCGCGACAGCAGCGTGCCGACCTGCCCGGTTCCACCTGCGATGACGCACTTCATGCGGTCTTCTCCTGGTGACGATGCCGCGGCGCAGTGTTACTTGCCGCTCACGCCAAGCATCTGCGTGACCTTCCGGCCCATCTTCACGAACTTGATCATCGCCCCCTGCGGCAGGTGGCGGATCTGCGTGTACCAGTCGCTCATCGTTTCAAAGAACTCCAGCAGTCCCTCCAGGCGTTCGCGCGTCTCACGCTCGGCCTTGCCCGCCTGCTTCGCCTCGGCGACACACTCGCGCAGCAGGGCGATGGTCGGGTCGATCTCCCGCCGCTTGCGCTCGTCGAGCACGATCTGGAACATCTCCCAGACGTCCTTGAGGCTTTCGTAACGGTCCCGCCGTTCGCCGAGCGTGTGGACGACGCGGACGATGTGCCAGCCCTGGAGCTCGCGCAGGCTGGTGCTGACGTTGGAGCGGGCGACGTTGAGCGTGTCGGCGATGGACTCGGCGTCCAGCGGCTCGGGGCTGATGTAGAGCAGGGCGTGGATCTGGGCGACCGTGCGGTTGATGCCCCAGCGGGCGCCCATCTCGCCCCAGTGGAGGACGAAGCGTCGTGCGACGGGGGTAAGCGGCATGTTCAGGTCCTTTTGTAATTTCTGTCTAAACAGAAATTAGAGAATGCGCCGGCAAAAGGCAAGGGGTGTTGGTGAAATTTGGCAAAAAAAAGCCCACGGAGGGCGTCCGTGGGCTTCGGGGTCGGAACCGGCGGGTGGATCAGTCCATGTGCTTGACGATGGCGTCGCCGAACTCGGAGCACTTGAGGAGGGTGGCGCCGTCCATGAGGCGTTCGAAGTCGTAGGTGACTTTCTTGGCGGCGATGGCGCCTTCGACGCCCTTGACGATCAGGTCGGCGGCTTCGTTCCAGCCGAGGTGGCGGAACATCATTTCGCCCGAGAGGATGACGCTGCCGGGGTTGACCTTGTCCTGGTCGGCGTACTTGGGGGCCGTGCCGTGGGTGGCCTCGAAGATGGCGTGGCCGGTCTGGTAGTTGATGTTGCCGCCGGGGGCGATGCCGATGCCGCCGACCTGCGCGGCCAGGGCGTCGGAGATGTAGTCGCCGTTGAGGTTCATGGTGGCGACGACGCCGTATTCCGCCGGCCGGGTGAGGATCTGCTGGAGGAAGGCGTCGGCGATGACGTCCTTGATGACGATCTCCTTGCCATTGGCCTTGATCTTCACCCACGGGCCGCCGTCGATCAGTTCGCCGCCGTACTCTTTCATGGCGACGTCGTAGCCCCAGTCGCGGAAGCCGCCTTCGGTGAACTTCATGATGTTGCCCTTGTGCACCAGCGTGACGCTGTCGCGGCCGTGTTCGATGGCGTAGTCGATGGCGGCGCGGACGAGGCGGGCGGTGCCCTCCTTGGAGACGGGCTTGATGCCGAGGCCGGACGTTTCGGGGAAGCGGATCTTGGCGAAGTGCTTGGGGAAATTTTCCTTCAGCAGCTTCTGGAGCTTGGCGTTTTCCTCGCTGCCGGCTTCAAACTCGATGCCAGCGTAGATGTCTTCGCTGTTCTCGCGGAAGATGACCATGTCGACCTGCTCGGGCCGCTTGATGGGCGTCGGCACGCCGGTGAACCAGCGGACGGGGCGGAGGCAGACGTAGAGGTCGAGGATCTGGCGCAGCGCGACGTTGAGCGAGCGGATGCCGCCGCCGACGGGCGTGGTGAGCGGGCCCTTGATGCCGACGAAGTAGGTCTTGAACGCTTCGAGCGTCGCGTCGGGCAGCCAGTCGCCGGTGGTGTCCTTGGCTTTCTGACCGGCCAGGACTTCCTTCCAGGCGAGGGAGCGTTCACCCTTGTAGGCCTTCTCCACCGCCGCATCAAAGACGCGCTGGCTGGCACGCCAGATGTCGCGTCCCGTGCCGTCGCCTTCGATAAAGGGGATGATGGGGTGGTTGGGGACGGTCAGTTGGCCGTTGGTAAACTGGATGGGTTCGCCGGTGGTGCTGGGGGTGGTCTGGGGCATGGGGGTACTCCTCCGTGGGATCGGGGTGGGGTTGCGGGAATTGCGGGACGCGCCCGTGAGCGTATCCGGCAGGTAGACCTGCGATTATTGGCGAATCCGGCGAAATGCTCAAGTTCGGCAGCGGTGAACGCTGCTCTCACGGCGACGCGGCCGACCGCCGCCACCCGTCCAATCGATCAAAATCGAGCAACGGGATACGAAGGGCGGAATCACGCGAGGGGTCGGTCCACTCGTAGACCCCGGTCTGGTCCAGGTCCAGCAGAAGCAACGCCGTTTCGGAGGTCATGTGCAGAAGATCGGCCCTTTCACCGTCCCATTCGAGAATCGCGTAAAAGGCTGCGCCCGCGCCGGCGTACTGTCGCAGGACGAGGTTGGCCCGGCCGTCACCGTTCAGGTCTTCTCCGCCCATCGTCACGCGCCAAGCGTATCGATCGGGTTGGCCGCGATAGCCCCAGCCGTTCAACTCGACGTCGCCCGGGGTGACGAGATGCCACGTGGCGCCGGTGCGACGATCGCGATAGTGGTTCACCGTGAACGGCCCGTGATGCTGGGCACCGGTGTGGACTTCGCCAAACAGCCAGTAACCGGGTCCGTAGATCAGCCAGTAGCCCGGTCCGTGCTGATAGGTGCGACGTGCGATGCCGAAGGTCGGTAGCGCAAGGGCGATGACCAGTCCCACCAGCGCCCAGCGCCATCGTCTTCGCGTGCGGTAGAGGTGCTTCGGCTTACGCGGGGTGTGGCCGCACTCGGGGCAGGGCGCGTCATCGGCGGTGCCCCGGCGGTCGTACCAGCACTGCGGACAGCGTGCCCGGCCGTGCGAGCGATCACCCAACAATCCCCGCCAGATCATCGCCAGTCCCGCCATCGCCAAGAGGCCCATCAGCGCCCAACCGGTGTAAGGGGCATACCAGGGCAACAGGTCGGACATGACGTGGCACTCCGGGTGTTACGGCAGCTTCTTGCCGCGGGCGGCAGGTCTTTTGCGGGCTAATCCGCCGCGGCCGGGTCGTCGCGGACACGCAGCAGCAGCACGGTTTCGCGATGGTCGGCGGCGGGGGTGCCAGCCCCCTCGGCCAGCGAAGCGGCCAGCAGCACGCCGCCGCCGTCGGGCACATGCGTTTCGGTTTGCCAGCGGGTCAGGATCAGGTCCTGCTGCTCAGGGTCGGATCTGTGGGTGATCGCAGCGCTCACGATCAGCCGAATGCCTCTGTCGGCGGTCAGGCGCAGTGTTTCAACGTCGAGTGTGCTGCCTTCGTGGAGGATGACCGAGGCGTCGTCGCCCTCGTTGCTATAGGCGCTCTGTTGAAGGGTGCTCAGGTGACCACGCTGGCCGTCGAGCAGCGTGGTGCGGACGGTGGCGAGCAGGGCCACGCGGTGAGCGTCGTCGTGGACGGCCGACAGGAGGCGGTCCAGTTGGCGGGCGTCGAGCACGGCGGGCGCGTTGGCATTGGCGGCGCGCAGCCGGTCGACCATCGGCGTGGGCATGCTCAGCACCCAGGCGTCGATCGCCACGGGTCGGGGCTCAGCGGTCGCCAGCATGTCAAGCAATTCCCGGACGTCGCGATGGACAGACGGGGCGGCCTCGATAATCAGATGCCCGCTGCCCGCCTCGTCAAGAGATGCTCTATCCCCACCATATTCATCCCAGTGATCAATTCGTCCAGCCCGTCTGCGGATCAACTCTGTCAACTGTTCCAGCCGTTCCTCCTGCAGATCGACTTCCTCTTTTGGTGGACCCGAGAAGAAAAGGCCTCCCTGTTCCTCGTCGACGGGGCCGAGTTGCAGTTCGCTCTCAGCGTCAAACTCGGCTGGCACGGCGAGCAGGCGGCGGATGTCATACGTTCGCGTGACGACGCGGCGGCTCACCCCGTTCTCAGTGCTCACAACGATCATGCGCCCATGGATATCGAACTCGACGGGCTCGAAGTCAGAGGAAATCTGCCGCAGCATTTCCGTCAGGACGACGTGGGCGGGCACATCGGCGAGGTTCAGCCGGATCGGCGTGTCTTCAGTGACGCCAGCATTTTCGAGCTCGGTCCACTCCACGATCATGTTCACCCCCACCTGCTCCTTCCACGCCGCCAACGCCTCGCCCGCCGGCGTCTTCTCGAACGTCAACGTCACCGGCTGCTGCAACTGCTCCCACATCCGCTGCTCGGCCCGCCACGCCGCATTGTCCGGCGTCCACCGGATGCCGGCGTCGGCAGGCGGCTGCGGCTCCGGCGTGGTCGAGCAGCCGATGAGCGCGAGCAGTCCGACGGACAATAGAGAAAGGCGAGGCAGGCACATGACGGCGACCTCCAGAAAAGGGTGAGCGAGTAAGTGGTGCTGCCAGTGTAACCGGCCGCCGCGCCATCACGGCAGCTTTTTGCCGCGGGCGGCGAGGTAGATGCGGTACCACGACTCGCGCGACAGTTCCACGCGGTCGGCGGCGACGGCGTCGCGGATGCGGTCGGGGTTGCGTGAGCCGATGATCGGCTGGATGCCGGCCGGGTGCTTCATCAACCACGCAAGCGTGATGGCGGTGCGGTCGACGTTGTGAGCTTCGGCCTCAGCGTCGAGCGCGTCGAGCAGGGCCTGGAGCTTTTCCGGCTCGGGGTGGTCGGGTTTGACGCGGTAGCCGGTGGCGAAGCGTCCGCCGGCGACGGGGCTGTAGGCGGTGGGGGTGACGCCGAGGCGCTGGAGGTGGTTGAGCGTGCCGTCCTCGAACGGGTCGAGCCGGCCGGGGTGGATCTGGATCTGGTTGCAGGCCAGTGGCGCGTCGAGCGCGGCCTGGAGGCAGTCGAACTGCGGTGGCGTGAAGTTGCTGACGCCGAAGTGGCGGACCTTGCCCTGCTGGCGGAGCTGGCCGAAGGCCTCGGCGATTTCGAGAGGGTCCATGAGCACGTCGGGGCGGTGGAGGAGGTAGAGGTCGATGGTGTCGATGCCCAGGCGTTTGAGCGACTGCTCGCAGGAGCGGATGATGTGCTCGCGGGAGAAGTCGTAGCGGTGGGTGGCGTCGGGCGTGGGGTCGCCGGGGAAGCGGATGCCGCACTTGGTGGTGATGAGCATGTTTTCGCGGAGGCTGGGCGACTGGCGGAGCAGGTCGCCGAAGACGCGTTCGCATTCGGTGTGGCAGTAGATGTCGGCATGGTCGAAGTGGGTGTAGCCGGCGTCGAGGGCGGCGTGGATGGCGGCGTGGGCCTGGGCGGTGCGTTCGGCGTCGACTTCGGCGACGTTCCATGTGCCGACGATGCGCATGCAGCCGTAGATGAGTCGGGTGGCGACGAGGTCGGTGTTGCCGATCGGTGCGGTGGTGAGGCCGGTGTGGGTGGTCATGGTGGGAGGTCCGCGGTTGGGGGAAGTAAGGTTTCGGTGGCCGTGCAAAGCCGCATCCCCGGAAAGCGGCAGAGAGCGGGTGACGGATCAAGGGCAAAGATACACGATTGACACGGGCGTTGGCCGATTATAATGTTTATGGCATGTCGACGAACCACCCGAACCCGCACACCGACTTGGCGCAGCTTCGCCTGCTGCTGCTGTGGTGTGCCGGATAGGGCCCGTTCGCGACTCGCCATGATTCGCAAACCAACCGCCCTGTCTGGACAAAGAGTCCGACAGGGCGGTTTTTTGTTGGCCGTTCGCTATGAGCCGTAAGCCGTAAGCCGTTAGCCAGACGCAAGCGACGCCCCGGCCGAATCTGGCTTGATAGCTAACGACTGAACGTTGAAAAGGAGACTTCACGATGTCCGAGCCGACGCACGTTCGCATCTTCGACACCACGCTCCGCGACGGCGAGCAGTCGCCTGGCGCGAGCCTGAACCACCAGGAGAAGATGGAGATCGCCCGGCAACTCGAAGCGCTGGGGGTGGACATCATCGAGGCGGGATTTCCGATCACGAGCGTGGGGGATTTCGATGCCGTGCGCGCCATCGGCCAGGAGCTTGAGCGGGCGACGGTGGCGGGGCTGTCGCGTTGCGTACCGCGCGACATCGATCGTGCGGGCGAGGCGCTCAAGGGGGCGAATCATCCGCGGATTCACGTCTTCGCCGCCACGAGCAAGATTCACCTCGAGCACAAGTTCAAGAAGCCGTTCGAGAAGATCATGGAGATCAGCGTCGATGCGGTGAAGCGGGCACGCGACTACGTGGACGATGTGGAGTTCAGCCCGGAGGACGGCTCGCGCACGGAGTTGAACCACCTCGTCGACATCACCGCCGCCGTGATCGAGGCCGGCGCGACCACGATCAACATCCCCGACACCGTCGGCTATGCCGTGCCCGCGGAGTATGGCCGCATCTTCAGCCACCTCCGCGAACAACTCCCCATCATCGACGAGCAGTCCATCGTGCTCTCGGCCCACTGCCACAATGACCTCGGCCTCGCCGTGGCCAACTCGCTCGCCGCGGTGCAGGGCGGCGCCCGGCAGGTTGAGTGCACCATCAACGGCATCGGCGAACGCGCGGGCAATGCGGCGCTGGAAGAAATCGTTATGGCGCTCCAGACGCGCGGCGATTACTTCGGGCAGTACCGCACGGGCATCAACTCGAAAAAAATCTATCCCACCTCCCGCATGGTTTCGCACCTCACCGGCCTGTACGTGCAGCGGAACAAGGCGGTCGTCGGCGAAAACGCCTTCGCCCACGAAGCCGGCATCCACCAGGACGGCATGCTCAAGAACCGCAGCACCTACGAGATTATGGACCCGCGCGACATCGGCGTGCCCGAAAGCAAGCTCGTGCTCGGCAAGCACTCGGGCCGGCACGCCTTCCGTGATCGCGTGCAGCACCTCGGTTACAAGGTCGACGAAGCGACAATCGAAAAGGCGTTCGAGAAGTTCAAGGCCCTCGCGGACAAGAAGAAGGACGTCTACGACGAGGATATCGAAGCGATCCTCGACGAGCAGCTTGAGTCCGACCGGGCGCTGTGGGAATTGGTCCGTTTCCAGGTGACCTCCGGCACGGGCGTGATCGCCACTGCCACCGTCGTCGTGCGCGACTCGTCGGGCGAGGAGCGGATGGACGCCGCGACGGGCGACGGGCCGATCGACGCCGCCTACTCCGCCATCCAGCGCATCACCGGCGTCAGCGTCACGCTGGACGACTACCAGACCCGGGCTGTCACCGGCGGCAAGGAAGCGCAGGGCGAAGTGAGCGTGCAGGTGAACCACAACGGCCGAAAGGTCCGCGGGCGCGGCCTGAGCACGGACGTGATCGAGGCGGCGGCGAAGGCGTACCTCTCGGCGATCAACCGCATCAAGACGCAGGAGGCCCGGCAGGTGCCTGCCACCAGCGCGACGGATGCGGAGGACGATCCGGTGAGCCAGCCGTGAAGTTGGTTTGGGGGAGACAGGCTGGTCACTGAAGTGACCAGCCCGCGCTGGCGTCGCACTTATAGGGGACCCGTTACAATGACACGTGTCGAATCGACCTCCGCTGCCGTGAGTTCACCTGTTCAATCTGGAGAACGCGACTTGTCTGAATCGTCGAGCACCGCACTGGACCCGATCAAGCATTTCGTGCTCGACACCAATGTGCTGCTGCACAATCCGGCGAGCCTGTACATGTTCAAGGAGCACGAGGTGATCATTCCCTTCGCGGTCCTTGAGGAGCTGGACAAGTTCAAGAAGCAGAGCGACGACGTCGGCCGCAACGCGCGCGAGGTGATCCGCCAGTTGGACACGCTGCGCAGCGGCAGGCATCTGGCCGAGGGCGTGAAGTGGAACGGGCAGGGGGGCGTGATCCGCGTCGAATTTTCGACGGACGAACGCCCCAAGTGGCTGAGCGACGACCTGCCGGACAACCGGATCATCAGCGTCGCCTGGGGCTTGCAGCAGGCGGGCAAGCGGTCGATCCTGATCACCAAAGACATCAACGTCCGGATCAAGGCCGACGCCCTGGGCATCACCACGGAAGACTTCGAAGCGCAGAAGGTGGATATCGATCACCTCTACGCCGGCTACACCACGCTGGCGGTGCCGGGCGAACTGATCGACACGCTGTATGAAGAAAAGCAGCTTGACATGGTGGAGCTGCTCGAGCTGCTGGTGGAGGAGACGCCCGACGGCAAACAGCGCGACGTCGAACTGCACGCCAACGAGTACGTGCAACTGCGCAACGCCCTGGACGAGTCGCACACCGGCCTCGCCCGCCGGCTGGCGGACACGGAGCACCTGATCCCCATCCACGGCCCGCGCAAGCCGGTCTCGGGCATCATGGCCCGCAACGTGCAGCAGACGATGGCGCTGGACCTGCTGCTGGATGACGAGATCAAGCTGGTCACGCTGCTGGGCACCGCCGGCACGGGCAAGACGCTGCTCGCCATCGCCGCGGGCATGGCCAAAGTCTTCACCGAAGAGCGGTACGACAAGCTGCTGGTCGCCCGGCCGATCATGCCCATGGGCCGGGACATCGGCTACCTGCCGGGCACGAAGGACGAGAAGCTCGAAGCCTGGATGCAACCGATCTTCGACAACCTCACCTACCTGCTGAGCACGCGCGGCGCCGGCTTCCCCGGCAGCGCCCAGCATGCCGACTCCAAGAGCGCCGAACAGCGCATCCAGCAGCTCATCGCCTCCGGCCAGCTCGTGCTCGAACCGCTGACCTACATCCGCGGCCGCAGCATCCCGCACCAGTTCATCATCATCGACGAAGCCCAGAACCTCACGCCCCACGAAGTCAAGACCATCGTCTCCCGCGTGGGCGAGGGCACGAAGATCGTCCTCACGGGCGACATCGCGCAGATCGACAACCCCTACCTCGACAGTTCGAGCAACGGCCTTTCGTTCATGGTTGAACGCCTGAAGGGGCAGGCCCTGGTGGGGCACGTTACCCTCGCCCGGAGCGAGCGCAGCGAGCTCGCCTCGCTGGCGGCGGAGAAGCTGTAATACGCGGTGCGCCGCTTACGACTTCACGATCATCGGAGGGCATGCATGTCGTCAAAACTGCACTGGGGCATCCTCGGTACGGGCAACATCGCACGGCAGTTCGCCGAGGGTGTCGCCGGCTCGAAGCGCAGCCGGGTGAGCGCGGTCGGCTCGCGCACGCGCGGCGCGGCCGAGGGGTTCGCCGAGGAATATGAACTTGACCGGTCGCACCGCTGCTATGAAGACCTGCTCGCCGACGAGGCGGTGGAGGCGGTTTACATCTCGCTGCCCAATTCGCTGCACGCCCAGTGGACGATCAAGGCATTGGAGGCGGGCAAGCATGTGCTGTGCGAGAAGCCGCTGGCGACCAGCGCCGCCGAGGCCGGGCTGATGTTCGACGCCGCGGCGAAGGCGGGCCGTACGCTGGTCGAGGCGTTCATGTATCGCTCGCATCCACTGACGCAGGCGGTGGTGGACGAAGTGCGCCGCGGCACGATCGGCGAACTGCGGCTGATCCGCACCAGCTTCTGCTATCGCACGCGCCATATCGAGAGCAACATCCGCTTCGACGCATCGCTGGCGGGCGGGGCGCTGATGGACGTCGGCTGCTATTGCATCGACTTCGCCTGCCTGCTGGCCGACGCCGAGCCGACGAGCGTGTGCGGGGCCGGTCACCTGCACGAAACCGGCGTGGACGAACGGGCGGCGGGCACGATTGCGTTCGACAACGGCGTGCTGGCGAACATCGCCTGCGGCATGACGGTGCAGACGGACAACACGGCGTTGATCTGCGGCGACGAGGGGTATATTGCCGTGCCCGTGCCGTGGAAGCCGCCGGTGCATGGGGCGCAGTACCTGGTCAAAGGCATGACCCCGCCGCGGCAGGACAAGGGCCCGGCCCACGCGCCGGCCAACGAGGCGCGGCGGGTGGACGCGGGCCTGCCGTTGTACGGGCTGGAGGCCGACCACTTCGCCCGCACCGTGCTCGACGGCGAGCCGCCGGCGGTGACGCGCGAGCAGTCGCTGCGCACGATGCGCGTGCTCGACGAGTTTCGCCGACAGGTCGGGGTGGCAGGAGGGGAATGACAAGGTGAAGGGGTGACAAGGTGACAAGGTGAGCGGTGCGTTTCTGACTCCCCTCCCAAAGGGAGGGGAGTCGAATGCCGTCCTCCCGCCTACAATGCATCGCATGTTCGACCCCGACGCCTTACCCGTGCCCGACCTTGGCTTGCGATGCATCGACTGTGGCTATCCGCTGGCCGGGCTGCGCCGGCACCAGTGTCCGGAGTGTGGCCGGGCGTTCACGCTGCACGAGTATGTGCCGCGGGGCGACTGTCCACCGTTGATCGCCAACGGGAAAGAGGTGCGTGCCGAGGTGGAAGTGATCGGGCTGCTGCGCGAGTACCAGATACCCTACGTGGAGCTGACGGAGATCATGTCGGCGATCCTGGGCGGGGCGTTGACGTACACGCGCCAACGGCCGCCGCGCATCGGCGTGCCGCGCGAGGACTACCTGCACGCGATCGACCTACTGCGGCGGTGGGAACTCGGCGAACTGCTGCCCGCCTTGCCCGCCAGCGCGAAGCGGACGCACGAATGGACGTGTTCGCATTGCCAGGAAGTGAACCCGCCGAACTTCGAGGTTTGCTGGAACTGCGGCGAGGCGGATGAGGCGACGGGTTAGCCGTCGACTTCACGTCGACGCGCAGTCGTTCGATTTCCGATCGCCACCCGCGTTGCCATAAAGGCGACGGCTAACAAGGCATCGCGATCCGAGTGGTTATCATCACGCCGCCATGCGGGCGTCGAGGCGGATGCCGAGGCGGTAGCCCCAGTCGTCGGGTTCGCAGCGGACGATCGTGCCGTGGAGGTCGAAGCCCGACTCCGGGCCGTGCGGCGGGCAGAAGACGGTGAGGGTCGCGCCGATCGGCAGCGGTTCTTGTACCATCGCCCCCACGCCGGCGGTGGAGAGATCGCTCAGTTGCAGCGAGCAGATGCGGCGGGCGACGGCCTCGGCGTGGCCGGGCCCGGTAATCACGGCGGTGACGCGGCCGCCGGCGGCGTGTCGGCGGTGGCGTCGGCGCTCGAAGAACATGGGGCGGTCGTCGGCGTCCGTGTGAGCGTCGCGACCTGCGGAAGATGGGACATGCAGATGACGTGCTGCGGCAGATGATTCGTCGGTCATGGCAAACCCCTCATGGTTGACATTGCAAGTGGCCTCAGGCCTGGTCGGGAGATGCCGGCGCATCCGGCCCGACCCTCGCGTCCCCGACATCATGCATCGACCATACGACCGGCAGGGTTTACCAGCTTGAACGTAACAGACGAAAAAGATCGCTCACCACATCCGGTGCAGGTCAGCCTCGTCGGCGCTGGCCCGGGCGACGCGGGACTCATCACCGTCGCCGGCCTCGACCGGCTGCGCCGCGCGGACGTGGTGGTGTACGACGCGCTGGCCAACCCCGCGTTGCTCGATGAAGCGCCCGCCGACGCCCTGCGCATCGACGCCGGCAAACGCGCCCGCCAGCACAAGCTCACGCAGGACGCCATCCACGAACTGCTGCGCGAACACGCCGCCGCCGGCCGCTACGTCGTGCGACTCAAAGGCGGCGACCCTTACCTCTTCGGCCGCGGCGCGGAAGAGCTGGCCTACCTCGCCGGGCATGGCATCGTCTGCGAAGTGATCCCCGGCATCACCGCCGGCATCGCCGCGCCCATGGCCGCCGGCATCCCCGTCACCCACCGCGGACACGCCAGCAGCGTCACGTTCGTCACCGGCCACGAAGACCCGACCAAGCCCGACACCGCGCTCGACTACGCTGCACTCGCCCGCCTGATCGCCGTCGGCGGCACGGTCTGCTTTTACATGGGCCTCGGCCGGCTGCCGATGATCGCCCACGCGCTCGTCGACGCCGGCCTCGACGCCGCCGCGCCCGCCGCCGCCGTGCAGTGGGGCACCACCCCACGCCAACGCTCCGTCCGCGCGCCGTTGCACGCACTGGCCACCGCCATCGAACGCGAAGGCATCGGCGCCCCGGCGATCATCGTCGTCGGAGCGGTCGCCGGCCTTGACGAGCCGGGCCTGGACTACTTCACCGCCCGTCCGCTGTTCGGAAAGACCGTGCTCGTCACCCGCACCCGGCAGCAGGCGTCGAAGCTGCGCGAACAGCTCGCCACGCTCGGAGCCGACGTGATCGAAGCGCCCACGATCGACGTGACATTCCTGCCCACCGCGGGCGAAGCCACCGCCGACCTCGACGCCGAGCTGGTCCTGGGCGACTACCACTGGCTGATCCTCACCAGCGCCAACGCCGTCACCTGGCTGGCCCGCTGGCTGGACAGCCAGGGCCAGGATGCCCGTACGCTGGCGGGGCCGGGCATCGCCGTGGTGGGCGAAGCCACCGCCGAGGCGCTACGGCAGCAACTGGGCGTTCGCGCCGACTTCATCCCCCACACAGCCACCGGCGAAGCGCTGGCAAACGAGATGATCGAGCGGTGGGGCATGCTCAACCTGCGCTGCCTGCTCGTGCGCGGCGATCTGGCGAGCCCGAAGCTGCCCGCGCTGCTCCGCGCCGCCGGCGCCGAGGTGGTCGATTGCACCGTCTATCACACGACTCGGACACCCGCCTTGCCCGATACCGCGCTTTCCGCCTTGCGCGAGCGTCGTGTCGACTGGATCACATTCACCAGCGCCTCGACCGCCCGCAACCTGGTCCAACTGCTCGGCGACGAGCGCGACCTGTTGCGCCACGCCCGCCTCGCGTCGATCGGACCGATCACCAGCGATGCCCTGCGCGAGCTTGATCTGCCCGTCACGGTCGAAGCGGCGCACGCCAACATCCCCGGCCTGGTCGACGCGATCGTTTCCGCATCATCCGTGCCCGGCGGCAGCGCGACTTAAGTCGCACTGCCTTGGATGCCCAACCACGAAAGGCACGCCATGGCTCTCCCCCGCATCCGCCTCGCCGACACGGCTCTGCTCGTGGTCGACGTGCAGGAGAAACTTGTGTCCGTCATGCATGAGCCGGACTATCTCATCGCGCAGGTCGGCCGGCTGATGGACGCCGCCGCCGCGCTCGACCTGCCCGTGCTCATCACCGAGCAGTACCGCAAGGGGCTGGGCGCGACCGTGCCCGAGCTGGCCGAGCAGGCGAAACGCGCGGTCTGCAATCACGACAAGCTGCGCTTCAGCAGTTGCATCGACCCGGTGCGCGACGAACTGCGGCAGCGGCAGATCCGTACGGTTCTGGTGGCGGGCATCGAAGCGCACGTCTGCGTGTTGCAGACCTGCCTGGACCTCGCGGCGGCGGGCTTCGTGCCGGCCGTGGTCGCCGATGCCGTGACGTCGCGCCAACCGTTCGACCGCGACGTGGCCATGCAACGGCTGGTGCAGGCGGGCGTGGTGCCGACGACGATCGAGTCGGCCGTGCTGGAGATGGTGGCCGAAGCCGGCGGCGACCGGTTCAAAGCCGTGCTGCCGATCATCAAGGCGCAGCCTAGGCGGCAATAGCGCGCTGTCTCCGCTACCATCATTCCGTTTGCGGATGTATCAATCAGCAGTCAACATCCCCTGATCCGGGGCTTCGCGGACTCAGCCCTCGGCTTATACACTTTCCCCCGAACCCCGAACCCCGAACCCCCATGCCAAACCCCAACCTACTGGAATGTTTCGACAACCCGGCCCCGCAGCGCGACTTCGTCATCGAGCACACGGCCGTGGAGTTCACCAGCGTCTGCCCGAAGACCGGCCACCCCGACTTCGGCACCGTCACCGTCCGCTTCGTGCCCGACAAGAAATGCGTGGAACTCAAAAGCCTGAAGCTCTATCTTCAGGCATTCCGCAACGAGGGCATCTTTTACGAGGCCGTGACCAACCGCATCGCCGACGACCTCGCCAAGGCGATGCAGCCGCGCTGGCTGATCGTCGTCACCGACTGGGCCGGCCGCGGCGGCATCCGTTCGACCATCCGCGTCAACATCGGCGATGTGCCCGAGCATGAGCTGTAACCAGGAGGCTACACACTGTGCGCCTGCATCAACGAAGTCTAGATTTCATCCAGTATGGGATGGCAGGGATATGGCTTGTGTTTGTGCTCGGCGCCTTTGGATGGGGAATGAGCAAGGCATTGCAAAGCGTCATCTGGACACTGCAGGATCCAGATGACCCGGTGGGGCCGTGGGTCGGTTGGGTGCCGTTAACAGGAATTATAGTGGGCATGTTGGCCGGTGGCCTGTGCTTCATCCCTTACAGCCAGTGGACCCGGCGTGAAGCCTGGCGTCGGGCGGGCTGCTGCTTGAATTGTGGTTATGACTTGCGAGGCTCCCTTGGCTCGTCATGTCCGGAATGTGGAGCGACCGTTCTGGAACGTCGGCGAGCACAGAGATGAACGTGGCTACCATCCCGCAAGGAGGTCCATCATGTGGATGATCATTCTGCGGGCGGTGATTGCGGGGCTGGTGGTGACGGCGGTGGTGGAGTTGGCCGGCCGGCTGCCGCGGGTGGGGGCGTTGATCCTCACGCTGCCGATCGTCAGCATTATCGCGTTCATCTTCACCTGGGCCGCCTACCGCGATGTCGACACCATCGCCCGGCTGTCGCGTGAGACGCTGGTGCTTGTGCCGTTGGGATTGCCGTTCTTTGTGCCGTTGGCGTTTGCGGATCGGTGGGGGCTGAACTTCTGGGTCGCGTTTGTGGTTGGCGTGGCGCTGGCGGCGACGTGCATCGGGCTGTGGTTCCGCTTCGGGCCGCGGCTGGTGTAGCTGGGCGGGTGAAACCTGTCGCGGCGTGAGGCGATCCCTGTATCATCAGGCTGGTTCATGTTCACCAGCCGGGGCAGGGAGAGGGCCATGTTCAAGCGAGGTGGAGCCGGGCGCGGCGTGGCCGTGATGTTGAGCGTGCTGCTGTGGTGGCCGACAGTCGCGATGGCGCAGCAGGGTGGTGATGCGGAGCGTGAGCTGGTCGTCGGCACACGGGCTGTGCCGCCGTTCGCCATGCAGAACGATGCCGGCGAATGGTCTGGCCTGGCTGTGGAACTCTGGCAGCACATCGCCGAGGAGCAGGGCTACGCCTATCGATTTGAGTCTCGCGACCTGGCCGGGCTGTTCGACGGGCTTGAAGACGGCTCGCTCGACGTCGTCGCCGCCGCCACCACCGTCACCGCTCAGCGCGAAGCGCGGTTCGACTTCACGCATCCCTACTTCACCACCGGCCTGGGCATTGCGGTGCGAACCGAACAGCGCGGGATGCTCGGCAGCCTGCTTGCGCTGCTGTCGCTGGAGTTGCTTGGTGTGCTCGCGCTGCTCGCGCTGGTGCTGATGGGTGTGGGTGCCCTGGCCTGGTTGTTCGAGCGGCGGCGGAATGCGGCGCAGTTTCGCGACGGCCCGGCGGGGTTGGGCGACGGGTTCTGGTGGTCGGCGGTGACGATGACCACCGTCGGCTACGGCGACAAGGCGCCGATCACACCTGGCGGCAAGCTCGTCGCACTCGTCTGGATGTTCGCCAGCCTCATCCTCATCTCCACCTTCACCGCCGCCATCGCCTCGGCCCTGACCGTCACCCGTCTGGAAAGCCAGGTGCAGGGGCCTGAAGACCTGCCGCGCGTGCGCGTGGCGACCGTGGCGCAATCGACCAGCGCGCTTTACCTCGACGACCGCCGGATCATCCACCGCAGCTACACCACGGCGGAGCAGGCCCTGGCCGCGCTGGTGGCTGGTGAGGTCGATGCCGTGGTGTACGATCAGCCGATCCTGCAATATCTCGTGCTCGAACACGCCCCGGGCCGGGCCCGCGTGCTGCCCGACACGTTCAACCGGCAGTACTATGGCCTGGGCCTGCAACTGGGCAGCGACCTGCGCGGACCGGTCAACATCGCACTGCTTGACGCGCTTGCGTCGCAGTGGTGGCGCGATCGGCGGTACCGCTATCTCGGGGAAGAGTGAATCCCACAAGGCAGTACGGCTTAAGCCGCACTGCCTCCGGTCTGCGAACCTCGAAACATCTGCTATCCTGTGCCCACCATGAGCATTCTTGTTGATAAAACCACGCGCGTGATCTGCCAGGGCATCACCGGCTCGGCCGGATCGTTCCACACCAAAGGCTGCCTCGAATACGGCACCGCCATGGTCGGCGGCGTCACGCCCGGCAAGGGCGGGCAGAAAGATTCCAACGGCCTGCCGATCTTCAACACCGTCAGCGAAGCCGTCGACGCCACCGGCGCCACGGCGAGCATGATCTTCGTGCCCCCGCCTTTCGCCGGCGACGCGATCCTCGAAGCCGCCGACGCGGGCATCACGCTCATCGTCGCCGTCACCGAAGGCATCCCCGTGCTGGACATGATGAAGGTCAAGCAGACGCTGAGCCTGCCGCGCTACCGCAACGTCCGGTTGATCGGCCCCAACTGCCCCGGCGTCATCACGCCCGGCGACACCGGCGTGCCGGGGACCGGGTGCAAGATCGGCATCATGCCCGGCTACATCCACAAGCCGCCGCACCAGGCCGAGGCGAAGTACAGCGTCGGCATCATCAGCCGCTCGGGCACGCTCACGTATGAGGCCGTGTGGCAGACGTCGAGCCTGGGCATCGGACAGACGACGTGCGTGGGCATCGGCGGCGACCCGGTGCGCGGCATGGACTTCATCGACTGCCTCGTGCAGTTCAACGCCGACCGCGAGACCGACGGCATCGTGATGATCGGCGAGATCGGCGGCACGGACGAAGAGGCCGCCGCCGACTTCATCGCCCGCCACGTCACCAAGCCCGTCACTGCCTTCATCGCCGGCCGCACCGCCCCGCCCGGCCGCCGCATGGGCCACGCCGGCGCCATCATCTCCGGCGGCGAAGGCGGCGCGGACACGAAGATCGAAGCCCTGCGCAAAGCCGGCTGCCACATCGCCGAGTCCCCCGCCGACCTCGGTCGAACGATGGCCGAGGCGCTGGGGGTGTGAGGACTCGGCTCGGGAGATGCAGGCGTGAGCGAATCTGACTCCCTGATCGCCTTGCTACGCCACCACGATGGGCCGTGCCCGAACTGCGGCTACAACCTGCGCGGCATCGCCCGGCCGGTGTGCCCGGAGTGCGGCAAGCCCGTCCGCTTCGACGAACTGGTGCAGCCGCACGCGGCGCGGGTTCGCCTGCCGTGGCTCGTCACGCTCATTTCTCTTGCCGCCGCGCTGCCGGTGAGTTTCACCGTCTGGCAACGGCTGCTGATCCGACGGCGGTTTTACTATGGCCGGGCGGGGCGAGACGGTTATAACGGGGTGCCCGACTTCGCCCACTTCGATCTGTGGCAATGGCTCGGCTTTGTTGGTTCCCACGTTTACTGGCTGAGCATTCCTGTGGCGGTGCTGCTGTGGCTGGCGCTGCGGCGGCGGATCGAGCGGCTGCCTGCCTGGCTTCGCTGGACGATCGCGGTTTGTGCGGTGGTGGCGGTGTTGCTGGCACACCGGCGGTGGCAGTTCTGGTGGTATTACACGCCATGGGCGGATGCTTACGCGCCTTGGCCGTTCTGGTTTCTGGAAAAGTGAGGTGACCCAGAAAGCCCACGCTTTGAAAGCGTGGGCTTCGGGGGATGGCTTGGTTCGTGGTTGGTTATCATGGGCGACGGTGAATCATCGTCAGCCTTGGGGGATTGATGCCGACACCCAACGACCCACTCTGGAAGCGAATCGAGTCCTTTGACTTCGACGACGGGGCGCAGCCGGCTACGTTGCCGTTCGTGCTCCGGCTGGCTCGCGACAACCGCTGGACGATCCGTTTCTCACAACGTGCGATCGAAGCGTACCGGCGGTTTGCCTACTTGGCCGCCACGGCTGACGAACATGTGACACCCTCCGACGAGGTGGATCAGGTCTGGCATCTGCACATGACCTACACCCGCTCGTACTGGGACCGGTTTTGCGCCGAGGTGCTCGGCAAGCCGTTGCATCATGAGCCGACGCGCGGCGGCACGGCCGAGCGGCAGAAATTCCAGACGCAATACGAGCGGACGCTGGATCGCTACGAACAGGTGTTCGGGGAAAGGCCGCCGCGCGATCTGTGGCCGGCCCCGCGGAAGCGCTTCGCCCTGGCCATGCAGCAGCGGCTGGACGCCGGCCGGTGCGTGGTGATGCCGGGATGGGCGGTCGGGTTCCGGGGCGGTGCAATCCGTGTGTTGCTGACGATCGTCGGCGTCGGCGCGATGGTGAATCACTTTTTCGGAGACCATGCGGAGATGCCGCAAATACCGTTGCGATGGGCGTTCGTCACGTTGTTCGTCTGCCTCGGGAGTGTGGTGGTTCTTTCGCTGCCACGACTGCAAAGCCAGACGTATCGGCGGCAACTGCGGCGCGAATTGTCCCCGACATCAAGCTCCGCGCCTTATGCCGCATCCGGATGTGGGGCCGGTGGGGCGCCGGCCGGCAAGGACAGCGGCGACCTTGGCTGTAGTGATGGAGGCAGTGGGTGCGGTGCTGGTTGTGGTGGCGGTTGCGGGGGTGGTTGTGGCGGTGGATGAACTAACTTGGCAGGGCAAGGGCGACTGGGGCTGTGTAATAAAAAAGCCCACGCTTTGAAAGCGTGGGCTTCGGGGGGTGGTGGGGGTGTTGGGTTGGGCCGGCTCA
>JBBDPC010000082.1:0-4065 GCA_040876735.1 Phycisphaeraceae bacterium | reverse complement strand
GGATCGGGCAGAAGTGTAGAAGCCGAGGGCTGAGTCCGCGAAGCCCCGGATCAGGACTGTCATTCGTCATTCGAATTTTGTCATTTGCCATTTGCCATTTGCCCTTTGCCATTTGAATTTCCCCCTCCCCCGTGCAGCCGGCGGACGGGGCCGCTATGCTCATTCTTCACCCATGGACGAAGCCCTGCGACGACAACGCGTGCTCCGGCAGCACCTCAAGACCGACACGTTGCTGGGCGTGGCGGCCGTGCCACGCAGCGACGTGGTGCATGCCGTCGCCCCCCCCACGCCCGCCACCCCCGCAACACCCCGCCGTGACCGGCCCCAGCCCGCCCCGGTTTCCGCCATCCCCTCCACACCGGCCGCCCCCGCCCCGGCCAAGGCCCCCGCCGTCGCCGTCGCCGCCGGACCGCCGCTCGACCGGGCGGCCAAGCTGCGCGTGCTTCAGGCGATCGACGAGAACGAAGTGCGCGGCTGCACCAAATGCGAACTCTGCCACGGCCGCACGCAGACCATCTTCGGCGAAGGCGATCCCGATGCCGACATCCTCTTCATCGGCGAAGGCCCCGGCCGCGACGAAGATGAGCAGGGTCGGCCGTTCGTCGGTCGCTCCGGGCAGTTGCTCACGAAGATGATCGAAGCGATGGGGCTCAGCCGGGAGCAGGTGTTCATCACCAACGTGGTCAAGTGTCGGCCGCCGAACAACCGCACACCCACGCCCGCGGAGGTCGCCACCTGCTGGGACTACCTTCGCCGGCAGATCGAGGCCATCCGCCCCAAGGCGATCGTCACGCTCGGCGGCCCGGCGGCCAAGGCGGTGCTGGAGACCAAGGAAGGCATCACCCGCCTGCGCGGCACCTGGCACCGCTACGAGAGCGTGCAGCCGGCGGTGCCGGTGATGCCCACGTTTCACCCGGCCTACGTGCTGCGGCAGTACACCAAAGAAAACCGCGCCCGCGTCTGGTCCGACCTTCAGGCCGTGCTCAAGCAGGTCGGCCGGGCGACGGAGTAGCCGCATCAACTCCCCTCCCCTCGGGAGGGGCTGGGGGAGGGCGCCTCCAGCCACCCTAGCGCTGGGGGAAAAGAGTTTCGCGCAGAGATCGCCAAGAGCGCGGAGAGCGCAGAGAAGAAGAATTAGCCACGGATGGACACGGATCGGAGAAGCGGAGTAAGGGGTCGCAATGGGTCACGAGGCGCGATCTCGCAAGGTGTATGAAGAGCGGGTTGTGCAGGAATCGCTTACGCGACTTTCCTCGAAGCTCGATTTGGGTACTGTGCCACTCACAGTTGAAGAACTGCAGGTGTTAGCGAAACGAGCCAGACAGTGGTTCCGAGCGTACGGTTCAAACTCAAAGAGAGAGCGGATCGCCAAGTACAAGGATCATCTGGCGGCCCGGTATGACAAGGCTTCTGTTGAGTGCGTGTGGCGTGCACTTGAACAAATCAATAATTCGATCGGATACGAAGAGAAGTGATACCACCCAGGGACACCAAGGGTAGCCGCAGCCCGTAGGGTAAAACTTGCCCATTCACACCATGTGGCAAGGCAAGCCTTGCCCCTACTTCCCGCGTTCTCCGCGCTCTTGGCGTTCTTGGCGCGAAACTCCTTCCCCCAGCGCTAGGGCGGCTGGTGATCCCCTCCCCCAACCCCTCCCAAGGGGAGGGGAGTCGGAAATTACTGGATGGATCGCGCAGCGAAAAACCGGACCTTCGGCTATCATTGTGTTTTTCCCTTAGAGGTCTCCTTACAATGATTTACTCCAGTGCCTGTGCATACGCCATCCGCGCCTTGAGTTGGCTGGCCCTGAAAGACCCCGAGGGGTACACGCTGCTCGACGATCTTTGCGAGAAGACCGACCTGCCACGCCACTTCCTGGCCAAGGTGTTTCAGGACCTGGTCCGCAGCGGACTGCTGATCAGCGCCCGCGGCCGCGGCGGCGGGTTCGCCCTCGCCCGGTCGGCCAAGGAGATTCACCTCATCGAGGTCGTCGAAGCGATCGACGGCACACAGGCGCTCAAGCAGTGCGTCGTCGGCATGGCCCGCTGCGACGACCAGCAACCCTGCCCGCAGCACGACCAGTGGAAGCCGCTGCGCACGCAGATCCGCAAGTTCCTCGAAGAAACCACGCTCGAACGAGCCAGCAAGACGTTGCATCGCAAGCTGGAACTGATCGGCGTGAACACCCCCGCCGAGGCCCTGGCCCGCAACAAGCCGACGCGCCGCCTGCGCTGAGCGCCGCGCCCGCCGCTGATCCTCTACAATCCCGCCGTGCGCGAATTCGACCTCCTGGCTCACGTCTACCGCTCCAACGCCGCCCTGCCCGCCGGCGTCACCATCCCGCCCGGCGACGACATGGGCGCCCTGCGCCTCGGCGACGCCACCGTGCTCGTCACCGTCGACCAGCTTGCCGACGGCGTCCACGTCGACCTCGCCACCACCGCCCTCGCCCGCGTCGCCCGCAAAGCGATCACACGCAACCTCTCCGACGTCGCGGCCATGGCGGCGAAGCCGCTCGGCGCCGTGGTGGCCGTGAGCCTGCCGCGCACCCTCGGCCAGGCCCGGGCCACGGAACTGTTCGACGCCATGCGACAGACCGCCGCCGACTTCGACTGCCCGCTGATCGGCGGCGACATCGCCATGTGGGACCACCCGCTGCTCGCTTGCGTCACCGTGCTCGCCGAGCCCGCCGGCATCGCCCCCGTCCTCCGCCGCGGCGCCCAGCCCGGCGATGCGATCTACGTCACCGGCGCGCTCGGCGGCAGCGGCGAAACACTGCCCGACGGCTACTGCCACCACCTCGACTTCACCCCCCGCCTCGCCCTCGCCCGCACCCTCGCCGCCAGCCCCGCCACCCGGCCGCACTGCATGATCGACCTCAGCGACGGCCTCGCCCGCGACCTGCAACACCTCTGCGACGCCGGCGACCTCGACGCCAACCTCACCGTCGCCGACCTCCCGCTCAGCCGCGGCGCCCACCAGGCCGCCGCCCGCACCGGCCGGCCCGCCTGGCAACACGCCCTGGGCGACGGCGAAGACTACGAACTGCTCTTCACCGCCCCCCCCGGGCTGGTCACTTCAATGACCAGCCCCCCCATCACCCCCATCGGCGTCATGCAACCCAGACAGGCCGACCGCCCCGCCATCACGCTCCGCCTGCCCGACGGCGACACGTGCGACCTCCGCTCGCTGGCCGACCTCGGCTGGGAGCATCACGCATGAGCCGGCACGCAAGTAGGGTCCGCGGTTCGCGGACCACGATGACGATCCGCGTCTCCCTCCACGGTTCCCTTGGTCCGCCAACGGCGGACCCTACGGAGCATCACGCATGACGGCCGTGCTGCACGTTGCATCGCAATCGCTGGCGCAGACGCTCGCCATCGGCGCGGCCGTGGGGCGCGTCGCGCAAGCCGGTGACATCGTCGGCCTCGTCGGCGAACTGGGCGCGGGCAAGACGCAGTTCGTCCGCGGTCTGGCCGAGGGGCTGGGGCTGGACCCGCGCGTCGTCTCCAGCCCGACCTTCGTGCTCGTGCATGAATATGAGCCGGCCGACCCGGACGACCCGGACGCCCTGGTGCTCGTGCACATCGACGCCTACCGCCTCGCCGACGCCGGCCCGGCCGACCTCGACGCGCTGGGCTGGGCGGACGAGCTGTTCGAGCAGGCCGTGGTGGCGGTGGAATGGGCCGACCTGATCCAGCCGCACCTCGGCGACGACTGGCTGGCGGTCCACCTCGTTCACACCAACGCCGGCCGGGCCGTGACGCTCTCGGCGCACGGCCGATGGGCGCCTAGAATTGAGTTGCTGCAAACGGAACTGACCCGCGCGGGCGTCGCCCCGCAACCCTCCCACTGACGTGTGCCCCCATGCCCGAAGAACCGATGCGACCGACCGCCGACGACGCCGCCCCGCGCAGCGACTGCCCGATCTGCGGCAAGTCGATCAGCGAGGAGGTGCCGACCTATCCGTTCTGCTGCGACCGCTGCCGCAAGATCGACCTCGGCCGATGGCTGGACGAAAGCTACACCATCAGCCGACCGATCGAGCAGAGCGACCTGGAGGAGGA
>JBBDPC010000081.1:0-22216 GCA_040876735.1 Phycisphaeraceae bacterium | reverse complement strand
GGGATGATTTTATTCAGAAGCCGAGGGCTGAGTCCGCGAAGCCCCGGATCAGGGGGATCGATGATCTGTGATCGATCGCTTACCGGGACCGCCTGCGCTCTCTGACATCATCGATCCCACATCACACATCACACATTCCCCGCATCCCGCTCTTCGCTCGCGGACTCGCTCAGAGGCGGGCGTTTTTCTCAATCTCAAAGGTTTTCCTGAATCTCGAAATAACCAGGCCGCTTCCAGCCGGGGACGCGCTGCCGTATGATGGCCCCGCGCAGCCGCTGAGGGATCGGCCGCAGACCGGCCGGCGTCACGCATCGCACACCACTTGAGGGGTTCCCATCATGAGTCAGTCACCGCCACCCTACTCCCCCGCTCCCGCCGTCGGCGAAACGTCCGGCAAAGCCATCGCCGCGCTGATCGTCTCCTGCCTGGGCATCTTCTCCAGTTGCGGCCTGCTGGGCATCGTCGGCATCATCCTCGGCAACCAGGCGTTGAGCGAAATTCGCGCCTCCCAGGGCCGGCTCACCGGCGACGGCCTGGCCAAGGCGGGCGTCATCATCGGCTGGATCGGCGTGGCACTGGTCATCCTGGCCATGTTGATGTTCTGCCTCTGGTTCGGCTTCGTGGGACTGCTGGCTGCCGGTTCCGCGTAACAGCACCTTTCCGGGAACACAGCCATGACCGCCACCGCCGCCCCCACGCTGACGCAGTCCACCCCCGTCCTCGCCGTGCGGGACGTGTCTGCCGCCATGGCCTTCTACCGCGACACGCTCGGCTTCGACTGGCGCTGGGATTGGGGCGAGCCCCCCACCTTCGGCTGCGTCGGCCTCGGACGCTACGACGTCTTCTTCAGTCATCAACCCGAACTCGCGGCGCAGGTGGCCGGCCTGCAACACGTCTTCTTCTGCGACGACGTCAACACCCTGCACGCTCAGCACACCGCCGCCGGGGCCGACATCGTCAGCCCCATCGAAAACAAACCCTGGAACGTGCGCGAGTACACCGTCCGCGATCTCACCGGCTACCACCTCCGCTTCGCCGGCCCAGCCGACTACCAGCGCCCCGCCACCGCCACCGAGCAGTTGCCCGACCACATCGCCATCGAACTGCGCAAAGCCACGGCCGGGGAATACACGGCCCTGCTCGACGCCGTGGGCTGGAACCGCAACGAACCCACCCTCGCCAGCGCGATCGAGCATGCCCTGTTCTTCGCCATTGCAGTCGATCAACGGGAGGGGAAGGTCGTGGGCATGCTGCGCGTCTGCGGCGACGGCCGGCAATACACGATCTGGGACGTGATGGTCCTGCCCGATTACCAGGCCCAGCGGATCGGCACCGCCATGGTGGAACGCGCCCTCGCCCGCCTGCGCGAGATCGGGCCCAAGGGCGCGTTCGTCGGCCTGTTCACGCTCAACCCCGCCTTCTACGAACGCCTCGGCTTTAGCAGCAACGGCGCGGGCATGCACCTCGGGCTGTGAACCCTCGCGCCACATCGACCCACTGAAGGAACACCCATGACGCAGCACCCCTCGCCTCAGCCGCACCCCATGCCGTCGCCTGCCACGCCTGCCGAGACATCCGGCAAGGCCATCGCCTCACTCGTCTGCTCCCTCGCCGGCTTCATGGTCTGCTTCTTCATCGGCCAGATCATCGGCATCGTGCTCGGCCACCAGGCGCTGAACGAAATCCGCGCCTCGCAAGGCCGGCTCAGCGGCGAAGGGCTCGCCAAGGCCGGCATCATCCTCGGCTGGGTCTTCCTGGCGATCGACGTGCTGATGGTGCTGGGCGTGGGCATGATGTTCCTCCTTTTCATGGTCAGCTCACCCACCAGCGCCCCCGTACCATATTCCATTTAGAGCAACCCGCCCGCACGGCCGCCGCCGCTTGCACTACAATGCCCCGCTTACCCGTTGGCCAGGTGGCAAAGTGGAAGGATTGGGCATGCCCGAACTGCTGGAAGGCGAACTGCTCGCCGGCGACCGCCGTGTGGCGATCGTTGTCGCACGGTTCAACGAATTCATCACCAAGGCCCTGCTCGACTCGGCCGTGAACACCTGGACCCGCCTCGGCGGCGATGCGGAGAAGCTCACCGTCGCCTGGGTGCCGGGCAGCTTCGAGTTGCCCGTGACCGCGAAGAAGCTGGCCGAGGGTGGCAGGTATGATGCGGTGATCTGCCTCGGCTGCGTGATTCGCGGCGAGACGGACCATTACGATCACGTGGTGGAGCAGACCGCCAAGGGCATCCGCGAAGTGGGCACGCAGACGGGCGTGCCGTGCATCTTCGGCGTGATCACCTGCGAGTCGCTGGAGCAGGCCATCCACCGGGCCGGGGCCAAGCTGGGCAACCAGGGCGGCAAGGCGATGCTGGCCGCGCTGGAGATGGCCAACCTTTTGAAAAAGATGTAAGGAAAAAAGGGGCCGAGGGGTCAAGGGGCCAAGGGGCCGAGTGAAGATGCAGAAGGGAAGTCACCTGCCTTTTCACTTGGCCCCTTGGCCCCTCGGCCCCTCGGCCCCTCTCCCCCCCCATGACACGACGCCATTCCAATACGCTCCGCGACATCCGACGCCTGGCCATGCAGGTGCTCTACCAGATCGACGTCACCGGCGAGACCGACCGCGACGCCCTCGCCGCCACGCTCGACGAGGATTTCAACCCCGAGAAGGTCCGCCACCACGGCCTGGACCTCGCCTTGGAAGCCTGGCAGCACCACGCCGACGCCGACGCCGCCACCAGTCCGCTCACGCCGGAGTGGCCCATCCACCGCCAGCCGCCAGTCGACCGGGCGATCCTCCGCCTGGCCTACCACGAAATGGTCGCCGGCCACGCGCCGGTGAAGGTCGCCATCAACGAGGCCGTCGAGCTCGCCAAGCAATACGCCGGCGAGGAGAGTGCTCCGTTCATCAACGGCGTGCTGGACAAGCTGGCGAAAAAGCTCGACACGGAGGGGAAGTTGCCCAAGGTCGAAGCGAAGCCGGAGCCGGAGTTGCCCGACGCCTGGCTGCGCGACGCGACGGAGGAGTGACAGGGTGACAAGGTGAGGGGGTGACAAGGTGAAGATAGCGCATCTGAAACTCCCCTTACCTTGTCACCCTGTCACCTTGTCACCCCCTCACCTTGCCATCCGCAAGTCCGCTACAATCCCCCACCATGGGACTGTTCCGCGCGACATTCGACAAACTCAAGGAGGGGCTCGCCAAGACGCGGGCCAACTCCACGGCCACGTTCCGCACGATTCTTTCGGGCAAGCCGCTCAGCCGGGAGTTGCTCAAGGAGTTGGAGCGGGCGATGATTCAGGCGGACATCGGCATCCGCACCGCCGTCGAAATCCGCAAGGACCTCGAGGCCGCGTGGGAGCGTGGCGAGATCATGGAAGGCGACGAAGCCCTGACCTTCCTTAAAGAGCAGATCCAGGCGTACTACCCCGCCATCGACCGGCAGATCCAGTTCGCTCCCTCGGTCAACGGGCAGAAGATCCCCACCGTCATCCTCGTGGCCGGCATCAACGGGGCGGGCAAGACCACCAGCATCGCCAAGATCGCCAAGAGCCTGCGCGACGAGGGGCGCAGCGTCATGCTCGCCGCCTGCGACACGTTTCGCGCCGCGGCGGTGGAGCAGTTGGAAATCTGGTCGCAACGCCTCGGCGTGGAAGTGATCAAGGGCAAACAGGGCGGCGACCCGGCGGCCGTGGCGTTCGATGCGGCCGAGGCGGCGCTGGCCCGCGGCGTGGACGTGCTCATCGTCGACACCGCCGGCCGGCTGCACACGCAAGAGCACCTGATGCGCCAGCTCACCAAAATCCGCAACGTGTTGGGCAAGAAAATAGAAGGCGCGCCGCACGAAGTCATCCTCGTCATCGACGCCACCACCGGGCAGAACGGCATCAACCAGGCCAAGATCTTCACCGAAGCCACCGACGTCACCGGCATCTTCCTCGCCAAGCTCGACGGCACGGCCCGCGGCGGCATCGTCATCGCCATCCGCGAGCAACTGAACATCCCCGTCAAGTTCGTCGGCGTGGGCGAAACCCCCGACGACGTCGAAGCCTTCGAGCCGGACAAGTTCGTCGAGGCTATGTTCGCGGCGTGAACGGCCGGTCGCGCTGCATCAATCGTGCTCGTGCTCGTCGTTCGTAATCGTAATCGAAACGTTACGGAGTCGATTACGATTACGAGCACGAGCACGATTACAAGTATGAGCGGATCAAGCCGCCTCATCCGCACAACCGCCACGGCCGTACTTCAAGCGCGCTCCCCTGCGCTGCGCAGCTAACGGGCCTATCGTTGCCCGACCGATGAAATCACTGTGCGTAACTACCCTGAGGCCACCGTCATCGCCCGCACCGCTCCCGCCAACACGACCGGCACAACCGTCCCGATGCCCGCCACGCCGATCCGCCTGATCGCCCTCGACCTCGACGGCACGCTGCTGCGCTCGGACAAACGGCTGAGCCTGCGCAGCGTCCGCGCCATTGCCGAGGCCGGGGCGCGCGGCGTTCATGTCGTGCTCGCCTCCGCCCGGCCGCCGCGCACGGTGCGGGAGCTTTACCGCCGGCTACGCCTGGAAACCTTGCAGATCAACTACAACGGCGCGCTCGTCCACGACGCCCACCGCCGGCAGCACGTCCGCCACACGCCGATGTGCCACAAGCTCGCCAGCCGCATCGTCCGCTTCGCCCGCAAGTTCGATCCGCACGTCGTGGTCAGCGTCGAGATTCTGGACAAGTGGTACACCGATCGGCTGGACGACACGCTGCCGACCGAGACCGCCCGCCAGCAGGGGCCGGACTTCGTCGGCCCGCTCGACGCGTTCCTGCACGTGCCGGTGACCAAGCTCATGCTGCTCGCCCCGCCTGAGCGGCTGCGGCCGCTGGGCGAGGCGGTGCGCAAGAAGTTCGGCGCGCAGGCGGGCGTGCTCGTCAGCGACCGCCACCTGCTTCAGATCGTGCATCCGGAGGTGGACAAGGCCGCGGCCGTGGCGTGGGTGGCCGAGGAGTATGGCATCCCGGCGGCGCAGGTGATGGCGATCGGCGACGCGCCCAACGACCTGGGCATGCTCAAGTGGGCCGGCTGGGGCGTGGCGGTGGGCAACGCCTGGCCGAGCGTGCAGGACGCCGCCGACGTGATCGTGGCCAGCAACGACGACGACGGCGTCGCCGAGGCCATCCACCGCTTCGTGCTCGACCGCCCATGACTCTCCGCCGCTTGCGGCTTAGCGCTCCTCGCAAAAACCTTCATCCGCCTCGCACGTTAAGATCGTGTCCAACGCACCATGGACACGCCACGCCTCCACGCCATCTTCGCCGGCCGCGACCGCACACCCCTCGGCCGACTCGCCCGCACCGCCTTCGGCGCCGCCAGCCCGCTCTACCGCACCGCCATCCAGGCCCGCAACCTCACGTTCGACCGCGGCTGGCGACGCGCCGCCTCCCTCGGCAGGCCCACCGTCAGCGTCGGCAACCTCACCGCAGGCGGCACGGGTAAAACGCCCATGGTCATCGAGCTCGTCCGCCGACTCGTCGACCGCGGCCACCGCCCCGCCGTGCTGCTGCGCGGCTACTTCCCCCGCGGCAGCAAGCCCCGCGTCGCCAAAGGCTCAACCCCTTACGACATGAGCGACGAAGCCCAGCTCTACCGCTTCGCCCTCCACGGCCTCGCGGTGGCCAAGGCCAGCCCCGACCGCCGCGTCGCCGCCCGCAACGCCCTGCTCGAAAAGCCCGACACCACCGTCTTCATCCTCGACGACGCCTTCCAGCGCCGCCAGGTCCGCCGCGACCTCGACCTCGTGCTCATCGACGCGACCAACCCCTTCGGCTACGGCCACGTCCTGCCGCGCGGCCTGCTGCGCGAGCCGCCACGCAACCTCCGCCGCGCCCACGGCGTCATCGTCACCCGGGCCGACCAGGTCACCGAACACGAGCGCCAGCAGATCGACCAGCAGATCACCGACCTCATCGGCCGGCCCGCCACCGCCCACGCCGCCCACCGCTGGACCGCCCTGCTCGATGCCGACGACCAGCCGTTGCCCCTTTCGCATCTAAAGTCGCAGCGCGTGCTCGGCGTCTGCGGCATCGGCAACCCCGAAAGCTTCGCCCGCCACCTCGCCGAGCACGCCGGCTCGCTGGCCACCGCCCGCAAGCCCGGCGAACCGTCGCCCGACCGGCTGCCGGGCGTGCGGGCGCTCAACGATCATCACGCCTACCGCCACGACGAGCTGACCGACATGCTCCGCGAGGCCGAGCTACGGCAGGCCGACGCCATCGTGACCACCGAAAAAGACTGGGTGAAGTGGCGGCCGCTGCTGGCGGACCACCCCCTGCCCCTGCCCGTGCTCCGGCCCGTGCTGGCGATGCGTTTTCTCGACGGCGAAGCCGCGGTCGATACACTGCTGGAGCAACTGCCGCTTGAAGAACAGGAAGCCCCAACCCGTGCCGTTACGTGAACTGATCAGCCTGCTGGATCGCTGGACGCCGAAGCACATTGTCGTGGCGGGCGACTTCATGCTCGACCGCTATGCCTATGGCAATGCCGAGCGCCTCTCGCCCGACGCGCCGGTGCCGGTGCTGGCGATCATACGCGAGGAAGACAAGGCGGGCGGCGCGGCGAACGTCTGCCTCGACCTCAAGGCGCTGCGATGCGAAGTCTGGCCGTTGGGCGTGGTGGGCGACGACGCGACGGGCGAGCAGCTTCGCCAGTGCATGTCCGACGCCGGCTGCGAGACGCGCGGCCTGTTGGCGGTGTCCGGCCGACCGACGACGGTGAAGCAGAACTTCGTGGGCCTGGCGCAGCATCGCCATCCGCAGAAGATGTTCCGCGTGGACACGGAGGACAAGTCGGCCCTGGGCGAAGCGACCGGCCGACGGCTGCTGGACGAGGCGGACGCGCTGCTGGCTAGCGCGGATGTGCTTTGCCTGGAAGATTACAACAAGGGCGTGCTCAGCCATGCCGTCTGCCAGGGGCTGATCGAGCGGGCGAAGCGGCGGGGCATTCCCGTGCTGGTCGACCCGGCGGCGATCGACGACTACAGCAAGTATCGCGGCGCGACCTGCATCACCCCCAACCGCACGGAGGCCGAACGCGCCACCGGCCGGCGGGACGTGGGCAACGACCGCGACGCGCTGACGACGATGGCCCGCTCGCTCAAGCAGCAATGCGAGCTGGAGACGATCGTGCTGACGCTGGACAAGCTCGGCGCGCTGCTGCTGGAGGATGATGCCGAGCCGGTGCTGGTGCCGACGCTGGCGCGGCAGGTGTATGACGTGACCGGCGCGGGCGACATGGTGCTGGCGATGCTCGCGGCGGCGCGGGCGAACGACGCCGACTGGCAACAGGCGGTGGAGCTGGCCAACGCCGCGGCGGGGCTGGAGGTCGAGAAGTTCGGCGTCGTGCCGATCGCACTCGACGAAATCCTGCTGAGCCTGCTCGCATCCGACGGCGACGGGTCGGGCAAGCTGCGCCGTTTGGAGCATCTGCTGCCCGAGTTGGCCGCCCATCGCGGGCAGGGCAAAAAGATCGCGTTTACCAACGGCTGCTTCGACATCCTCCACGCCGGCCACGTGCAATACCTCCGCCACGCCGCCCGCCACGGCGACCTGCTGGTGGTCGGCGTCAACAGCGACGCCTCGATCCGCCGACTCAAAGGCCCGCAGCGCCCGATCAATCAGGCCGACGACCGCGTGCTCGTGCTCAGCGAACTCGAGTGCGTCGACTACGTCGTGCTGTTCGACGCCGACACGCCGACCGAACTGATCCAGGCCATCCGGCCCGACGCCCTGGTCAAAGGCGCCGACTACACCCGCGAGCAAGTGGTCGGCCACGACATCGTCGAAAGCTACGGCGGCCAGGTCGTACTCGTCCCGCTCGTCGAAGGCCGAAGCACCACGAACATCATTGAGAAGGTGCGGGGGTAGGGATTCGGGGATCGGGGATCGGGGTGATTTTATAAGCCGAGGGCTGAGTCCGCGAAGCCCCGGATCAGATTGCGCAATGAAGGAGCCTCGCATGCCGGTCGAGCACATGGTCTGGATCAAGTTCAACGAAGGCGTCAGCGCGCCGCGCAGGCAGCAGCACCTTGACGGTCTGCGGTCGTTGAAAACGAAGGTGCCGGGCATTCGGCATCTGGCGGTGGGTGAAAACTTCACCGACCGCAGCGGCGGGTTTACGCACGGGCTGCTGGTGACGCTCGAGTCCCGCGCCGCGCTCAAGGTTTACGCCGACCACCCCGAGCATGTCGCGGTCGCCGGCCCGCTCAAGGCGGACGCGGAGTTGCGGGCGCTCGACTTCGAGTACGAAGCGTGAACCGCCGAGGCAGTGCGACTTAAGTCGCGCTGCCCGCGACCCCCGTCTCCTCGCGCGTCTCGATCAGGTGATAGGCGAACGCATCGGCGAGCGCCTGCCAGCTTGCGTCGACGATGTTTTCGTTGACGCCGATGGTGGTGAACGTGGTGGCCGGGCCTTCGCCGTCGCGGACGGTGAACTCGGCGATGACGCGCACCTTCGCGGCCGACTCGGCGGTGGGGTTGACCACGCGGACCTTGAAGTCGGTCAGGTGCAGCTCGGTGATGCGCGGGTAATGTTTCTTGAGGCATTTGCGCAGCGCGCCGTCGAGCGCGTTGACCGGGCCGTCGCCCTCGGCCACGCGATGCTCGAGTTCACCGTTGACTTCCAGCTTGATCGTCGCCTCCGTGCTGGTGGGCTCGCCGTCGCGTTTGAGGATGACGCAGCGGTAGTGGTCGAGCTGCCACAGCTTCGGCCGTGTGCCGAGCACGTCGTGGACGAGCAGCTCGAAGCTGGCCTTCGCCGCCTCGAACTGGAAGCCCTGGTGTTCGAGATCCTGCACGCGTTCGAGCACCTTCCGCTGCACGTCGCGTTTGTCGGCGAGGTCGAACTTGGCGCCGATCGTCGCCGCGATGTTGCTCGCCCCGGCAAGCTCGCTGACGAGGATCTGCCGTTCATTGCCCACGCTGGCCGGCTCGATGTGTTCGTAGCTGTGGGCGATGCGCTGCACGGCATGAACGTGCATGCCGCCCTTGTGCGCGAACGCGGCGGAGCCGACGAACGGTTGGCCGTGCACGAGATTGAGGTTGGTCAGCTCGTAGACGTAGCGCGAGGTTTCGGTCAGCCGGGGGAGCGCGCCTTCGTTGAGGCAGCGGTAGCCGAGCTTGAGTTCGAGGTTGGCGATGACGCTGAGCAGGTCGACGTTGCCGCAGCGTTCGCCGATGCCGTTGATCGTGCCCTGCACCTGCACGCAGCCCGCGTCGACGGCGGCGAGGGTGTTGGCGACCGCCACGCCGCTGTCGTTGTGCGTGTGGATGCCCAGCTTCACGTCGCCCAGTTCCGCCTGCACGGCATTGACCACCTCCGCGATCCAGCCCGGCAGCGAGCCGCCGTTGGTGTCGCAGAGCACCAGCCGCTCGGCCCCGCCCTCGACGGCCGCGCGCAGCGTCGCCAGCGCGTAATCGCGGTTGGCGCGGTAGCCGTCGAAGAAGTGCTCGGCATCGTAGAAGACCGTCTCGCCGTCGGGATTGCTCGTCCGGCAGAAGGCGACCGAGTCGCGGATCATCGCCAGGTTCTCCTCCCGGCTGACGCGCAACACCTCGTCGACGTGCAGGTCCCACGTCTTGCCGACGATGGTGATGACCGGCGTCGCCGCATCGACCAGCGCCCGCATGCCGGGGTCGTCCGCGGCCGCGACGCCCTTGCGGCGGGTCATGCCGAAGGCGCAGACCTTCGCATGCTTGAGCTGGAGCTTCTGCGCTTCCTGGAAATAGGCGACGTCCTTGGGATTGCTCAGCGGGTAGCCGCCTTCGATGAAGTCGACGCCCAACGCGTCGAGCAGGCGGGTGATCTTGAGCTTGTCCACCAGGCTCAAGGCGACGCCGAGGCCTTGCGTGCCGTCACGCAAGGTGGTGTCGTAGACTTCGACGGAGCGGGGGGCGGGGTTGGCGGTCGGCTCGGGCATGGCTGGTTTCCGGGGGCTTGAAGGGTGTTGCTCTATCTTCTGGTATCGCATCGATGGCGTGGCGGGAGCACAAAAAAAGCCCTGCGGGGCAGGGCTGGTCGTGGTCCGGATGGATGAACGATCGCCTGCCCTACGGCTGGTAGGTGCCAATAATGGCGATCGTAATCAGGGCGGAATGAACGGCTTGCGCGTGCATGAGGTGATAATTGTACCGACAATCGCCCCCACTGCAAGAGAGAATCCGCCACCGGGGCAGGCGGTTCTGACTCCCCTCCCCCGCGACGCGCCAGCCGTTTCCGGGTAAACTGGCACGCTTACGCTGCGCCCCCGCCGGCTTGGAGTCGGCCGGCGAGGCCCGGACCCTGACCGCCTGTTGACGCCGGGGCGAACCACGCCACGGGACTGAAACCGATGATCGTTGACGCCCATACCCGCATCTGGGATTCGCTGGAACAGCTCGGCACCGCCGCCGACCGCCTGCGCCATCGCCGCGACCAGCCGTGGGACCGCCCCACCGCCTCGCCCAGCGAGCATGAGCTGGCCATGCAGCCGGTCGCCGCCGCTTTCGTGCTCGGCTTCAAGAGCAAGCTCATCCACGCCGAGGTGCCCAACACCCGCCTCGCCGAGTACGTCCAGCAGCACCCCGACCGCCTCGTCGGCTTTGCCGGCATCGACCCCACCGACGACCACCCCGTCCGCGACCTCGAAGCCGCGCTCGACATCGGCCTGCGCGGCGTCGTGCTCAACCCCGCCGCCCAAGGCTTCCACCCCGCCGACTCCCGCGCCATGGCGCTCTACGAAGCCTGCCAGGCACGCCACGTCCCGCTCCACTTCGACACCACCACGCTGCTCGCTCGCGAAGCGAAAATGGAGTTCGGCCAACCCGCCCTGCTCGATGAAGTCGCACGCACCTTCCCCGACCTCAAGATCGTGCTCGGCTCACTGGGCTATCCCTGGGTCGACCAGGGCCTCACCCTCGTCGGCAAGCACCCCACCGTCTTCGCGGAGACCGGCGAACTGATCCTCCAGCCGTGGGCCCTCTACAACGCCCTGCTGCTCGCCCACCAGCAACGCGTCATCAACCAGCTTTTCTTCGCCAGCCACTTCCCCTTCTGCACGCCCGAGAAGGCGATCGTCACCATCTACTCCGTCAACACCTTCACGCAGGGCACGCACCTGCCCAGCATCCCCCGCGAACAGCTCCGCTCCATCGTCGAACGCGACGCGCTGACCAGCCTCGGCCTCACGCTCGCGCCCATGGCCGCCGACCGCCAGCTTGAAGCCGACCAGCAGAGCCAGGCCCTGCTCAACCAGGCCGAGGCCGAAACCGACAAGGCCGCCGACGCCGAGACAGGCGCCGACGCCGACGACTCCCAACCCGCTCAACCCGCCCCCGTGGAGGATGCGACCAAGTGACCTTCCCCCCGCGTTTCATGCCGCGTCACCTCCCCCTACTCCTCGGCCTGCTCACGCTGGTGACCGGAATGGCCGGCTGCAACATGTCGCCCGATGCGGCCGGCGGCCAGGTCAGCCTCCAGAGCCTGGCCGACGCCGACCAAGCCCTCGCCACCGAGTTCGACCACGGCCTCTACCGCCGCGAAGATGAGAACAGCCTCACCGCCATCCTCTTCGCCGGCCCGCCCGAGCAGCCCCGCCGCGCCCTCACGCTCCGCCTGTTCTGGATGCCCCGCGCCGGCGCGACCTCGCTCGACGCCTCCGCCACCAACGCCACCTTCCACTACGTCGTCTTCGACGGCGAAGGCGACGCCGTGGCCGTCTACAGCGGCGCCGGCTTCGTCTCGCCCCGCAGCCGCATCGGCAAAGACCCGCTGGAACTGTTCATCCTCGACACCACCGTCCACCTCGTCGACGCCAGCGAAGGGTACGCCGACCCCATCGGCCCCGGCCGACTCACCGGCGACCTGCTCGTCGCCCGCAACCACGACGGCGTCGAGCAGGCCCTCGACCAGCTCAACCGCCTCGTCCGCGAACGCCTCGGCCACCCGCGCCTCGTCGAGTCACATTGACGACCGGCTTGCGGTGATCGGCGGCCTCTGCCTTGACGGCTGATGTTCAGAGCATGGCGCACCGCGTTCGTCGACCGCGCCCGAGGCCCGCGACGTAACGGCGCGGACACTTCCAGCTCATGTGTGTTCCTGCACAGGCGTCGCCGCATCGCGTGGGATGAGCGTGGCCGTCTCGGCTTCGCGCGTGGCGGTGGTGGCGACGACCGTGCGGCCGCCGAGCACCTTCTGGCCCTTTTCCACGCGCACCTCGGGGCCGAGCGCTTCGGGCAGGTAGAGTTCCGTCGTCGAGCCGAGCTTGATGATGCCGATCCGCTCGCCGCGCTGGACCACCTGCCCTTCGCGGACGGAACAGACGATGGTGCGCGCCAGCAGGCCGGCGACCTGGCGGACGGCCGCGATCGGGTGGCGGCGGATCGGGTGCACCATGATCAGCAGGTTCGACTCGTTGGCCTCGGCGGAGTCGGGGTTGAGCGCGTTGAGGTGTTCGCCGGGCTTGTGCGTGATCGAGACGATCTCGCCGTGGCAGGGGCTGCGGTTCACATGCACGTCGAGCACGCTGAGGAAGATGCGGATGCACAGCGCCGGGCCGTCGAAAGGCTCGAAGTGGTCGACGCGATGCACGGAGCTGACGTGTCCGTCGGCCGGGGCGACGACCGCGCCGCGCTGCGTCGGCACGCGCCGGTGCGGGTCGCGGAAAAACAGCACCAGCGCCACCGTCGCCAGCACCACCACGATCGACAGCCACCACCAGTTCATCACCAGCGTCGCGAGCGTCAACAGCGCGCCGACCGCCATGATCGTCAACCATTCATTGCGGGCATCACCGCTGAGCATCGAACGTTCATCACCTGTTCAGGGGGTTGATACGAAGGCCACGCGGGCTCGGCGCCGCTTCTCATTCAGCCGCGGGCCTTGGCCCGCGCTGCGGTCCGTTGCGTCGGAGCAGGCGGTGCAAGCACCGCCGCTAAATGGTTTCAAGCGGCCGTGCGTGTGCCTGGGGGCATCCCGTCTGTCTGCATACGCCCGGGACATTCTATGGATCGTCCCGCTTGCGTCGCCGGGGTGAAAAGTCACAGCCCCGGCCGAGACGACCGGGGCTGCGCGGTTTCCGTCTGTTTGCCATTGCCCCGGCATCCGCTCAGCGGGCCACCGCCTTGCCGATCACCAGCCCGACCACGCCCAGCGCGAAGCTGATCACCAGCAGGCCCAGCGACCACATCACCAGGTGCATGTCCGACTCGGTCATCATCCGCGCCAACGGCACCTGCAGGCCGCCGATCCAGCCGATGATGACGATCAGCCCGATGATCAGCGTGAGCATCGCGCCCGCGAGCATGCCGGCCCCGAAGCCGCTGCCCGCCGGGTCGTCCGCTTCCGCATCGTATGCCACCGCCATCGTCGCCCCGCCCGGCACGGGCTGCGCCTGCATGCCCGCGGCCTGCTCCATGCCCGCCGACGACTGCCCGGGCTCCATCGCAATGGCGCTTTCGAACACGCCCGACGAGCCGACCGCCGGCGACCCCACCGCCGAGTCCGACGGGGCGGAGCCGGACGAAATCTCTTCCAGCAGTTCCGCGGCGCCGAGGCTGGTGTCGTCGCTCTCGCGCGTCAGGTCCAACAGCCCCGAGCCCGAGCCCACGCTTTCCAGCGCCAGGCTGTCGTCGTCGTCGACTGAGCTGGTCACCTGCGTCTGCGCCGCCGGGTCGATCGAATCCAGTTCGCCGGACTCGAACACGTCGACGCCGCCCGTGCCCCCCTGCGTGCCGGCCCTGGTCTGGGCCGGGCTGGCGGTCTCGTCTTTGAGGTCGATCGCGTCCGTGTCGCTGCTGCTCTCTTCCGAAAGCGGGATCATGCTCGATCCGGTCGAACTGGCGCCGCCGGCCGCCTGGTCCACCTGGTCGCGCTTGAACATCAGCTTCGAGCCGTCGCGGAACTGCTGAATCTTGCCTTCCGCCGCCATGGCCTTGACCTGATCCTCATCAACACCAAGCTTCTGAGCGGCCTCTTCGAGCGTGTAATACATCTTCGCCATTTCGACTGGCTCCTGACAGGGGATTAAGATGCGTCGTGCATTATGTGGACGGCTCACGCCACGCGCAGCCGCTTGTGCAATCGTGACTTTAGGATATTTCCTCGACGCCCCGCTGACAAGCCGCCCCCCCCAACTTCCCCACCACACCCCCCTTAAAAGTCCACCCCCTCGAAAAAAAACGCGAAACGCCCCATGCCCCCCGATCAAGGCCTCCTCCAGCCCGCCCGCCTCGACCTGCCGAACCTCCCCCCCAGGCTCGCCGGCTGCCGCCTCGCCCACCTCTCCGACCTCCACGTCCGCCGCCCCCGGAGCCGCCGGAACCCCCGGAGCCCCCGGTCCAACCGCCTCCACGAACGCCTCCTCCGCCAGCTCGGCCACGCCCCGCCGATCGACCTGCTCCTGCTCACCGGCGACTACACCAACCACCCCGGCGACGAACCGGCCACGCTCGACCTGCTCCGCCAACTGCTCGACCGCCTCCAGCCCCGTCTCGGCGCGTTCGGCGTCTTCGGCAACCACGACACCCCCGACTTCCGCCAGCAGGCCCGCACCCTCCCCGTCCACTGGCTGGCCAACGACACCGTCGCCCTGCCCGGGCATGACTTGGAAATCTGGGGCCTGGACACCAACCCCGCCGACGGCGGGGCCGACAGCCTCGCCATGCTCGCCCGCCGCCAGTCGCTCCCGACGCCCGCTTCGGCCGCAACAGGCGACGCCCCGGCCCATCCGCCGCTCCGCCTGCTGCTCGCCCACTCGCCCAGCCATCTCACCGTCGCCGCCGACCTCCACGCCGACCTGCTGCTCGCCGGCCACACCCACGGCGGCCAGTGCCGGCTGCCGCACGGCCAGGCCTTGGTCAACGCCTGCGACATGCCCCTGCACCTCGTCGCCGGCATCCTCCGACATCGCGACACCCTCGCCGCCATCTCCCGCGGCATCGGCCACACCGGCCGCATCCCCCGCGTCTTCTGCCCGCCCCACGTCCCGATCTACACCCTCCACCACGGCCCGCTGCCCGGCCAGTTCACCCAGGGCGTCGACAATGTCCAGCCGTGGTGAAGGGGGGGGCGGATGATGGGGTGACAAGGTGAGGGGGTGACAAGGTGAAGAAAACCGGAGTCACCTTGTCACCTTGTCACCCCATCATCCGCCCCTACCGCCCGCCGCGCAATGCCACCAGCCGTTGCAACACCAGCACCGCCCCCGGCCGCTGCTCGGGCGTCGTCACGTACTCCCGCCGATACCCGTGCACCGTGATCGACAGCCGATACCGCAACGCCCCCGGATCAACCCCCGGAACAACCCCCGGCTCCAGCTCGACCGACTCATCCACCGGCTCAAGCAACTCGCCCGCACGCACCAGCCGGTACAGCTCACGCATCTGCGCCGGCGTCAGGCGGGCTGTCACCTGCGGGTAGTAGTCGTGCGTCGCCCCTGGCCCCAACGCCACCCGCAACGTGCGGTCCGGCAGCACCAGGTGCTGCGCCGGCCGCGCCAGCGGGTCCGCCCCAGCCTCCGCCTCCGCCGCGTCATGCTCCACCGTAAAAATCATCGCGAAGTCCGGCGGATACCCCTGCGCCCCCCCGCCCGCCGGCGGCGCTGCACAGCCCGCCAACATCAACGCCACCGCCGCAAGCCACATGCAAACCTGTTTCACGTCATACGCCCCTTCCATACAAACCGCCCCGAAGCCCACGGATTCAACCCGGGAGCATCTTATGCGCCCCCTCATCCTCAACCCTCCACCGTCCCAAGGCAAGTTGCCGCACCTGCCCATGGTGATACCATCCGCCCCATGAAGACGAGTCTCGCCTGGCTGAATGCGCACCTGGACCGCCCCGTCACCGCCGACGAGGCCGAGCGGTTGTTCACCCGCGTCGGCTTCCCGCTCGACGGCCGAGAGCTGATCGCCCTCAGCAGCGGCGGGCAGGACGAACAGCTCGACGTCGAAATCACCTCCAACCGCAGCGACTGCCTCAGCCACCTCGGCCTCGCCCGTGAACTCACCGCCGCGACCGGCGGCGCCGGCGGCACGCTCCACCGGCCTGACATCACGATCCACGAAAACCCCGACCGACCCGTTTCCGAACGCACCAGCGTCGCCAACGAACAGCCCGAACTCTGCCCGCTCTACACCGCCCGCGTCATCGAAGGCGTGAAGGTCGGCCAAAGCCCGCGCTGGCTGGTCGACCGCCTCGAAGCCGTGGGCCTGCGCAGCGTCAACAACGTCGTTGACGTGACCAACTACGTGCTGTTCGAGCTCGGCCAGCCGTTGCACGCGTTCGACCTTGACCAGCTTCACGACCGCCGCGTCGTCATTCGCCGGGCGCACAAGGACGAGTCGTTCATCGCCATCGACGGCAGCGCCCACACGCTGCGCGACGACATGCTGGTGATCGCCGACGCCGACCGGGCGGTGGCAGTGGCGGGCGTGATGGGCGGGCTGGCGAGCGAGGTGGGCGAGGGGACGACGAACGTGCTGCTGGAGTCGGCGATGTTCGCGCCGCTGTCGGTGCGCAAGACCAGCCGGTCGCTCAAGCTGGCCAGCGATTCGAGCTACCGCTTCGAGCGCGGCGTCGATCCGCAGGGCGTCGAGCGGGCGAGCCGGCGGGCGGCGCAGTTGATCGTCGAACTCGCCGGCGGCCGGCTGGCGGAAGGCGTGATCCGCGTGGGCGAGCCCGAGCCGGCGCCGCGAAAAGTGTCGATGCGCGTCGAGCGATGCAATGCGCTGCTGGGCACGCAGCTCACCGCGCAGCAGCAGGCGGGCTACCTCGACCGGCTGGAACTGGAGCCGCGGCTGATCGACGGCAAGATCGAATGCAGCGTGCCGACCTTTCGGCTGGACCTGAAGCGCGAGGTGGACCTGGTCGAAGAGGTCGGCCGATCGCACGGCTTCGACGCGATCGACCGGCGCGACCGCATCGCCATCAACGTCCGCCCGCCGCAGCGCGAGGTGGAGGCGCGTCGCCGGCTGGGGCGCGTGCTGGTGGCGCACGGCTTCCATGAAACGATCACGCTCAGCTTCGTGGGCATGAAGCACGGCCAACCGTTCGTGCCCGCCGACGCCGCGCCGGTGCTGGTCGACGACGAGCGCCGCAAGGCCGAGCCGATGCTCCGCCCGTCACTGCTGCCGAGCCTGCTGATCTGTCGCAAGGCGAACCAGGACGCGGGCAACGCGGACGTGCGGCTGTTCGAGCTGGCGGCAACGTGGTATGAGTCGCAAGCGGACATGCACGAACAGCGCCAGCTTGCCTTGCTCGCCGACGCGGACGATGCGCAGCAGGCGGTGCGCGACTTGCGCGGGACGATTGAAGATGTGGCCGAGCAGCTTGGCGGGCCGGCGGCGCGGGCGGGGCTGAGCTTTGAGCCGGTGTCGCGCGAGACGTTTGCCGTGGCGGCGGAGGTGCGGCTGCATGGCGAGGCGATCGGCATGACAGGCGTGCTGGCGGACCCGGCCCGCGAGGTGTTCGATGTGAAAACACCGCAGGTCGCTGCGGAGCTGGCGGTCGAGCCGTTGCTGGCGATGTACCCGCCCGTGCGGCAGGTGCAGCCGTTGCCGCGTTACCCGGCCATCGAGCGCGACCTGTCGCTGCTGGTGGACGAGGACGTGTCGTGGCGGCAGATCGAGCAGGCGGTGCATGACGCGCAGCCGGCGTTGCTGGATTCAGTGCGGTTCATCGGCACGTATCGCGGCAAGCCGATCGCCGCCGGCCGCAAGAGCGTGAGCTTCCGCATGCTCTTCCGCGACCCGGCCAAAACGCTGCGCCATGACGCGGTCGACCCGCAGGTGGCCACCGTCGTCGCCGCACTGCAGCAGGCGGTAAGCGCGGAACTGCGAGGGTGAGGGACGGACCCTCCGCCCCATTCAGTCGCGGGCCTTGGCCCGCGCGTTCGGCCCGAAGGATCAACTTTATTCGAAAGACGTGACTCTCATGGTGAACAATGACAAGCCCGTGCGCGTGGTCGTGGTCGGCTGCGGCGGTATGGCGCGGAAGTGGATCGACGTCACGATCCACGCGCCGCACCTGGAACTGGTGGGCCTGGTCGACATGCAGCGCGAGGCGGCCGAGCAGAAGGCCCGCGACTTCAAGCTGCCCGACTCGGTCGTCTACGACACGCTGGCCGAGGCGGTGAAGGCGACCGACGCCGAGGCGGTGTTCGACGTGACGATCCCCGCGGCGCATCACGCGGTGACGCTCGAAGCGCTCAAGCTCGGCTGCCACGTCCTCGGCGAGAAGCCGATGAGCGATTCGCTGGACCACGCCCGGCAGATGGTCGCCGCGGCCAAGCAGGCGGGGCGGCATTACGCCGTGACGCAGACCCGTCGGCCGCTGTCGCGCGTGCTGTCGGTCTGCGAGCTGCTGCGCTCAGGCGCCATCGGCACGGTGGAAGAGCTGCACAGCGACTTCTACCTCGGCCCGCACTTCGGCGGCTTCCGCGACGCGATGGACGACGTGCTGCTGGTGGACATGGCGATCCACACGTTCGACAACGCCCGGCAGATCGGCGCGGCCGACCCGGTGAGCGTCTACTGCCATGCGTTCAACCCGCCCCACTCGTGGTACCAGGGCGACGCCTCGGCGATCGCGATCTTCGAGATGCGCGGGCCCGCCGGCGAACCGATTGTCTACAACTACCGCGGCTCGTGGTGTGCCGAGGGACTGCCGACCTCCTGGGAAGGCGCATGGCGCGTCATCGCCAGCCAGGGCACGCTCTGCTGGGACGGCGGCGACAACATCCGCGCTCAAGCAGTCAAGCCGGACGGCGATCATGGCTTCTTCCGCGAGATGGCCAACGTGGACGTGCCCCACCTCACGCTCGAACGCGAAGGCCATGACCACCTCATCCACGAGTTCGGCCACTGCGTCCGCAACGGCCAGTCACCGATGTGCCCGGCCGAGGACAACATCAAAAGCCTGGCCATGGTCCTCGCGGCCGTGAAGAGCACCCGCAGCGGCCAGCGCGAGAAGGTCGAGTGGTAGGCGGGTGAAGGGGTGACAAGGTGAGGGGGCGCCTCTGAACTCCCCTCCCAAAGGGAGGGGAGTGAAACACCTTGTCACCCCTTCACCTTGTCACCCCCTCCCCCCCGCCCGCCACCGCGGCCACGGCGACCACCACGCTCCGCGCTCCCGCTTCGCGCAGCAGCCGGGCACAGGCGGTCAGGGTCGCGCCGGTGGTCTTCACGTCGTCCACCAGCACGATTTCCCATCCGCTCAGGTCCACGGGCTCGACCGCGAACGAGCCGGCCACGTTGCCCGCTCGGCGGTGCGGCGGCACGGCCGTCTGCGGCGGGCGCCCGCGCGGCCGATGCAGCACGTCCGCCACCGGCCAGCCGCGCGCCGCCGCCAGCGCGTCCGCCATCAGCCGGGCCTGGTTGTACCCCCGCCACCACCGCCGGCCCCAGTGCATCGGCACCGGGCAGACCGCCACCTGCCCCGCCACCATCGGCTCACCCACCACTTCCGCCAATTGCCGGCCGAGCCAGGGCGTCCACCGCCAGTGGCCGTGAAACTTCGCCTGCCGAATCCACCCGTCCATCGGCGGCTCGTAAGGCCCCAATCGGTAAAGCCGGTCCCACGCCAGCCGCTGATCCAGGCAGGCGGCGCACCCTTTGCCCGTCACCGCCCCCGGCCCCGTCGACGCGCCGCAGCGCGGGCAGTACGCCTCCACCCCATCGCGCCGCCATGCATTGCCCGGCTCGGTGCACAGCGACGTCTCGATCGCATCGGGCAACAGCTCGTCGATCACGCCAGACAGCAGACGTCGCAGGTGGAAGTAGCCGACCATCGGGTGTTCGGCCCGTTATACTTCCCTGCGTGTCCAGCAACCACCCCCCCGCCAAATCGCCCCCTGCGCCGTCCGTGGACGACCTGCCGCCGCTGCGCGGCCGGTATGACGCCACGGTCGCGTTCAACCGCCCGATCTGCCGCGAGCATTACCGCCTGCGCCTGCGCGTGGCCGGCCCGTTTCCGCCCACCCAGCCCGGGCAGTTCATTCAGCTCGGCTGCCGGCCGCCCAACGGTGCGATCGACGCCGACGCGCTGCGCGGGCGTGAGCTCGACTGGCAGCCGGGCGAGCGGGTGGCGCTGGCGCAGCCGGAGCTGTGCGGCCGGCTGGCGTTGTTGCGGCGACCGTTCAGCCTCGCCGGCCGAGGCGACGACGCACAAGGGACGTGGCTGGACGTGATTCATCGCGTGGTGGGCACGGGCACGGACTGGCTGGCGCGGCTGAAGCCGGGCGAGCCGGTGGACCTGATCGGGCCGTTGGGCAATGCGTTCACGCTGCCGGCGGACAAGCACCTGGGCCTGCTGGTGGGCGGGGGCGTGGGCTTGCCGCCGATGTTCTACCTGGCCGAGGCGATGCGGGAGGCGGGTTGGGAGGCGGTGGCGTTTGTCGGGGCGTTGACGCGCGACCTGCTGGCGGTGGAGCTGGTCGACGAGCAGCCGGTGAACCCCGAGGGGCTGCCGACGCCCTGCGTCGCCGAGTTTGCACAGTTTGATTATCCCACGGTGGTCACGACCGACAACGCCACGCTCGGCCTCGCCGGGCGGATCACCGACGGGCTGGCGCTGCTGCTGGATGGCCTGCCCGAAGAGACGGCTCGGGGCACGGTCATCTTCACCTGCGGCCCGAACCCGATGATGCAGGCCGTCGCCCGGCTGGCGGCAGCGCGCGGCGTCGCCTGCCAGGTCTGCCTGGAACAGGCGATGGCCTGCGGCATGGGCACCTGCCAGTCCTGCGTGGTCCGCATCGAGGAGCATGACCAGCCGCACGCCACCGACGACGCCGGCCGGCCGTGGCGCTACCGCCTCGCCTGCACCGACGGCCCGGTGTTCGATGCCCGCCAGGTCGTCTGGTAACCCCCGGCTCCCCGACGCCCACGGCGTCACGCCCTGGGCGTCGGCCTGACATTGCAAAATCCACACGCCCCGCCCGCCGCATCGTCCCAATTTTCCCGCAGTGCCCGGCTTGACGCCGATTGGAAAAAAATCGAATCTGATTGGACGCCGCCGCCGCAGGCCATGGAAAGGGCACACGCCTTGCACCCTGCACCACCGGGCCAGCCGTGGCCGCGTGCGGATCAGGTGAGCCAGGTCCGGGGTCGCCGGCCATGCCGGGCGGGCCACGGGCCGTAGGGGAATGAATCATGCTGGTGTTGTGGGCGGTACATCGCGATGGAGCGGAAAAGATGCTCCGCGTCCAGCCGGACGAGGCGGAGGTGCTCGGCCGTCATGCGCCCCGGCTGATCCTCGACGATTCGCGCATCTCCCGCCGGCACGCCCGCGTCTGGTATGAAAACGACGCCTGGTGGCTGGCCGACCTCGACTCGACCCATGGCACGAAGATCAACCACGATGCCGTCACCGAGCCGACGCCGCTGCATGTCGGCGATGAAATCCGCCTCGGCCGGATGCTGCTGATCGTCCGCGAGGCCGACGGCCACCATGGCGACACAGACGCCCCCGGCCCCGTCGTCGGCGAGATCGAGCCGGCGTCCACCACACCCGACGCCGAGCCCGCCCCGGACGCGCCGGACGCCTCGTCCGCGCCGCCGCTGACACTCACCGCCACCGACGACGAGCCGGTCGACGAGGCCCCGCCGCCGACGTTCCGCTTCACCGACGACGACCCCGCCGACCAGACCCCCGCCGACTCCGACGCCCCCTCCCCATATAGCCCCCAGCTTGCCGGGGATGACGCCGCCACCGCCCAACCCATGCCCCCCGCACCCGCCGTCGCCCCCCTGCCCGACGCCTCGCACGAAACACCCGACGATCTCGACGACCTCGACGACGCCCCCGTGGCCGACCCCGACGACGATCTCGAGGATGAAGACGTCCCGTCGCGCCGCCGCCCCGCCCTCACCGGCGACGACCAGCATGACGCGATCATCCAGAACTTCGGCGTCATCTTCCCCCACTCCGAACCGGCCGCCACCGCTCACCTTCACGCCCGCCACAGCCAGCTCGCCCACGCCCGCCACAACCACGGCCGATGGATCACCTGGACCGTTTTCGCCCTCGCCGGCGGCATGATCGCCGCCGCCGTCACCGTCTGGCTCATGATGCCGGGCTAGCGCATTGACGCAGCCCGGTTGAAGAAAGCCTCCCGTCCATGGCGGTGGTCCGTAAATGAGACCGGCGACAGGCTAAGCGCATTGGGATTGGGGGTGGGGCGGGCGTCTCGCCCGCCGACAGGCCG
>JBBDPC010000080.1:0-22336 GCA_040876735.1 Phycisphaeraceae bacterium | reverse complement strand
GGATCGGGCAGAAGTGTAGAAGCCGAGGGCTGAGTCCGCGAAGCCCCGGATCAGGGGGATCGATGATGTTTAATCGATGATCGATGATCTATAGAATCGCCTGGCGCTCGCTGACATCATCGATCACACATCACACATCACACATTCCGCTCCCCCCATCCCGCTCTTCGCTCGCGGACTCGCTCAGAGGCGGGCGTTTTTTCCCGAATCCCGAACCCCGAACAGGCGCCGCATCAGGGCGGCCCCCATCTTCAAAAAAGGGGAACGTCTTATAACCCTTGGCTAACGACACGCTTGCACGCCCGCTCCCGCACACGGCCCAGGCACGTTCCCGGGGTTGTGGAAAACCTGTTGAACAAGTCGGCGACATGGCACCCCCGCCGCCACCGGGCTAGCCCGCCGGTACCGACCCGGGCTCCGACCACCGGCCCCGCGGGCGGTCGATCCCATGCAACACATGATTATTCCACCACTTGCGCCAGAACCGCCGACGCCGCCGCGTTTCGCAGGGCAGGGGCCCGATGAGCGGGCGGCGGTGGCACGACCGGCGGCGGCGGCGCGGGGCGGCATGTGGAAAACCGACAGGGAAAGGGGCTGCTAACCGGGTGTCAATCGGCGATTTACAATTTCCAGGCGCCGCCCGCGCGGCTCAGCGGATGATCCGCATGTCCCCGAAATTGGGCACGACCTGCCGGCCGCCAGCCTGCCAGGGGTAGGGGGCGGGGAAGTAGACGAAGAACGCCCGGCCCATCAGCAACTCGCGCGGCACCAGGCCCGCCGGGTCAAGCCCCGCCTCCAGCCGGTGCGCGAAATAACGCTCGGCGATGGCCGCGTCGACTTTGCTCCAGTAGCGGCCGTCGGCACTGGCGGGGCCGTTGTCGCCGACGGCGAAGAACTCGTCGGCGTAGAGGATCAGCGGGTCGCCGGCGACGTGGTGGTCGCTGCCTCGGATCAGGGCGCCGCGGGCCTGGCCCTCCTGGCGGTTTGAGCCGGAGTAGTAGATGTCGCGATCCAGCTCGATCCGGTGGAGCGTCACGGGGCTGCCGCTGACGTCGATGCCCAGGTTTTCCGGCCGATCCAGCGGGGCCGGTCGGTTGCGGATCACGCTCATGGCAACGTCGAACGGATGGGTGAGCACCCGCCGGCCGTCGATCCAGACGCTGGCTTCATGGTCGACGAACCAGAACTCGAGGCGCGTGGTGCGACCCGGCGCGAGCGGATCGAGCTGCGTCCGGGCCAGCTCGTCGCGGACGTCGCCCGTGGCCAAGTCGGCGGCGAGCAATCGCAGCAGGCCCGTCTCGTCGAGCGTGACGATGAGCCGTTCGGCGCCGACCTCGGGGTCCTGGTGGTCGGCGTCGTGCAGGCGGGCGCTGGTGGTCAGCGCCAGGTTCAGCCCCGGCTGATCGGGCGCCACGCCCACGGCCAGGCGGATGTCCTCGATCGGCTCGTCGATCCAGCTACGGTACTGGTTGTACGGGTAAAGGCCCGCCACCTCGTCGTCCCCGCCGCGCGTGAAGTCGAAGGCGATGCGGCCGGGGCGTTCGCTGTCGAAGCGGTAGCTGCGGCGGTGGTCGATCTGCCAGTGGTCGCGGTTGGGCCCCTGCGCGACCCACGGCGTCTGCCAGCGGGCGCTGCGGCGCTCGTTCAACACGGGCTCGCCCTGGTCGAGCGGGATGTACTGGCTGTGGTAGATCGGCTGCCAGACGGCGCGCTGCACCTCGGGGCGATCGCTCTTGCGGGCGACGCGCCAGGCGTCGGCGATCGGCCGGTCATCCGCGTCGAGCGGGGCGACGTAGATGTTGCCTTCAAAAATGTGCAGCGCTTCGTCGGGCAGGCCGACAAGCCGTTTGATGAAGTTGACCTCCGGCTGCTGGGGATTCTTGAAGACCGCGACGTCCCAGCGCTGCGGCGGGCGGAGGCTGTAGACGTACTTCTGCACCAGGATGCGGTCGCCGGAGCTGGGCTTGGCGCCTTCGAAGAGCGTGTTGTCAAACCGGCACATGGGGCAGACGAAGCTGGTGCTGTGCTCCAGTGGGCCGGGGGCCTCCTGCTCGCCGGCGCGGTTGGGGACGTCGGAGGCGAAGCGGAAGCCGCACTGCTCGCAGTGGACGCGCATGTGCGCGCCCAGGAGCGTGGGCGCCATGGAGCCGGTGGGAATGACGAAGGCCTCGACGACGAACGCGCGGAAGACGAAGGCGAGGATGAAGGCGATGGCGATCGACTCGAACGTTTCCTTGATCGACTCCTCGCCATGTCGGGCGGCGGGGCGGGCGTTGGGCGTCGCGGCATCGTTCACGCGTGGGTCTCGCTCGGCAGGCATGGCGGGTGGAACATCCGGTGGCAGCCGGCCATTCTATCGGCTGATCGGATCACCCGTCGGGCGCCGGCGGGCGAAGCCGGCGAAAAAAATCGCGAGACACGGAGGCTATCTCTTGACAACAAACTCTTTTTATGACACTATACCTTCGGCGATCGGGGCAGGCCGCAAGCCAACGCCCGCACCGAACGCCGCCCAACCTCGCTCCTGGCTGGCAGGGAGAGGACGGGGCGAGCCTGGAAGCGTCCAACACCCACCCCCCGGCTTTCACTGCTCAACCCGCCTCTCCCGCCCTTTTTTGCCACCCGCCAGCCACACGCACCCCGTCCGCCTCTTGCCCGCTCCCACGCCGACCGCCGGAGCGGGCTTTTTCATGGCACGCCCGGCTTCACCTTGCATGCACGCATTCAGTCAGCGAGCCCCCGCAACCTGCCGCGCATCAAACCGCCAGCCGAAGCGGGCGAGGTCGACCCGGCCGGCGGCGACGGCGACGCCTTCGTCAGCGAGCATCCGCTGCTTCTTCGGCAGGCCGCCGGCGAAACCCGTGAGCCGGCCATCGCTGCCGACCACGCGATGGCAGGGCACGTCCGGCGCGTATGGGTTGTGGTGCAGTGCCTGCCCCACCGCCCGGTAGCCGCGCGTCTTCAGCGCGGCGGCCAGTGCGGCGTAGGTCGTCACCTTGCCCGGCGGTATCTGCGCAGTCAGCGCCCAGACGCGCTGGTGAAACGTCATCGCCTTGGACAGCCGGCCGGCCTTGATCTGCGTTTCCAGGGAAGTAGGCATCGCATCATTCTACCGTTTGCCAGATAAAACCCTCAACAGACATCTGACAGCCGCTGGCAAGATTCGGGGGAGTCACAAAGGGCACGAAGGCGCAAAGAACACAAAGAGAAGAAGAAAATGAGGGGGCGTAATAACCCCACGCGCCCCCGAATAACGGAGGGCTATTGGGCATAGGTCATCTGTGCATATGATCTTCACCCCTTCCTCATCTCTCCACCTCTTCTTTGTGTTCTTTGTGTCTTCGTGTCCTTCGTGATGTTTTCAGGTCTTGCCAACCCCCATCGGCCGGCACGACCAGCACGGCCGGCGCAACCCGCATGGCCTCGCCGGCTTGTGCGACCGTTGCCCACCGGCGGGAAAGCGACGCGATCATGGAAAACCCTTCACGTGGACGGAAGTGGTTGGGAACGTCGGTCGATGAGTCGAGCGTGAGCCAGTCCTCCCCCCCTGCCGCGATCTCGTCCCAACCGCTGCGCCGTGCGGTCCAGCCGTCGGCCGCTCGGGATCGCCGGTACCCGTGGGACAACGCCACGCTTCGCCTCAAGGCGCACGCGCTGGTGGTGACGGCCGTGATGGCGGGCGTGCTGCTGGGGACGCTGGAGGCGCGGCTCGGGTTTCTGGTCTGGCCGTTGATGGTCGGCCTCAGCGTGCTGCTGCTGGCGGGCTGCGCGCTGGTGAACCACTGGATCGGCGGGCCGGTCGATCGGCTGGTGAGCCGGCTGGAACGGCTGGCGCGGACGGGCGAGCCGGTGTCGCTGCGTCGGCTGCCCGTGAAGCGGGACGACGAACTGGGCCAGATCGCGCGGGCGGTGCATCAGCTTGGCGAGTCGCTGGTGCGCCAGCAAAGCGAAGCGAGCACGTTGCGCAAGACCCTGGAAAGCCGGGCCGCCGAGGCCACCCGCCGCGCCACCCGCCAGCTTGAACGCCTGGCGATGCGCGATCCGCTGACTGACCTGGGCAACCGGCGCTGCCTGGATGAACACCTCGACGCGCTCGTGGCCACCGCCCGCGACGAGAGCCGGGGCGAGTTGCTCTGCGTCCTGCTGGACATCGACAACTTCAAGCCGTTGAACGATACGCTCGGCCACGCCGCCGGCGACGAGGTGCTCGCCTTCCTGGGCAGCCTCATCCGCGGCTGCGCCCGCGACGGCGACCTGGCCATCCGGCTCGGCGGCGACGAGTTCGTCGTCCTCCTGCCCACCGACGACCTCGCCCGCGCCACGCAGTTCATCAACATGGTCCGCAGCCTCTTCCGCCAGCAGACGCACACCATGTTCCCCGACGGCCCGGTCGCCGACCTCTCCATCGGCGTGGCGGGCCTGAAACGCGACGGCTGCCCCGACGGCGAAGCCCTGCTCGCCCGCGCCGACGGCCACCTCTACCGCGCCAAGCGGGCCGGCAAGGGGCAGACGTGCGGCGCCGAAGAATCGTAGGGCGTAAGGCGTGGGGCGTAGGGCGTTTTCCTTGTTACGCCTCACGCCTCACGCCCCACGCTCCACGCCTCACTCCGCGTGTGCCAGGAACCGCGTCAGGCCCGGGCGGAACACCACCTTGTCCTCCACCACCACCAGCTTCTCATCGAGAAACATCTGCACCGCCTGCGACAGCACCCGGCTCTCCAGCGCGATGCCCTTCTTCCGCACGTCGGCCGCGGAATCCTTGCCCACGTCGATGTGGAAGACGTCCTGGAGAATGATCGGCCCCTCGTCCAGCGCGGCGGTCACGAAATGGGCCGTGCACCCGGTGACGCGCACCCCCTGCTCCCACGCCTGGTGGTACGGCTTCGCGCCGGGGAAGTAAGGCAGCAGCGAAGGGTGAATGTTGATGATCTTGTGACGAAACGCCTCGACCACCTTCGCCGGCACAATCTGCATGTAACGCGCCAGCACCACCAGGTCGACCGCCATCGCCGCAAGCTCTTTCAGCAGCCAGTCGAAGTGAGCCTGCTTGTCGTCGGCGGCCTGCCAGGCGAACGGCAACCCCGCCGCCTCGGCGACCGGCGCAAGGTCCGGGTGGTTGCCCAGCACGCCGACGATCTCGCCGCGGTACTGCCCTTCCTGCCAGTCGTCGATGATCTGCTCCAGGCAGTGCGGCTCCTTGCTCACCAGCACCGCGACGCGTTTGCGCCGCCGCTGGTCGTGCAGGGAGACGCGGACGTCCATGCCCACTTCCTGGCCGAGCTTCAGCAGCCCGGTGATCAACTCGTCCAGCGACAGGTTCAGCTCCGCCAGGTCGACGAGCATGTCCATCAGGAACTGCCCGTGCGCCACCTGCTGTTCGAGGTCGAGGATGTTGACCCCGTGCTCCGCGAGATAGGTGGCGAACCGCGCGACCACGCCCTTCTGGTCCCGCCCGATGACGCTGATGACCGCCTTGACCTGCTGTTCCATGATGCCCTGTCCTCTCACGCCGCTTGCTTGCCTGGAACGCCGAAAAAACCACAGAGACACAGCCTTTAGCCCCGCAGCGCAGCGGAGGGCGCGGTCACCGTGCGTCACCGGCGGACACCCTCCGCTGCGCTGCGGGGCTACATGCCGATCCGTGTGAATCCGTGTCCATCCGTGGTCTCAACTTCTTCTCTGTGCCTCTGTGGTTCATTCCCCCGGCGCCGCCGGAAAACCGCGATTGTACGCCCCTGCCTCACCCTTGGCACAAAGCCGCACCCGATCCGCTAGAATCATCTTCCTGCCCTGGACATCGCACACCATCGAACCTCGGACTTTCCCATGGCTGAACAGACTTTCGACCTCGTCGTCATCGGCGGCGGCCCCGGCGGCTACGTCGCCGCCATCCGCGCCGCCCAACTGGGCCTCAAGACCGCCTGCGTCGAACGTGACAAGCTCGGCGGCGTCTGCCTCAACTGGGGCTGCATCCCGACCAAGGCCCTGCTCGCCGGCGCCGAGTTCTACCACCAGCTCAAGCACGACGCCGACGCCTGGGGCATCGAGGCCGACAACGTCCGCCACAACTGGGAAAAGGTCATCGGCCGGTCGCGCGGCGTCGCCAGCCAGCTCAACAAGGGTGTCCACGGCCTGTTCAAAAAGAACAAGATCACCCACTTCGAAGGCCACGCCCACATCCCCGCCAAAGGCAAGGTCGAAGTCTACGACAAAGAAGACGTCGCCCACAAAGGCAAGCCCACCGAAACCCTCAAGGCCAAGCACATCCTCATCGCCACCGGCGCAGGTCCGCGCCCGCTGCCCGGCGCGGACTTCGACGGCAAAACCGTCATCTCCTCCAAGGAAGCGATGACGCTCAAGCAGCAGCCCGAGAAGCTGCTCATCATCGGCGCCGGGGCGATCGGCATGGAGTTCGCCTACTTCTACAACGCCTTCGGCACGCAGGTCACGGTCATCGAAATGCTCGACCGCCTTCTGCCCGTCGAAGACCACGAAGTCTCCAAGGCCATCGCCCGCTCGTTCAAGAAGCAGGGCATCACCGCCCACACCAGCCACAAGACCGAAAAGCTCGAAGTCACCGATCAAGGCGTCAAAGCCTACATCACCCCCGTCACCGCCCAAGGCGGTGCGGATTCAGCCGCACCGTCCGGCAAGCCACAGACGCTCGAAGCCGACAAGGTCATCGTCGCCATCGGCGTCAAAGGCAAGTACGACGGCCTGTTCGACGAAAAGCTCGGCATCGAAATCTTCAAGGACCACATCAAGGTCGAGAAGCCGACCTACAAAACCAGCGTCGACGGCATCTACGCCATCGGCGATGTCATCGGCCCGCCGTGGCTCGCCCACGTCGCCAGCGAGGAGGCCATCGTCTGCGTCGAGCAGCTCGCCGGCCACAAGGCCGACGCCATCGACTACGACGCCATCCCCGGCTGCACCTACTGCAACCCCCAGGTCGCCTCCATCGGCCTCACCGAACAGGCCTGCAAAGAACAGAACCTCGCCCCCGGGAAAGACTACACCGTCGGCAAGTTCCCCTTCACCGCCTCCGGCAAAGCGCAGGCCCTGGGCAACACCGAAGGCTTCATCAAGATCATTGCCAGCAAAAAGCATGGCGAAATCCTCGGCTGCCACATGATCGGCGAACACGTCACCGAACTGATCGCCGAACTGGGCCTGGCCAAGAAGCTCGAAGCCACCATCGACGAAGTGATCGCCACCATCCACGCCCACCCCACGCTCAGCGAAGCCGTCCACGAAGCCGCGCTCGGCGCCGACGGGCGGATGATTCACTTTTAAGCACCCCGCGGCGGGTTGGGCGGCCGGACGGCGATCCCGGGCTTGGCCGGGGCGATATGAGACGGCGGATTTGAATCCCTGCCCCGATTCGCTCTAATGGGCGATCGTGGGCACGCGTTGTGCGCCCGCAGCGTCACCGTTCATCCGAGTGAGAAAGTTGAGTCAGTCATGAGCAAGCCAGTCCAGTGGGGCATCATCGGCAGCGGGTCTATCGCCAAGGCGTTCACCGAGGGTCTGAAGCAGACCGACAGCGGCGAACTCGTCGCCGTCGGCAGCCGAAAGCAGGCCTCCGCCCAGGCGTTCCTCGACCAACACAACGCCGGCCAGGGCACGGCCCACGGCAGCTACGAAGCCCTGCTCGCCGACGCCAGCGTCGAAGCCGTCTACGTCTCCACGCCCCACCCGTTCCATGCCCAGTGGGTCATCCGCGCCGCCGAGGCGGGCAAGCACGTGCTGTGCGAGAAGCCGATGGCGGTCAACCACCCGCAGGCGATGGCGATGGCCAACGCCGCCGCCGAGCATGGCACGTTCCTGATGGAAGCGTTCATGTACCGCTGCCATCCGCAGACCGCGAAGCTGGTCGAGCTGATCCGCAGCGGCGCGATCGGCGATGTGCAGCTCATCCAGGCGAGCTTCGGCTTCCAGGCCGGCTTCAACCCCGACAGCCGGCTGTTCAACAACGACCTCGCCGGCGGCGGCATCATGGACGTGGGCTGCTATCCCGTCTCGTTCGCCCGGCTCATCGCCGGTGCGGCGTCGGGCGAGCGCTTCGCCGACCCGGTCGACGTCGCCGGCTCGGGCGTGCTCTGCGACACGGGCGTCGACGAGCGCGCCGCCGCGACGCTGAAGTTTCCCAACGGCGTGCTCGCGCAGGTTTCGACCAGCATCACGCTGAACCAGGAAAACGTCGCCCGCATCTTCGGCAGCAAGGGCCGGATCGAAGTGCCCAACCCCTGGACCGCCGACCGCAACAAGGGCGGCACGTTCGAACTGCACGTCCACGCCAAGGGCGAAAAGCCTGAAACGGTCACCATCGAAACCGACCGCACCGCCTTCGCCTATGAGGCCGAGGCCGTCGCCCGCGCGATCCGCGCCGGCCAGCAGCAGGCCGACGCCCCGGCCATGAGCTGGGACGATACGCTGGGCAACCTCGCCACGCTCGACCGCTGGCGCGACGCCATCAAACTCACCTACGAGCAGGAAAAGCCCGACCGGCTGAACACCCCCGTCCACGGCCGGCCGCTGAAACGCCATGCCGACGCGCCGATGAAGCATGCGACCATCGACGGCGTCAAGCTGCCGGTGTCGCGCCTGATCTTGGGCTGCGACAACCAGCGGACTCACGCCCACGCCGCCGTCATGTTCGACGCCTACTTCGAGCGCGGCGGCAACACGTTCGACACCGCCTACGTCTACGGCGGCGGCAGGCAGGAACGACTGCTGGGCTGGTGGATCAACAACCGCGGCGTGCGCGACCAGGTTTCGGTCATCGTCAAGGGCGCCCACACGCCCCATTGCACGCCCGAAGGGTTGACGCAGCAGTTGCTCGAATCGCTCGACCGCCTCGGCATCGAGCGGGCGGACCTGTATGTCATGCACCGCGACAACCTCGACATCCCCGTCGGCGAGTTCATCGACGTGCTCAACGAACATCACGCCGCCGGCCGCATCGGCGTGTTCGGCGGCTCGAACTGGTCGATCGCCCGGTTCGAGCAAGCCAACGCCTATGCCAAGGAGCAGGGCAAGCAGGGCATGGGCGTGCTGAGCAACAACTTCAGCCTCGCCCGCATGGTCAAGCCCGTCTGGAAGGACTGCGTGTCGGCCAGCGACCCCGAGTCGCGGGCCTGGCTGGAGAAGACGCAGACGCCGGTGCTGGCCTGGTCGAGCCAGGCGCGGGGCTTCTTCACGCCGCGGGCGGACGTGCCCGCCGCGCAGCAGCCGGACAAGAGCCTGGTCGAGTGCTGGTACAGCGACGACAACTTCCAGCGCCGCGAACGGGCGATCGAGCTGGCGAAGAAGTACGACGTGCTGCCGATCAACATCGCCGCGGCGTACGTGCTCTGCCAGCCTTCGCCGATCTTCGCCCTGTTCGGCCCGCGGACACTGGAAGAGCTGCGCACCTCGCTGCCGGCCCTGGACGTTCCGCTCACGCCCGAAGAGGTGCAGTGGCTGAACCTGGAAACCGCCGACGTGCCGGCCTGAGCGGATGCCCGTAGAAAATGTGACGCACCTTCCGACAAACCCCCGGCGGCATCCGGGGGTTTGTCGTGGGTGCAGGAAAGAATTTGAAACCACGGATGCACGCGGATCGGCCTTTAGCCCCGCAGCGCAGCGGAGGGGGCGGCCGCCGGTGATGCATGGTTCCCGCACCCTCCGCTGCGCTGCGGGGCTAAGCCTCTGTGTCTCTGTGGGTCATGCTGTTTCGGATTTTTGAGAAGCCTTTAACTTCGCATGCCTGACACGAATCCTTCCAGTGGTGATGATCGTCCCGATGCGTACGCGGCGTTTCGTGAGCCGGCGTTTCGGCGGTTCACACTCGGTATGCTACTGGTGCAGATCGGCACGGGGGCGCAGTCGCTGGCGATCCAGTGGGAGATCTACCAGCGCACGGACAGCGAGCTGATGCTCGGGTTCGTCGGCCTCGTGCAGGCGGTGCCGATGCTGCTGTTCACGCTGCCGGCAGGCTACTTCGCAGACGTGTTCGACCGGCGGAAACTCATGTTGCTGGGGATGACCGGCACGACGCTCACGTCGCTGGCGCTGGCGACGTTCTCCTATCTGGCGGGGTCGATCGCGGTGATGTTCGTGCTGCTGTTTCTGGATTCGACCGCCCTGCGGCTGACCGGCCCGGCGCGGACGGCGCTGGTGCCGCTGCTCGTGCCGCATGCGAAGCTGGAGAACGCGATGAAGTGGCGCACCAGCCTCGGCCAGATTGCGGCCGTGGTCGGGCCGGCGCTGGGCGGGCTGATCATCATGTGGAGCGTGCCGCTGGCGTACGTCGTGTCGGCGGCGAGCACAGGGCTGTTCATGGGCCTGCTGATGACGATCCACGTGCCGGACGCGGCGCGGGCGGCGCCGGGGCGGATGATCGCACAGGTGCGCGAGGGGCTGGCGTTCGTCTGGCAGCGGAAGGTGCTGCTGGGCACGATTTCGCTGGACCTGTTTGCCGTGCTGCTCGGCGGCGCGGTCTACCTGCTGCCGGTCTATGTGACGCGGGTGATCGAGCTTGACGGCACGGGGCTGAGCGAGGAGCAGGCGCTGGGCTGGTTGAAGGCGGCCCCGGCGGTGGGAGCGATGTTGATGGCGCTGTGGCTGGCGCATTCGCCGCCGATCCGCAAGGCGGGGCGGACGATGCTCTGGGCGGTGGCGGGGTTCGGCGTGGCGATTGTCGTCTTCGGCCTGTCGCGAAACCTCTGGCTGTCGCTGGCGATGCTCTTCCTCACCGGGGCGTTCGACAACATCAGCGTCGTCGTCCGGCATACGCTGGTGCAGTTGCTCACGCCCAACGAACTGCGCGGCCGGGTGTCGTCGGTGAGCGCGATCTTCATCGGCTCGTCGAACGAGCTGGGCGGGTTCCGTGCCGGCGCGGTGGCGGCGGTGGTGGGCCCGATGGCGTCGGTCGTCGCCGGCGGCGTGGGAACGCTGCTGGTGGTGGGCACGTGGGCGGGGCTGTTCCCGAAGCTGCGCCAGTTCGGCACGCTGTCGGGAGTGGTGGCGGAACAGGCGGAGAAAGCCCCCGCCACACGCCGTCAGGAAGCGCCGGTGGGGAAGCCCACGGATTGAATCCGTGGGCTTCGTAGTCCTTTCAATCACACGACCACGCTGGTGGTGGCGGCGGGGAGGTGGACGAGTTCGCCCGTGTCCAGCCGGACGATCAGGCCCGCGTGCGGGTCGAGGTCGAGCACCTGACCGGCCACCCGCCGGCCGTCGCTTTGCAGCGTCACGTGCTGGTGGAGCATGGTGCAGCGCTGCCGCCAGCGAGCGAGCAGATCGTCCACGGCCGTGTCGCGCAACGCCGTGTCAACCGCGTCGGCCACGTCTGCCAGCACCGCCAGCCGGTCACCCGCCGCGCCAAGCATCGCCAGGCTAGTCACCCGCTCGCGCAGGCCCGGCTCGTCGGCGGGCAGGTCGCTCGCCTGCACGTGCACGTTCAGCCCGATGCCGATCACCGCGGCCGTGCCGCCCCCCTGCTCACGCACCGTCTCGACGAGAATGCCCGCCAGCTTCCGCCCGCCCACGCAGATGTCGTTGGGCCATTTCACATCCACCCGCGCCACGCCCGCCAGCCACCGGTCCAGCGCCTCGGCCAGCGCCACCGACGTCGCAAACGTCAGCCGGTCGACCGTGCCCGCCGCCTCGCCCGCCGCGCAGCAGACCCGGCTGAACGTCAACGCCTTGCCCGCCGGGGCGAACCATCGCCGGCCCAGCCGGCCACGACCGGCCGTCTGCGCGTCGGCGATCACCAGCGCACCATCCGCCGCCCGCCCATGCGCCGCCAGCAGCCGCCGCCCCGCCTCCTGCGTGCTGCCCGTCTGCCGATAGACCTCGACCTGGCGAGGCTTTCCCCGCCACTCCAGGTAATCCCGCCAGACGCTCAGCCCAGCCGTCCGCAAACGCACGCCATGCTGCGGATGCTCGGCCAACTCACACCCCGCGGCGCGCAGCCGACCCAGCTCGCGCAGGATCACCTTCGCCGGCTGGCCGCTTTGCAACGCCAGCGCCTCGACCGTCGCCGGCTCGCGCGCGTGCAACAAGGCGTCGAGCAGCCGCACGTCAACAATGGGGTGGGAGGAAGCGGGATGCATGGACGGTGCCCGCCAGAACAGTTTCAACTCAGGGGTCGCGGTTAGCCCCGCAGCGCAGCGGAGGGGTGGGAACCGTGCGTCACCGGCGGCCACCGCTCCGCTGCGCTGCGGGGTTAAAGAGTGACGGCAGGCGCCAACTGCCTGCGGATTATCACCACGCGCAATCGGATCGCCCGCTGCATCTGAATTGAATCCGCTCCAGACGAAGGCCGGGTCACCACCGGCTCACGCGCTCGCGACCGGCTCGCGAGGGGCGGTTTCGCCCTCGGCCTCAGGCAATGGCGGATAGAAGCGCGAGCCTTCCAGCCGGACGCGGCGGTTCACCGACGGCCCCTGCGGCAGCATCGGCCCCAGGAACATCACGCCCAGTGCCACGATCGCATTCGCCACGAACAGCCACAGCCCCAGCAACGGCAGCCCGCCTTCGACCTGCCCGTCCGCGAACACCAGCACGCCGGTGATCAGCAGCATGACGATCGTCATGGGGATCAGCGCCCGCCACGCCAGCGTCATGAGCTGGTCGAACCGCAACCGGGGCAGCGTCCAGCGAATCCACATCATCACGAACAGCAGCAGCAGGATCTTGCCCGCGAAGATGCCGAACTTCAGCAGCACGATGAAGATGCTCTCCGTGGCCAACGGCAGCTCGCCCACGAACGGGATCAGGTCCCACCCGCCCAGGAACAGCACCGCGAAAAAGGCGCAGCCGGTGATCATGTGCATGTACTCGGCCAGGAAGAACAGCGCCCACTTCATCGAGCCATACTCGGTGTGGAAGCCGCCGACCAGCTCCTGCTCCGCCTCGGCGAGGTCGAACGGGGCGCGGTTGGTCTCGGCGAGGATGCAGGTGAAGAAGATGATCGCCAGCAGCGGGTGCATGAAGATGCCCCACGTGCCGTCGGGTCCGCCCTGGAGGTTGACCATCAGCCCCGCGTCGAGCGTGGCATAGGTGAGGATCATGATGAGCACGCAGACGCCCATGGGGATCTCGTAGCTAAGCATCTGCGCGGTGGCGCGGAGACCGCCGAGGAAGGAATACTTGTTGTTCGAGGCATAGCCCGCGAGGACGACGCCATAGACCGCCAGCGAGGAGAGGGCGAGGATGAAGACGACGCCGATCTCGATGGGAGCGACGGCGACGTGGACCAGGCCCGGCTCGATCGTGCCCAGGATCGGCAGCGTCAGGCCGGGGAAGTAGTACATCCCGCCCCAGGGGATGACCGCCCAGGCGATCAGGGCCGGGATCACCGCCAGCGCCGGGGCCATCATGAACAGCACCTTGTCGACGTGCGGCGGGTTGTAATCTTCCTTGATCAGCAGCTTGATGCCGTCGGCGAGCGCCTGGCCCAGGCCCCAATGCTTGTGCTTGAACGGCAGGACGCCGAACGAGAAGTTCGTGCGGTTGGGGCCGATGCGGTCCTGCGCCCACGCGGCGACCTTGCGTTCGAGGAAGATCAGGTACGCACACGAGATGAGGATCACGTGCACGACAATGCTGATGACGACGATGCTGACGAAAAACTGGGCGCTCATGAGATACCGCGAGGTTGAGGGATTGCGTCAATCGCCCGCCCGGCGACCGGGGAAGACCGGCGGCAACCGGGGCGCGGCAGAAGGTGATTTTTAGCCGGGATGGCCCGCGGGAGCAAGTACGCGGGCGGGGATCGGGGATTGGGGATTGGGGATTGGGGATTGGGGATTGGGGATTGGAATGATTTTATTCAGAAGCCGAGGGCTGAGTCCGCGAAGCCCCGGATCAGGATTGCCATTGGTCATTCGTCATTCGTCATTTGAATTTCCCCCTCAGGACGGGCGTTGTTCCGAAATCCGAAACTACCTCCCCCGCCACACGCGCACCACCAGCTCCGGCGGCGCCCCGATGCCCACCACCACCACCTCGCCCAGCCACGCCGCCGCCCCCGGCTTGTCGAACCCCACCTTCCGCGCCACGAACGTCACCGTCACGTCCGCCCGCACCGCCGCAGCCGTACCCCCCGGCCCCACCGTCCCGCTGTCGCAGTCCAGCCCCGACGGCACGTCCACCGCCAGCACCACCGGCCCCGCCAACGCGTTCACCCGCGCCATCACCGCCGCCAGCGACGGCCGAACCGTCCCGGAAAACCCCGTCCCCAGCAACGCATCGACCACCGCGTCGGCCTGCGCCCAGCCCTCGGCCATCGCCGTCAGATCCATCTCCTCGATCGCGGGCACGATCGGCAGCCCCATCCGCTGGCAGATGGCGCAGTTCGTCAAGGCGTCGCCCCGCAGCTCGGCCGGGGGCTTGAAGGCGTAAAGCGTCACCGCCGCCCCGTGGTTGTGCAGATGCCGGGCCATGGCGTACCCGTCGCCGCCGTTGTTCCCCCCGCCGCACAGCACCGCCACGCTCAGGCCCCCGCCCCGCCCGGGCGCGATCCCCCGCCGCTGCGCCAGCGTATCAAGCAGCACACGCACCGCCCCCGCCGCCGCGTTTTCCATGAGGACCATGCCCGGAATGCCCAGCTCTTCGATCGCCAGCCGGTCGACTTCGCGAACCTGCCCGCGCGTCAGCGGCGCGATGTTGGTATCCTGTTCCATGAGGTCCTCACGTCTTTTTCTCTCAGATTCGGGTGAGCATGCGGATCGAACTGCGCAATGAGCGACGGCAACGACTCTACGCCGTGCACGTCGACCTCAAAGACCCGCCCACCATGGTGCGGTCGCCAGACGCCCTCGGCCCGACCGTCCACCTCGATTGGGACCGCGCGCTCGACGACGAGCACCACCTCCGCCGATGCCCCGCCTGCGGCTGCGGCGACCTGTTCGCCCGCAAGCGCATGCCACAGGTGACCGGCTTCGTGCTCATTCTATTGGCCGCCGTCGTCGCCATGGTCCTGTTCGGCATCGGCGAGCCGGGCCTGGCGGTGCTCGTGCTGCTGCTCGTGCTCGGCGTCGACGTGATGATCTTCCTCTTCACCCGCCGCGAGCTGGTCTGCTACCGCTGCCGCAGCGTCTTCTCCGGCATGCCCATCAGCCGACGCCACGCCCCGTGGGAAAACACCGTCGGCGAACGATATCCCGCTCCACCCGACAAGCCCACCCCCGCCTCCGCACAACCCGAACCCGAACCCCAGGAAACCGCCTCACGCTGAACCGCCGCCGAAGCCCACGGCGTCAATCCGCAGGCGTCAGCAACACCACCGCGTGACACGCGATCGCCCGGTTCTCCCCCAGCGCATCCACCTGCTCGTGCGTCTTCCCCTTCAGGTTCACCTGCTCCAGCGCACACCCGAGCAACCCCGCCAGGTTCGCCCGCACCGCCGCCTTGTGCGGCCCCAGCTTCGGCCGTTGCAGAATCACCGTCACATCCAGGTTCCCCACCGCATACCCCGCCGCCCGCATCCGCTTCGCCGCCTCTTCGACGAACACCCGCGAGTCCGCCCCCTTCCATTCCGCCTCGGTGTCCGGAAAGAGCTGCCCGATGTCCTCCTGCCCCAGCGCCCCAAGCACCGCATCCGTCACCGCGTGATAGACCACGTCGCCGTCGGAATGGGCGGCACACCCTCGGTCATGCTCCAACCGTTCGCCACCGACGATCAGCGGCAACCCCGGCTCAAGCCGATGCAGATCAAAGCCGTGGCCGATGCGCGGAATGTCGGATGTGGAATGGGGGATGGCGGATGTTCCTCAGGAGTTTGGTTGCGTCTCATGATCAATCTGTTGAGAACGGTTCAGCCAATCCAGGAACCGTTGGACGTTCGCCGGCTCGGAATTGAGCCAATCGCGCAGGCGTAGGCGACCAGACGCAGATAATCCGGTGAGTGTTTCAAGCGACTCGCGGAGCGAACGCGGCCAATGATGCGCGCGCAGCGTAATCACTTCGCACTTTGGTATACGGTGGTGCGGAATGACGCGCACCTCCACGAGATTCAACATGTCGGCATGGCGCGTGAACCAGGCAACGGATTCGCCTGCTTTTACTGTTCGGAAGAACTCCGCTTTGAACACGTCCGATTTCGCGATAAGACGCTTCGAAATGGATAAAGCGGCCTCGCCACAAGGCGTGGTGTCGTCTATGGTTGTTAGCGCACCGAAAAACGCGTCCGCATCTATGACTTCCCACCCCGGCCCGTCGCCGGCCGATGCACTCGAAACCTTTCGCTCCGTGAGTCCGACGGATGAGGCCACAACGATTTCCAACTCGCCACTGACTTGATTGGTGGGCAGCAGTTGAACGGCGACGCCGGCGACTTCCATCGGGCCGGTGACCTGGTTCAAGAACTCAATGGCCACCCGTAGCTCACGCGGCAGTTCATTCGCCGCGAATACCAGCCGCAACCGGCCAAGGCGCAGGTTCTTTGTTACACGTGCCCAGAAATCGTCGCGACCATCGTCCAGACCGATTAGGTTAGACACCGCTGGTTGCCAATCACCGAGGCGTTGAGCCAAGAGTTTCTTTACATGATCAGACGTCCATGTCGTCGCAATGTTCGCCACGTACTCGATTCCCTGCCCGATCACCTTGCGACGGATGTCCGCATTCCGCGAAAGCTTATCTTCAACAACGGTGAGGACGCCTTCATTGTCGAGGAACACCAGATCGGCTGACCATCGGCCGGTGACCTCGCCATCGTCGATCGCAACCTGACGATCGACGAGCAGAAACTGCAATCGACGTTCGTCGGTCGACAATGCTGCTGCGAGTAGTCGAGCGTCGGAGGCGATCAAGGCGTCAATTTCGTCCTCGGCAGCGAACGACCGGGACTCAAGCTGTTCCAGTTCGCCCGTCTCGCGACGCAGAAATACACGGTTCGCCATCCCGGAGTTCTCCTTGGTTGTAGTGCGCCGGCCGCCTACTTCAGCCCATACTCTTTCAGCTTCCGATACAACGTCCGCTCGCCGATGCCGAGCATCTTCGCGGCGGTTTCGCGGTTGCCGTGGTTGATGCGGAGGGCATTGCGGATCGCCTGCTTTTCGATCTGCTCCAGGTTCAGCGTGCTCGGGTCCGGCAGCAGGCCGGCGGGCTCGCGGTCGCCGAGGCGGATCTCCGGCGGCAGGTGGCGCGGCTCGATCCGGTCCCCCTCCGTGATCACCAGCATGTTCTGCACCGCGTTCATCAACTGCCGCACATTGCCCGGCCACGGCGATTGCATCAACGCCATCATCACATCCTCTGCCACCTCCGGCGGCTCGCGGTCCATCTGTTCGGCGAACTGGCGCAGGTAATGCCGGACCAGCATCGGAATGTCATCCCGCCTCTCCCGCAGCGGCGGCAGCTTCAACTCCGCGCCGGCGATGCGAAAGTAAAGGTCTTCGCGGAACTTGCCTTCCTTGACCAGGGCTTGCAGGTCATGGTTGGTCGCGGAGATCAGGCGGACGTCGACGTGGCGGGTTTCGTTGGCGCCGAGGCGCACCACTTCGCCCGATTCGAGCACGCGCAGCAGCTTCGCCTGCATCGTCAACGGCATGTCGCCGACTTCGTCGAGAAACAGCGTGCCGCCGTGGGCGTATTCGAAACGGCCCTCGCGGTCGCGCTCGGCCCCGGTGAACGCGCCGCGCACGTGGCCGAACAGTTCATCTTCGAGGATCGACTCGCTGAGGCCGGCACAGTTGAGCGGGACGAACTGTTTTTTGGCGCGTTTGGAGTTGTTGTGGATCGCCTGGGCGATCAGCTCCTTGCCCGTGCCCGACTCGCCGGTGATGAGCACAGGGATGTGGCTGGGGGCGACCTGCTTCATGCGGGTGATGAGCTGTCGCATCGGCTGGCTGTTGCCGATGATGCCCTCGAAGCCGTACTGCTGGTCGACGCGTTCGCGCAGGTTCTGATTTTCGCCGCGCAGGCCCACGGCCTGGATGGCGTGGGCGCAGAGGGTGCGGAAGACGTCGAGATCGAGGGGTTTTTCGATGAAGTCGTAGGCGCCACCCTTGATGGCGGCCTTGGCGGTGGGCACGTCGCCGTGGGCGGTGACGAGGATGGTCTCGGCGTGGGGCTGGTTCTTGCGTGCGGTGGCGAGCACGTCCATGCCGTCGGTTTCGCTGTCCATAACCAGGTCGGTGACGATGAGGTCGAACTGGCCGTGGGTCAGCTCATCTTTCGCGGCATCGAGGTCGTGGACGAGGGTGCAGACGTGGCCCATGCGGCGTAAGGCCTCGGCCATGACCTCGGCGTGGTCGGGCTCGTCGTCGACGATGAGCACCTGGGCGGTGATGTTGTCGTTGGGGTCGTTCGCCATGGTGGTGGACTGAGATATTCCGGCGCGGGCGCTCGTGGGTCAAGCGCGGAAGCCCACGGCGTGACGCCGTGGGCTTCGGGGGAGATCACTCCACCCCGTGGCCGCCGACGGAGATGTCGCCTTCTTCGATGTCCAGTTCGTCGGCGGTCTGGATCTTGTCCACCTGGCCGTCGCGGATCCAGAGGACGCGGTCGGAGTTGGCGAGCATCTTGTGGTCGTGCGTGGCGGTGATGATGGTGACGCCCTCTTCGGTGGAGAGGGACTTGAGGATGTTGATGATCTCGGCGCCGGTGTGCAGGTCGAGGTTGGCGGTCGGTTCGTCGGCGAGAATGATGGTCGGATCGTTGACCAGCGCCCGGGCGATGGCGGTGCGCTGCTGCTGGCCGCCGGACAGTTCGTCCGGCCGATGGTCCAGGCGATGCCCGAGCCCGACCTGCTCCAACCGCTTGGCGGCGTATTCCTCGGCTTCGGCGGGCGAGGCGCCCATGAAGACGCGCGGCAGCGCGACGTTGCGCAAGGCCGTGAGCGACGGGATCAGGTTGTACGACTGAAAGACGTAGCCGATGTACGTGCAGCGGACGTACGCGAGCTGTCGGCTGGTGAGCTTGGTCAGGTCCAACGGCCCGATGGTGACGTTGCCCTGGCTCGGCCGGTCGAGGGCGCCGACGATGTTGAACAGCGTCGACTTGCCCGAGCCGGAGGGCCCCATGATGGAGAGGTACTCGGAGCGGAAGATTTCGAGGCTGACGTCGTTGAGCGCGTAGACGTCCTGCTTTTTGAGCCGGTAGATCTTCGAGACGTTGTTGACCGTGATGAGCTGGTCGCCGCGTCCGATCGAAGCGAGGTTGTTGGCGTCAACTTGTGTCATGGCGTGTCACGCTTTCGCAGTCGGGATCAGTAGGGCAGCTCGAAGACGGCCTTGGCCAGGAAGGTGAAGCCGATGCCGAGGGTGGCGATCAGGCCCATGCCGCAGGCGAAGCCGGCGGCGACGACGGGGATGTACTGCCGCCACATCAGCCCGAGCTTTTTCTGGAAGTAGTAGCGTCCGATCAGGGCGCCGAGGAACTGGGGGATGATGGCGAACGGCAGGGTCTGCCCGAGGCCGCGGACGATGCCATAGACCAGGAAGATCGGCGCGCCGATCCAACTGAACGTGGCGAACGTCACCCCGCCGATGACCAGGCCCCAGAGGATGTAGGAGGCGTTGAATGCCTGCTCGAACTCGGTGAACCCGCCGAGCGTGGAGCTGAAGACGATCGACTGCTGGGCGGCGGTGACTTCCCACCACTCCTGGGCGTAAAGGTAGGTCGGCCCGGGGATCGGCCCCATCCGCCAGATGAAGTGGGCGAAGGCGAGCGAGCCGATGAGGACGATGGGCGTGAGCAGGATCTCACTTTTCCAGATGGACCAGAAGCTCGTGCCGGTCAGTTCACAGGAGCGGTAGAAGACGGTCATCGAGCCGTAGTTGTGCAGCGGCACGGGGAGGAACCAGACGGCGACGCCGCTGTAGCCGGAGAGGATGAAGCTCGCTTCCTTGACGAAGGGGATGTTGATCACTTCGCCGGCGATGCCTTCGAGGCGGGCGGTGACGTAGCTGATGACGGGCGTGTAGAGGAAGGCGTAGAAGCACATGACGCCGAACACGCCCCAGTGGAAGCCCTGGCCTTGCTCGTCGGTGTACCACAGCAGCCACATCGAGACGCCGATGTAGAGGCCGGTGACGATGAGGTAGGTGAGGAAGATGAACCAGGTGCGGATGTCGCCCCGGCCTTCGGGCACGGCGTACAGCTCGTCGCTCTGGTCCGTGCCGGAAGCCTGGCGCCGGTCGCGCAGTTGGATCAGCCCCTTGCTGACGGCCCAGAAGCCGGCGACGGCGATCGCCAGGGCGATGCCGATCGAGAAGCTGAAGTAGAAATCGATCTGGTTCTTGTAGAACGTCTCCTGCATGTTGTCGCCGGGGTTCCACTGCGAGAGGATGCCGGCGTTGTAGAGCAGCGGGTTGGCGACGAACGTGATGATCAGCCCGACGAAGCTGCCGACCATGGCCCAGAACGGCAGCACCATGCCCATGATCACCTGCCCGAGGTCCAGCGCCAGCGCCACCGCCACGGCGGGCAGCAGGTTGGCGGTGTCCTGCGTGTAGTCGATGAAGGGGATCGGGAGGATGGTGATCGGCTGGCCCAGCAGGGCGCCGGTGATGGTCGGCAGGCCGAGGTAGATCAACCCGAACACCAGGCCGATGACCGCGCCAATGGAAAAGACGCGCCAGCGCCATCGGCCGGCGGTGTCGAGCGTGCCGGCGGCCTCGTCCTCGTCGGTCTTGTCGGTGTCTTCAAGATGGACGGTCTTGGATTCCTCCTCCTGCTCCTCGGAGAGGGCGATGATCCCCTGCGCCTGGACCGGGGCCATGGGGAACGGCAGTTTTTCGATGTCGCTGGTCAGCCGGAACAGCCCGTAGCCGAGCACCATGTTGTCGATCCGGCCGATGAGCATGGTGAAGGCGACCAGCCCCAGGGCCGGCATCCACTCCCACATCAGCAGCGAGCGCTGGTCGAGCACCTGGGGGTCGGTGGGGGCGACCCATTGGGGGATGTGTTCGCTGATGCCGGCGGCGGCGGCGGCGTTGGACTGGACGTAGAACTGGGCCCAGATCGCGTGCATGCCGCCGTGGAACCCGCCCTGGACGGACGAGGCGGTGATCATGATGCTGCCGGAGAGGTAGAAGAGCGTGAACAGCTCGGCGCGTTTGATGGCTTTGTTGGCGCGGCGGGCGACTTCGATGAAGAGGATGACGGTCACCCACTGCGCGGCGCTGTTGACCGCGCCGGCGCCGGTGATCAGCGTCATGTAGATCGCCCCGGGCACCATCAGCAGCGCCACGAACAGCGCGCCGAGGAAGGCGACCCACGTGAAGCCGTCCTCGAACTTCGAGGGCGGCTCCATCAGCGAACGGAACTCTTCGAGTTCCTTGTCCACCCGCTTTGGTTTTGGAACCTGCTTGCTCATGCGACCATCCGTTTTGCTCGGGTGAGACGCGCCCACCGCGGTTTACTTCGACGGGCAGCGCCCGTCACGCTCGGTCCGCTGACGAAGGGCGACGCCCACCGTAGCGAGTTTCTCCTGCCACCGCCCGCCGCCTGCGACGTCAGCTCAGCGGCGCGCCCTGACTCGACGCCGCCGCCGCCGCGGGCGATGCCTGCTCGCGGGCCAGCGCCGCCTCGGCGTCCTCTTCTTCCAGGGCCGTCATCGTCTGCATGCGGTACTGCTCGATCAGTTCGTTGCTGAGCGTGCGCCACAGCAGGAACTGCTTGCGCAGGTCGGCCATGAAGACCTTGTTGGCGCGGATCCAGTCGCCGCGGGCGCCGCTGAGGCGCTCGGCGTCGATGGCGACCTCGTCCACGCCCTCGATCTCGCTGGGCTTGCCGGCGAGCTTCATATGCTGCGTCACGCCCAGGTCGAACGGCGCCAAAGCCAGGTCGGCGGAGAGTTCGAGGTTGCCCGCGGCATTGCGGCCGATCCGCACGTTGCTGGCGGCGAAGCTGCCCAGGCCCGCGTCGTCATGCCGGCGGAAGTGCTCCGCCAGGAAGCTGACCACACCGGTGATGTCGTACGCCGAGACGGTGAACGGGAACACCAGCGACAGGTGGTCGCCCTCGGGCTGGGGCATCCGCCAGGCGCGGGCCAGTCCCGGGTTCGCGCTCTTGGAGGCGCGGATGGCGGGGTAGATCGCCGAGATCAGCACGGTCGCCATCACCACGCCGATGGCGAACAGCGCGTTGGTGGACGAATAGTTGATCGACTCGCGCATGACGATGATGCCCGCGTCGTGCATCCAGCTCATCACCTGCGCCACGATCTGCGCCAGCAACTGCCCGCCCATGCCGCCGACCACCGCGTAGACCGCCGCCTCGGCGAAGAAGAGCACGCCGACGTGCTGCGGCGAGAGGCCCAGGGCGCTGAAGGTGTAAATCTCCTTCTCGCGGTCGCTGATCGAGCCCAGCAGCGTGCCGAAGATGATCAGCCCGC
>JBBDPC010000079.1:786-22627 GCA_040876735.1 Phycisphaeraceae bacterium | reverse complement strand
GTGCCGTTGGGGTTTTCGAGGATGTAGGCGGGGCTGGTGACGTCCCATGCGGTGTAGCCACGTGCTTCGAAGGTGGCGCGCAGGCCGCCGGAGGGGAAGCTGGAGGCGTCGGGCTCGCCCTGGATGAGCTGTTTGCCGGAGAACTCGGTGATGGCGTTGCCGTGGCCGTCGGGTTCGAGGAAGCTGTCGTGCTTCTCGGCGGTCTGGCCGGTGAGGGGAAAGAAGACGTGGGCGTAGTGGGTGGCGCCTTTGGCGATGGCCCAGTCTTTCATGGCGGCGGCGACCTGATCAGCGACGGAAAAGTCGAGCTTGCTACCGTTATCGATGCTTTTGCGCAATTTTTTGTAGACGTCTTTGGGCAGACGCTCGCGCATGGAATTTTCGCTGAACACGTTGACGCCGAACAACTCCTTGGAGGGCGTTTCGGCGAAGTTCAGTGGGGTGGAGAGAGGCTGGTAGTTGGTGACGGCCGAAACGGCCTGAAGGCGGGCGGTGCTTCCACTCATGGGAGATCGGTTCCGTTGGGCTCGGGAGCAGGGTGACAACCGGACCCGGGCCCCCCGGGGCCGGCTGTGCAGGCGGGCGGTAGTCTACAGGATCGGTGGCCGGGTCACCAGAGGGAGGCCCGCCACACCGCAAGCAGTCAGGAACGGGCGGTGTTGACCGCGTGGTCCATCAGGACGAAGACGCGGTCGCGGTGGCGGGCGGGGATGGCGTGGTCGAGCAGCTTGCGCACGCGCGCCATCGGCAGCCGGCGGGGCAGGTGGGTGAGCACCACGGCGTCGGCGCGGACCATCTCCAGCAGTGAAACGATGTGATCCAGGTGCAGGTGCTTGCCGAGGCGGGCATGAGCGAGCTGGCCCGGCTCGAGGAAGGTGCACTCGGTGATGAGGATTTTCGCCCGCTGCACATCGCGGCGCTGGAAGTGTTCGCCCCAGTGGGTGTCGCCGGTGTAGCAGACGAGCGGGGCGTCGTGGCGTTCCATGACCGGCTCGCCGCGGGCCTGCAACGCTTCGAGCCGTTCAAACGGCAGATGCGACACCTCCTTGCGCAGCCGTTTGCGCCGCTCGAAGACGACGTAGCCCAGCGACGGCACGGTGTGGCGGGTCGCAAAGGCGCGGAGGAACAGGTCCTCGCCTTCATGCAAGCGGAGTTGCTCGTTGTGGTTGAGCGGGATGATCTCCACCGGCACGTCGTGGGCGTCCAGCGTGGCGCTGGCGCGAGCGAGATCGCGCAGCGGCTGCACCAGGGCGGGGTGGCAGATGAGTCGGGCGGGACCGAGGTTGAGGCGTTGTCGCTGGCAGAGGTAGTAGTGCAGGCCGGCGATGTGGTCGACGTGGCCATGGGAGATGGCGACGGTCTTGCTGACCAGCGTTTCGCGGGGGCAGCGGCCAAGGTCGAAGCTCAGCTCCAGTTCGGGCACCTGGACGAAGGTGTGCTCGCCGGCGACGGAAAGACCTTGCAGGCGATAGGGGCTCAGGCGCAGCTTGCCGAGCGTGGGCTCCGCGCCGTCGGCGGCCGGGCTGGTGGCGGTGTCGGTCATCGGTTGGCTCAGGCCCGGGTTACTAGTGACCAGGCCGGTGAAGACACGGATGCCCACTTGATATTCCCTGTACGCACGGGTTTGACACTCTATCATGTCGGATGCCGCCATGACCATTGACGCCCGATCCATTGCCGAGCATTGTCCGCAACTGGCCGTCGAGCGGATCGAGGCGATGCTCGCGCGTGTCGACGACGAGTACCTTGACCGCTTCGACACCCCGGCGATCGCGCTGCATCTGGACCGGCTGACGAAACTGAGCAAAGACGAGCCGGTGCAGACGCTGGTGGAACGGGACGACGAGGGGCATGTCGCCTGCACCGTGCTGGCGTTCGACCACCCGTTTGAGTTTTCGCTGCTCACCGGCGTGCTGGCGGGCACGGGCCTGTCGATCGTCGCCGGCGACGTTTTTACCTTACCACCCGCCAAACCCGCCAAGCCCGCCACGGCCGCGCCGCGCCGCCGCCTCGGCCGCCGGCGATGGACGCTGCCCACCGGCTCGGACCCCAACCGGCGCGGGCTCATCGTCGACTACTTCGTCGGCCGACTCGTGGACGAGCACGACACGTTCGATGCTTGGCGGCAGCGCTTCGAGCCGGCCGTCCGCGACGTGATCGGCCTGATGGAATCGGGCGACCAGCGCAGCATCGAGCAGGCCAAGAAGCGCGTCAACGAAATGGTGACGCAACGACTGATGGCGATGGAGGCCGCGCCGGAAAAGATGCTGCTGCCGATCGATCTCGACCTCACCCCGCTGGCGGACAGCCAGACGCGCATCACCATCGTCGGCGAAGACACCCCCGCGTTCCTCTACACGCTCAGCACCGCCTTGTCGCTGCGCGGCCTGGACATCCGCCGGGTGCGCATCCGCAATGCCGCCGGCGGCTACATCCGCGACGAGATCGACCTCGCCGATCCCGCCGCCACCACGCCCTTATCCGATCCCACGCTCCGCCGGCTCAAGCTCTCGGTCATCCTCACCAAGCAGTTCAGCTACTTCCTCGGCCAGGCGCCGGACCCGTTCAGCGCCCTGCAACGCTTCGGACAGCTCATCTCCGAGTTGTTTGAGCAACCCGCCGGGGACGAACAGGCCACCGAAGCCTGGCTGGAGCTGCTTGCCGATCCGCGTGCCATGCACGAACTGGCTCGCCTGCTGGGCATGAGCGACTACCTCTGGGAAGAGTTCATCCGCGGGCAGTACGAGTCGGTGCTCGCCATCATCGGCCCGCATCTGGAAGGCAAACGGTTCAGCGAACCAATCGAAACACTCCCGCTCCGACTGGAGCAGGCGCTCGACGGCGCCGTCGGCCTTGCCGAACAGCAAGATCGACTCAACCGGTTTAAAAACCGCGAAACCTTCCTCATCGACCTCGACCACATCCTCACCCCCGGCGTCGACTTTCGCGACCTGGCCCTCCACCTCACCGCCCTGGCGGAGAACCTCGTCAGCACCGCCACCCGCCTGGTTTATGACGACCTCGTCCGCTCTTACGGAAAGCCGGCGTTCGGCAAGCTCGACCTTGAGTTCGTCAGCGGCGAAACCTTCGCCCAGCCGCTGCCCTATGCCGTGTTCGGCCTCGGCAAGCTCGGCGGCGTCGCGCTCGGCTACGCGTCCGACCTGGAGTTGCTGTTCGTCCACCCCGGCACCGGCTCTACCGCCGGCGGCAAACGCAAACCAGTCTCCAACACCGAATTCTATGAAACGCTCGTCCGCGACACCGTGCAGTTTCTCAAGACCAGGCGCGAAGGCATCTTTGAAATCGACCTCCGCCTTCGGCCTTATGGCACGGACGGGCCGTTGGCCGTCAGCCTCGACCAGTTCCGCCGATATTACGATCCCGCCACCGATGCGAAAGATGGGAACGAGCACGGCCGGCTGCCGCATCCGTTCGAGCGTCTGGCCCTGGTGCGCCTCCGCTGGATCGCCGGCGACCCGGAGCTGGGTTTTGAAATCGAACGCTTGCGCGAACGCTTCGTCTACGACCGTCCCCGGCTTGACCTCGATGCGCTGTGGAACCTGTGGGGCCGGCAGAAGAAACAGAAGCTGCGCGGGCACCAGCAGGCCAACGCCAAGTACAGCCCCGGGGCGCTGGTCGACCTCGAAGGTGCGGTGCAGATGTTGCAGGTCCAGCACGCCGGCCGGGTGCCGCAGCTTCGCACGCCCCGGCTGTCGCAGGCCATGGAAGCGCTGCGCCGTGCCGACGTGCTGCCGCCGGCCGACTACGCGAAGCTCAGCGCCGCCTACCACTTCTACCGGCAGTTGATCAACGCCCTGCGCATCCTGCGCGGCAACGCGCTGGACCTGTTCCTGCCCGGCCCCGGCTCGGACGAGCTGACGCACCTCGCCCGCCGCATGGGCTATGTTCCCCCTACCCACCGCCAGCATGCCGCCGCCGCAACGCTGGCCGAGCAGTTGCAGCAGGATTTCGACGCCCACCGCCACGTCGTCCGCCAGTTCATCCGCGCCCGCTTCGACCGGCCCTGCCCGGGGGAGTAAGCCGAATCCCCATGCGTGCGGCCAGCGCCATCCCCCCAGTTACTGATCTCCAGATGAACAAAGCGCGGCCTTGCCTGTCTTGTCCGAGCCGGCTTCTGTGAAGCCGGGTGCGGGCACAGCCAGCAGTCGTGAGCGCCCCGTTCCACCTGTACGCAGCCATCGACGCCTGCGGCCTCGCCCGGCCTCACAGAAGCCGGCTCGGACGGAAGTGGCCATCCACACGGGGGGACGCTTCATCCACCAGAAGTTCTGTAGCGGCGAAACGCGCGGGCGCTCGACTTGCGGTGCCGCCGGTCTACCGTGTGAGGTGAAAGGGAGAGACCGCATGTCGCCACACTCGAACCACCCCCACGGCCAGATGGGCCAGCGCGGCGTCACCCGCCCCATGGCCATGCACCAGCAGCACGGGCACGATAACAGCGGCGGCGAGCACGACCACGGCCACGGCGGCATGTCGCATGACGACCGCCTGGCCATGCTTCACAAGCACCACCGTCAGACGCTGTGGATCTACTGGACGCTGATCGTGCTCGGCGCGTGGATGCTCGTCTGGCCCGCCACGTTCGACCACGGCCAAGACCCGGTCGACCCCAGCGGCGGCCGGTCGGTCTGGCTGTCGCTGGAGGCACGCATTTGGGCGATGAACATCAGCGACATCGTTGCCGGCCTGCTGCTGATCGTGCTCGGCTGGCGCAGCTTGCGGCCCAACCGGCCGGTGAGCCTCTGGGGCTGCTGCTTCGTGGGCATCTGGCTCACCGCCGCGCCGCTGATCTTCTGGGCCCCCACCGCGGCGGCATACGTCAACAACACGCTGGTCGGCGCATGGGTGATCGCCTTGAGCATCCTGATCCCCGGCATGCCGAACATGATCATGTACATGCGCATGGGCCCTGCCACGCCGCCGGGCTGGAGCTACAACCCCTCAAGCTGGCCGCAGCGGTGGATTCTCATCCTGCTCGGTTTCGTCGGCTGGCTGGTCTCCCGCTATCTTGCCGCCTACCAGCTTGGCTATATCGATCACGCGGCCGACCCGTTCTTCGGCGAGCAGACGCGGATGGTGCTCGACTCGAACATGTCCCACATGTGGCCGATCTCCGACGCGGGTCTGGGGTCGCTGGCGTATACGTTCGAGTTTCTGATGGGGTACATGGGCAGCCCGTCGCGCTGGCGGACGATGCCGTGGATGGTGGCGTTCTTCGGTGTGCTGGTGATCCCGCTGGGGCTGACGCACATTCTGCTGGTGATCTCGCAGCCGGTGGTGGTGGGCGCGTGGTGTACATTCTGCCTGCTGGCGGCGGCGATCATGCTGCCGATGATTCCGTTGGAGGTCGACGAGGTGGTGGCGATGGGGCAGAACCTGCGCCAGTCCCACCACAAGGGCGAACCGCTGTGGCGGGTGTTCTGGAAAGGCGGCACGGTGGACGGCTCGACGCCCGACGAGCGGTCGCCTGAGCTGGCCGAGCTGCCCGAGCGGTTCCGGGCGGTGAGTGGCGCGTCGCTGTGGGGCGTGAGCGTGCCGTGGACGCTGGCGGCGGCAACGGCGCTGGGCGTATGGTTGATGTTCGGGCCGGCGATCTTCGGCAGCGACGGGATGCCACGCCATGCCCAGCACGTCGGGGGCGCGCTGATGATTACGGTGGCGGTGATCGCCATGGGCGAGCCGCTTCGGCTGAGCCGTTATTTGAACGTGCTGCTGGCCCTGGCGGTGATCGTCGGCGTCTGGGGGCTCGCGGGCGCCACGCTGGCGGCGCAACTCAACGCCACGGCGACCGCCCTGCTGGTCGCGGGCCTCTCCCTGCCGCGCGGGCGGGTCAACGAACGCTTCGGCGGCTGGGACCGCTTCGTCCGGTGACCGGGGGGGCGGGACACGCTCTGAGCCCTGATTCCGTCCGCTCACACCCTTCCTATCTTGACGCTCCAGCCCTGCGGCGGTAACGTCGACGCGTTATCGCAGTGGGTGATTTACCCGCTTCACCCCTCGGGATCGCCATGGATGAGCGATCCTTGAATCCACCACGGCTGAACGGCTCGTACGCCCCCGGGTGCCCCCACGCGTCGGCCCACCGCCGCGATCGGGATCGGACACCGCCGGCCTTCACACGACGATGGGGAATTGCGTCATGACGACGTTTCGTAACTGGACGGGGCGCCTGTCGCCGATCATCGCTCTGACTGCCCTGCTGCTTGCGCCCGTCGGCCCCGCCGCGGCGCAGAATACGCCCTACACCGGCATCATCGTCGAAGACAATGTGCAGGTCCGCGCTGGCGCTGGCCGGGCGTACTACGTCGTCGGCGAACTCGACCGCGGCAAGCTCGTCGAAGTCGAAGAGGTCATCTTCGGTTGGCTCAAGATCGTGCCCCCCGACGGCGTAAACAGCTACATCTCCAAGGCCTTCGTCGACGCCAGCGGCGAAGGGCGCACCGGCACGGTCAACGCCAACCGCACCCGTGTCACCGCCGCCAGCATTGAAGGCCCGGGCAACAGCTACCGCGAGCAGACCCTGCTCAACCGCGGCGCCACCGTCAAGATCGCCGGCGAAGAAGGCAGCTTCTACAAAATCGCCCCGCCCGCCAACACCTACGTCTTCCTCCCCCCCGGCTCAGTCCGCCGCGAAGCGGACATGGAAGCCGCCCGCCAGCCCGTGGAAGACGACGAAGACACCGCCGCCGAAAGCACCCCCCGGCGGCCCGAGCCGGAAGACGATCCCGAACCCGCGACCGACCCCGCCGTCGCCCCATCAGACGACGCCGACACCGACTCGGAAGCCGAGCCCACCACTCGCGATCAAACGTCCGACGATGCCGACGATGTGGAACCCGCCGAGACGGACCGCGAGGCCGACGCGGAAGCAAAGGATGCGGCCGCTGATGTAGTGGATGAGCCCGCGGCGGCCGGGGCCGAGGAAGAGGTTCAGACCCAAGAGCCGGGCGAAGCTGAAACCGCCACCACCGAGCAACCGGTCGAGGACGAAGCGGAAGACGCAGTGGAGGTTGCCGAAGCCCCCGCCGAGGAAGCAGAGCAGGTTGAGACGCCCGCCATCTCCGACGCTTTGCGTGAGGTGGAGCAGCGTCATCTGCCCGCGTTCAACCTGCCGTTGGAGGAGCAGCCGTTCGACCGCATGATCGCCGACTACCAGGCGGTGCGTGAGAGTGAAGGCGACGCCCTGCCCCAAGTCGATCGCCGGATCATCGCTCACCGCCTCGCCACGATGGAGCGCAACCAGCGTCTCGCATCCACGCTGGTGCGCCTGGCCGAACTGCGCGAACAGTCCGAGCAGACCGATCGCGAACTGGAGCAACGGCAGCAGGAGCGCGACGCCCGCCGGCCCGATTACGACGCCGTGGGTGAGTTGCTCGCCTCCACCGTCTACGACGGTCGGAGCCTGCCCCGGCTCTACCGCCTGGTCGACCCCACCACCGGACGGACAATCGGCTACGTCGAGCCATCGGATGAGATTCAACCGCGCCACATGCTCGGCCGAGTCGTCGGCATCGTCGGCGATCGCCAACTCGATCCGGGCCTGCGCCTGCGGGTGTTCAACCTTCGTCGCATTGACGTGCTTGAAACCACGAGCCGCGAGTGAGCCAGCCGACCACACCGGGCGATCCCCCATTTTCCCCCCGCCCGCAGATGTCAGACGCCCTGCAACCAGCTACACTTTCCGCGAGCATCAACCGATGATGGTCTGGATGGCCGCTGCATGGACGCAGCTCGGAAAGACGGCACTCGCAGGAGAACGCAACAGATGCACATCACCATGGTAGGGACCGGCTACGTCGGACTGGTTACAGGCACCTGTCTTGCCAGCACGGGCAACGAAGTGACCTGCCTCGACGTCGACGAAACGAAAATCCAGAAGCTCCGCGAGGGCGTCTCCCCAATCTATGAGCCGGGCCTCGACGAGTTGATCCGCCGCAACGCCAAGGCCGGCCGCCTGCAGTTCACCACCGACAAGCGCGCCGCCTACAGCCAGGCGGAAATCATCTTCATCTGCGTCGGCACACCCAGTGACGGCGACGGTCGCGCCAACCTCCAGTACGTCCTCGCCGCCGCCCGCGACATCGGCGATGCCATCGAACAAGGCGACGGCCCCACCGGCTCGGGCACGGAAGACCGCAGGGCCAAGATCGTCGTCGTCAAGTCCACCGTCCCGGTGGGCACCAACGCGCGCGTCAAGGCCGAGATCGAAAGCCGGACGTCCAAGCCTTTCCGCATGGCCTCCAACCCCGAGTTCCTCAAGGAAGGTGCGGCGATCAACGACTTCATGAAGCCCGATCGCGTCGTCATCGGCTGTGACGACAAGGGCACAGGCGATCGCATGCGCGATCTCTACGAGCCGTTCGTCCGACAGGGCAACCCCATCTTCCTCATGGACATCCCCTCGGCCGAGATGGTCAAGTACGCCGCCAACGCCATGCTCGCCACCAAGATCTCGTTCATCAACGAAATCGCCAATCTCTGTGAGGCCTACCACGCCGACATCGACGAAGTCCGCCGCGGCATGTGCTCCGACGGCCGCATCGGCAACAAATTCCTCTACCCCGGTCTCGGCTACGGCGGCTCGTGCTTCCCCAAGGACGTGCTCGCCTGCATCGCCATGGGCGAAACCACCAGCTCGCCCGCTTCGCTGCTCCAGGCCGTCCACCAGGTCAACCAGCGACAGCGCGACACATTCATGGCCAAGATCGACAAGCACTTCAACGAGTTGGGCGAGGGCTTAATCGGCAAGACCATCGCCGTCTGGGGCATTGCCTTCAAACCCGGGACGGACGACATCCGCGAAGCCCCTTCGATCACGCTCATGCAACATCTGATCGACCGCGGCGCGAAGGTTGTCGCACACGATCCGGTGGCGCATGAAACCTGCAAGACCGTCCTGGGCGATCGCATCACCTACGTCAGCGAACTCTACGAAGCCCTCGACGGCGCCGACGCGCTGGTGATCTGTACCGACTGGGACGAGTTCAAGTTCCCCGACTTCGACGAGATGCGCGCCCGCCTCAAAGAGCCGGTCATCTTCGACGGCCGCAACCTCTACCGTCCTGAAACCATGCGCGAACACAGCTTCCTCTACCACTCCGTCGGCCGCCACCCGATCGTGCCCGAAGCGGCGAACGAAACCCAGCAGGCCACCGGCAGCGGAATCTGAACCGTCGTTCACCGGCCTTCTGATAAATACAAACCCAAAAGCCCATGCCTCCGGGCATGGGCTTCTTTCATATGCAGAACCGTCGTGAAACCGGGTCAATCCAGCTTCCGCGGCATGCTTGAAGCAACATAGCGCACTGCCTGCGTGTTGCTGCTTTCGATGGTCAGCGTCGTGTCTTTGTCCGGCTCGACGGTGATGTCCATCGACGCTCGTTCGAGCACCCACACGCCATCGCGATCCTGACGGCGGTGAGCGTAGAACTTGCAATTCGTCACGCCGCCAAGCAGCGGCTGCGCCTCGGGCGTCGTGCTCTGATAGGGGGTGGTGATCAGCCACATCTCCTGCTCGTCAGCCCGGTACTCAACGCGAATATGGTTGCCGCGTGCGTCGATCAACTCCAGGTAAGGACTCTTCAGCGTGTTGCCATCCTGCGTGACCGGCGGATCGGAGCTGGCGTCGGGCTGAAGCGGGCCGTGTGCCGTCGAAGTTCGAATGAGCGTGAGCAGGCGGTGCGTGACAAGGCGCGTGGAAGTCTGCGTGCTGGCGCTCTCGGCGGCGGCGGCGTAGGCGCGGAAACTGGCGTCGATGGCGACCATTGTCGCTGTGAGCAGCATCCCGGTGATCGCCAGCGAAATGAGCATCTCGACCAGGGAAAGACCGGCACAACGCCGCGCAGCAGCGCGGCTTAAACCTCGCTGCCGCATGTGCTGAGGGGAAACAGGAGGGTGAACGGAAGTCATCATTGTCCGCCTTCGAAATACGTCGCGACGACGGGTTTGATCTGGATCGGCCCGAGAATGCCGTCGGGCAGCGCAAGTGTGGGATCGTAGCGGATCTGGACGGTGCCCAGTCCGGTGGCGGGCAGTTCGCCTTCGAGGTCGCCGTCTTCCGTGCCGAAGTAGCCCAGGGTGGTGTTGAACTGCGGACTGGTTTCACCGAGCACCGGTCCGGTGTCACTCTTGGGCTCGAAAGTGGTGACGATCATGCCATTGATGTCGATGTTGCCTCGCAAGTCGACCACCCCGCCGACGATGGCCCCGGAAAGCTCGACGCGTTCGTCAGGATCGTCGGGCGATACGAACGTACCCATCTCGACTGAATAGTGCGGGGCGAGGATCGTGCTCCTACGGAAGAGCGCCTTTTCCGATTCGCTGAGCTGACTCGAACCTTCAATGACGAAGGCCGTTTTGCCGTTGAAGGCGATCTTGTTGCGGGTGTGCGTGAACTCCTTGGGAGCGTCAGTGACGACGGCCCCTTCGAAAGTACAGTTGTCGAAGCGAAGGTTGTTGCCCTGCGTCTTGGTGTCCTCGACCGCCTGGTTGTCGACGTCGGCACTGACGCCGGGGTGCTTCAGTGTACCGTCAGACTCCTGCATGCCGGCGTAGTTGTAGTTCGGGTCGGTGTTGTTGACGTTGGACTCGACGAAGGTAACGCCGATGAACCGGCAGTTGCGGAACAGGGCGTTTGTGCCCTTGGGGATTTTCACATTGCGGAACGTCATGTTCTCGTAGACCGGCCGATCGAAGAAGTCGTACGGGTGGGCGGAACCATATGCCACCGGCTCGGTCACGTACGTGCCAAGCGGCTGCGGAGAGTCGGGGTCATCTGGATCATGGCCGCTGGCCTGATCAACCGCTTGCGAAGCAAGGTCGCTGCCGGCATAGTCGACCATCTCGCGGAACGTGCTGACGTCGAAGTCCGAAGAATCGAACTGGTACGCGTCGTTGTTCTGCGCGTCGAACGTCAGCGCGGCATGGTTGTGGTCCGGCCGAATCGGCCCCTGGAGATAGTCGCGGTAATTGCCTGCGGCCGCACCGTCTTCCCAGTCTTCGAGATTCGCGTCGAGGTAGACCTGCCCTTGGATCTTGGCATACCGATCGTCAGCGTCGAGGTAGCCGTCGCCGTAGCCCGGGCGGCCGTCGTCCCCGAAGGTATCGACAAGGTTGAGCAATTCGCTGGCGATGACGTCATTGACGCCGGCGGAGGCGAGATCGTTTTCGCTCACGCGCCACTGGCCGTCAACATGCTCCTGCCCGAAGTGGCGGAGGAACAGGTCCCACTCGCTGATGTAGCCATCGTCGGTCACATCCCAGTCGGACGGGTCGGTGATGCCGTCCATCTCGGCGGCGTTGGCAAGGCTGAGGCGATTGTCGCCGTTGAGATCGTTGGCGTCGAGATCGCCGTAGAACCCTTCCAGCAACTCGTCAAAGTCGTCGGTGAGTCCCTTGAAGTCGCTGAGCACGTGAACAGGGTGGCCGTGGTCCAGGTGCGTTTCGGTGAAGCGGGAGCCGAGGGGCCCTTCGATCATTACGTTTCGGCCAATCATCACGCGGCTGCGGGCAAGGATGGCGTAGGGAATCTTCTTGTCGACCCTGAAGTCCTGCTGGATCGAGCGATGGATGCGGGAATGTTCGGGCCCGTCGCCGGCCACCACACGCACGCGAAGCCAGCGGGCGTCCAGCGCATTATCGTTCGAGATCGCCGGGCTCATCGTGCTGAACGGCAGGCGGTCGTAGTAGCTTGCGCTGTAGTCTTCACCAGCGATCGGGTGCGGCTGCACAGTCGCAGTGAACGTCGGAGCGTCGGGCCCCAGCGAGATCGGACCGATGTGGAGCACACCGTTCTCAATGGAAGGTTCGTCCACATTGTGAAACTCATCCTGCATCGACTCCATCAACGTCAGCGCGATCTCCTGCCAGAGGTCCTCCGCCACGGCGGCCGTAATCTCGCCTTCGCGTGTGTGAATCGCGTCGGCCACATCGGTAATGCGGTAGGTCATGAAGCGCATGCCCGTCTCGGCGGCGGCCAGCGAGCGATTGACCTTCATGTGCGAGTCGGCAGTGGCAAGGTTGCCCTGGGAGACGATCGCCATCGCCGCCGCCAGCGATCCGAAGATCACCAGGAACATCATCGCCAGTACCGCGGCCGCGCCGCGGGATCGTGTGTCGCGTCGGGTCATCATCTCGTCACCACCCAGGTCAACGTGGTCACGCTGTTGAACGTGTCGGAATGCGGTTCACGGTATTGCACATCGACATGAACGCGCATCAGGTCGGTCGTACCCAGCGGTTGGCCGATCGTCGTATTGATGTAGTCCGGCAGCACGTTGTGGACGTTTACCACCTGACGCCACCGATCGTATTCTTCCAGTGGCTCGCGCATGGCGTTGATCGGCGGACTGAAGGTAAGGCCCTCGCCCTTCCCGGCGTCGTCGAGCGAACCGGCAAAGTCGGCGACGCAGTTGAAAGTGGCCACATTGTCGCCCTTGGCGCCGAAGTTGGTGCGGCCGAGGATCGGGTCGTACATCGGTAGCGTCAGCGTCAGCTCGCGCAGCTCGTTGGCCATCAGCATGGCGGTACCGGATCGCTGAGCCCAGTTGTTCTTCATGTGGTAGGCCTGCTGCGCCGCCACAATGGCCAGCACGCCCGTGCCCACGATCACCGTCGTCAACGCCGCCTCGATCAGCGTAAAGCCGCTGGCGCGGTGATTGCGCCGTCGCGCGGATGAACGGTGGTTGGTGGATGGCGGATGATTCATGGCCGTACTCATAGCTGCACAATCAACCATAAGATTCATTTCACGCCAGGCCCGCGGCACTTGCGAGCGCCCGGCCATTTCCAACTTGCCCGATCCCTACAGCCGGCATCTGCCATCCATTAACAACTCAGACATCAGCTCACCAGTGTCGAGAGCTTGAAGATCGGCAGGATGATCGCCATGGCGATAAAGCCGACGATCGCACCCATGATGACGATCATGATCGGCTCGATCATGCTGGTGACGGTCTTGATTGTCTCGCGAAGCTGCTTGGAGTAGTAGGCGCTGATTTCGTCGAGCACTTCACCCAGCTTGCCCGACTCTTCGCCGGCCGAGATCATCTGCACCACGGCTTTGGGCAGCAGCGGACTTTTCTGCAACGGCTGAGCGATTTTCTTACCCGTCTTCACCGAGGTTTGCACCGCCATCCACATCCGGCCGTAGTGGCGGTTGCCGCTGATCTCGCCGGTGATGTGCAGCGTGTCGAGCATGGGCACGCCGGCGTTGACCAGTTCACCCATCGTGTGCAGGCTGCGGCTGATGTACAGCGCGCGGAACATGGCGCGGAAGATCGGCACCTTCAGCTTCACGCCGTCGAACCACAGGCCTCCCATCTCGGTGCGAATGAACGCCACGACACCCAGGCAACTCACGATCAATCCCAGCACCACCGCCCACCACCAGTCAACCATGAACTCGGAGAGGGTCATCAGGAAGATGGTCGGGCCGGGCATCGCCGCCTCTTTGCCCTCGAACACCTGCGCGAACCGCGGCAGGACGAACGTCAACAGGAAAATCGTCACGCCCACCGCCATTGACGCGATCACACCCGGGTAGATCATCGCTCCGACGACCATCGATCGCGTCTCAATCTGCTGCGCGAGGTAGCTGGCGATGCGTTCGAGCATGTGGCTGAACGAGCCGGACATCTCCGACGCCCGCACCATGTTCACGTACAACGGGCCGAAGTGTCGGGGGTAGCGTTGCAGCGCTTCGCTGAACTGTTTGCCCGACTCGATGTCCTGCTTGATCTGGAAGAGCATCGCGCGGAACTTGGGGTTCGTCGTCTGCTCGGCGATGCCTTCAATGGCCGCCCGCAGCGCGATACCAGCCCGGACCATGACAGCCAACTGCGTCGTGAAGTTGAGGATGTCGCGTGCCGAGGGCCCGGACGAATAGTTCAACACGTTGCTGAGCTTCGCCAGCATCGACTTGGCGTCGATCGACGAGCCCATGGGCGTCAGTTGAAGGACGGTATGGCCCTGGCTGCGCAGTTGCTGCGCCGCCGCAAGGGCGTTTTCCGCCGCAAGCGTGCCGACGGAGACGTCGCCGCCGCTGGTCCGCATCTGGTATCGATACTGAGGCATGGGTTCGTTCACACTTCTCAATGTTCAATGTACGAACACGTCTCTCTTTTCAACGCGTTGGCCATTGTTCATTGTGCATTGATCATTGATGTCTCACGCCGCAAGCATACGTTCGAGCTTTTCGGGATAGGCCGCCTGGGCGACCGCATCCTCCTTGCTGATGATCCCGTTGAAGTACAGCTCGGCGATCGCGCTGTCGAGACTGGTCATGCCCATCGCCCGGTTCGTGTCAATGACGTTGGGAATCTCAAACGCGCGGTTTTCGCGAATCAGGTTACGGACCGCCGGCGTACAGAGCATCACCTCCACCGCCGGGGCCATGCCCGACTGGTCGATGCGCTTGAACAACGTCTGCGAGATCACCGCCTGCAACGTGTTGGCAAGCATGGAGCGGATCTGGTTCTGCTGGTCGGCGGGGTACATGTCGATGATGCGCTCAACGGTCTGCGAGGCGTTGACGGTATGGAGCGTGGAGAGCACCAGGTGGCCGGTCTCGGCGGCGGTGATAGCAGCGGCGGTGGTTTCGAGGTCGCGCATTTCGCCGACGAGGATGATGTCCGGATCCTGACGCAGCACATGGCGGAGGCCCGAAGCGAAGCTGGGCACGTCGGCGCCGAGCTCGCGCTGCTCAATGATGCTCTTGTTGGAGACGAAGGTGTATTCGACCGGGTCCTCGAGCGTGATGATGTGCTTCTTATAGCGATTGTTCATCGCATCGATCATCGCCGCGAGGGTCGTCGACTTGCCCGAGCCGGTGTCGCCGGTGACCAGCACCAGGCCGCGCGGCAGGTAGGTCAGCCGCTGGACGACGTCGGGCAGCGACAGCGACTCGAACGGGGGAATGTTGGTCTTGATCGCACGCAGCGCCACGCCCACCGCCCCCCGCTGAAGGTGAGCGTTGACACGGAACCGGCCAACGCCCGGGACTTCATAGGAAAAGTCCGAGTCCTTGACCTTGTCAAAGATCTTCATCTGGTCCTCGCCCGCCATCTGCTTGAGCATGCGCAGCGCGGACTCGGCGGTGATCACCGGGTAGTCCAGCGGGGTCATGGCCGTGTGGACGCGGACCGCCGGTGGATGACCGGCGACCAGGTGAATGTCCGACGCGCCCATCTCGACCGCCGCTTTGAGAATCGTGTCCAGATCCATACGGTTGCGATCCTCGCCTGTACGAATTTCGCCGCCCCGTCGGCCGCGCGAACCAACGCCCGGCCTGTCCAGCACGCGGGCAGGCTCCTTCGGGTTATCGACCAAGACGTGAGGCCGGATAAGCGCCAGGTGTGAAATTCCACCCGCGTTTGGCAGATCGCATGATCGTTGCAACCGCTTCATCCGGATGCGCAAAAATAACGCCCCCGGCAGGAGGCGGGGGCGAAACGACGCCCGAACTCTTCAGGCAGGGGCATCTTGCAACTTCAGACACACTCGGCTTACGGCTGATCCTCGACGGCCTGATCCGCTTCCTCCGCTTCCGCCACAGCCGGGTCGCGGTCTTCTTCCACGGCTTCCAGTTTCTCCGCCAGCCGATCGCCCAGCGTCTTCAACTCCGGGTCCTCATGGATGCTGTAGTCCTGCTCGTCCATCATGTTTTGCGCATCACGCCAAGCTCGCTCTGCGTCTTCTGAGCGGTCGGCGCGGTAGAGCGCGTCGCCGAGGTGGTCGACAATCACGGGGTAGTCCCCCCCTTCCGCCGCACGGGCGCGGCGCAGCCAGACCACTGCTTCCTCAAACCGCCCGGTCTTGTAGTAGACCCAGCCGAGCGAATCGAGGTAGGCCGCGTTGTCCGGCTCGGCATCCACCGCCCGCTGGATCATCGTCTTGGCCCGGTCGAGGTTCCGCCCCTGCGTGGTCCAGGCGTAGCCCAAGGCGTTGTTCGCCATGGCGTGGTCCGGATCGCGGTCGAGCAGTTCCAGCAGCAACGCCTCGCTTTGCTGCCTGTCGTCCAGCCGTTCGGCGAGCATTGCCTGCTCGTACAGCAACTCGGTGGCATGGTCCGGCATCTGCTCGACCAGTTCCGCCAGCCGGCGCTGTGCCGCCTCCGGTTCGTCGGCTCGCAGCATCGCCCGCCAGAGCACGCTCACCAGCAGCACCGGATCGTCGAGGTCCTCCTCCGCCAGCGCCTCGTCCAACACCGCCACCGCCCGCTCCGGCCGGCCGGTCTGCAAGTACAGCGACGCCAGGTTCCGCGCCCGCGTCGCGCCCGCCGGCTCCAGTGACAGCATCCGCTCGAACACTTCCAGCATCCGGTCGCGATCGCCGATCTGCTGGTAAAACTGCCGCGCGACATGGAGCAACGCCATATCCTCCGGGTGGGCGTCGATCTTGCTTTCCACCAGTTCGCGCGCTTCGTCCTGCCGATTCGACCGGACGTAGACGTCAAGCAGTTGGTGCAGCGCTTCGTGGTCGCGCGGCTCTTCCTCCAGCAGTTGCTCCAGCAGCGCCTCGGCTTCGGCCCGCTGACCTTGGGCGTCGAGCAACTCTGCCCGCACCAGTCGGCCGAGCCGGCTCTCGGGAATCGTGCCCAGCAGCCGGCGCACCAGCCGTGTCCATTGCCGCTGCCAGTCGCCGATCTGTTCCGCCGCGCCATTCTCCGGCGAGTAAAGTTCAAAAAGGGCGGCGTAAATCCGCTCCTCCTCCGGCCGAACGTTCAGGGCATCGAGCAATGTTCGCTCCGCCGCCCGCGCGTCACCGGCTCGCACTTGCAAAGTCGCTTTCCGCAACACCAGGTCGACCGAAGCCTCCCCCTGCTCGTCCATCATCCGTTCGAGCAACGCCAACGCCGCATCGATCTGATCCGTCTCCGCCAGCACACGCACGCGAAGCAGCACCGGCACACTGTCGGCACTCTCCTCCATCGGCTCGAGCAGCCGCGCGGCACGCTCGTACTCCTGCCGGGCGACAAGCACCTTCACCAGTTGCAGTCGGGCCAACGCCAGATCCGGATCATCCTCCATCGCTTGCTCAAATGCGGCGACAGCAGCGTTCATGCGTCCGCTGGTCCCGAGCGCCATGCCCTCGATCACACGCACCACCGGCTGCTCGCGCTGCGCCTCGGGCATGCTGCCAAACGCCTCGATCACCGCCGACGTCCCCTCCGCCGCATCAAACAGACGGGCAGCCGCGTCCTCGGCCTCACCGTGGTTCGGCGCGTGGCTCATCACCGTGGCGGTCAATGCCACCGCCTGGTGAATCGCCTCGGCTTCGACATCCGCCGCACCATCGGGCAGCAGCCAGTCGTCGAGCAGACGGTGGAACACGCGCTGGTCCGCAGGGTACGCCGTCAGATGGTTGCGCAGCAGTTCCACGGCCGTCTCCCGCGGCAATAGTTCGGCAATGGCCATGGCCATCGCGCCCGATTCACCTTCATCGGTATAAAGACGTTCAAGTTCGTCCGCCAGCGCCGCGGCCGACACCCCCTGCTCGGTCAGGTAGGCCACCAGGTCAAGGCTCGGCGTGTCGCCGCCCGACGCGCGGACGCGTTTGATGGCCAGTTCCTGCGCCGGCTCGGCCTCACGAAGGCGCAAGTGCGTGTAGACCATGCGGTGAACCAGCGCAGGCTGGTCGGCGAGGCCGTGCTCCGCAGCCTGCTCGTACGCAGCGAGGGCCGCGCCCGCGTCGCCCAACCGGTGGTGCGCGTCCCCCACCGCCAGCCACGTCGCCCCGCGCTGGCTGTCGGCCATGGCCAGGTCGGCGCTCTGGCGGGTGGTGGCGCCTTCGTGTTCGATCTGTTCCAGATAGCGCGCGTGCTGATCAATGGCGGCGGCGGCGTGCCCCGCTTCCAGCAGCGCGGCGGCGAGATGATAGTGCAGGGTCGACGCCGGCACGGCCCGTCCGCCGCTGGACGCCGCTCGTCCGTCCAGCGCACGGTGAAAGAGAACAATGGCATCGCCGGGATCGCCCTGCTCCAGCGCCAGCCGGCCGAGGATGAACAAACTCTCCACGTGCGCCGGGTCGCTCGCCAGGGCCTGACGCATGTGCATCGCGGAACGCAACCGGTTGCCGATCGCCCCATACGCCCGGGCCATCAGACGCAGCAGGTGCGGCTGACCCGGTGCAAGGCGAAGGGCGGCGTCGAGTTCGTTGATCGCGTCGTGATTGCGCCCTTCACGCCAGGCCTGCCGGGCGTTGAGGTAGGCACGCTGCACTTCGACGTCCGGCTCGTCGGCCTCGGCATTGTCGGCATCCCGCTCGGCCTCATCGGCGCGGCTGAGATAGTCCGGCACAGGCAGTTCGGTGAGCACCTGCTCCAACGGCAACCGGGCATGCTCCAGCGCCGAACCGGTCAACGGCGTCAGTTGATCCGGGTCCACCCCCGGCGGCACGCTCACCTCGTCGGCGGGCACCAGCCGCGTCGGCCGGCGGTCGGCACGCTCCCCGTCGCCGGGCCCGGGCGACTGGCAGGCGGGCACGCTCACCACCAAGGCCGCAGTCGCCAGCATCAACGTCACGGTCAGCCAGAGCGAACGTCCACCATTCATACTGCCGAGCCTTTCGTTGGAAGCAGCCACCCCGCCTGCTATTCCATGACTGCCAAAATCGTCTCTCGCCGGTCGGGTGTGATCCGTGATGCGCTTCGCGCCTTCCCATGAACAAACGTAACCGCCAGATCGCGATCAAGGTAATAGAACGACCGCGGCGCCGAAGCCGGCCACTGTTGGGGAGGACGGTTCTGAGGGGTGTAGAGTCGCTCCAGATCGCCCGAGCGATCAGAAATCACGTCCGGCAGACCAAACGCATGCTGCACCACCGTGATCTGCTCACCGTACCGAATGCCCGAGTCACCGAGCGAACAGGCTGTAAGAAGCAGGCAGGTTGTCACAATCGTGAAGCCGCGCATACGTCAACCTCCCGCCGGCTTGGTCCCTCAGCCGCCCCCGCACCATCCTATAGCGCTCAAGGCACGACCTTGTTCAACGGGTAACTGAAAATCGCCGTCGCCCCCGCTCGGCGCAGCGATGGAACGAGGTCACGCTCCACCTTTTCCTCCACCACCACCTCGATGGCCACCCACGCGCCGTCGGCCAGATCGTTGATCGTCGGCGACTGCTCGGCGGGCAGGATCGCCAGCACCGCGTCCAGGCTCGACCGCGGCACGTTCAGCTTCAGCCCCACCTTCGACCGCGCGGCGATCGCCCCTTGCAGCAGCACCGCCAGGTCCTCGATCTTCGCCCGTTTGACCGGGTCGGCCCACGCCTGCTTGTTGGCGATCAACCGGGTGGTGGAGGTGAGCAGTTCGTCGATGACGCGCAGCTTGTTCGCCCGCAGCGACGAGCCGGTCTCGGTGACGTCGACGATGGCGTCGACCAGCCGGGCCTTCACCTCGGTCGCGCCCCAGGAGAACTCGACTTTCTTGACGGCGACGCCCTTGCCCTCGAAGTAGCGCCGCGTCGTGTTGATCAGTTCCGTGGCGATGATGCCGCCGGCCAGGTCCTCCGCCTTCTGGTAGTCGGACTCCTCGGGCACGGCCAGCACCCAGCGGACGGGCTTGGCGGTGGCCTTGGAATAGCTCAGCTCGCAGACTTCGTGGATATCGGATTCGTTTTCGATGATCCAGTCCTGCCCGGTGATGCCGAGGTCGATCACCCCGTCTTCAACGTATCGGCTCATCTCCTGGGCGCGGAACATCACGGCCGACATCTGCGGATCGTCGATCTCGGGAAAGTAGGAGCGCGAGGAGATGTTGATGTTGTAGCCGGCCCGGTCGAACAGGTCGACGGTGGCGTCCTGGAGGCTGCCCTTGGGGATGCCGATGCGCAGCAGCGGTCGGCTTCCGGGGGTGGCGTCGGCAGGCTTGGCGTTGGATTGCGGGCGTTGAAGCTGGGTCATGGTTGGGTCGCCGGGTGGATGGTCACGAGAGTAAAGCCAACGCCGAACGGAGGCCGTCGGGCGTGGCGGTAGACAGATTGTAACGGGTCGAACGCGGCGGAGGGCGTCGGCCGATGTTCAGGATGTGCGAAGTCGCCTTCGCGTCAATAGCCTGGCGAAAGACCGAGGTTTGACCCCGCCGCCTATGGCGGGGCCTGCCCCGCGTGGGCGCGGGGGCTAAACATCACACGGCCGGCCGAACAGGCAGAGGCGTATTACTTCTTCTTCGCTCGCTTGCCGCTGGTCTTGCCACGGGGGCCGCCCTTTTTCGGACTGGTGTTGGTATGGGCTTCCTCGGCGGCCTGCTCGATCGACACGGCCGGGGCGAACACGTCGTCGGGCACGTCGTGGTCGTCCGCCCACGCCTGGAACAGCAGGTGGGCGTCGATCGCCTCGTCGGCCTTGATGTGACGCTGAAGCCAGCTCTCGGCATGGTCCGGGGACGTGTCGTGCTCGAGCACCGTTTCGTCGCCGAGCATCACCACCAGTTTGCGGTCCACCGGCATCGCGTGGCCGCCGAAGCTCAGCAGCATCACCCGCGCGGCGACGTAAGGCGTCATGCCCGGGAGCGTGTCGAGGTAGGCCCGCTGGTCTTTCTTGCTCGCACTGGCGATGCTGCGCATCTCCATCGAATATTCGCGGACGTAGACCTCGTACATCGCCTCGCGCAGCCGGGCGACGCGCTCGTGCACCAGCGGGTAGGTGGGGCCGATCATCTCGACGATCTCCGCCTCCAGGCTCACGCGCAGCTCGTTGACGTCCACCACTGCCGCGAGCAGCCGGGCCAGCGCATCATCGGCCTCGGCCTGCGTCGCCTCCCACAGCAGGAAGGAATAGATCATCTCCAACACCGGGTCGCGCTGCGGCGGCGATTCGATTTCGTATTCCGATTTCAGGCGCTTGAGCAGCGCGGTCAGCTTCTTCGCTTCGGGCGTGTCCTGTTTCACAAGAGCGGTCCTTTTCTTCGATGCGCGGCGCTGTGCCGGGTCACTGAAGTGGCCCGGCCGGGGGGAGTCATGTTTCGTCAGGTGATTCGTCGGGCGCTTCGCCCGTACGGTCGGTGGCGCGGCGGATGGCGTCGTAAATCTCCGCCTGCTTCTTGATGGATTCATCAAGGCGGAACTCCAGCCGGGGCACGGTGCGCAGCGCCACTGCCTGCTTGACGAGGTTGTGGATATGGCGTGCCGCATGCCGCAGGCCCGCCACCGTCTTGCGCTGCTTTTCCTCGGGCAGCACAGAAACGTAAACGTACGCGTCGTGCAGGTCGGGACTGACCTGGATGCGCGTGATGCTGATCATGCCTTCGATCCGCGGATCGGCGATCTCACGCTGCAACACCTGCGCGATCGCACGCTTCAGGGTCGACTCAATCTGGGCGATGCGGTGGGTCATTTCAGTTTCTGGCTTCTGGTTTCTGGTTTCGAGTTTTTCGTGGTGACGCCATTGCAAACAACGAGAAACTTGAAACCAGAAACCAGAAACTCACTCTATTGTCCGCTGAGGATTTCCAGCTTGTGGTCGCTGAGCACGTAATCGCGGCCGAGGCGGAGCTTGTCGACGATGCGGTCGAGCATGCTCTGGCAATGCGGGACGCTGGTGGAGACCATGGCGATGCCGAGCACTGCCGTGCGATGTACGTCCTGCATGTCCACCTCGGCGACCGAAACCTGGTGCTCGCGGTGCAGGCGGTCCTTGAGGCTGAGCACCACGCGGCGCTTGTCCTTGAGCGACATCGCGCCTTCGATGCTCAACTCGATCTGGAGCAGGCCTACGACCATGGGTTACTGAGGCCGGGGCCGAGCGGCTGAAACCGCCCGGCCTCGCGCGGGGCTTACCCGAGCTTACGCTTGATCTCGGTCACGGTGTAGCACTGGATCGTGTC
>JBBDPC010000079.1:0-776 GCA_040876735.1 Phycisphaeraceae bacterium | reverse complement strand
TCGATGCTCAACTCGATCTGGAGCAGGCCTACGACCATGGGTTCCTGTGCCGTGCGGCTGAAGCCGCACGGCCTCGAGAGCGTGGCTTACCCGAGTTTCCGCTTGATCTCGGTCACTGTGTAACACTGGATGGTGTCGCCGGCCTTGATGTCGTCGAAGCCGGCGAGCTTGATGCCGCACTCCGTGCCGGCCCGGACTTCGCGGACGTCGTCCTTCACGCGGCGGAGGCTTTCGATGTTGCGCTCGTCGGTGACGACAATGCCATCGCGAATGACACGGGCCTTGGCGGATTTCTGCATCGCGCCTTCGCTGACCAGGCAGCCGGCGATCGCGCCGACCTTGCTGATCTTGAAGACTTCGCGAACCTCGGCCGAGCCGACCGCCTGCTCCTTGCGCTCCGGTTCGAGCATGCCTTCCAGGGCCTTGGTCACCTCTTCGGTCACCTCATAGATGACGCGGTAGAGGCGGATGTCCACGTCGCGGGCCTCGGCGATCTCGCGCACCGCCGGCGTGGCGACAACATGGAAGCCGATGATGACCGCTTCGGACGCGTCCGCCAGCAGCACGTCGCTTTCCGTCACGCCGCCCACCGCCTGGTGGATGACGCGGACGGCGACTTCCTCGTTGCCCAGATCTTCCAGGCTCTTGCGCAGCACGTCCATCGAGCCTTGCACGTCGCCCTTGAGCACGACGCGCAGCTCGCGGGTCTTGCCCGCCTTGAGCTGGTCGGCGAAGTTGTCCAGCGTGACCTTGGTCTTGCTGGCCAGTTGCTGATG
>JBBDPC010000078.1:0-4163 GCA_040876735.1 Phycisphaeraceae bacterium | reverse complement strand
CTCGATTCACGCTGCCGCACGCCCGCCGGGGGCAGTAATCGCGGCGCGGTCGGCATCGCCTCGCCGGCGAGGAGGCGATCGAGCATCGCAGCCGCTTCGTAGCCCATCCGCTCCCACGGTACATCGACGCTGGAGAGGGTGGGGTCGGCCAGCTCGCAGAACACGTCGTCGTTGTCGACGCCGACGATCGCGACATCCTCGGGAACGCGCAGGTCCAACTCGCGGCAGAGCTGCGCTAGCTCCTGCCCAAGCGGATCATTCGCGCACAAGATGCCGATCGGCTTGGCCTCCTCTCTCAGCCAGGTGCGGAGGCCATCGCCACGGCGGTCCGCTTTCTCCGACGCCAGGCGGGGGAAGGCACTTGATGAACAGGAAAACTGTCGGCATTCACCGCCGGCGTCGTGGACTGCCTGGGCAAAGCCCTCGGCCCGCCACTGGCTCCAGCAGATGTCGGGATAGCCCACATAGCCGAAGCGGCGCAATCCCTTTTCAAGCAGGTGTGCTGCGCCCGCACGACCGACCGCGTGGTCATCCTTGCCGACGCCTGGATGATCGGGCATGTGCCAGGTGCACAGCACACTGATCGTCGGCAGATCCAATGCGAGCAAATCCTCGACCAAGGAGGGGCGTTCCGGGTCGGCGATGATCGCATCGGGCTGCCATCGACGAATAGCCTTGAAAAACTGCGGCGACAACGGCTCAATCAGGATCGAGTGATGGGAGGCGACGGCATATCGCTTGATGCCGCGCAGCGTCTTGCGGTTGCATCCATAATGCCAGCCAATGGCAAGGGCAAGGCGGATGGGCTGCTGAATCATGAGCGAACCTCCATACCCGAACCTGACATTCGGCCGATGGACGATGCCGAATCGGCTGTTGACGTGCTGCCCCCAAGCCACGGCCGCCATGACGCCCCCAACAACCTGGGCGGCGCTTCTCCCGCTGACGCGTCCGAGGGGAACGGCCGGTCAATAGCTCCCGTCGGGCTCGTCGTGGTCGTGCTCGAGATTGGGGTCGGTGATCGCGCAGCCGAGCAACCCATTGTTGGTGTTGGCGATGATCCGGGCGATGCGGTCGCTGGCTTCGCGCCGCAGTGCCGTGGGTAGCAAGGCTGCACACGGTGTACCGAAGCGTGGGCGGGCGAAGGGCAGATGCGTATCCCCGCGGGCGAGAATGTGCGAGCCGTTGGTCATCTTCGTCTCGGGGTCCACGGTGGCTGTGGCGTGAACCTCGTCGAGTTGCTGCTCGTCCGCGCCCCACTGCGTCATGCTGCGCGCGTTGCAGTAGTGACTGACGAAAGCCCGCCGGAAGCGGTCGGTGGTCCAGTTATGCTTTGAGCGGTGAAGCACGTGGCCGTTGAAGAACACCACGTCGCCCGGCCGGGCGTGGCACAGCACCTGATCATAACGGTCGGCGACCTTCGCCAGGTCGTTGTTCTGATCGTTCGGATCGCTTGCGCCCTTGACCCACCTGATGTCACCGACCATACGGTCTCCGAAGCCATAGCCGACTTCGGGGCAGGGGGGATGCACCGGCTCGGCGCCCGAGCCCTTGGCGAACCACATCGCCCCGTTGCGCTCGTCGGCTTCGTCGATGGCGATCCAGGCCCCGCACAGCGTGTCCGGACTCGTGGGAATGTAGTAGCTGTCCTGGTGCCAGCCCTGACCTGGCTTGTCTGGCGGCTTGAGGAACAGCATCGTTTGCAGCGCCAGCAGTTCTGGGCCGATGAGCACCTCCAGCACGTCCAGCACGCGCGGGTGCAGCATGTAGCGCTCGTGCAGGGGGAGCTGGCGGTGAAGCATGTGGATGCGCAGGAAATATTGAGCCTTCTCCTGCGGCGAGAGATGCTCCGGCGGGCGTTCGAGCCCCTGAATCGTCACGCCACCATCCGCTTTGGTGTCGCGCTCGCTCATCGTCTGCTGCTGCTCGCGCAGACGCCCGGCCATCAGATCCTCGGTGTGCTGGCGCAGCGTGTCGATGTCGGCCTGCGGCACAAGGTTGCGCACGACGAGGAATCCATCGCGGCGGAAGCGCACATACTCGTCCACGCTTACGACGTAGCGCTCGTAACCCTGGCTCATCTGTTCGAGGCCGATGGTGCCCGACCCGGTTCCGTCCTGTGCTTGTGACATTGAAAAGACCTCGGCAATCTTCTTGTGGCTCCCTCGGCGGGAGTCGGTACGTGGTTCGCGATCCAACGCGGCGGTGGGCCCCGCATCCCCGGGCTGAGCCGGCCGCGCGGCAGGCTCGCCAACCAAGGGTGTGCGCCTATAAAATATCGCTGCGCTTTGGGCAGGTTGTGTGGTTACCACACCGCCAACCGGCGGCAACCACAGCGATGCTGATCTTAGATCGTGCTGGCTCCCGGGCAACTTGTCAAGGTTCGTATGCAAGCGGGTGAAGCTGGCGCCAGTGCCGTATCGCAAGGACGGGTCGCCGGGCCCCCGCCCGCCCGGAATTGTTCATGCCCCGTCGATGGCCCAAGATCCTGCGCATAAAGGCAAAATGTATGCGCGATATGGCGTATCGGTGGGGCGAGCCGCGTGGTACCGTTCACTACTCGTAATCGATCGGCACGGCAACCGGTACCGTGCCCGGAACCGCTGGTCTTGCGGAATGGATCTGTTCGAACCTTGGCGACCGGGCGTTCGACTGGACTTTTTGGGAGTTATGTGCAGATGACAACGCGATGGATCATGGTTTTACTGTTGATGCTCACCCCCGCAGGTGCTGCGCAGGCGCTGGAGCCGGGCGAGGGGACGATCACCTTCGTCGACGGCACGGAGACGGAGGCGGAGATTCTCTTTGAGCATCCCAACGTCCCGCGTCTGGTGGTGCGTTCGCTCAGTGGCGCGATCGCGCAGAGCCTGCCACTGGAGGAAATCCAGCAGGTGACGGTGGCCGGCGAGACCACCAGCTACAACGCCTCGCGTGAGCTGACCGAGGCGGAGCAGACCCGGCGAGAGCGCAACGGCATCTGGGGTGACGCGGCGTCGCAGAAGCGGATCGGCCGCTATGCCGAGGAGACCTGGGAGGATCGGCCGCTGATCGTGTGGCGCGAGCCCGGCGTGAGCGGCGACCTGATGTTGGCGGAGAACTGGCTGGACGAGACGGGCGAGCCCCTGAGCGAGCCGCCGTTCGTCGCGCTGCCTGAGGCGGAGCAGACGCATGGCGATCTGGGTGTGGAGGGCATCTTTGACGGGGACGTTCTGCTGCCGGCGTCGGAGCAGCTTTACGAGGTGATCCAGCCGGGCGTGCACGACCCGCCGGAGATCGGGGCGTATGAGATCCGTCACCTCACCCTGGAGGCCGGCTCGATCTACTCGCACCGCCTGATCGTGCGCGGCAACGTCTGGCTGAAGGACGGCAGCGAGTGGGTGGCCGAGGTCACCGCCGTCCTCGGCAGCGGCGATGCGAACAAGCACACCTTTGCACGCTTCTGCAACTACTACGATCGGCCGGAACCGCACTGGGCCTACGCCCGCACCATCGCCCACCTGCTGTTCCTCGACCCCGGCCCCTCGGGCAGCCTCGAAGTCATCGGCTACTGCGGCGGCGCGAACGACCGGTTCACGCTGATGCGCGGCACGCTGGTCATCTCGGAAAACAGCCACCTCGGCAACGGGCTGCGCGCCGCCTGCTATGCCGACGAGGGCACGACCATCACGCTTCTCGATGGCGCACGCATCGGCTGTGAGAAACCCATCAAAGGCGGCAGCGGCGGCCGACCGGTGGCCACTTACGCCATCGCCGGCACGCTGAGCTTCGGCACGCCCGAGCACCCGCTCACCCGCGACCTGCCCTTCGGCGCCGCGTACATTCTCCGGGACGAGATCGCCGCCGCCGACGCCAACCCGAGCGCCCGTGCCCACGGCGCCAGCTTCGTCTTCGGCTCGACGTCGCGCGTGGTCGTGCACAGTGCCGACCCCACGACCGCCCGCGTGATCTTCCAGGCACGGTCGCGGGACCTGCCCGTCAGCCAGTACACCGTCGATGGCGCATACAGGCAATACATCGACCGACGCGGCGACATCTACTACCCGCCGGACCCCGAGCTGTGGGAGCAGCCGGGCGTGCCCACCGGCGTGGCCGCGGTCTTCAAGGGCGAGACCGACTTCAACGGCGTGGTCTTCGACGACTTCTACGAAGGCGGCATCATGGTT
>JBBDPC010000077.1:0-4192 GCA_040876735.1 Phycisphaeraceae bacterium | reverse complement strand
GCGTAATCGGCGCTCTTGTTGTCGGCGATGCGGTATGCCCGGGCCTGCTCGGGCGTGAGGTCCCTGGCCACGTGCACGGGCACCTTCTCGATGCCCAGTTTCTTCGCCGCCTTGTAGCGCGTGTGGCCGACGACGATCACGCCATCGGTGTCGACGACGATCGGCTGGCGGAAGCCGAACTCTTTCAGCGACTGCGCCACGGCGTCCACGGCGGCATCGTTCTGGCGCGGGTTCTGTTCGTAGGGGCGGAGGCGCTCGATGTTGCGGATTTCGATTTTCATTGCGAGTCTCCTGTTGGGGTTCAGAGCGATTCGGCGGGCAGGTCGGCCAGACGTTCACGCGGGGTGTGGCGCAGCGCCCGCTCGATGCGGCGCGCCAGCGCGAAGGGATCGTCGAACACGTCGTCGCTGGTGCACTCGTGCAGGCCGACCTGGCGGGCGAACTGCGCCACCTCCGACGCCCGGGCCCACATGGTGAGCATGCGGATGCCGCGATAGTCCTGCGTGTGCGCCAGCCACGGATCGAGAAAGGCGGCGGGATCGGCGTCCCGCGCCGCCAGGCGGCGGGCTTTTTCCAGCAGGCGAGCAGCGTTGGCGGTGGTGTGGATCAGCTCGTGCATGGGCATCGTGATCCAGGCGGCGGCGGTGTTGGCGGGCATGGTGGGGGCTCCTTGGTCTGTGACCGGTTCGTGTGGCGTAAGTGCAGTTATCATAGGTGGTTGCGCCATTGTGCAACTGCGAACGAATCAAACCTATAGGGCGGCTGTTCCCGTCGCGGGGAGAAGACTGGAGGGGGCCTCCAAGTACCTATGCCGCCGCTGGTTGCGTTCCGAGGGGTCGGGTACACATTTCCGACCTCCGCCGCTGTTCGGCCTCTGGCGGGCTTCTGCGGCGTCTGTGAGCTTGTTAAGTAGATTGCGCGCGATACGCACCGGTGGGCGACGTTCCGCCGTGTGGCGTTGGACGGGCAGATCGGATGACGCTCGCCATGGCGGCGCCCTCGCGGACACGGGCCAACGGGTGGCGAGGTGGGCCAACGGGATGACCAGCCCGGGTGACTCTGTGACTCTGGTGACTCTGCTGTGCTCGTTTCCCGCTGGAAACACACCCCAAACCCATTCATTTGCCGCTTGGGGTTGTTTTCAGAGTCACCAGAGTCACCAATTGGACTTAAGTGCTTATTCCAGCGTGGTTTGATGGGGTGACTCTGCGGGTGACTCTGTGACTCTGACCCCCAAATCGGTGACTCTGGCGTGGAAAGATGGCCGTTCATCATGCTTCACCCCCGCTTCGCATCACCCGCCAGACCTTGCCGCGCTTCGACTTGCCGGGATCGCAGTCGAGGTACTGACCCTCCACCACCCGCCGGCGGAAGTGCTTGAGGCGGTTGCCCACCTGCCGGTTCGTCGGCGCCTTGCCACCCGGGCAGCCCACCGCGTTCTCCAAGGCGGCGCGCATCTGTTCCGCCGCCTCGTCGCGCGGCTGGAACTGTCCATCGCTGGGATAGAGCCGGGCAAGCATCTCGGCGATGACGATGCCGCTGTTGTGCGGGTCGTAGTTGCTCCAGGCGGTGATGAGCTGCGTCAGCGTGTCCACCGTCGTGTCCGCCGACTCGGCCAGTTTCACCCGGGTCAGGCATGGATCGGGCAGGCCCAGCCACACCACGGTTTCGCGCACCAGGCGCGACCAGCCTTCGAAGCTGCCCATCGGCGTGAGGTCCTGCTTGGGCTTCCCGGATCGGATGTAGGCGGAGAGGATCGTCAGCGCTGCCGCGAGCAGGCGTCCGCGTTCCTGTTTCAGCCAGCCCACCAGGTCAGGATGGCGGAAGTCGGAGCGGTCCTCGGGGTGTTCTTCCAATACGTCCAGGCGGATGTGAATGATGCGGCGCGTCGTGTCCGCGGCCACCTGTACGTTGTTGCCGGTGGCGTACCACACGGCCAGCAGCGGCACGTCGACCATCTTCGACTTGCCCAGGATGCGGTCCTTCCAGCGGGTGGTGGTCAGCGCGCGGTCCAGCGCGTCATTGCCGAAGCTGCCCTCGAGGTTGTCCAGCAGCACCATCCGGTCGCCGGCGATGGCCATGGCGGTGATGCGTTTGCCCATTTCTTCGCTTTGGGCCGCGTAGCCGGAGACGGGCATCTCCCTCCCCAGCACGATCTGGCCGATGGTCTGCGTGAGCAGGCCCTTGCCGGCGCCGCGCACGTTGGCGTCGACCAGGAACAGCGGGGTCGGACCCCCGAAGGCGAAACGCGCCAACGGCGTCAACAGCGCTGCCAGCCAGGCTGACTTGTGCTCCTCGTCCTCGAAGCGGAAATCACAGACGACCTCCAGCAGTTCATGCAGCGCGGCATCCGCATCGTCCTCGTTGACCTGCTCCGGCACGTGCGGGAACACCATGTCGCGCGACGGCTGGAACAGCACCCCGGTCTGCGCGTCGTAGCCGGATGTCTGCCACACCGAACCGTCGGCGCGCAGCACCGGCACGTCGGAGACGCCCATCAGATGCCGGATGCCCGGCCACGCCCCCCGCGCATCGATTCCCTGCACCAGCCAGTCGGTGGGGTGCGCGGCGACGAGGTTGCCCTTGCGGTTCAAGCATGTGAAGTGGGCGTGCCGGGTGATGCGGTCGCGCAGGTTGGGCGTGGGCACCTGCACGATGATGGCCGAGCCCTCGGGCCGGATCACCGCTTCGCTGGCGTGTTGGTCGCGATGCAGGCGGACGAGGACGTTGCCACGCTGATACAGATCCGAATCGCTGGTCAGCGCCGCCACCGTCTCGTCGATGACGCGGTGCTCGTCGACGCCGATGAAGATGGTGGGCTTGTGCACCTCGTCACTGGCCGGCTTCGGTGCTGCATCACGCTGCGGGGGATGGCGACCGTTGGTCTTCGCACCGCCATACACCTCCCGGCAATCCGCGATGGCACGGTCCAGCGTCCATGTGCGGTAATCGTCCCGCTCCCACTTCTCGCGATACAGGCCCGAGCGACGAAAGAGCCGGTCCATTTGATCCTTGTCACGCCCGGTCCAGAATGCCAGATGATTGCACAGCGCCAGATCGGCACCGCTGTCGTCCTCGCCGTGCCCGCTCGTGTCGCCACCCCACAACTGGTGGATCGCGTCCCCTTTCTTCGAAGCGAACATGCGCTTGAGCAGCGTGTCGTCATCGGGATGCTCGCCATTGGATGACGATGGAGGGGGCGGGGCAGGCGATTCACGCTTCGGCCACAGGCGCCGGCAGAGGTCGTTCAGTTCATGTTGCCGATTCGCGACGTGTTCCGGCGTGCCGGGCAGGGGGTGCCCGGTGATCGTGAAAAACCGCCTTCGGTCGTAGACCTCGGTCTCCTTGAAGCCTTCGATCTGTTTCGATCGGCACCGCGCCCACGGCGTTTTCGTGCCCTCGATGATGATCTTGACGCCATTGCCGCTCGGAGACACCTCGGTATACGAGTTGAACGTGTCGACGATCTGCTGCGCGCTGTCGACCAGCGTGCCTTCGTCGTTCAGGCAATCGTCCAGATCGATGCCGCAGAACGGGTCGTCGGGCGCGAACACGAAGCCGATGCCGGCAAAGGCCGAGCCTTCGCCGAGGGCATGGACCACCTCGGCGAAGGTCGACCAGGTTGATAGGTCCGTGCAGTCCGCTTCCCGCCCGGTGCGGACGTTGATGGGAATCTTGGTCGGTTGCCCATCGCGCAGCACATAGCGCCACGCCACCCACTGTCGGCGCTGACGCAGCGCTTCGGGCACGGCGTCAGGGTTGCAGGTGATGGCCGGGCGCAGAGGCTCGGCCGTTGCGGTTGTTCCATCGCGTGATCCGCGGTCCATGCGCGATCACTCCTGTCTTACGAGGCTCTTGCGAGCGCCTGCCCCATCGGGTGTTCAGACGGTCGCTGAATGACAAAGGCGTCGTCGCCGAACTCGCGGGCGACGAAGCCACTGAAGATCTCATTGAGTTGCCGACCCAGTTCCGACGCCGCATCAATCACCACGGCATGCGCGGGTTCATCGCACTCAAACGCACACTCCAGCCGCACCCGCGTCTGACCGTGCATGCTCGTCACAGCCAACAGTGCCAGGTGCAATGTGTCGCACACTTCATCGAAGCGCACGCCACGGTCGAAGATGTAGCGATATTCCGAGAGCGCCATGGCGGCACCTCCTTGGTCAGCAACAAAACGATCGGGTCCTAT
>JBBDPC010000076.1:0-23277 GCA_040876735.1 Phycisphaeraceae bacterium | reverse complement strand
GCCGGCCCTGGTTGCACGTTGGTGCGCCGGGGGCGGCGGTGCGTGTGCGCGCTTGGGGGAGACCCACGGCTGGAAGCCGTGGGCTTCGGATGGGGGTGGGGGGCGCGTGGGGTGGGGGGTGGTTGTGGGGGGTATGCGGGGGTGGCGCGGGGGGTGGTTTTTCCTGCTATCATTGGCTCTTTCCCCCTGGAGGGCCCCTGGCCTTTTCGCCTCAAACCGCAGCAGGTGCGACATGACCACTCCCGCGACGCCGCCCGTCATTGACGCCATTCTCGCCGACCTGCCGCCGGGCGTGCAGGGGCAGATTGTGCCCATCGTCGACTTCGGGTCGCAGTACGTGCAGCTCATTGCCCGGCGGGTGCGCGAGGCGGGGGTTTACAGTCTGCTCGTCGGGCCGGACGTCACGATCGAACAGCTTGAAAGCCTCAACCCCAAGGGCATCATCCTCTCCGGCGGGCCCGCGAGCGTTTACGACGAGAACGCGCCCACCTGCGACCCGCGCCTGTTCGAGCTGGGCGTGCCGGTGCTGGGCATCTGCTATGGCATGCAGGTCGGCTGCCAGTTGCTCGGCGCGAAAATCAAGAACGCCGAGGCCCGCGAGTACGGCCGGGCGAACCTCACGCTCCACGACAAAAGCGACCTGCTCCATTCCATCCCCGGCAACACCAGCGTCTGGATGTCGCACGGCGACCAGGTCGTCGCCCTGCCCGACGACTTCCAGCCGCTGGCGACCACGCCCACCTGCCCCTACGCGGCGGTGCGGCACAAGTCGCGCCCCTTCTTCGGCGTGCAGTTTCACCCGGAAGTCACGCACACGCCGCACGGCAGCGAGATGCTGGCCAACTTCCTGTTCACCATCTGCCAGTGCAAGGGCAACTGGCACATGGCCGACTTCCTCGACGCCGAGGTCAAGCGCGTCCGCAAGATCGTGGGCGACCAGCGCGTGATCTGCGGCCTCTCCGGCGGGGTGGATTCCTCCGTCGTCGCCGCGCTGCTGCACAAAGCCCTGGGCGACCAGCTCACCTGCATCTTCGTCGACAACGGCCTGCTGCGCAAAGGCGAACGCGAGCTGGTCGAGCAGACCTTCCGCGATCACTTTGAAATCGACCTGCGCGTCATCGATGCCGCCGACGATTTCCTCAACGATCTGGAAGGCATCGACGACCCGCAGGAAAAGCGCCGACGCATCGGCCATCGCTTTATCGAAGTGTTCAAAGCCGAGGCCGACGGGTTGCAAGCCGAGGGCGTCAGCCCCAAGTTCCTCGCTCAGGGCACGCTTTACCCCGACGTCATTGAGTCCGGCCACGGCTACTCCGGCGCGGCGGCCAACATCAAACTCCACCACAACGTCGGCGGGTTGCCCGAACAGCTCGGCTTCGACCTGATCGAACCGCTGCGGGCGTTGTTCAAAGACGAGGTGCGCAAGCTCGGCGAAGTGCTCGGCCTGCCTGAAGCGCTGGTCTGGCGTCACCCGTTCCCGGGGCCGGGCCTGGCGGTGCGCGTGTTGGGGGAGATCACCCGGGAGAAGCTGGACCTGCTCCGCGAGGCGGATGAGATTCTGCTGGAAGAGATCGTCTCGAACCACCTGTACCGCAAGACCGCGCAGGTATTCGCGGTGCTGCTGCCGGTGAAGTCGGTGGGGGTGATGGGCGACGGGCGGACGTATGACAGCGTCGTCGCCATCCGGGCGGTGGAGACGCAGGACTTCATGACCGCCGACTGGGCGCGCATCCCCTACGACGTGCTGGCGACGATCAGCAACCGCATCATCAACGAGGTGCGTGGGGTGAATCGGGTGGTGTATGACATTTCCAGCAAGCCGCCGGCCACGATCGAATGGGAGTAAGCGCTCACCGCTTCCCCCGTCGACGGGCATCCAACAGTTGCCGGGCCAGCTTCTGCATGTCCGCGACGGCGTCGGTTTCGTCGACGATCTCCACGCCCAGCAGCGTTTCGAGCACGTCTTCGAGCGTGATGATGCCCGCCGTGCCGCCGTACTCGTCGACCACCAGGAACAGGTGCTCGCGGCGCTGGAGGAACGCTTCGAGCACGGTCGGCAGCTTCGCCACCTCCGGCACGACATGCACCGGCTGGGCGAGGTCGCCCAGCGTCGCCTCCGCACGCCCATCGCGCAAGGCGTTGAACAGGTCGCGGCGGTGGACCAGCCCTTTCACATCGTCCAGCGACTCGCCGACCACCGGCACGCGGGCGAACCGGGTCGCCTCCCCTGTGGCCGCCTCGCTCACCGTCTGCCCGGCCTGCAACGTGAACACCACCGTGCGCGGCGTCATGACCTGCTCCACCGTCGTCTCGCGCAGGGCGATGAGGTTCCGCATCACCCGCGCTTCGTTGCGGTCGATCGCCCCTTCCTCATGCGCCAGCCGGGCGAGGCTGCGCACCTCCTCCCGGCTGATCAGCGGCGCCGCCTGGTTCCGCCCCGCCAGCAGCTTCGAGATCCAGTCGCACACCACCACCACCGGCAACAGCAGCACGATCATGCCATGCACCGTCCAGGCGGTGAACGTGGCCAGCCCCTTGGCGTGCACCGCGCCGATCGTCTTGGGGATGATCTCGGAGAAGATCAGAATCAGCAGCGTAATGACGAAGCTGACCACCCCCACCCACGCTTCGCCCCACAGCAGCGCCGCCTGCGCCCCGACGCCCGCCGCGCCGAGCGTGTGGGCGAACGTGTTCAATGTCAGGATCGCCGCCAACGGCCGGTCGACGTCATCCTTCATCTTCTGAAGCCGTTCGCCCGCCCGGCTGCCCTGCTCCACCAGCACCGCCACATGCGACCGCGGCACACTCAGCAGCGACGCCTCCAGCAGTGAACAGAGAAACGAGACCCCCACCGCCACCAACAGATAGATCAGAAGTAGTTCCATGACCGCCATCGTATTCTGACAACCGGCCCCCGCACAGCCGCAAGCCGCGCGCGTCGTCCGCCGTTGGCCCCGAAGCACAGCGGAGGGAGGGGCCGTCGGCGACGCCGGGTTCCTGCACCCTCCGCTGCGCTGCGGGGCTAACCAGAACTCCCGGATCGCGTTCAAAGGCAGATCAAGCCAAGTTTGTGCTATGGATGACAGCTTTCACGCGATAGACTGGTTCGCAGGCTTCGGCAAAGTCGTCGGTGGCATCCAGCCGGGCGAGGTCGCGTTACATTTTGATGGTTGCAGATCATGAACCAGAACCCTTTCATGAACCGTCGCCTGATGCCGGGCATCGTCCTGTTGAGTCTGCTCTGGGCGCTGCCGGCGAGTGCGGATGACCAGCGGCGGGTCATCGAATCGGGCAAGGCGGCCACCGCCCTGGTGGAACTGCCGTCCGAGGGCGGATTCGGCTCGGCGTTCTGCATCGACGCCCGCGGTTTGTTCATCACCAACGCGCACGTCGTGGCGGGTCTGGCTGAGCGGGAGACGCTGACAATGGTGCTCTACCCCGGCGAGCGGCGGCAGCGAAAGCTCCGGGCGCGGGTGCTGGCACGGGATGACGAGTCGGACCTGGCGCTGCTGCGGATGACTGGCGCCGAGGGGCTGACCGCGCTGCCGCTGGGTGGGTCGGATGAATTGTTCGAGACCATGCAGGTGACGGCGTTCGGGTATCCGTTCGGCGACATGCTGACGCTGGAGGAAGAGACGTATCCGAGCGTCACGGTGAACGTCGCGCGGATCTCGGCGATTCGCCGGGCGGACGGTGCGCCGCAGCTCATCCAGCTTGACTCGCAGCTGAATCCGGGCAACTCGGGCGGGCCGGTGATCGACGAGGCCGGTCATGTGGTGGGCATCGTGGTGGCAGGTGTGCCCGGGGCGGGGATCAACTTTGCGATACCGGTCGGGACGCTCAAGACGCTGATGGCCGAGCCCCGCATCGTTGTCGATCTGCCGGAGATCGCCTTTGATGACCGCACCGAGGCGGTGACGATGTCGATCCACGTGATCTCGTTCGCGTCGGATCAGTCGAGGCCGGTGGTGAAGGTCGTGCTCGGCGAGGATGAGACGGAGCAACGCACGTTCCGCGCACAGTCCACGGACGGCAACGGCAGTTACGAGGCACGGATCGTCCCGGTAGCGCCGGGTCGCGGATCGACGCAAGTGCCGGTGACGATCGAGTACGACAGCGGTTCGACGCGCACGAGCGTGCTGGACCGTGCGCTTCGTCTGGATGACCAGGAATTTCAACTGAGCGAGATCAGCCGGATCGAGTTCGTCGAGGATGCGGTCGTCGTGGTGAACCAGGCGGGCGTCGAGACGCGCGGGGATCGGCTGGCGATGGCCCCCCTTGTGGTCACCTTGGCGGGCCAGCCGGTCCGCGTCAATCAGCAGGCGCTGAACCGCCTGTTGATCCATGAGCCGGAGGTCGACACCAGGGGGATTGCATTTACGATCCAGGCCGAAGTGGAGGGCAATGTCATGGCCGAGCACACTGGGACCCTTGAGTTCACGGGGCTTCCGGCATTGGCGGACGGAGCCGGGCCGGACGGAGCCGGGCCGGTGGCTGGCGTGGTGCCGCCGCTGCCGCCGACGGCGGACACAGACCCCCTGCTGGTGCTGGAGGAGGTGGCGCAGTATGAGGCGCCGGGCAACCTGGTGGAGATGATCGTCAACGAGGAGAGGAATCGCCTGTTCGTGAAGAACGCGGGCAGCCGGGTGTGGGTCATCGACCTCGCCAACGGGCAGGTGATCAGCGAGCAGGCGCCGCAGATCGCCTTCAGCGACATGAGCCTGACGGCGGATGGCGGCTTCCTGTACGCGTCCGACTTCGGCGGCGAGCGTGTGGGGCATGGCGAGCCCAAGCAGCCGCATCACGTGCATCGCTACACGGTGGCCAACAACCGGTGGGAGATGCGGGGGGTTTCGTCCATCGCGCATAAGATTGCCGCGGTGGCGCCGACACGCTTCGTGCTGCACTCCGAGGACCAGTGGCTGACGATGACGCTGAACCAGTGGGATGCGCGGGGCGTGGGGATCACCGAGCTGGACCGGAAGCGGTGGGGCAGCCGGGGCGGGCTGGTGTATGACCCGCGCACGCAGCGCCTGATCCACGGCAACAGCGGCTCCTCCTCGCGAGAAGTGATGGCGATGCGGGTGCAAGGCGATCAACTGATCCAGGCAGAGAGCTCAGGCACTTACGGCGCCGCGCAGGAAGGCGGCGGGACGTATGTGCTTTCGGCCGATGGGAAAAACTTTTTCTATGGCCCGCTGATGTTCGGAACGCTCGACATGACCCGTGCGGTGCGAACGTTTCCCGAGCCGATCGTCGGGGCCGGCACGCATCTGGCCTTCGATCAGAAGGGGGCGTACTACGAGATCCGGACCGGCGCAAAAATGGGCCAGCTTCCGTTCGAGACGAATGTGTTCGCCTGGACGCCCGACGGCCGGCAGATGTGGTGCTACGACCAGTCAGCCCACACGATCCGGCGCTTCCGCGTCCTGCCCGAACAGCCGTGAGGCAGGCGGCTGAATGTCCCCGGCCAAAACCCGTAAACGAAAACCGCAAGCACCGGAGGGTTCCGGTACTTGCGGTTCTGTTCAGGACAAGTCGTTTGATAAAACGACTTACAAGCGTCCCCTAGGGGATTCGAACCCCTGTTTCCAGGATGAAAACCTGGCGTCCTGGACCAGGCTAGACGAAGGGGACGACGGCCGACGCCCGAAGGCGGGTCGGCAAGGCGGACTATTGTAGAGACTGCTCACGCCGGAGCAAGTGGGCTGTTTCTCCCCTCCCCACCGCCAGCCCGGAAGCTTCGCCCTCGGCTGTCGCGGGCGCTGTGGAAAACGCGTGCAGAGGCGCGCGGTCGCTCGCGGCGGCGGGTCGTCGCCTGTCCGTCAGCCGACAGACACACTCGCCCGGCACCCTCGTGAACCGCGCTCCCTGCCAGGCATCGGGAACTTCCCGTATGGCCGCCGGCGCGAGGATGACAGGTTATGCACACCGCAAAGGTAGACCCTAAACGCCTCATATAGCATGTCTTAATGCATCTCCAGGGCTGTTGCTCACAATGCGACAGGGCTCTTACGGAGAGGTAAGAGAGATTTATCTTCTCTCTACTAGAAGAGCAGGCAACCGGGCGGAGGTCGGGTCGGGCTGGCATCGGGGGCAACTGGCGGTCGTTCGGCCGGCGATCAGGCGGGTGTGGACAACGCCGCGGCAGTGGCGTCGCCGGCAGCGCAGGCCGGCTCGGCCGTAGACGCGGTGGCGGAACTGGTAGCCGCCGGGGTCGCCTTCGCCGTTGACGTAGTCACGGAGCGTGGAGCCGCCGGCGGCGATGGCGCGGGCGAGCAGGGTCCGCATGTGGCGGACGAGGGAGGCGGTTTCGGGGCCGGTGAGCGTATAGGCCGGGCGAAGGGGGGGGAGGCGTGCGGTGAACAGCAGTTCGTCGACGTAGATGTTGCCCAGGCCGGCGACGAGGGTCTGGTCGAGCAGGGCGGCCTTGAGGGGTCGGCGGGTGGCCTGGAGCTGGCGGTGCAGCCGTGCGGGGGTGATGCGCAAGGCGTCTTCGCCGAGGCCGGCCCAGCGGGTGGCGTGGAGGGCCTGCTCACTGGCAAAAGTCCAGAGTCCGCCGAATCGGCGAGGATCGCGGAACTCAAGCGTGCTGCCGTCGTCGAACTGCCAGAGGGCGTGGACGTGTTTCAAGGCGTCGCCGGCGATGGCGGTGGCGCAGCTTTCGAGGGGGTTGATGTGGTGGTGAGGCTTGGCGATTTGCAGGGAGCCGGACATGCCGAGGTGGACGCAGAGGCAGCGGGTGTCGCCGACGATTGCCAGTTGCTTGCCGTGGCGGGTGAGGCGGGCGATGCGCTGGCCCTGGAGCAGTGCGGCGGGCGTGCGCGAGCCGGTGACGACGTCGGCCCGTCGCAGGTCGACCGCCACGACCCGCCGGCCGAGCAGGTGGCGGGCGAGCGTCATCCGCACGTTTTCCACTTCAGGCAGTTCAGGCACGGGTCGATCGTTCCTCACAAGGGGTGAGCGGTTTCGCAAACAAAGCGGTTGAACATTGCCGGGACCGCAGGGGTATACTTGCCCAGCGTTCCCCCGTTGTTTCTTACGCACGCTGGAGGTCGAATGTCCGACGATACCACGCCGCAGGAACTGCTCAACGACGTCCAGCAGGCGTCGAGCCAGCTACACGAACAAGTCGCCAAGATCGTCGTCGGGCAGGAGGAGGTGATCGAGCAGGTCTTCATCAGCCTCTTCACCCGCGGCCACGCGCTGCTGGTCGGCGTGCCGGGCCTGGCGAAAACATTACTCGTTTCGACCATCGCCCGTTCGCTGAGTCTGGAATTTTCGCGCGTGCAGTTTACGCCGGACCTGATGCCGTCGGACATCACCGGCACGGAGGTGATCGAGGAGGACCGGACCACGGGCAAGCGTCACCTGCGCTTCGTCAAGGGGCCGGTCTTCGCGAACGTGATCCTCGCCGACGAGATCAACCGCACGCCGCCCAAGACGCAGGCCGCCTTGCTGGAGGCGATGCAGGAGCATCACGTCACCGCCGGGGGGATGCGTCACGCCCTGCCGCAGCCGTTCTTCGTGCTCGCGACGCAGAACCCGATCGAGCAGGAAGGGACGTACCCGCTGCCGGAGGCGCAGCTTGACCGGTTCATGTTCATGATCCGCGTGGGCTATCCGACCGAGCAGGATGAGCTGGACATCGTCAAGCGGACGACCACGCGGCATCAGGTTTCCGTCGAGCCGGTGCTGGATGCGGAGAAGGTGCTCAAGATTCAGGAGCTGGTGCGCGACGTGCCCGTAGCGGACCACGTGGTGCGGTATGCCCTGCGTCTGGCGCGGGCGACACGCACGCCTGAGCGCGGCGAGACGGACGACCGGCCGGACTTCATGCGGCAGTACATGAACTGGGGCGCCGGCCCGCGTGCGAGCCAGTACCTCGTGCTCGGCGGCAAGGCCCGCGCGATTCTCGATGGCCGTACGCATGTGACGGTGGACGACATCCGCCACGTCGCCCCGCCGGTGCTGCGTCACCGCCTGATCCCCAACTTCAACGCGGAAGCGGACGGCGTGACGACCGACGACCTGATCGACCGGCTGCTGGAGCATATTTCAGCGGAAGGCGCGAGCGATCCGCAGGCGGAGGCGGTGATGCGTTGATATGCAACAAGGCAAGCGGAACAGTCGCCACTTTGCGTTGCTCAGTGAGCCGCACGATGTGCAGGCGATCACCGCAGCCGAGTCGGCCGCTGCAAGGGCGCGGGCGTTGCGACGGGCAACGGATCAGTACGTGGTGTGCCTGACCGATCGCGGGAGTGAGTTGACGGTGATGAAGGGACGGCTGTACTGCGTCGTGAAGCCGGAGGTCAATGATTCGCCGGCGGATCTGCGGGTGATTGATGAGGAAGGCGAGGATTACCTTTACCCGCGTGCGTGGTTCGAGTTCGTGCAGTTGTCGCCCCATGCCAAGGCAGCACTGGCGTCTCGTAAGGATGCAGGAGACGCATAGGGATCGGAAAGGGCGCCCGCACACAGCACCCTGCGGGATGCTATGTGGCACCCGGCGACCGGCACGGGAAAGGAGTCGGTGATCAGGCGGATTCAGCAGGTCATGCTGCTCGGTTGTGCGTCGCTCGCTGCACTCACGGGGGTGTTGTGGTTGATGAGTTGGCAGCGTAGCGTGATCATGGTGATTCCGTTGCCGGGCGAAGATCCAAACCAGTACCAGATAACTGTGATCCATTTGTCTGGGCGCGTGGTCATGTGGGTCGACTGGAACACGCCACCGGCGTACCGGCAACTTCTTCAAGAACGCGATGGATTACACAAGGCGGGTGTTCGATTGATTGAGCCTTCTCGAATCCGGGACCTCCGTTGGAAACGAGAAGAACCCGACAGATTTATGGGCGGCATGCACGAAACCCGCATCTTTCGTGCGGCCGGTCAGGGCCATCCCAGTTTCTTTGCAGCGCACCATTTCAATGTTTCGCCACCGCAACCCAACCCCTTCCCGTTCGGGTTCCCTGCGTCTGGGAACTGGCGTAGTTGGGAGTTGATCGTGCCTCACGCGGTGTTGCTGGCCGTGCTGATGGTGGCACCAGCGGTCATCGGATGGCGCCGCCTGCACCGGCGGCTGCGGTTCAACGCGGGTTGTTGTACAACGTGCGGCTACGATCTTCGTGGAAATCAACGCGCAGCCGCCTGCCCGGAATGTGGCAGCGCCACCAAGGTAGAGTGAATGACCCAGGCCAGCACCAACTATCTCGACCCGCAACTGCTCGCCACCGTCGGTTCGCTGGAGCTGCGCGCCCGGATGATCGTTGAAGGGTTGATGACCGGGCAGCATCGCTCACCCTACCAAGGATTCAGCGTCGAGTTCGCGCAGCATCGGCAGTATGTGCCGGGCGACGACACGCGGTTTCTGGACTGGAAGGTGTTCGGCAAGACGGACAAGCTCTACCTCAAGCAGTATCAGAAAGAGACCAACCTCGACATGCTCATCCTCGTCGACGCCTCGGGGTCGATGGGATACAGCAGTGGAAGGGGTCAAGGGGTCAAGGGGCCAAGGAGCCAAGGGAAAGACAAACACTCGGCCCCCCGGCCCCTTGGCCCCTCGGCCCCTGCGTCCTGGCGGAAGTTCGATCATGCCGCCACCCTCGCCGCGGCGATGGCGCACCTGGCGCTGAAGCAGCAGGACCGCGTCGGCGTCACGCTCTTCGACGACCAGCTTCGCGCCGCCACCCGCCTCTCCAACAACCAGGGCCACTGGCGCGCCATCGTCGAAGCGCTGAGCACCGTCGAGCTGGCGAGCAACGAAACTGCTGGCAGCAGCGAGCGCGTGGACGACCCGACGCAGGCGCAAGGCCACACCGACTTCGCCGGCCTGTTCGACCGCGTGGTGGCCAAGCTCAACCAGCGCTCGTTGATCGTGCTCATCAGCGACCTCTTTGACGATGCGGACGTGCTGGAGAAGGGGCTCGCCCGGTTGCACCACCGCCGGCATGATGTGATCGTGATGCAGACGCTGGACCCGGCGGAGCTGAGCTTCCCCTTCCGCGCCCCGAGCGACTTCCTGGGCCTGGAAGCGGAAGGCCGGCTGCCGCTGGACCCCGCCGCGCTGCGCGAGCATTACCTGGAGATCCTCAACGAACAGTTGGGCGCGATCGAGCAGATCGCCCGCAAGTACCGCTTTGACTACCTGCTGCTGGATACGTCGCAAGCGATGGGCCCGCCGCTGAGCCACTTCCTCGCCCGCCGCGCGGCGGCGATCGCGAAGCGGTGAGGTGGCGTGGGTGGATCGTTGTGTTATGCGTTAAGTGAGAGTTTGCACCGGATGAAGCAAGGCCGGAACAAGGGATTGGGGATTAGGGGTTGGGGTCGCGCATGCGATACCCGCTCGTATTTCCAATCCCCAATCCCCAACCCCCAATCCCCATGCCACTGACACCCACCCTCGCCCAGTTTGGAGCTTTGTTCACCGTGCCGGGGTTGGCGGCGGCGGGGGCGGCGGCGGTGTCGATTCCGATCATCATCCACCTGCTCTATCGCATGCGTCGCCGGCCGGAGCCGTGGGGCGCGATGCGGTTTCTCATGCTCGCCTACCGCCGACATCGACAACGGCTGCGGTTCGAGCAACTGCTGTTGCTGGTGACGCGTTGCCTGCTGGTGTTGATCCTGGGCCTGGCGCTGGCCGGGCCGGTGCTGACCGGGTGTCAGGGCTGGCTGGGGGGGCTCGATGCGCGCGGGCGGGCGGTGCACTTGGTGATCGACGATGCGCTGTCGACGCAGGCGGAAGACGCGACCGGCGAAGCGCGGGCCGAGCAGTTGCGGGCCACGGCGCTGGCGATGATCGACGCGCTGCGGGCGAGCGATCGGGTGACGCTGTGGCGCGCCGGCCGGCCGGGCGAGCGCGTGGTGGAGGCGGAGACGGACCGGGCGGCGTTGCGTGAGGCGATTGAAAATCTTGAGCCCGGCTACGCGCGGCCGGACATGGTGACGACGCTGGAGCAGGTGGCGGAGTCGCTGGCGCGCGAGGGCGTGTCGCCCGGCTCGGCGGACGTGGTGTTGCTGAGCGACTTTTCGCGATCGGCGCGGTATCTCGATGAGCCGGCGTCATCGGCGCTGCGCGGATTGGGCGAGCGGGCGGGCGTCTGGGCGGCCCGGCCGAGCGGGGGCGCGGCGAACGTGCAGATCGCGTCGCTGCGGCCGCGGCGGTCGCTGGTGGTGGTGGATCAGGCGGAGGCGACCGTGCCGGTGGCGGTGCAGTTGCGCCGGTTCGGCCCGGTGCTGGAAGCGGCGAGCGTGGACGTGGAATTGACGCTGCTGGACGGCGAAGGCCAGGCCGTGGAGCGCGTCCGGCGAAGCCAGCGGTTTGCCGAGGGCCAGAGCACGGCGACAGTGAACGTCTCCCTGCCCGTGCCGGAGAGCGCCAAGCCGCAGGCGGCGGATGGGGCGGTGACGCTGGTGGTGCATGGTCGTGTCGATGCCGGCCGACTGGGCAACGCGTTGGCGGCGGACGATGAACGGCTGGCGGTGGTGGAGGTGCGTCGTCGGCTGAGCGTGGCACTGGTGGACGAGCGGGGTGCGGCCGCGCCGGAGAACGGGCTGCGGCCGGTGCAGTGGCTGCTGCTGGGGCTGGCGCCGTTCGAGGCGGGCAGCGGCAGCGATGGCGGGTCGGTGGGGTTGGAACTCTATCAGCCGGGCGAAGTGTCGCGGTCGGTGCTGGATGAGCATGACGCGGTGATGGTGCTTCGGCCGGACGGGTTGAGCGACGAGGCGTGGGGCGAGCTGGCGGCGTATGTCGAGCGTGGGGGGTTGGCGTGGGTGTTCACGCCGGCGGTGGAGACGCCGGCGGTGTGGGCGACGGCGATGCAGCGCGTGTTCGACATGGACTGGCAACTGGCGATGGAGCCGGCCGAGCAGCCGGCCGAGGCGTCGGGCTGGACGTTGTCCGGCTCGCAGCGTGCGCCCGAGGCGCTGTCGCTGCTCAGTGCCGACTGGGAAGCGCTGCTGCGACCCGTGCGGGTCTATCGCCGGCTGCCGCTGGAAGCGCCGGAGAATCAGCGCTGGCTGACCGTGTCAGGCGCGGTGGACGGCCCCGCCCTGCTCGCGGCGCATGAGCATGGCCAAGGCACGTTGATGCTGCTGGCCGCGGCGCTGGATAGTGAATGGTCGAACCTGCCCGCCAAGCCGTTGTTCGTGCCGTTGCTGCATGAGAGCTTGCGCGGCGTGCTGGGCGAAGCGCGCGGGCGGATCGTGCCGGGCGTGGTGGCGGGCGACCGGCCGACGCTGGGCCCGCCGTGGCGCGGGATTGACCAGTTGACGCGCACGTCGGCGTTCGGGCCCACGGCCGTGCCGGAAGTGGACGGGGACGAGCCGGCGCGGCTGGTGCTGGATGAAGAGAATGACAATGAGGCGGCCCCCCTGCTCCGCCGGCCGGCGCAGCGCCCGGGCGTCTACAGCACGCCGGCCGAGGCGGCGGCGCTGAAGCTGGCGGTGAACGTCGACGCCGAGGCGGGTGACACACAGGCGGTCGACGAAGAGCAGCTCGCCCGCTGGTTGAGCGGCCTGGGCACGTGGCAGTATCTCGATGCGGACGACCCCGGCGCCGCGCTGCGCCGCGAAGCGCAGGCGGTGAACCTCGGCTGGCCGCTGTTGTGGGTGGTGCTGGCGCTGCTGCTGTTCGAGACGTTGCTCGCCCGGCGGTTCAGCCACGCCTATGCCGGGCCGCGCGGCTCGGTGGCCAGCGGCTTGCGGCGGATGGTGCGCTACGTGCGACCGACCGAAACCCTGACCACCGGCCAGAGCGTCACCCGCGCCGCCCCGCGCGACGCCGAACCAGTGGACACGCACCGTTAGCCGTCGGCTTCATGCCGACGCGGATGGCGATCGGAAAACCAAGCGACTGCGTGTCGGCGTGAAGCCGACGGCTAAGAGAACGACGTCACGATCATGATGCACACCGCGCTCAACCCGACGCTCATGTTTACGCTGGCACAGGGCGGCGATCGCTCGCTGATGGACCGGCTGACGGGGCTGTCGCGCGTCAGTTGGAGCGACGAGGGTGCGGTGCTGGGCTGGCAGTATCCGCTGCCGGCCTGGGGCTGGGCGCTGATCGTGCTGGCGGCGTTCGCGTTCGCCTGCTGGAGCTACAGCCGACTGCTCGGGCCGCGGCCGGCGCGAATGGCGCTGGGCGCGCTGCGCGGGTTGTTGATCGTGCTGGTGGTGGCGTTGATCGCCGGGCCGGTGCTCGTTCGGCCGGATGAGCGCGTGGAGCCGGACACGCTGCTGGTGCTGGTCGATCGCAGTGCGTCGATGCAGGTGCAGGACACGCCCGACCCGGCGGACGCGGCGCACTGGCTCAGCCGGGACCAGGCCTTGCGGCAGGCGCTGGCGCGGCAGGTCGATGTGTTCGGCGACGAGCAGCTTGCACGCGAGCGCACGCTCACCTGGCTGGGCTTCGGCAGCGAGACGTTCGCCTTCGAGCCGCCGCTGACCGCGCCCGACGCCTGGGCCGACGCCACCGGCCCGGCCACCCACGTCCGCACCGCGATCGAGCAGGCCCTGGCCGCCGCGGGGGGCCGGCCGATCAGCGGCGTCGTGCTCTTCACCGACGGCCGCAGCCCGCAGGCCACCGGCGCCGAGCTGGTGCATCGCCTCCAACAGCAGGCGGTGGCGGTCTACCCCGTGCCGCTGGGTGCCGACCCGATGCCGCTGGACCTGCGCCTCGGCCGGATCGACCATCCCGAGCAGGCGTTCGTCGATGACATCGTGCCCGTGACCGTACACGTCGAACGCTTCGGCGGCGAAGGCGAGATCGACCCGGCCAACGTGCGCGTGCGCCTGGTCGACACCGCCACCGGCGAAGCCATGGACGAGCAGACCCTCGAAGAGACCGGCCTCGGCCAGCCGGTGCGCCTGCGCGCCAGCTCCGACACCCCCGGCCAGGCGCGCTGGCGCGTCGAACTGGAACATGACGCCGCCGACGGCTCGCCCCCCCTGCTCGATCGGCGCCACCGCCAGGCATTGCTCAACGTCGAGATTCTCGACCGGCCGTTGCGCGTGCTCTACATCGAAGGCACGCCGCGCTGGGAGTATCGCTACCTCACCGCCATGCTCGTGCGCGAGGAGTCGATCGAGTCGAGCGTGCTGCTGCTCTCGGCCGATCGCGGCTTCGCCCAGGAAGGCGACCGCCCGATCACCCGCTTCCCGCAAGACCGCGAGGAGATCGGTGAATTCGACGTGATCGTGCTCGGCGACGTGCCCGCCGACTATTTCAGCGACGATCAGATCACGCTGATTCGCAACCACGTTTCCGAAGGCGGCGCGGGGCTGCTGTGGATCGGCGGCGAACGGTTCACGCCCCAGGCCTACGAACGCACCGCCCTGGCGGACCTGCTGCCGATGCAGCGGCCGGGCAACGTCACCCCCCTGCCCACGCCGGCCGAGGGTTTCACCTTCGTGCCCACGCTCCAGGCCCGGGCGCTGAACGTGCTCGAACTGGCGGGTCCGGAGCTGGAGCAGGCGCACACGCAGCTCAGCGGCGCGGCGGAAGACGAAGTGGACCGCCTGCTCGCCGACTTCCCCGACTGGCCCCGCGAGCTGGCGCCGCTGCGGTGGGCGCAGCAGATCAGTCCGCTCAAACCCACCGCCGAGACGTTGGCCGTGGGCTACGACCTCAACGATCTCGCCGGCGAGCCGGCCACGCTCATCGCCCGTCTGCGCTACGGGGCCGGGCAATCGCTCTACGTCGCCAGCGACGAGATGTGGCGGTGGCGCTACGGGCGCGGCGAGCTCTACTTCGAGCAGTTCTGGATTCAGCTCGTCCGCATGCTCGGCCGGGAGCGCGTGCAGCAGACCGACGACCGCGCCCGCCTGAGCGTCTCCAGCCGGCGCGTGCCGCTGGACCAGAGTGTGGTGGTGGAACTGCACCTGGACGACCCGGCCCTGATCGAACGGGCGCTGCCGGAGATCCGGACGAGCGTGCACGACCTCGGCGACACGATGGGCGAGGCGGACGGTGACAACGGCGACGCCGAGGACCGCTCACGCGGCGCGGTGGTCGATCAACTGGCGCTGCGCCCCACGGCGGAAGCTGGCGACGGCGCGACGGGACGTCGCACGTACCGCGCCATCTGGCGGCCGACGCAGCCGGGGCCGATGGAGCTGCGCATCTCCGACCCGGCGTTGAGTGATCTGGCGTTGGCGCAGTCGGTGGAGGTGATCGCCCCGGACGACGAGCTGCGCCAGCCCGAGCCGGACCACGACCGCCTCGCCCTGCTCGCGCAGCAGACCGGCGGCGAAGTGATTGCGCTCGATGCCCTGAACCGTCTGAGCGAGATCGTGCCCAACCGCGCCCGCCGGACCGCCGAGGACCTTCGCGACCCGCTCTGGCATTCGCCGCTGGCGCTGGGGCTGATCCTGCTGCTGCTCACCGGCGAATGGATCATCCGCAAGACGATCCGGCTGGTGTGAGGGGACGTTTCGCGTTTCTGGTTTCTCGATTGAGAACTCAGAAACACTGCAACGCGAAACCAGAAACTCTCTACACCACCGGCAGCCGAAGGTGGAACGTCGCCCCCTGCCCGGGCTCGCTGGTGACGTCGATATCGCCGCCCGCCTTGACGAGCAGGTCGCGGCAGATGCACAGCCCCAGGCCGGTGCCCTTCTGGTCCCCCGGCTCCGGAGCGCCGTTCAGCTCTTGTGTGACAAAGGGTTCGAACAACCGGTCGCGGATTTCCGCCGGGATGCCCGGGCCGGTATCGGCCACGTCCAGGTCCAAATGATCACCGTTCACCCGGCCGGTGATGCGCAACGCCCCCCCGCGGCGCATCGCCTTGCGGGCATTGAGGCAGAGGTTCAGCAGCACCTGCTGAAGATGCAGCGGACTCATCGCCACCGTCACGTCCGGCAGGTCGAGCGTTACCGTGATCCCGTCCCGCTTCGGCTCCCGGCCAAGACAGGCCAGCGTCTCGTCCACCACGTGGCGCAGCGGCGCCTCGGTCTCCAACGGCTCATCGCGGGCGAACCCCAGGAGCGAGGAGGAAATATGGGCCGCCCGCTCCGCGCCGCCCAGGGCTTTTTCGAGCGCCTTGCGGGCCAGCTCCGCGTCCTCGGGGTTGGCCAGGGCAAGCTGGGCGTAGCTGATGACGGGGGTGAGGATGTTGTTGTACTCGTGGGCGATGATCGTGGCGATCGTGCCCAGTGTCGCCAGCCGATGCGACTGCGTGAGCCCGTCGCGCACCTGCTGAAGCTGCTCTTCAAGGTGGCTGAAGTGGTCGAGCAGACGATCGACCTGCGCGAGGTCGTCCGGATGGGGCGGCGCGGTGGTGTGTGGCATGACTTCTCCCTTGCAGATTGCTATCGGGTGAAGCACCCCCCCTACTTGACGCCTGCGCCCGGAACGCCAGGACGGACGATAAACAAATAAAAGTAAACTAATAATAAAAAGATGCTACCAGACTCTCCTGCGACGCCGTGTCTGCAAGGGCCCATATTCCCGTTCCACGTGGAACAGCCTGGCTCAACCAGGTCCGGTTTCCATGGTGCCGAATGATGGGTGGTGGGATACGTCCAAAGTGGGGCGGGCGCCAAAGCCCGCTGGAGGGGGAAGGCAGGCGAGACGCCCGCCCCACGGGGAAAGCAAAGTATACCGCGTCCGAAGGGAGCGATAGGGGTTGCAGCACGCCTGAACCTGGAGGTAAAAAGCCGCTTGCGGCTTAGTGGATTCGCCAGCACGCCAAGATGCCAGGCAGAGAAAGGCAAACCACGCAGGACATGAAGCCCACTCGTTCGTTTCCATGGGCTCTTTGGGATCTGCTCTTTTCTGGACTTGGTGGTCTGTCTTTCCCGGCCTGCTGTGAGGCCAGTTCAACGCCCTGCCAAGCCGGAAGCGGCTTTTGGAGGTCCGGGTTCCTTTGAAGCGCGTTGTCTTTGCCGCGGGTTGTTCCACGTGGAACGCGGTCTTGGCGGTCAAGCGTCGGGGGAGGTACACTGGCGGCGAAGTGGCGTGGCTCATCGTTTCCGTGGTTCGATCTTGATCAAGCGAGGCATTCATGGCTGCAAAGAAACGTCCATCGCGTCTGGGGCGGGGGTTGAGTTCGTTGATGGCTCAGCCGGTGCCGGTCAAGCCGGACCCCCAGGCGGAGGCGGCCACCGCCGCGGCCACGGTCGAGCGGGCCGGCCAGGGCTCCGCCGCCTCGGCGCCCTCGTCGGCCCAGGCGACGGCGAAGGGGGTGAGCGCGACCGTGGCGGACGGGTTGCAGCGGATTCCGGTGACCGCGATCCGGCCCAACCCGCACCAGCCACGCCAGCAGTTTGAGCCGGAGGCGCTGCAACGGCTGGCTGACTCGATCGCCCGCGACGGCATCATGCAGCCGATCATCGTGCGGCCGGTGGGGGGCGAAGCTGGGGGCGCTTCCGGGGGTAGGGGCGGGAAGGGCGGTGACATCGCCTACGAACTCGTGGCCGGCGAACGGCGCTGGCGCGCCGCCCAGCTCGCGAAGCTCGAGCAGGTGCCCGCCTTGGTCCGCGAATTGGACGACCGCCAGCTCGCTGAATGGGCCCTGATCGAAAACCTGCAGCGTGAGGACCTGAACCCGATCGAACGGGCGCAGGCTTTCCAACGGCTGATCGACCAGTTCGACCTGCGCCACGACGAGGTGGCCAGCCGCGTGGGCGTGGAGCGGTCGACCGTATCTAACCTGTTGCGATTACTCAACTTAGACGAATCAGTGTGCGACATGCTGCTTCGGCAGACGCTGTCGATGGGCCAGGCCCGGGCCATCGCCGGCTTATCGGACGCCAGCCAGCAGCGGCTTGTGGCGGAGCGGGCGGTGCGGCAGGGGTTGTCGGTGCGTCAGGTCGAGCAGTTGGTGCGTCAGCTTGTCGACCCGGAGCGGCAGGGCGGCGACGGGGAGGCCGCTGGCGACGCGAAGGCGGGCGGCGGGAAAATTCGCTCGGCTTACCTGGCGGACCTCGAGCAGCAGCTCGCCGAGCAGCTCAAGACGAAGGTGCGCATCCGCCCCGGCCGAAAGAAGGGCAGCGGTACGATGAGCGTCGAGTTCTACTCGCTCGAACAGTTCGACGCACTGATGGAACGCCTCGGCGTGCAGACCGAGTAGGGGGCGGGGGGAATGGCGGATGGGAAATGGGGGATCGCGGATGTCCGCTGCATTCGACATCCCACATCCGCCATTTCCCTTACCATGTCCGCATGTTTGGCAGCCATCTCTCCATCGCCGGCGGCATGCACCACGCTCTCGTCGAGGCCCGCGACCTGGGCATGCAGAGCGTGCAGATCTTCACCAAGAACCAGCGCCAGTGGAAAGCGCCGCCGCTCAAGGACGAGCAGGTCGCCGCGTGGCACGAGCATCTCGCCGCCACCGGCATTCAGCAGCCGGTGAGTCACGACAGCTATCTGATCAATCTCGCCAGCCCCAAGCCGGAGGGACGGGCGAAGTCGATCGCCTTGTTCCACGAAGAGCTGGTCCGCTGCGACCGCCTGGCGATTCCCTGGCTGGTCACGCATCCCGGGGCGCACCTGGGCGAAGGTGAGTCGGCCGGCTTGCAGCGCGTCGTTGAAGCGATGGACGAACTGCATGCCGCGCTGCCTGACCTCAGCGTCGTCACCTGCCTGGAGATCACCGCCGGGCAGGGCAGTTGCCTCGGCCACCGGCTGGAACACTTGCGCACCATCATCGACGGCGTCGAAGCGAGCGACCGCCTCGGCGTCTGCCTCGACACGGCCCACATGATCGAGGCCGGCTACGACCTCACGTCCGCCAAAGGCGCCGCCGCGGTGTTGCGCGAGGTGGACCGCGTCGTCGGCTTCGACCGCGTGCGCGTGCTGCACATCAACGACTCCAAGACGCCCCTGGGCAGCCGGGTCGACCGCCATGAGCACATCGGCCACGGCCACATCGCCCTGGATGCGTTCGAGGCGATCCTCAACGAGCCGGCGTTCCGCGACGTGCCCAAGATCCTCGAAACGCCCAAGGCCGACGCCCCCGACGGCCGGCCGTGGGACGCGGTGAACCTCGAAACGCTCCACGGCCTGCTCCGCCCCCGGAAGCCCCGGGCGAAAAAAGCTTGACCCCCGGCGGCGGGCCAATGACAATAGAAGCAGCAGACGGTGATACTTACTTGTGGAAAGGAGGTGGCCGACAAGCAAAAGACGTTCATCTCTGTGTGATCGCCGAGCGAAGGCAGCGCCGATGCAACATCGGCTACGAAGTAAGCGTTATTTTCTCTTCCATAAATCTCCGCCTCGCTCGGCGGTTTTTTTATGCGCGGAAGTCGGAGGTCAGAAAAACGCCCGCCTCTGAGGAGCAAAGCAACGAAGAGCGGGATGGGTGAAGCTCCAATGACAAAGCTCAAATGACAAATGTCATTACCGGCTTGCCGTGGCTTGCATTTGCCATTTGAGTTTTGTCATTTGTCATTGACTCATCCCGCTCTTCGTCGCGGCGCGCCTCAGAGGCGGGCGTGGGCGCATCGCCGGCGGCGTCGGAGTCCGCCCGCACTTGCTACAATCCGCTCGCTATGGCTTCTGATGCACAACACAACGGCGCGGCGGTGGAAAAGGTCACGATCATCGGCTCAGGCCCGGCCGGTTGGACGGCGGCGATCTATGCCGCGCGGGCCAACCTCGACCCGATCGTCTACGAAGGCAAGCCCAAGCAGGACCCGGACCTGATCCTCCCCGGCGGGCAGCTCATGCTCACCACCGAGGTCGAAAATTACCCCGGCTTCCCCGACGGCATTCGCGGGCCGGAGATGATGGACGCGTTCAAGAAGCAGGCCCAACGCTTCGAGACACGCATCGTCACCGAAGACATCGTCAAATGCGACTTCGACCAGCGCCCGTTCAAGCTGCACACCGCCGACGGCCAGGTCGTCCGCTCGCACACGGTCATCATCGCCACCGGCGCCACCGCCAACTGGCTGGGCCTGGAAAGCGAAGGCCGGCTGGCGCGCTCCGGCGGCGGCGTGAGCGCCTGCGCGGTCTGCGACGGCGCGCTGCCGATCTTCCGTGACCAGCCGCTGGCCGTGGTCGGCGGCGGGGACACCGCCATGGAAGAAGCGAGCTACCTCACCAAGTTCGCCAGCAAGGTCTACATCATCCACCGCCGCAGCGAACTGCGCGCGAGCAAGGTCATGCAGCAGCGCGTGCTGGACAATCCTAAGGCCCAGATGGTCTGGGACAGCGTGGTCACCCACGTCCACGGCGACGAAAGGGTGACAGGCCTGCAACTGAAAAACCTCCAGACCGGCAAGGCGTCGGAGCTGGACGTCAAGGGCCTGTTCCTGGCCATCGGCCACACGCCGGCCACGCAGTTTCTCGACGGCTCGAACCTCGAACTGGACGACAAGGGGTACGTCAAGCTCGCCGACCCGTACCGCTCGACGACGAACATCGAAGGCGTCTTCGCCGCCGGCGACGTCGCCGACGCCGTCTACCGCCAGGCCATCACCGCCGCCGGCATGGGCTGCAAGGCCGCCATCGACGCCGAACGCTGGCTGGCGGACAACGAGATCGAGTGACGGGATGGGCGATGTCGGATCGCGGATGTCGCATGTTCCGAAGCGCCCTCCATTCGCCATCCGACATTCACCATTCTCCATCCCACATTTGCCATGAAAATCACCGACGTCAAAGTGTTCCACACGCAGCCGGGCGGCCCGCGGTTGACCGTCGTGCGCGTCGAGACGGACCAGCCGGGACTGACCGGCCTCGGCGATGCGACGTTCACCTATCGCCACGAAACCGTCGCCACCGCCGTCACCACCGCGCTCAAGCCGTTCCTGCTCGGCAAGGATCCGCGCTGCATCGAAGACCTCTGGCAGAGCATGATGTTCAACGGCTACTGGCGGCAGGGCCCGGTGCTCAACGCCGCGATCGCCGGCGTCGACATGGCGCTGTGGGACATCAAGGGCAAGCTCGCCGACATGCCCTGCTACCAGCTCTGGGGCGGCGCCTGCCGGACGGGCGTGGCGGTCTACACCCACGTCGGCGGCAAGACGCCCGAGGCGATCACCGAAAAGGTGCGCGACGCACTGGCGCAGGGCCACGCCTACATCCGCTGCCAGCAGGACGGCTACGCCGGGGCGACGCCCGATGCCGCGCGTCGGCCGAAGGGTTCGCTGCCGGGCAGTTACTACGACGCCCGTGCCAAGCTGCGGACCATCCCCGCCTTGTTCGAGCATCTGCGCCGTGAGCTGGGCGATGAGGTGGAACTGCTGCACGACATCCATTCGCGCCTCGCGCCGCCGGACGCGATCCAGCTTGCCAAGGCGCTGGAGCCTTACGGCCTGTTCTTCCTGGAAGACATTCTCGCGCCGGAGCATGCGGACTACCTGCCGCAGTTGCGGGCACAGTGCGCCACGCCGATCGCGCTGGGCGAACTGTTCAGCCATCCGCAGCAGATCACGCCGCTGCTCGCCGGCCGGCTGATCGACTTCGTCCGTGTCCACCCAGCCATGCTCGGCGGGATCACGCCCTGCCTGAAGCTGATCCACACGGCCGGGGCGTTCGGCGTCCGCACCGCCTGGCATTGCCCGGGCGACCTGGCGCCGCCGGGCGTGGCGGCGAACGTTCACATGAGCATGGTCGCCCCCAATTTCGGCATCCAGGAATGGGGCGCCCGCCCCGCCGGCGAGGGCGAGGTTTTCCCCGGCACGCCCGCGCTCGAGCCGCCTTACGTCTATGCCAACGACCGCCCCGGCCTGGGGATCGACTTCGACGAGGCCGCCGCGGCCCGCCATGCGTGCAAGGACGGCGAGCAGGTCAAGCACACCGCCTGGACGCTGGCGCGGTTGCCCGACGGCTCGGTCTGGTCGCCGTGAGCGTGTGGTGAAAAATCCGCAGACACGTGGCGCGTCCGCCGTTAGCCCCCGCAGCGCAGCGGAGGGGTGGCCGCCGGCGACGTACGGTTCCCACCCCTCCGCTGCGCAGCGGGGCTAATGGAGGGTGCGTGCAAACCCTTGGCCGACAGGTTTTCCACGTCGCTCCACCAGTGACGAACAACTGTCATCGCAGCGCTTGTCAGATCGCCGGTGCGCGGCGACGATAGACCGACATGGCCACAGGAAACGGGAGACAACGCGAGACGTTCGAACCGCGGAAGGTCGAGCTGACGAAGCTGTTCGACAAGCTGCCGCCGCACGCCCTGGAGGCCGAGGCGGCGCTGCTGGGGTCGATGATCCTCGACTGGCGGGTCTGCGGCGAAGTGCTCCAGCTCATCAAGGGGGCCGACGACTTCTACCAGCCGTCGCACACGGCCATTTACGAAACGCTGATCGAACTCTACGACAAGCACCAGTCGATCGACATGGTGCAGCTCAAGCAGCGGCTGGCGGACAAGCAGCAGCTCGACGACGTCGGCGGCGTGGAGTATCTGATCGAACTGGCCGAGGCGGTGCCCTCGGCCGCCAGCGCCGCCTACTACGCGGGCATCGTGCGTGAAAAGGCGGTGCTTCGCCGGCTGATCGACGCGGCGGGGCGGATTCTCTACGAATGCTACAACTCCGCCGAGCCCACGGGCGACCTGCTCGACCGCGCCGAGCGCGACATCTTCGAGTTGGCCGAGGGACGCGAGGACACCGACGCCGCCGAACTCAAGGTGCTCTTGCAGGAGACGTTCGACCGGCTGGAAGCGGAAGACGGCAAGTCGCTGACGGGCATCGAGACCGGTTTTTTCGAGATGGACGAGATGCTCAACGGCATGCAGCCGGGCGAACTGCTGATCGTCGCCGCCCGGCCGTCGATGGGCAAGACGGCGTTTGCGCTGAACATGGCCGAGCACATTTCCGCCACGTCGCATCAGTCGTGCGCGGTGTTCAGCCTGGAAATGAGCAAGCAGCAGCTCGCCCAGCGGTTGCTTTGCGCCCGCTCGGGGGTCGACTCGCACAAGCTTCGCCGCAACATGCTCAGCGGCGACGACTTCGCCAAGCTGTCGCTGACGGTGGGGGAGCTGAGCGAAGCGCCGCTCTACATCGACGACACGCCGGGCCTGACGCTGCTGCAACTGCGCGCCAAGTCACGCCGGCTGGCGGCGCGGCATGACATCAAGTGCATCTTTATCGACTACCTCCAGCTCATGTCCGCGCCGGGCGCCGAGTCGCGCCAGCAGGAAGTGTCGAACATCAGCCGGGGCATCAAGGCGCTGGCGCGCGAGCTGAACGTGCCGGTGGTCTGCCTCAGCCAGCTCAACCGCCAGGCCGAAGGCCGCGAGGGCCACCGCCCGCGCATGAGCGACCTGCGCGAGTCCGGCTCGATCGAGCAGGACGCCGACGTGGTCATGATGCTTCACCGCGAAGACTACTACCACC
>JBBDPC010000075.1:5376-23491 GCA_040876735.1 Phycisphaeraceae bacterium | reverse complement strand
GCGCGGCCGCCGGTGACGCACGGTTCCCGCGCCCTCCGCTGCGCTGCGGGGCTAAAGGCCGATCTGCGTGTATCCGTGGCTCCAACTCTTTCTCCGTCCTCTGCGATCTCCGCGCTCTTGGCGGCCTTCGCGCGAAACTCCGCATCCGGCGGATCCCGCCTGACGTCGCCAGGGTGCAGGGTGGCCGGAGGCGCTTGGCTCTGTCCGGTTGACCCGCTCATGCCGCAGCGGCTACGCTATCCGGAGCGCGCCATCTTTTGTTTTTCGTCCCTCCTTCGCTGCGCGGAAATCCTGTGAGTGCCAAGTACGAACGTGTCAAACAGGCCGACCTGTCGTTGCCGGCCCCGTTGCGGTGGCTGACCCGGGCGTTCAGCTCCATCACCCTCTCCGTGATCCTGCTGACGGGGGTCGCGCTCTATGGCGTGGCCGCGACGATCCCCTTCTTCTACCTCGCCCTCGCCGGGGCCTACCTGCTGGTGGCAGTGGTGGCGATGGGCTTGCCGGCCGTGGCGAGCTGGGTCGTGCTGCGCCATCTGACCGTGCTGCCGTGGTACGGGCGGGTGGCGATCTGCCTGGCGCTGCTGGCGGTGGGCATGGCGGTGGGGGTGAGCGGGGGGTATACGGCGTACGAGCAGCTTGCGGCGGTGCCGGGGCTGGTGGCGCACCGGGCGACGGTGATCTATCGCCTGCCAGGGCTGGAGATGACGGAGCTGGAGTTTTACGCGTGGTGGCCGATGAAGGTGATCCTGTTCCTGTTCGTGCTGAACATGGTCTGGGCGACCGTGCGGCGGATCGAGTTCAAGTTCGCCAACCTCGGCGTCCTCACCGTGCACACGGGCATCGTGGTGATCGCGCTGGGGGCGATGTTCTACGGCCGGTTCAAGGTCGAAGGCGACACCATCCTCTGGCGCCGCGACCTCGGCGGCACGTTCGAGCACGTTTTTTACGACGCCCATGAGCCGGCGCTTTACATCACCGTGGACGGCCGGCAGACGATGGCCCCGCTGCCGGAGTTGCCGCGCTACAACGATTATGCGTTGGGCGAGCTGGACATCGACCTCTCCGACCACCCGGCCGTACGCGAACTGCTCGGGCCCGGCGTGCGGGTGAGCATCCCCGGCTTCGAGCCTTACGGCGACCTCGAACCAAGCTGGCGTCCCATCCGCGACCGCGCCGACCTCGCTGCAGCGACCACCACCAGCCCCGCCGTCCGGCTGGCGCTGGGCACCGCCGACGGGCCCAGCGCCACGCAGCAGGTCACCCTCGCCGCCGACAGCCCCGCCGACCGCGTGCTCGAACAGTCGATCTACACCGTGGAATACCTCGTCGCTCCCAGTGCCCAGCGCATCGAAGACCTTACCGCCGATGTGGACGGCCGGCACGGCCTGATCATCGAACTGCCCGAGCACGACTTCCGCCGCGTTTACAACAACGTCGAGCCCGGCCAGACGATCACGCTCGACGAACTGGGCTACACCTTCACCGTCCGCGACCTGGGCGACTACGGCATGCCCTTCGTCACGCCCGGCTACGAAAACGCCCGCGACACGCGAGCCCTGGTGGACATCGCCACGCCCGGCGGCGAGCGGTTCACCCGCCTGGCGATGCACCGCTACCCCGAGCGGTCGCAGGATTTCGTGCCCACCGACGACCCCGCCGCGCCGCCGATTGGCCAGCGCCGCGACCCGGACCCGGCCGTGCGCATCGTCTACCTCGACAACACGCGGGTGCATTACCACCTGATCGCCGACGGGCCGAATGCGGAGGAGCTGAGCCTGATCGTCCGCCTGCCGGGCCTGCCGACGGAGACGGCCACGCTGCCCGAGCGGCGCGTGCCGCTGCCGCGCCGCGTCGGGCCGCTGAACTGGCTCTACATCGAAGACGTACTCCCCGCCGCCGGTCGAATACTCGAGCCCGTGCCGACGCCGCGGGCGGAGCGCGATGCGGCGGAGGAGGGGACGTACCTGCGTTCGCTGCTGCCGGTGTTGATCGAGGTCGACCGCCCGGCTGAAGACGGCGGGCCGTGGAGCCGGCTGGTCTGGCTGAGGCATATGCGTTACCCGAAGTATCCCGACCAGGTGCATCGGCCGGTGATTGTGGATCTCCCGGAAGAACAGCAGGTGCAGCTTGCGTTCAGCCGTCGGCGGTATGAGCTGCCGTTCGCGATGGCGTTGGAGCATTTCGAGATGACGCCCTACCCCGGTTCGCAGATCCCGCAGGATTTCACCGCCGAGCTGCTGCTGGCAGACCGCAATGCCGACGGCCTGATCCACGACCAGCCCGAGCGCCACCGCGTGCACATGAACCATCCGATCAACTACCGCACGAACGCGGCGATCGGCGGGCCGATGTGGCCGGCGCTGAAGCGGGTGAAGATCAGCCAGACCGGCTGGGACCCGCCGCAAGCGCAGGACCCCGCCGCCGAGGCCCGCGACGCGCAGGGACGGTTTGTGAATCAACAGCGGTTCACCATCGTGGGCATCGGCAACAACGTGGGTATCCACATCGTCGCACTCGGTGCCGTACTGGTGGCGGCGGGCATCCCGTGGGCGTTCTACGTCAAGCCCTGGCTGGTGCACCGCGAGAAGCGGCGCCTCCAGCGCGAGCTGGCCGAGCGCGATCGGCCGCGCCCACCGACGCCCGGGGCGAACGGTTCGCCGCGCGAACGTGATCGCGAACCGACGGCGGTATGAAGGCGGACGTATTCAACTCCCCTCCCTTTGGGAGGGGCGGGGGGAGGGGATCACCGGCCGCCCTGATGCACCGTTCGCGCCGAGAACACAAGGCGTCCGGAAGCACCCTCCCCCAACCCCTCCCGGAGGGAGGGAAGTCAGAAGCGGTACAATCAACACTCCCCTAGAACAGAAAACGACCATGACTTCCCTGCACGCCTCCCATCATCCCGCCGTCGCTCTTGCCTTGCTGCTCATGGCCATCTTGCCCGGCCTCGCCCTCGCCGACGCCGCCGCACCGCAGCCGCACGCGACGCATGCCGAGCCTGACGCCGCGCCGCCGCGCCTCGCGCTGGAGCAACTGCACGAACTGCACCACCACGAGCAGGCCCCGCTCGACCGCGCCGCCCACGCCGACTTCGCCGCGCAGGTCGACGTCAGCGCCTTCGCAAAGCTGGCGGCCTTCGACGGCGGCCGGGCGAAGATCGTCGACACGCTGGCCCGCGAAGAGCTCAACCGCATCTACGGCAAGCCGCAGTGGCGCGACCCGATCACCGGCCGGCGGTACGACCCGACGTTCACCTACCTCGACATGCTCTTCAACAAGCGCTACTACTTCGACAAGCCGGTCATCCGCGTCGAAGTGCTCCCGCTGCGCCAGCAACTGCTTCAGTTGGTCGACCTCGATGCGATGTTCGCACACGTGGCAGCGGACGACCCAGCCCTGCACGCCCGGTTGACTGACGCCGACGCCTGGCTGCGCTGGGGGCAGATCGCGCCGTGGATGGTCGCCGAGCCGGCGGTGCAGGCGATGTTGCGCGGGCAGGGCGCGGACCTGCGGCTGTTCGACGCGCAGCGGGCGGTGAACAATTCGACGATCGCGTTCGATCAGGTGGGGGCAAGGTTGAACATGATCAGCCCGGCCGAGGGTCGTGACCGCTGGCATCACCCGCTGATGCTCGAAGTCGCTGACTTGCCCGTGAGCGATCCGGCCGCGGCCGCGGCGGTGCGTGAGCAGTTCGCCGGACTGGCGGACGCCTGGCAGCGCGCCGACGCCGACGCGGTGAACGCTGCGCTGGCCACACTGGCCGAGCAGTTGCCGCAGGTGAACGCGGCGACGTATCCGCCGAGCTATCAGTTGCAGATCGAGTCGATCTACAACGCGACCAGCCGGTTCACCATCGGCTTCTGGGGCTACCTGCTGGCGATGGTGGCGTTGCTGATTGCGTTCGCGGTTGGTCGGCGGTGGGTGGCGATGACGGGGTTGGGGCTGCTGCTGGTCGGGTTCGCGGTGCACTCGGCGGGCATTGCGGCGCGGGCGGTGCTGACGCAGCGCTGGCCGATCCACAATCAGTATGAATCGTTCGTGGCGGTGGCGTGGTTTGGCGTGCTGCTGGGGCTGGTGCTGATGGTGGCGCGTCGGCAGTGGCTGTTCGGCGCGGCGGCGGCGGCACTGGGGGCGGTGACGCTGCTGACGGCCCACATGATTCAGATCCCCTCGCACGAGGCGGGCCCGGTCGCGGCGATCCTCACCACCAGCCGCATCCTCTACATCCACGTCAACGTGGTGCTGGCCAGCTATGCGATGATCGCGCTGGGCTTCGTGATGAGCCTGTTCTACCTGGGCGTGCATTACTTCGGCAAAGGCGGCGGGCCGCAGCCGCCGGCGGGGGGGAGCGGCAACGGGGGGTCTGACATTGCGATGGCGTCCGGTGCGCCGCACGTGCCGCGGTTTGCCGCGGCGGGGGTGGGGGCGTTTGACGCCGAGGGCGACGTGGTTCCGGTTCGTGGTCGGGCGGCGTTGTTGCACCACCTGGACAAGGCGCAGTTGATCGTACTGCAACTGGCGTTCTGGACGCTGGGCGTGGGCATCATGCTCGGCGCCTACTGGGCCGACCACGCTTGGGGCCGATGGTGGGCGTGGGACCCGAAAGAGACGTGGGCGCTGATCACGTGGATCGTCTACCTCATCGCCATCCATGCCCGGCTTGGCGTGCGCAACCGCGGGCTGGTGACCGCCTGGCTGAGCGTGCTGGGTTTCTTTGCGATGCTCTGGTGCTACTGGGGCGTGAACCTGCTGCTGGCGGGGCTGCACAGTTATGCGTGAGAGAGGAGGGGCCAAGGGGTCGAGGGGCCAAGGGGCCAAGTGAAGGAGTGGAGACGTAACTTCCCCTGCCTTTCACTTGACCCCTCGGCCCCTTTTCCCCGAAGTGACCAGTCCGCTACCATTCGCCTCCGCACGCACCCATGGAGCAAGCGACGACATGACCACCCACGAACCGATGCAGGAACTGGAAGCGGCGATCGACGCAGTCAGCCGGGCGGCGCAGGTGACGCAGGCCGTGCAGCGCGACCTGGTCACCGCCGACACGTTGACGAAGAAGGACCGCAGCCCGGTGACGGTGGCCGACTTCGCTTCGCAGGCGGTGGTCTGTGCCGTGCTTGAGCGCTGGTTTCCCGACGACCCGGTGGTGGGGGAGGAGGATTCGCACGAGCTGCGCGAGCCGGGCAATGCGGGACTGCGCGAGGCGGTGGTGAAGCAGGTGCAGCGGATCGACCCGGTGCAGTCGTTGGCGGATGAACCGCAGGTGCTCGCCTGGATCGACCGCGGCCATGGCGAGGGCGGGGCGACCGGCCGGTTCTGGACGCTCGATCCGATCGACGGCACGAAAGGCTTTCTGCGCGGTAAACAGTACGCCATCGCCCTGGCGCTGATCGAAGATGGCGAAGTCGTCTTCGGCGCCTTGGGCTGCCCGAACCTCCCCGTGCCCGGCCGGATCGAGACGGGCCTGCTGCTGGTCGCCAGCCGGGGCGAGGGCACGTGGATGGCGCCGCTCTCGGCCGAGGGCGAGTTCGAGCTGCAACCGGTGCGCGTCAGCGATGTCGCCGACCCGGCCGCGGCCAACTTCTGCGAGTCGGTCGAGGCCGGCCACTCCGACCAGGATCAGTCCGTGCAGATCGCCCACAAGCTGGGCATCACCGCCGAGCCCGTGCGGATGGACAGCCAGGCGAAGTATGCGGCGGTGGCGGGGGGCGACGCGGCGATCTACCTCCGCCTGCCCACGCGCCCGGGCTACCGGGAAAAGATCTGGGACCACGCGGCCGGGCTGATCGTGGTGCAAGAGGCCGGCGGCCAGGTGACGGACATCGCCGGCAAGCCGCTCGAATTCAAGCACGGCCGACAACTCGACGCCAACCGCGGGATCGTCGCCACCAACGGCAGGATTCACGATGCGGTGCTCGCCGCCGTGCGCGACGTGGTCGGAGAGTAAGTAAGCCGAAGCCCACGGACTCTGTCCGTGGGTTCATTCGCTCACCCCGTCACATCAATCCGCCCGCCCACGCTCGACGGCTCACCGTCGCCGCCACGGCCCTGCTCCTGCACTTCGCTCGCCTTCTCCAGCAGCTTCTCCACCGCCGCGCCTTCTTCGCGCGCGATGTCCATCGCTTTGGAGGCCACCCGCATGCCCACCTCCTGCATCAGGTGCGCGTTCGAACCGGCTGTGGATGCAATGCCATTCATACCCCTGCGCATCGACCACCTGCACACGTCAGCTTGAACGGCACAACCGGTATCCCACGCAAACCGTCAAAACATCGCCTCCTCGTCCGGTAACCGCTCGGCCACCCGCAACCCCAGCCAAGCGAACCCCGCCAGGATCGTGTTCAACACCACCCAGCACTCGGCCGCAAAGGGCAGAAAGCCGAGGAACCCCAGCAGCGGCATCTCGAAATAGGACCACTGCTCCAGTCGGCCGAGGAACGGCAGGTGGTAGGTCCACTTGGTCAGCGCCCAATAGTTCCACAGCTCCCACAGCAGTCCGCACGTCGCCCCGCCGGCGAACAGCGCCGCCGTTCGGCCGAACCGCCCCGCGCCCCAGTCGCGCAACAGGCTCGGCATGCCCAGACGCCCGTTGAGCGGGTCCAGCAGGTAGATCAGCCCCACCCAGAGCGTGAGGTTCGACAGCGGATCGCGGGCGATCAACGTCCACGCCAGAAAGCTGAGCCCGATCAGCACCGCCACCGTTTCCCGCGGCTGCCGCCACAGCAGCGCCGCCGCCGCCGGCCCCACGAGCACGCCGGCCGTGACCACCGCAAACGCCTGCGAATCCAGCGGCCCTGCCACACCCCGCCCGGCCAGCAGCAGCGTCATCACCACCGTGACAATCACCGTCGGCGGCCCCAGCGTCAGCGCCCACGCCGCCGTCGGCGCCGGCCCGGCCAAGCGCAGCCGACGCAGCCCCATCTGCTGCCAGAACTGCGCCGCCATGAACATGCCCGGTGAGATCGCGGCGAAGGCGAGGAAGTAGCCCAGCAACCGCTGTGTGAAGACGTCCGGCAGGCCGTGGTACCGCCAGGCGTCCATCCAGTAGAAGTTGATCCAGTCGAAGAAGCACCAGACGGGGATGCTCGTCAGCCAGGCGATGGCGAAGCGGTTGGGCCGGCTGCGGATGGAGCTGAGTTGCGGCTGCGCCCGCCGCCGGGCGAGCCAGGTCAGCGCCCCGTCGGCCACCAGCAGGTAGGCCAGCCAGCAGACGGGCGTGACGTTCACCGCCATCCATCGCCCCGCCTGCTCGATCCGGCCGACCGGCTCGGGCAGTTCATCAAACGTCACCACGTCGTACGGCATCAGCACCCCGCCGCGCTGCATCACGTCCACCCACAGCAGCGCATGGGCCACGCCCCACAGCGCCAGCCCGATCCACAGCGTCCAGGGCACACGCACCGTTTCGCCCGGTTGTTCGATCGCTTGCTGCGTCATCGCAGGCCAGTCTATGCCGATGCGCGGTGGCGGACGATCCGTTGGGCGTCGACGTTCCAAGTGGTGTCGGCTCAGGCGCGATCATGAAACGCCCACCGGCTGATCTGCCTGGCCCGCAACGGGCTTGAGCCGGTGAGTCGGCGAAACTGCTTGTTGAAGTAGTGCGGGTCGGGAATGCCGACGCGTGCCGCAATCGCCTTCACCGGCAGGTCGGTGGTCGCCAGCAGCAACTGGGCCTGCTCGATCCGACGTTCGAGCAGATGGCGCTGAATCGTGAGTCCGAACCGCTCGCGGAACCGGCGGGCAAGATAGTTCTGGCTCAATCCCGCCTGTCGCGCCAGGGCGGGCACGGTCACCGGCTCGTCCATGTGCTGGTCGATCCACGCCAGCAGTCGTTCGATCGCGGCATCGGCCTCGGTCGTGCGCGAGGCGGTGGGGCCGGCCGTGGACGCCAGGGGCAGCGACAGCAACAGTTCCTGCAACGCGGCGGCGGCGGCATGACGCAGCAGTGTCGGCTGCTGGCGATCCCGCTTTGACTGCACCAGCAGCGCCGCCACCCGGGCGAAACGCTCCGCCTGGTACGCCCGCCCCGGCCCTGGCGGCACGAGCCACGGCAAGCCCACCGACGCCCCCTGCGCCCGCGCCGGCTTAAAGTGAATGCACCAGTGCCGGCCCGGCGCGTCCAGGGCGTACGCCGTCGACCGGCCCGCTGGCGACAAGGTCAACGTGCCCGGCGTCAGGCGGTGTGGGGCGGCGCCTTCAAACCGGATCCACCCCGCGTACTCGTGCAGATGCAACGCGTGCGTGGGCGACCGGTACCGGTGCGCAAAGTCACGATCCGTCAACGCGAACTGCCCGGCGATGGCGATTTTCGGCGTCGCTCGCAACGGCCAACGGGTCTGGCCTTCGGGGATGCGGCTCGGCATGGGGATTGAATTCCTACCAATAATTGGCGAACGCCGCCCCTTGCGGCGGGCGGTCCGTATTCTACGATGACGACGTGTTGCGTGCGGTTGGCGCGATCAGTGACGAAGTTCAGGGGAATGGAACATCAGAGTCCCACAGGAGACGCTGCCATGCTCAGCCAGGAGCAAGTGAATTTTTACCAGGATCGCGGGTGGTTGCACCTGCCGGGCATGTTCGACGCGACGCAGACCCAGGCGATGCGCGACGATCTGAACTGGCTGATTGACACCTGGGCCGACCGGAGCAAGGGCTGGACCGGACCGTGGCGAAAGCAGTACATGGACGAGGCGACGGAGCAGCGGTCGCAACTGGTGGCCATGCACGATCTGCATTTTTACAGCGAGGCGTGGATGAAGGGCGTGACGCACAGCCCGCTGGCCGCCGCGATCGCCGACCTGGTCGACGGCCCGGTGGAGCTGCATCACTCGACCATGCACGTCAAGCCGCCGGAGTCCGGCCATCCGTTCCCGATGCACCAGGACTGGGCGTTCTATCAACATGAGGACGGCCGGTTCGTCGACGTGCTCGTACATCTGGACGACACCAGCCATGCCAACGGCGAGATCCGCTTCGTCGACGGTTCGCACCGTGATGGCCCGCTTGAGCACGTCGTCCGCGATCCCGCCACGGGCGAGCCTTGCACGCCGCATCTGCCGTTCGAGCAGTACAGCCTTGAAAACACCACCGCCGTCCCCGCCAGGGCCGGCGACGTGGTGCTGTTCAGCATCCACACCCTTCACGGCTCACACATCAACACCACCGACGACATGCGCCGCATGGTCCGCGTCGGCTACCGCCACCCCGACAACCGTCAGACCGCGGGCCAAAGCTGCGGCCGACCGGGCCTGATGGTCCACGGCCGACGCCAGCGCCAACCGGGGCAGGCTCTGTTCACCACGGAGGGGCCACGCGTTGAAGCGACTGCCGGGGTGGAGTGATGTCTGGGGGAGCCCTGGTCCGTGCGACTGAAGTCGCACGGCCTCGTTCGTTTACTCGTCGTCGAGCAGGTCTTCGTCCTCGTCCGCCGCCTCCGGGGCCGGCTCATCGACCTCGTCGCCGTACTCCACTTCCTCCGCCTCGTCCACCGCTTCGCCCGCGGCGCGCTTCGCCCGCAGGTCGGCCCGGCGCTGGGCACGCCGGCGGGCGCCCTCGTCCGGCCAGTCGTATTGCATCTCGCCCGTCTCCGGGTCGCGCCAGTCCGTGGCCGCGTCATGCTGCTGCGTCAGCGCCGCCTGTTCTTCGTCGGACCGCGGCTCCAGGCGGATCTCGCTGTCGACGTCACCCTGCACGACACGCACCTTGTTCTCGCGCACCAGCTCCAGCGTCGCCAGGAACAGGCCGATCATCTCACCGCGGTTCGATCGGCCGACGAAAATCTGTTGCAACGTCATCGCCCCTTCCCGCTGAAGGCGGTCGAAAATGTCCGCCGCGTGCAGCGAGATCGGCGTGTCGTCCACCGTCACTTGGTGATCGCCCTGGTGCCCGATCGCGTCGAGCATCCGCGCGAACGCCTGGCAGAGGTCCATCACGTTCACATCGTCGAGATCCAGCTCGACCGGCTCGGCCTCGCCTTCGGCGCGCTCAGCCTGCTGCGGGCGAACGGGGTGTATCGCGAACCGCTGGCTCCAGTCCTCATGCTGACGCTCCAGGGCGCGCGAGGCGTCCTTGTACCGCTTGTAGGCGAGCAGTTGCTGCACCAGATCGAAGCGCGGGTCGCGCTCCTCGGCCGCCTCGGCGTCGTCGGCATCGCCTTCCGCCGCCTCCTCGGGCCGGGGCATGAGCATCTGGCTCTTGATCTCCAGCAGCGTCGCCGCCATCACCAGAAACTCGCCCGCCTGGTCCATGTCCATCAGGTCGATCAGCTTCAGGTGCTCGAGATATTGCTCGGTGAGCTTGGCGACCGGGATGTCGTGCAGGTCGATCTCGTGCCGGCGGACCAGGTAAAGCAACAGGTCCAACGGCCCGGCATAAGCCTCAAGCTGCACGCGATATTCACTCATCCGCATAGTGTCCGCCTTCGGCCCCCCGGTTTCAAGTAATGCAGTCCGCTGTTAGCCGTCGACTTCATGTCGACGCGGAGTCGTTCGGCATGTCGATCGCCATCCGCGTCGCCGCAAGGGGACGGCTAACTTGAAACTCCCTGTCAGAAACTCGACACTGTTTCGATGAACACCGCCGACCAGGCCGACTTCGCCTGCCGCGTGCTGGACGCAGAGGCCCAGGCGATCCGCCGCATCACCCTCGACGACAGCTTCCACCGCGCCGTCGACCTCGTCCTCCAGGCCGAGGCCGGCCAACCACACCCCGGCAGCCTCGTCGTCTCGGGCCTGGGCAAAAGCGGCCTGATCGGGCAGAAACTCTCCGCCACCTTCGCCTCCACCGGCACGCCCAGCCACTTCCTCCATCCCTCCGAAGCGATGCACGGCGACCTTGGCCGAATCCGCCGCGGCGACGTGGCCCTGCTGCTCTCCTACGGCGGCAACACCGAGGAAGTCGTCACCCTCGCCGAGCTGCTCCGTCAGGACGGGCTGGCGACGCTGGCGATCGTCGGCAAGCCGGACTGCGACCTCGGCCGGCTGTGCACGGTGGCGCTGTGCATCGGCGACGTCACCGAGGCCTGCCCGCTGAACCTCGCCCCCACCGCCAGCACCACGGCCATGCTCGCGCTGGGCGACGCGTTGGCGCTCACGGTCGCCCGTCGGCGCAGCTTCGGCGTCGAGCAGTTCCGCAAGCTCCACCCCGGCGGCGGGCTTGGCCGACAACTCATGCCCGTCACGCAGGCGATGCGCTTCAAGGTCGGCGGTGAGGCGGACAACCTGCCGTTGATCGAGCGCAGCAGCACCGTTGAGCAGGCTTACGCCGAGGCCGAGCGGTACGCCAAAGCGAGCGGCCTGCGCCGGGCCGGGGCGTTGCTGATCGCCGACGAAGCGGGCAAGCTGGCGGGCATCGTCACCGACGGCGACCTGCGCACCGCGTTGATCCGCCAGGGCCCGGGCGTCTGGCAAGGCCCGATCGAGCGGATCATGACCCCCAAGCCGACGACGCTGGGGGTGGATGCGTTGGTGCGTGACGCGGTGCGCGTCGTGCGCGAGCACCGCTTCGACGAGATTCCCGTGGTCGACGAGGACGGCCGGCCGGTGGGTCTGATCGACGTGCAGGACCTGGCGGCGTTGAAAGTGATTGAGGGGTGAGGGGGCGGGGGGTTGGGGATTAGGGGTTGGGGATTGGGGAGGGACGGATGGGTGAGATTCAGAGTTATCGTGATCTGGATGTGTGGCGGGAGGAGGTGACGCTGGTGAAGCGCGTGTATGCGGTGACGCGGGAGTTGCCGGAGGATGAGCGGTTCGGCCTGACGTCGCAGTTGCGGCGGGCCATGGTGTCGGTGCCAGCCAACATCGCGGAAGGATGGGCGGGCGGCGGCCGAAAGGTCTACCTGCGTCATCTTCACATCGCGCGTGGTTCGCTGGCCGAAGTTGAAACACTGCTGATCGTCTGCGTCGAACTTGGGTATGTCTTACAGGAACGGTTGAACGAACTTTTCGACGCCCTCGCCCGCCTCGGCCGCCGCCTCAACCGCCTGCAAGCATCGTTGAACCTCACCCCCTGAGAACTTTCCAATGCCTTCCCCCAACCCCCAACCCCCAACCCCCAACCCCCAGCGCATCCGCCTCCTCGTCCTCGACGTCGACGGCGTGCTCACGGACGGGGCGATCGTGCTCGACGAGCAGGGGCGGGAGTCGAAGCGGTTTCACGTCCGCGATGGGTTAGGCATCAAGCTGTTGCGGGACAATGGGGTCGAGGTGGCGGTGCTCAGTTCGCGGTCGAGCCGGGCGGTGACGCTGCGGATGGCGGAGGTGGGCGTCACGCGGGTGGTGCAGGGTGCGGCCGACAAGGCGGCGGGGCTGGCACGGCTGTTGGCCGAGGCGGGCGTGCCGGCCGACCAGACCGCCTACATGGGCGACGACCTGCAGGACCTGCCCGCCATGCACCGTTGCGCCTACCGCATGACGGTCGCCGACGCCGCCAAGCCCGTGCGCGACGCGGCCGACTACGTCACGTTCGCCCCCGGCGGCCACGGGGCCGTACGCGAGGCGGCCGAGCACCTGCTGCGCGCTCAGCACAAGTGGCGGCAGGCGATCGCCCGGTACGAAAGCTGACGGTCATGAGCCTCGAGCCATCAGCTTTAAGCCTTCAGCCAGAATGTTCCGACCGTTCGGCCTGTCGCTGGTTCACGGCTTATTGAGCCTTGAGCCGTTCGCTTTAAGCTGTTAGCCAGCGACAGTCCGAACGAAGGGGATATTCGGGCTGAAGGCTTAAAGCGAACGGCTCAAAGCTCCATAAAGCGAACGGCTCAAGGCGCAGTAACCAGCGCCACCCTTGCCGAGCCGCGCGATTTGTGCCAGACTGTCGCCCATCTGCTCCGTAGAGGCGTGCCGTACTGGGTTGATCGGCGTGTCGCTGCTCTGGCGCCGGGGAGAGTCGAGGTTTGTTTGGGAATGCTCCCCCCGGCTCGTTCAACATGCACCGTCTGCTTCCTGCTGCTCACGCTTGGCCTGATCAGCCTCGCCCGGCCATCAGCGGTTTTCAAACCACGCGAAGTCGCCCCCGCCGACCGTGTTGGCATGCACGTCGGCGATGGGCACGGCTCGCACCGCTCCGTCGGCATACGCCACATTCGCCGCCGTCCGCCCGGCATGGTGCGGCCCGACGCCAAAGTGACGGAGGAACGCCTGGGCTTCGGACGGGGCGAACTGCCAGCCTGCGTGGCCGCTGCCGAAAGGGTAGACCTCCGCATCCATCAGCCAGGGATAGCGCGCCGGCTGGCGGATCGCGCTCCACGACTGCAACTCGCTCAGCAGGTCTTCCGCCCGGGTCGCTTCGCTCTGCGGCAGCCAGCGGGCATTGATCGCATAGCCGAACCACGCGTTGCCGGCGTAGAACATCACCGGGTACCGCCGCTGCACGGTCGGGCAGGCGTTGAACGAGATGGTGTTGTTGCCCCAGATCTGCGGCACGTCCGGGTAGATCGCCCGCAGCCGGCGTACCCACGTGTGATGCGGATGGCTGGAAGGGACGGTGGTGCGGATGTAGGGAATGCGTTCGCCGAACTCTTCGACCCCCATCAGCCAGCCCATCTGGAGCGTCCGCAGGTTCGCGCTGCACTGCACGCCCCGCGCCGCTTCGCGGGCGCTGCTCAACGTCGGCAGCAGCATCGCCACCAGCAGCGTCACCAGCGCAAGGACCACCAGCAGCTCGATGAGCGTGAACCCGCCGGCCGAGGTTGCACGAGGTGGCCGTAACATCCGTCTGCCTAATTCCTTCTTCCGCCCGGTTCCCCCGTCCGCAACCCGGCGACTTGAAGCTACGCCCGGCCGCGCAGGGTGTCAATGGTTCCCCATCCCCAACCCTTGTTACGATCTGCCCATGGCCCGACCGCTCCAGATCACCAGCCTCACCAACCCGCGCATCAAGCAGGTGGTGCGCCTGCGCGAGCAGCGGCAGCGGCGCAAGACCGGCCTGTTCATCGCCGAGGGCTGGCGCGAACTGACCCGCGCCGCCGCGGCCGGCCTGGCGATCCGCGAACTTTACCGCTGCCCGGAGCTGCTCGCCCCGCACAACCTCTCGCCAGCCGAGGCCGAGGCCGCGTCGCAAGCGGCCTTGGTTGCCGACGTGCCGCCGGCCGTGTTCCGCAAGATCGCCTACGTGCGCGAGCCCGAGGGCGTGCTGGCGGTGGTCGAGCAGCCGCGCTGGACGTGGGACGATCTGCCCCCGGCAGCGTCGGCCCCGCTCTGCCTCGTGGCCGTGGGCATCGAGAAGCCGGGCAACCTCGGCGCGATGGTCCGCACCGCCGACGCCGCCGGCTGCGGGGCGGTGGTCGCCGCCGGGGCGGTGGTCGACGCGTTCAACCCCAACACGATCCGCACCAGCACCGCCGCCGTCTTCACCCTCCCGGTCATCGCCGCCACCGAGGCCGAGGCCATCGACCACCTTACCGCCGCCGGCTGGCGCCTCGCCGCCAGCACCCTCGCCCAAGCCCTGCCCCACACGCAGGCCGACCTCACCGGCCCCACCGCCATCGTCATCGGCCCCGAAGACGTGGGCCTGGCCGACCATTGGCTCGCCGCCGCCGACCGCACCGCCGGCCACCGCGTCCACATTCCCATGCACGGCCGAACCGTCGACTCGCTCAACGCCGCCGCCGCCGCTGCCATCCTCCTCTTCGAAGCCACACGGCAGCGGGGTGGAGGAGCGGGTTGCTAGTTTCTGGTTTCTCGTTTCCAGTTGTGCGGGGGCTGGGGGCCCCGAAACGCAAAACGAGTAACCAGCAACGCGAAACGAGAAACGCCTCCCCCGCTGGCGATCCCGCCCCCGCCCTGCTAAGGTGCCAAGCTTGTCGCGAGACATGCCCGCGGGGGGCGGTGAGTCAAGGAAGATGCGATGCGCGTGTTCATGCTCGGGTGGGAGTTCCCCCCTCACATCACCGGCGGGCTCGGCACCGCCTGCTACGGCCTGACCAAGGCGATGAACCGACTCCCCGTCGACATCACCTTCGTCCTCCCACGCCCGGTCCAGCCCGACCCCGCCTCCCCCGTCCGCGTCGTCCCCCAACGACCGAACCAGCCGGCCCACGCCACCACCACCGCGCCCATCCCCCATCCCACTCCCTCCGCTCACCATCTGCCCACCCACGCCGCCGACTCCACGCCGCCCGCCGCCAGTGCCAACACGCACACCGATCCCCGCTTCCCCCACACACGCTTCCACCACCTCCCCGCACAGCTCCCCGCCTCGCCTCACGGCCCCGTCCCCGGCGGCTACGGCCATCGCGGCCCCGCACTCCACACCCAGGCCGCCGCACGCCACGCATCCGCATCCGCCCAAGCCTCCAGCGTCCTCGACGCCGACTTCCCCGCATCCCCCGACCCCGCCGCCTCGCGCCTCCACGCCACGCCCGGCTCCGCCGCCCAACGCGCCAGCGACACCGACCTGCTCGCCTCCAGCCACCGCTACGCCCACCTCTGCCTCCAACTCGCCCACCAGGAAACCTTCGACGTCATCCATGCCCACGACTGGATGACCTTCCCCGCCGGCATGGCCGTCGCCGCCGCCACCGGCAAGCCGCTGGTCGTCCACGTCCACTCCACCGAGTTCGACCGCGCCGGCGAAGCCATCGACTACCGCATCTTCGACATCGAACGCCGCGGCCTCCATGCCGCCGTCCGCGTCGTCGCCGTCAGCCACCTCACCCGCTCGATCCTGGTCAACCGCTACGACATCGAGCCCGACCGCATCGACGTGGTCTACAACGGCATCGACCATCCCGACGTCCGCTGGCCGGACGACCCGAAACAGGCCGCCATCCAGCCCGCCGACCGCATCGTCCTTTTCCTCGGCCGCATCACGATGCAGAAGGGCCCGGAATACTTCGTCGAGGCCGCCAAGCGCGTGCTCGAACACGAGGAGAAGGTCAAGTTCATCGTCGCCGGCTCAGGCGACAAGGTGCCCGACATCATCCGCCTCGCCGCCCGCGAAGGGCTGGGCCACAAGGTCCTGTTCACCGGTTTCCTCGATCAGGCCGATGTCGACCGCGTCTTTGGCATGGCGGATGTCTACGTCATGCCCTCGGTCAGTGAGCCGTTCGGCATCGCCGCGCTCGAAGCGATCCGCCACGACGTGCCGATTATCATCTCCCGCACCGCCGGCGTCAGCGAGGTCATCCAGCACGCGTTGAAGGTCGACTTCTGGAACGTCGACGACATTGCCGACAAGATTCTCGCCGTCCTCCGCCACGCCCCGCTCGCCGAGACGCTCCGCCGCAACGCCGAGATCGAAGTCCGCAAGCTCACCTGGCTCGACGCCGCCCGCAAAGTCCGCCGCATTTACGACACCGCCATCGCCGCCATGCCCACCTGACCCGCGCCCCGAAGCCCACGGCTTTCAGCCGTGGGTCTCCCCCGCGCAAGCGCGCACACGCACCGCCGCCCCCGGCGCACCAACGTGCAACCAGGGCCGGCGGCCGTGTGTCAACCTCAACAAAAGCGAGCGACCCCTTGCTGCCGGGCCGGTGCGGGAGTGCTTTCACTTGGGTCACGGTGTACTGTCGCCCGGACAGGCAGGCTCAACACGCAAGCCCGGCGTAGCCGAGCGGCGAAGCCGCCGCCCACTCGCCGAGTCCCGTCGTAGCCGGCCTGGGTGTCGGTTCCGATTGGCCCGGCGGCGGCCTGTCCTCACTGCCGCGCCGCCGTGCCGGGAACGCCGTTTCCCAGATCCGTCCACTCGCTATTAACGGCCGACCCGCCCCGCTTGTGCGCATTCCCGACGCGAATCACGTGCCATGGCCGCTCTAAAGCCCGTACCATGCAGGGCATGACAAACAGGATCGAAGTTGAGAAAAAAAGTTGTCGACGCGCCCCGCCGTGCGCGTGCTGGTGTCGCAAGGGACGCGAGAGGCGGGGCGGGTTCACTTCCGAAGCGCAACACCGAGTAAGGCGTTGAGGACCTTTCGGGCGTGCGGTCGTTGAGGCGCTTGCGGGGGCGATTGTTGAGCAATTGCTACTCGCCACCCGTCGGTACTCAATAAACCGAATCGGGGAAGTAGTAGTCTTCGGCGTTGTCGGGGGTGACCAGGTGGACGGGGAGGGTCAGGTTGCGTTGTTCGTCGCCAGTTGACTCGCCGGGGCCGTGGAGATCGGCGGTGTTGAGGCCGAGGTGGGCGGGGATGTTCTCGGCGACGGCCTGTTCGTCGCCGTCGTGCAGGACCTGGGCGGCGGCGAGGTGGATGCCGGCGGCGATCATGGCGGGGGGGTAGGTGACGTCGGCGGGGTAGAGGTCGTCGCCTTCCATGACGCGCTGGACGATGTCCTTCATGCCCGCGCCGCCGAGGATCCACATTTCATCCGTCCGGCCGGTCTCGCGGAGGGCCTGCTCGACGCCGAGGGCCATGTCATCGTCCGACGCCCAGACCGCGTCGATGTCGTCGTGCTTGGTGAGGAAGGTCTGCATGACCTCGAGGGCGTCCTTGCGGTTCCAGTTGCCGTGCTGCGCGTCGAGCACTTCGATGCCGGGGTGGGCATTGAACACTTCCATGGCGGCCTGGTAGCGTTCCTCGTCGATCTCGACCTGCATGCCGCGGAGGATGACGATGTTGCCCTGGAAGTTGAGTCGTTCGACCATGTATTCGGCGCTGATGCGGCCGAAGGCGCGGTTGTCGCCGGCGACGTAGAGGTCGGCGATGGGCTGGCGGAGGCCGCGGTCGACGCTGACGACGTAGACGTCGCGGTCCTTGGCGCGGCGGACGGCGGAGAGGGGCGTGTCGGAGTCGAACGGGAGGATGACCAGGGCGTCGAGGCCTTGCTGGACCATGGTCTCGACCTGCGAGGCCTGGTCGGTGGCGCGGCTGGCGCGCTGGAACTGCCAGTCGATGTCGGGATATTCGGCCATGGCCTGCTCGGCCCACCAGCCGACGCCTGCCGGCCAGCCGTGGGTGGCGGCGGGGATGGAGACGCCGACGACAGGCCGGGCGTCGGTTTCGCCGCCGCGGGCTTCGGGGTCGGCCTCGGCGCCGCAGCCGGCCAGGGGGAGGAGGGCGGCGAGCAGGAGGGCGAACAGGTGGGGGCGGGAGGTGGTGGGCATGGGGGTGTCCTTGTGCAGAGATCAGAAGTCAGAGGTCAGGGGTCAGAGGTCAGGGGTCAGAGGTCAGACGCCCACGGCGTGA
>JBBDPC010000075.1:0-5276 GCA_040876735.1 Phycisphaeraceae bacterium | reverse complement strand
GTCAGAGGTCAGGGGTCAGAGGTCAGGGGTCAGAGGTCAGACGCCCACGGCGTGACGCCGTGGGCGTCGGAATGGTGTCATTGTAATGTGGGTCAGGCGGTGCGCCATCGGCCGAGTTGCTGGGCGAGGACGGCGAGGACGATGATGACGCCCATGACCAGGCCGTGGAGGTGGCTGTCGACGCTGAGCATGACCATCATGTTTTTGATCACGCCGATGAGCAGGACGCCGATGACGGTGCCGGCGATGGAGCCTGCGCCGCCTTCCATGCGTGTGCCGCCGATGACGACGGCGGCGATGACTTCCAGTTCGATCAGCAGGCCGGTGCTGGAGGAGTTGACGGAGGTGTAGCGGGCGGCGGACATGATGGCGGCGACGCCGGCGGCGAGGCCGATGAGCGTGTAGGTGTAAAGCTTGATGCGGGCGACGGGCACGGCGGAGTAGCGGGCGGCGCGTTCGTTGGCGCCGACGGCGAAGATGTGCCGGCCGAGGCGGGTGCGGTTGAGGATGACGTAGCCGACGACGGCGACGACGCACCAGACCATGACGGTGTAGGGGATCTCGAAGGGGATGACCCGTCCGCCCGGCCGGCCGATGTTGGTGCCGGGGATGGGCAGCCCTTGGCCGAGCGCGGCGAAGAGGTCGGAGCCTTGCGAGAAGAACTGGCCGCCCCCGGCGTAGTAGACCGCCAGGGAGCGGTAGGCGACCAGGCCGCCGAGCGTGGCGATGAAGGGGGCGACCTTGCCGAAGGCGATCAGCGTGCCGTTGAGCGCCCCGGCCGCCGCGCCGACCGCGAGCATGACGACCATCGCGCCGAGCACGGCGGTGACTTCGCTCACCCCTTCCATGCCCAGCAGGGCGTTGAGCGTGAGGATGCCCAGCCCGCCGGCGAGCGCCAGCAGCGAGCCGACGGCGAGGTCGATGCCGGCGAGGATGATGACCAGGGTCATGCCCACGCCGATGATGCCGACCACCGCGTTCTGGTTGAGGATGTTGACCAGGTTCGTCGGGCTGCGGAAGGCGGGGTTCATGATCGTCGTGACGACGATCAGCACGAGCAGGGCGACGCCCGCGCCGGTCCAGGAAGGCAGGGCGGCGAGGTCGTCCCACAGTCGGCGGCGATCCGTGAGGCTGTTGGTGGTCATGGGCATGTTCCGCAAGAAACCAATCTTGTTAGCCGCCGCCTTTACGGCGACGCGCAGTCGTTGGGTTTTTCCGATCGCCATCCGCGTCGACCTGAAGTCGACGGCTCACGCGCCGCACCCACGCCCGCGGCGTGCTGCATGATCTGCTCCTCGGTCGCGGTCGCGCCATCAAGCATCGCCGCCACCCGGCCGGCGCGCATCACGGCAATGCGATGACACATGCCCAGCAACTCGTTCATCTCCGACGAAATGAACACGCACGCCAACCCCTGCGCCGCCAGTTCGTGAATCAGCGCGTAAATCTCCGCCTTCGCCCCCACGTCCACGCCGCGCGTCGGCTCGTCCACAATCAAGACGCGCGGCTCGATCTCCAGCCACTTGGCCAGCGCCACCTTCTGCTGATTGCCCCCGCTGAGCGTGTCGATCAGGTCGTGCAGCCGGCCGGCCTTGATGCCCAGCCGGTCGACGTGCGCCTGCGTCGCCGCAGTTTCCGCACGTCGGCGGATCAGCGGCCGACAGTACCGCTTCAACGACACCAGCGTCGTATTCTGCACCACCGGCATGCCCATCACCAGCCCCCGGCCGCGCCGGTCTTCCGACAGATACGCCAGCCCCGCCCGCACCGCATCGCCCGGCGAACGCGCCTTCAACGGCTTGCCACTTAGCGCCACCTCCCCGCCGCTCGTCCGCCGCAGCCCCATCAACCCCTCCGCCATCTCCGTCCGCCCCGCGCCGATCAGCCCGCCGAAGCCGACGATCTCCCCCGCCCGCACCTCAAAGCTCACGTCTTTCACATGCCCCGGCACGCACAGCCCGCGCACCTTTAGCACCACCTCGTCGCCCGGCTCACCCCGCTCGGGAAACTGCTGCCCCATCGACCGGCCGACCATCAGACTCGCCAGCCGATGCTCCGTCAGACCCGGCTCATTGGTCAGTGTCGTCACATGCCGGCCGTCGCGCAGCACCGTGATGCGGTCGCTGATCGCCAGCACCTCCGGCAGCACGTGCGAAATGTAGATCACCGTCACCCCCCGCTCGCGCAGTCGACGGATCAACCCCATCAGCAGCGCCACCTCCCGCCGGGTGAGCACGGCCGTGGGCTCGTCCATGATCAGCACCTTCGCGTTCTGCGACAATGCCTTGGCGATCTCCACCATCTGCTGCGCCGCAATGCTCAGCGAGCCGACCTTCGCGCCCGGCTTGGCCAGACAGCCCACGGCATCGAGATGCTCGCGCGCCGCCGCGTGCGTCCGCTTGCGATCCAGCAGGCCGGCGCGGGTCCATTCCCGGCCAAGGTAAATGTTCTCCGCCACCGACAGCTCGTCCACCAGGTTCAACTCCTGGTGAATCATCGCAATGCCGTGGCGCTGCGCGTCGCTGGCGCTGTGAAGCTGCACCGGCTTGCCGCGCACGAGCACCCGGCCCGCGCTGGGCGCGAGCAGGCCGGCGAGAATGTTCATCAGCGTCGACTTGCCCGCGCCGTTTTCGCCGATCAGCGCATGCACCTCGCCCGGGGCAAAGCCCAGCGAGACGTCGTCCAGCGCCCGCACGGCCGGGAACCGGCGGGTGAGCTGCTCGACCGCAATGACAGGCGTGACGTCGGACATGCCAGAAGCAAAAAAGGGTTCAGGGTTCGGGGAACAGGGGTGGGGCCTTGCGTGCGACCTGATCCCTGATCCCCGATCCCTGAACCCCTGCATCGAATGCGGCCGAGAGGATTCGAACCTCCACGAGGGTATTAGCCTCACTAGGACCTGAACCTAGCGCGTCTGCCAGTTCCGCCACGGCCGCGTCGGCTGGCTGCCCCAATCGCTGGGGAGCAAGGCAGTTTACGCAAATCCCATCCACAATCAAGCACCCCCCTTAGCCGCGCCCCGCAGCGGAGCGCGCCTTCCCCCCTCACCCGAACCACTGCCGCAGCACCCCCGGCGTCACGCCCACCAGTGCGTCCACCACCCGGTCCGCCTGCCCCAGCGCCGCCGCCGAGCCGGTCGTCGTCACGCCCAGCGTCTGCAGCCCCGCCCCATGCGCCGACGCCAGTCCCGCGGCCGTGTCTTCGATTGCCAGGCAGTCGCCCGCCTGCAATGCCAGCTCCGGATGCTTCGCCGCCAGCCGCTGCACGGCCAGCATGTAGCTGGCCGGGTCCGGCTTGGAGCGGGCGACGTCGTCGGCGGTGACGATCGCGTCGAACAGTGTCAGCCGGCCGAGCTGGCGGAGGATCAGCGCGATGTCCGCGCCCGTCGCGCCGCTGGCGATGGCGACCGGCATCGCCGCCGCCGCCGCATCCAGCAGCTCCAGTGCCCCCGGCACCGGTTCGATCCCCCGCGCCACCCGCTGCTCGAACGCCTCCTGCTTGGCACGCATCAACTCACGCAGCCGTGCATCGTCGTCACGTTCACCCACCGGCTGCCCCGCCTTGGCCAGGATCGCCCGGAACGCGTCGCGATCATCGAAGCCGATCAGCTCCGCCAGGTATTGCCGGTAGTCGAACCGCACCCCCAACGGCTCCGCCACCACCCGCATCGCCTCGTAATGCAACGGCTCGGAGTCCACCAGCACGCCATCAAAATCAAACACGATCGCTTTCAACATGCCCGGCAGTATACCCCCCGCGAAGCCCACGGATTCAATCTGTGGGCTCCCCCGCAACCACCCCGCGCACCACCCCCGCCCGCTCGCGCAGCCCCCGTTCACACGCCTCACGCGACGCCCCGGCCGCAAACACCGTCGCCACCGCCTCACCCGCCGCCACCGTCGCCCCCGCCGCCGGCACGTCCGCCACCGCATCCCCCGCCAACGCCGCCACCTCCCCCGGCCACACCAGGTCACGCTCCGCCCACACCGTCGCCCGCCCGAACGTCCGCGACACCGTCGGCAGCGGGGCCGGCCCCGTCGACGCCAGCAACGCCACCTGCGTCGCACGCTCGAGCACCTCCACCGCCTCTACATACCGCGGGTTCACCTCCACCGGCCAAAGCAGCCCCCGATGGTCCATCACCAGGTCCACACCGAACAGCCCACGCATGTCAAAACGCTGCGTCAACTGCACACCCAGATGCGACAACGCCCCCCGCGCCCGCTCGCCCAATCGCACCGGCCCGAGGTGACCCACCACTGCAAACCCCCGCGCCCCGAACGCCGGCTCACCCACCAGCGTCTCGGTCACCCCCAGCAGCCGCGCCGACCAGCCGTCCGCGAAGTAGACCGCCGTGTAAGGCGTGCCGCGAATGTATTGCTGAAGGTAATGCCCCCGCCCGATCCGCCGTCCCGCCGACCACCATTCAATGCCCCGCCCCAAGTGCGACGCCCTGGGCTTGAGCAGATACTTCCGCCCGCCCCACACGCCGAACACCAGCCGCGCCAGCCGCTGCCCCAGCGACGCCCGCGTCCGGGTCTGGCAATACCGCAGCCCCTCCGCCGCCGGCAGCGTCGGCAGCGCCAGCGGATCGCGCACCCGTCGCAGCGTCTCCGGCGGACAGCCGACCAGCTTCCGCTGAAAACCGATCGCCTCCACCACCTCAACGTGGTTCTCCATGTCCCCCGCCAGCAGCACCGGCGCGTTCGCGGGCGCTTCGTCCAGCAGCCCGAGCACCCCGGCGGGATACCCCTTTGCCGGGCAGTGACGCACCGTGGCCACTGCCGCCAGGTCGGCCGTGACGCAAGGCGTGACCACCCAAGGCTCATACCCCGCCCGCCGCGCAGACACCGCCGCCGCACGAACCTGACGACCAATGACGATCAGCGGAGCCGGCATCCCCCTATCAGAGCAGGCCGCCGAGACCCGGGCAAGCGCCGCGGTCGCCCGCCGCACAGAAGATCAACAGATTCAGACGGACCCACGACCGTGACGTGATGTCTGGTTGAGTCCTTGAGTTCGATTGATACAATGCAGCACCCCGCTGCGACCGCCGGATCACGTTGGCAACGCTCGGGCATTGGCGAAGCATCGGATCATCAGGCCTCGACGTGTGCCGTCAGCTCCCAGCCATGAGCCAGCGACCGGCCGACCGACGGGTTTCTGACTTAAGATTGAAAGCTGATGGATCCAGTCTCAAGGCTCAACAGTTTGACGCGACGGAGAGGTGGCCGAGTGGCTGAAGGCGACGGTTTGCTAAACCGTTGAAGGGGGTA
>JBBDPC010000074.1:0-23517 GCA_040876735.1 Phycisphaeraceae bacterium | reverse complement strand
GCAGTTGCCGAAGGTGTTGGCGAGGTCGCTGTTGTAGACGTCGATGAACTTGGCCTCGGCGAAGTCGGCGTCGGTCGTGCCCATCGGGCCGTTGGAGGCGAGGAAGTAGCGCAGGGCGTCGAGGCCGAACGTCTCGACGTAGCTGTCGATCTTCTCCAGGTCGATGAAGTTGCCCAGGCTCTTGGACATCTTCTGCCCCTCGGCGATCCAGAACGAGTGGGCGTAGACCAGCCGGGGGAGGTTGATCCACTCGTTGCCGCTTTGCCGACGGAGGGCCAGCAGCAGGGCGGGCCAGATGGCGGCGTGGAACCAGAGGATGTCCTTGGCGATCAGGTGCGTCGCCCGCGACTGCCAGTACTTGCGGCGCCCCCCGGGGTCATCGGTGTCGACGGTGCTGAGGTAGTTGAACAGCGCGTCGATCCAGACGTAGATGGTGTGCTTCTCGTCGCCCGGGACGGAGATGCCCCAGCGGGCTGATTCGTCACCCACAGCATGACGGGAGATGGGCACGTCGTTGAGGCCTTCGCGGATTCGGGCGGCGATCTCGTTTTTCCGGGCGGCGGGCTGGACGTCAAAGGTCTGCCCGGCGACTTCGCCGCCGTCGAGCAGGGTGAGCAGATCGTCGGCATAGGCGGAGAGTCGGAAGAAGTAGTTCTGCTCTTTCTTCTTCACCAGCGGCTTGCCGTTGATGGGGCTTTTGAAGTCGTATTCCTTGGCTTTGTTTTCGGGGACGTACTCTTCCTGGCCGGCGTCGTACCAGCCTTCGTAGTCGCCGAGGTAGACGTCGCCGGAGTCGAGCAGTTGCTTGACGTACTGCTGAACGCGTGTGGTGTGGCGGGGCTGGCTGGTGCGGATGAAGTCGTCGTGGGTGAGGCCGAGGCGTCGGAAGGTGGATTCGAATTCCTCGGCGTTGCGGTCGGCCCACTGCTGGGCGGTCATGCCGCGCTCGGCGGCGGCGTCGACGACCTTGGCGGCATGTTCGTCGGTGCCGGTGAGGAAGAAGGTGTCCTCGCCGCGCAGGCGGTGGTAGCGGGCGACCACGTCGGCCACGGTGGTGGTGTAGACGTGGCCGATGTGCGGCCGATCGTTGACGTAGTAGATCGGCGTGGTGACGTAGTAGCGCTTGTTCGGGTCGTTTTGAGCCATAGCGGGGCATTGTAGGGGATTGTGGGGGATGACAAGGTGACAAGGTGACAAGGTGAAAGTGCGCTTCTGAACTCCCCTCCCCTCCGGGAGGGGCCGGGGGGGGTGCCTCGGGCCACCGCGCGTCACCGGCGCGGACGTGCGTTCAGGGCGGCCGGCGATCCCCTCCCCCAACCCCCTCCCGAGGGGAGGGGAGTTTCAGATGCGCTATCTTCACCCCGTCACCCCCTCACCTTGTCACCCTCGCATCTTTAGTACACTGTCCGCCATGCGTCTGCGTGTCTCCTTGCCGATGATGGGGTTGTGCGCGTGGCTGCTGGCCGGCGGCGGCGGGCTGGCTGCGCAGCCGGCGGCGGAGGACGCGCTGGAGCCGGCCACGGCGTCGGCGATCTACCTGATGCAGCGCAGCGTGCAGGTCCGCCGCGACGGGCTGCACAACCGATTGCTCGGCTCGCTCCGCCACCTGCGCGATCCGCTGCTCGAACCGCTGTTCGCCGAGCTGGCGAGGGCGTCGCATCCGGCGTTGCAGATTCACGGCAACCTGGCGCTGGCCGAGCTGAGCCCGGCGCGCGAGCTGGACCTTCGCCGACTGGCGGAGATCGACGACCCGGCCGTGCAGGCCGAGCTGGTCACCGCCGCGATGGACGCCGACCTGCTCAGCCACGTCGAGGCGGCGAAGCTGCTCGCCTGGCCGGGGCTGGACATGGGCGTGCGGTTGCTGGCGGCCTCGCGGTTGATGGAGGCGGGCGAGCTGGCGGACGAGCATCACGCATCGCTGCGCAAAGGGCTCGACGCCGGCCGACTGGCGCGGCGGGGGCTGGCGGCGCTGCTGCTGCACCAGCTTGGCGACGCCACGGGGACGGCCGGGCTTCAGGCGATCAACGACTGGCAGGGCGACGACCGCGATGCCGTGCGGGCAATGCTGCTGAACACCGCCATGCGTCACAAGTTTGAGCGCAGCGGCGACTGGGCCTACGCCGTCGCCTCCGAGCCGGGCGTGGAGCGGCGGCTGGGCCTGCTGGCATTGCAGACGGCGATGCGCTTCGGCCATCCGCGAGCGGCGACGCACTGGCAGACACAATTCCAGTCCACCCGGGACACGGCCCAGCGCACCCGGCTGGCGCTGGTGGCGTTGCAGATGGCGCCCTGGCTTGAGGCGGGCGTCTTCGAGACGCTGCGCGAGGCGGAGGACGAACTGATTCAGCAGATGGGCGACACCGGTCTGGCGATCGCCGAGGGCCGGCCGACGGTGGCCGACGCGGTGCTGGCGCTGATCGGCCGGCAGCACGCGGTCGCCAATGGCTGGGCGCTGCACTACGCCGCCACCGACGCCCGCCCCGCGGACGCCCGGCGAATCCTGTTGGGCCTCATCGACGCCTACGAAGACGCGCCGGACGAGCATCGCATCCGCCGGCTCGACGAAGCGGTGCAGGCGACGCAGACGCTCTACGAACAGGACCCCGCCGCCGCCGCCGAACTGCTGCGTCCCCGCTTGACCGACGCCGACCGCGACGCCTTGCTGGTGCGCGGCATCCTGCTCGGGCTGGTGCGGACGCAACAGGGTGAGCCGTGGCGGGTGATCGACCCCATCACCGACTGGCCCGACGCCGACGCCGACCGGCTGGCGCTGCTGCTTCGGGCCCGGCATGACCAGCCGTTGACCGACCGGCAGATGCGCGAACTGGGCGTCATGGTCCAGGGTGGCGGCGGGTTGCAGGATTCACTGCGCATCCAGGCGGCGTGGGCCTGGTTGAAACGCAAACAACAGACGCACCTGGCACTGGCCGCGGTGCTGGGAGACAGATGAAGGGGCCAAGGGGCCGAGGGGCCAGGGGGCCAAGTGAAAGGCAGGGGAGGTTCACTCCGACTTTTCACTCGGCCCCTCGGCCCCTGACCCCTCGGCCCCTCTGACAGGACGTACCTCATGAGTGAAATCCCCCTGAGCCAGCCCGACATCACCGACGCCGAGATCGAAGCGGTCACCTCCGTGATGCGATCCGGTCGGCTGAGCCTCGGCCCCCGGCAGGACCTGTTCGAGCAACTCGTCGCCGACCGCGCCGGCCGGGCCCACGGCGTCGCCGTCTCCTCCGGCACGGCCGGGCTGCACCTGGCCTTGGTCGCCCTCGGCGTCGGCCCGGGCGACGAGGTCATCACCACGCCCTTCTCCTTCATCGCCAGCGCCAACTGCATCCTCATGGTCGGCGCCACCCCCGTCTTCGTCGACATCTGCCCCACCAGCATGAATCTCGACCCCGGCAAGGTCGAAGCCGCGATCACGCCTAGAACCAAGGCCATCATCGCCGTCGAAGTCTTCGGCAACCCCGCCCACCTCGAACGCATCGAGCAAGTCGCCCAGCAGCACGAGATCCCGCTCGTCGAAGACGCCTGCGAAGGCCTCGGCGGTGTCTGCCACGGCCGGCCCATCGGCTCGTTCGGCCGGGTGAGCGTCTTCGGCTTCTATCCCAACAAGCAGATCACCACCGGCGAAGGCGGCATGATCGTCACCAACGACAGCCGCCTTGCCGACACCTGCCGCAGCCTCCGCAACCAGGGCCGGCCCACCGCCAACTACGAAGGCCACGGCGCCACCCTCAACCGCGGCGGCGTCTGGCTGGAGCACGACCGCCTGGGCTACAACTACCGCCTCTCTGAAATCGCCGCCGCCCTGGGCATCGCCCAGATGAACCGCCTGGACCAGATGCTCGACGCCCGCCGCCGCGTGGCCGGCATGTACATGCGCCGCCTCATGGACTGGGACGACCTGGTCATCCCCACCGTCGAGCCCGACTGCGAACACGAGATGTCCTGGTTCGTCTACGTTGTCCGCCTCAACAGCAGCTATGCCCGCACCGAACGCGACCGCATCATCACCGGCATGCGCCGCCACGACGTCGGCGCCAGCAACTATTTCCCCTGCATCCACCTTCAACCGTTCTACCGCCAGCAGCACGGTTTCAAAAAAGGCGACTTCCCCATCGCCGAGTCGATCAGCGAACGCACCATCGCGCTGCCATTCTTCAACCGCATGGACGACACGCAGGTGGAGCTGGTCTGCCACACGCTGAAGGTGATGATCCAACGCGAACAGTTGCTCAAGCGCTGACGTTTCGCCCCGTCAGCCAAACGGTCCACACAATGGGCCACGGACAAGCCTGCCCAGCGAGGCCAACGGCATGACCCCCCGCCAACCGAACATCCTTTTCATCCTGATCGACGACATGGGCTGGCGGGACCTCGCCTGCTACGGCAGCTCGTTCTACGAGACGCCGCACATCGACCGCCTCGCGGCGCAGGGCATGACGTTCACCGACGCCTACGCCGCCTGCCCCGTCTGTTCGCCCACCCGGGCGAGCATCCTCACCGGCAAGTACCCCGCCCGCGTCGGCATCACCAACTGGATTCCCGGCAACCCGTGGGGCAAGCTCATGGGCGTACCCTTCTTCGACCGCCTGCCCGAAACAGAAACCACCGTGGCGCAGGCGCTGCGCGACGGCGGCTACCACCGCTGGCACGTGGGCAAGTGGCACCTGGGGCCCAAGGGCCACTGGCCGGAGGACTTCGGGTTCGACGTCAACGTCGCCGGCTGCGATTGGGGCTCGCCCCACAAGGGCTACTTCAGCCCGTACAGCATGGCGAACCTCGACGACGGCCCGGAAGGCGAATACCTCACCGACCGGCTGACCGAGGAGGCGATCGCGTTGATACGCGAGCGTGATGCGGGCCGGCCGTTCTTCCTGCACCTCTCGCACTACGCGGTGCACACGCCGATCCAGGCCCCGGCCGAGCTGGTGGCGAAGTACGAGCGGAAGGCGAAAGCCCTGGGCCTGGAGCAGCTCGACGCCCTCGAGCCTGGCGACGCCTTCCCCTGCCTGCACAAGAAAGACCAGCGCATCATGCGCCGGCGGATCCAGTCGCACCCGGTCTACGCCGCGATGGTGGAGAACCTCGACACCAACGTCGGCCGGCTGCTCGACGCGCTCGACGAGCAGGGGCTGGCGGACGAGACGCTCGTCGTCTTCACCTCCGACAACGGCGGGCTGAGCACCGCCGAGGGCTCGCCGACCTGCAACGCCCCGCTGGCCGAAGGCAAGGGCTGGATGTACGACGGCGGCGTCCGCGAGCCGTTGCTCGTCCGTTGGCCGGGCGTGGTCGAGCCGGGCGCGACGTGCGAGGTGCCGGTCACCAGCACCGACTTCTATCCCACGTTTCTCGAAGCCGCCGGCCTGCCGTTACGCCCCGACCAGCATGCCGACGGCGTCAGCCTCCTGCCGCTGCTGCGCGGCGAAGGCGCCCCCGATCGCGCGGGCATCTTCTGGCATTACCCGCACTACTCCAACCAGGGCGGCACGCCCGCCTGTGCCGTGCGGGCCGGCGACTGGAAGCTGATCGAGTTCTTCGAGGACGCCCGGCTCGAGCTGTACAACCTGCGCGACGACCTCGAAGAGCAGCACGACCGCGCGGCCGACGAACCGGCACGCGTGACAGAGCTGCACGGCAAGCTGGTGGCGTGGCGGGAATCGATCGAGGCGAAGATTCCCGAGCCGAATCCGGATTACGCAGCGATGATGGCCGGCTCGCTGCCATGCCCGGACGGGCGCGGTCACATTCCCGGCGATGACCGGGCCCCGACCTGATCCCTCGCACCACGCGGAACGCGCCTGACTCCTCCAACACATCCTCAAAATCATCCATGCCCCGAAAAACCTTGTGCGTCCGAATGGTCTGCGGGCATAATGGAACCCAAACGCCGTGAAGACCGGGCCTGGCTTCCTGTTCCACAATATCGCATCCCGCTATTATCCATTCCGAGCCTGACCCGGTGACTGGTGAACGACGCGTCGGCTGTGCAGGCGAGTGACGCTTGCGACGCTCGACGGGTTTGTTCGTCCGTTCCATCAACCGGAGGCAGGCCCATGTCGACCACCGAAACGCCCATCCCCATCCATGAAACGCCCCGCGCCGCCGCGCCCCGGGTGACGCAGTGGCTGGCACGGAATCCGTTCTACCTGCTCAGCGGCGTCTGCCTGTTCGCGGGCTGCTTCCTCGTCTCCGCGGCGCTGCGCGAGCAGCGCGATCAGCTCGGTCCGGTGCTGGCATTGCTCGGAGTGGTCACGGTCTACGAATGGCTGGTGCTCGGCCTGGGCCTGCTGCTGGTGGCGCGGCGCGGCCTCACGCGCGACGGCGGCTATCTGCTGCTGTTGACGACCCTGCTGCTGAGCGACGGCACGTTTGTCTACAACGAACTGGCGACCCTGAGCGCCGCCGTCGGCGGGACGGTCAACGCCGCGGCCGTGGGGCTGGGCCTGCTGAAGGTCGCCCTGATCGCGCATGTCATCCGCGTGCGGTTTGACGTAGGGCAATGGTGCGTGCTGGCCTTGAACCTGGTGGCGGTGATGGCGCTGCCGGTGGTGTTCCGCGCGCTGGCGCAGGCGGAGGCGTTGACCACGCCGGCGCTGCACGTGATCTGGTGGATCGCCGGCGTGTGGCTGGCGGCGCAGGTGTTGGCGCTGGGGCATGGGGTGTCGGAGCCGGGGGAGCCGGCGGGGCTGGATGGGATGGCGCCGCTGCGGTCGCTGGTGCGTCGGGCGGTGCTGGTCGTGCCGGCGGCGTCGGTGCTGGTGCATCTGGGCGCGGTGCATTTCGTCTACGAAGTGCCGTTTCACGCGGCGCATCTCACGCCCGTGCTGCTGGGGCTGGCGGTCTACCTCGTGGTGGCGGTGAGGCGGGCGGAGCGGGCGTGCCAGGTCGTGTTCCTGCTTGCCCTGGCGGCGCTGGTGCTGGCGGTGACGGCGCCGGGCTCGCTGGTCGTGGCGGAACTTTGGCCTGGGGACTGGACGTTCTCGCCGTTGCGGCTGGCACTGGTGACGGCCGCGCTGCTCTGGACGGGGCTGGCCTGGCGTCATCGGGCGGGCTGGCTGTGTCTCTCGGCCGTGGCGGCGATCGGCCTGGCGGGCACGGGGGCCACCCCGGGCGACATGGCGGACCGCTTGCACGATTGGGGCGCGTGGAGCCGTGAGGCGCTGGGCGCGCTGCTGCCGGCGACGCTGTTGCAGTGGGGCGTGCTCATCCTCGGACTCGCCTTCGGCCTGCTCCTGCTCGGCGGCGTCATCAGCCTGCGCAAGCCCGCGCAACCAGCTTCGCAAGACGAGCCGGGCGACGCGCCGTAGGGCGGCGGATGGCGCCACCGCGGGCCGGGGGTGGCAACTTTGACCTGTCTGCTTCCGAAAACGCACTGCCGCCGCTCGCCCTGGCCAGGCGAGGCAAGCCTTTTGCAAACATCTCTTCCCCACCGGGCCTCACAAGTGTAGACTGAGAGGTGCCAGCCCTGGGGAAGAGCGGGTACAGGGGGGCTGCCAGCCTGAAAGCTTCTGACAGACGAACTTGAACCATCGCGGCTGTGGTGAGAATATGTAAATATGGGTAATCCCCAGCCTTGATTCGGGGCGGAGCCCGGGCTAAAAATTGCAGGCTATCACTGTCGGTCGCCGACGATCATCAACATTACGCATGCTTTCTCCCCTCCGCCCCGTTGTCGCTTCGGCGACAGCGGGGTTTTGTTTGCGCGACGCACGTCCCTGTTCCCTGCGCCGGCATGGCGCCGCAGCGCCCCCGGCGACGGCGCTTCAGGATTTTCGCAGGCGGGCCGATTCGGCGTGGGCGTCGAGGCCCTCGGCGTCGGCCATGCGGGCGATGTGGTCGATCGCGGCGGCAGGCAGGCCGTGGCGGTAGGCGACGGTGCCCATGCGCTTGAGGAACGTGTAGACGCTGATGCCGCTGGTGAAGCGGGCGGTGGTGCCGGTGGGCAGGCAGTGGCTGGGGCCGGCGTAGTAGTCGCCGGCGGCGACGGGCGTGGTGTCGCCGAGGAAAACTTCGCCCGCGTGGCGGATGCGCTGGAGCATCGCATCAGGGTCGGCGACGGCGAGGTTCAGGTGCTCGCAAGCGAGGGTGTTGGCGACGGCGACGGCCTGGGCTTCGTCGGCGACGAGCAGGGCGCACGAGTCGTTGGCGAGCGCCGCCTTGATCGCGTCGAGGCGATGGCGGGCGGGCAGTTGTTTGTCAATCTCGGCCTGCACGGCATCGAGCACACGCGAAGACCAGGCGACGAGGAAGCACTTGCCCGGGTCGTGTTCGGCCTGGGCGATCAGGTCACTGGCGACGCGGGCGGGATCGGCGGCATCGTCGGCAAGGGTGACGATCTCGCTGGGGCCGTAGAACCCGCCGTCCGTCCCGGTGACGCCGGCGACCTGGGCCTTGGCGAGTTGCACGAAGATGTTGCCCGGGCCGGCGATGAGGTCGACGGGGGCGACGGACGCGGTGCCGTGCGCCAGCGCGGCGACGCCCTGCGCGCCGCCGATGCGGTAGACCTGCGTGATGCCGAGCAGGTGGGCGGTGGCGAGGACGAGCGGGGAGATGTCGCCCGCCTGGTTGTCGCCGGTGCGGGTGGGCGGCGGGCTCATCACGGCGATACGGTCGGTGGGGACGCCGGCGACTTGGGCGGGGACGGCAAGCATGATGAGCGTGGAGAAGAGCACCGCCGTGCCGCCGGGCACGCAAAGCCCGACGCTGTCAACGGGCGTGAAGCGCAGGCCCAGTTCCGCGCCGCCGAGTTGCATGGGGGCGGGATCGTGCGGGCGGATGTGCTGCTGGTACGCGCGCACCTGTTCGATGGCGGTTTCAATGGCGTCGCGTAAGGCGGGGTCGAGTTGGCGCTCGGCGGCGGCAAGCTCGTCGGGGCGGACGCGGATGCGGTCGGCGGTGAACTGCGGGTCGGTCCACTTCTGCATGTAGCGAACGAGCGCGGCATCGCCTTCGTTCGCCACGTCGGCGACGACCTGCTCAACGGCGGCGGCGGCGTTGCTGGCGGAACTGGCGGTGGCGCGCAGGCGGGCGAGGGTCTGCTCAAAGTCCTGGCGTCCGGCGTCGGTGCTTAAGTCGAAACGGGGCAGCATGCGGTGGTGCTCCATGGGGCAGCAGGCGCCCGTCCACTGAAGTGGGCAGGCCGATGGTTGAAACGGTGCATGCTACTCGGTTGGCGAGCGGCGTACGAACAGGCCGCCGCGGCGGAGGATGGCGCCGCGGATTTCGAGCATGGTCAGGTCGGCCTGGAGCGTGTGCACGGGCAGGCCGGTGTGGACGGCGACCTGGTCGAGCGAGCGCGGCTCGGCGAGGGCGTGGATGATGCTCGCCTGGCTGTCGGTGAGGTTGTGCTCGCGAAGGGAGGCGTCGGAGGTGGTGGCCCCGGCCGCGGGCTCGGACGTAGGGAGATTGGCTTTGAGCAGTTGGCCGGCGTCGCCGAGGGCGTCGAGGATGTCGCCGGCGTTGGTGGCGAGGGTGGCCCAGCCTTCGCGGATGATCTTGTGACACCCTTCCGAAGCGGGCGAGTCGACCCGGCCGGGCAGGGCGAGCAGCTCCCGGCCGTGCTCTTCCACACACAGCCGGGCGGTGATCAGCGCGCCGCTGCGCCGCGCCGCTTCGACCACCAGCACGCCCAGCGACAGGCCGGAGATGATGCGGTTGCGGCGGGGAAAGTTCTCCGGCGTGGGCGGGGTCTGCGTGGGAAACTCGCTGATGACCGCGCCGCGCTCGCCGTCGTCGGCCACGATCTCGGCGAACAGATCCAGGTGCTCGCGCGGGTAAGGCTTCGCCAGGCCCGAGCCGAGCACGGCAATGGTCCGCCCCTTCGCCCGCAACGCCCCGCGGTGCGACGCCGCATCCACGCCGAACGCGCCGCCGCTGACGATGCACAGCCCCGCCTCGGCACACTGGTAACTCAACCGCTCCGCCTGCTCCCGGCCATAATGCGTGCAGCGGCGCGACCCCACAACGCCCAGCGCCAGCGCATCGTCCTCACGCAACCGGCCGCGCACCCAGAGAATGGGCGGCGCGTCGGGGATGAGCTTGAGCAGGCGCGGGTAGTGCGGATCGGAGAGGCCGACGATGTCGACGTGGGCCTTGGCGGTCTGTTCCAGTTCGCGCTCGACCGCGTCGCCCGCCAGCGTGTCGCGCATGGCGGCGGCAAGCGCCGTGCCGGTCTTGCCCGCCGAGATGCCCTGCACCCGGCCAAGCTTGTCCGCGGAGGCGCCGAGCACCGCCTGCGCGGAGCCGAACGCTTCGATGCAGCGGTTGACGCGCGTCGGGCCGAAGCCGGGCGTGAGCAGAAGCGTCAGCAGGGCATGTCGCTCGGGATCGACCATGGCGGGAAGTGTAGCAAACCGGCATCGTCGCATGAAAGAATTGTGAGGTAGTTCGGGAGCCATACCCGGAAAATGGTTGATCCGCATCCGACTCGCGATAGATTGATGCGTGAAGCGGCCCGTTCATCGTGTGACCCCGATCCAGACGAAAGCAGAACATCATGCACATCGCAAAAACCGATATTCCTGAAAAGATCAACGTGCCCGGCGCGATCGCACGGCAGGCGGAGGGCTTCGGCGATGCGAGCGGTTACGGAACAATCGCAGGCGAGTACTTCTCGTTCAATGCCGGCACCGACCTCGCGCCACTGCTCAAAGGCCTGGAGAATGATCTCTGCCAGTCGCCGCACTGGGGCTACCTCATCGAAGGCGAAGTCACCGTCACCTACCAGGACGGACAGCAGGAGACCATCACCGGCGGCGACCTCTTCTACTGGCCGCCCGGCCATACGGTCAAGGCCGACAAAGATGCCGAGATCATCCTCTTCAGCCCGCAGGCCGAGCATTGTGCCGTGGTGAACCATATTCACGATCAGGTGCAGAGTTAACGCACCGGAAGCGTTCACACCATGCATAAAACCGCCGGCCCGACCGCGCCAAAAGCGCGGCCGGGGTCGGCGGATTGGGACACACAACACACATTGAGGCGCTGCCGGATTGCTGCCGGTTCGTTTCGGGAGATCATGGGGTCGCGGTGTACTGTCGCCCGGACAGGCAGACTCAACACGCAAGCCCGGGCCTCGCACCCGCCCACTGAAGTGGACGGGCCGAAGGTCCCGAGTCCCGACGTCGCCGGCCTTTCGGGTCGTTTCCGATTGGTGGACGTGGCCCTGTCCGTTCTCACCGCCACGCCACACCGGGAGCCGACCAATCCCAGAGCCAGACACGCGCCGGAAGGTCGCCGAAGCGAGCTTCCACTTGATGGGCGTCGCGGTCGATTGCGGCGCACCATCCTGTCGCGGGCGCGCGGTTGTGGCGTTGTGGACGGGGTGAACGACGGATCAGAATTTTCGGGCAACGTGGTGACGCTGTGCGCATGAAGCGGACGCTCCTGGCGTGACGTCGTGGACTTCCGGTGCGCGTCAGACGGCGGTGGCGGTATCGGCGGCGAAGCGGTGCTCGGGCAGGGCGTCGGCTTCCAGCTCCAGCAGCTCGTCGAGCAGGGCGTCGATGTCGCCGATCGAACTGGTGAGCGGGTCGACGAGCAGCGCACGTCGGAGCAGGTCGCGGCGGCCTTTGTAGACGGCCTGCGCGGTCAGCTCGTGCGTGTCGAGAATCGTTTCGCACATGCCGCGCACGCCACGCGGCATCGCGGGGTAGGGCACGGGCGCGGGGCCTTCCATTGACATGTCGCAGTAGAGTTCGAGGAAGGCGTCGTCGGCCATGTTCGGCACGGCCCCGCGGTTCATGGTGTTGATGAACATCCGCTTGCCGAGCTTGCCCCACATGTTTTCGATCACGTCGGTCGCCGGGTCGGGGCCGAACTCGGTGTCGAACTCGGCGATGTCGACCTTGCCGGTGATGTACTCGTCCACGCGGTCCCAGACGCGCTGCGTCCAGGCGAAGCGTGCGTCGGTCTCGAACAGCTTCAACGGTTCATGCCGGTCGCGCCCGGTCTTGCCCAGGCCCTGGTAGAAGCGGACGTATTCCTTGGTGTGGCCCAGCACGGTCGGGAGATAGCCGAACGCTTCGTACAACTCGATGGCGATGCTGTTGTTGGCGTACCCCTTGGCGTGCGCCTTGCCGCCCTGGGCCTGCTGGTTGGCGTCATCGTCGGCCTTGCCACGGACGCTGTCGATGATGCGCGGCAGCACGTCCTGCCCGTCATACTCGGCCTTGAGCAGCCAGGTGAAGTGGTTGGGCCCGGCGGAGAGGAGCGTGAACTTCTCGTCGTTTTCGACGCCGGCGAGCTTGGCGTAGTTGTTCCGCAAGCCCCACTGCGCATCGCAGAGCGCGAAGCTCTTGAGGTTGGGGAAGTAGCGGCGGACGCCGATGCCGTTGACGGCGGCGGGGTTGATGTAGGTGACGACCCAGGCGTCGGCGCACTGCTTTTCGATATCACGGCAGACGCGGATGATTTCGGGGAACTCGCGGGCGGTGCGCATCACGCCGCCGGGGCCGATGGTGTCGCCCGAGCACATGCGGATGCCGTACTTCGCCGACGTCTGCACGTCGACGCCGCGGAAGTGGGCGTTGCGGTCGGCGAAGCTGAGCACGACGAAGTCGGCGTCGTCGAGCACGTCGGTGCGGTCGGTCGAGGCTTCGATGGTGAGCTTGACGTTGTTGTGCTCGGCGACCATGCGGGCGAGGCGCTCCATCTTCGCAAGGCGGTCGGCGTCGGTGTCGACCAGCGCGAGCGTGCCAGTGTTCAGGTGCGGGCTGTGGACCATCTGCCAGATCGCCTTGCGACCGAAGAAGAGGCTGCCGGCGCCGAGGATGACGACTTTGGGATGCTTGACATTGCTCATGGTGAACTCTCGCATGTGACAAGGGGGGGGGGGGTGTGTGATCTTTGCGCCCCCCGGTTTGTATCTTCATTTAGCCGTGGCCCTTGGCCCACGGTGCGGCGATTGATGGCTGTGTCTCGCGCGGAAGCGCGGTGCAGGCCCCGCGGCGAAATATTGAGCTTTGAGCCGTTAGCTTTAAGCCTTCAGCCAGAATGCCCCCTCCGTTCGGCTTATCGCTGGCTAATCGCTTAAAGCGAACGGCTCCAAGCTCAATAAAACGACAGACAACCCGCATTGTGGTGTTCGGGTGCGGGTTTCCATTGCCCGCCATGATCGCAGGCCGTAGGCTGATGTCCATGGGCAGGATTCGCAAAAAGCTGGATAATGTTGATCCCCGGCGACACCGGCACGACCGGCCGGCGCCGCCGCCGACGGCGCTGGCGTACCGGGTGCGGACGCTGGGGCGGATGCGGGAGGCGCCTTACCACTCGACGCGGGGGACGTATCACGACGATGCGATGCTGACGGTGTTCCTCGGCGGCCGGGGGCTGTACTTGCGCGGTGCGGCGCGGCAGACGGTGGAGGCGGGGATGGTGGGGCTGGTGTTGCCGGAGGCGGAGCCGGGCATTCTGATGGCGGACCCGGGGTGGCCTTACGATCATCTGTACTGCCGCTTCGCCGGCCGGGAGGCGCTGGCGGTGGCGAAGCAGGTGCGGGCGAGCCAGGGGGCGCGGGCGTTTTTCGCGACGCCGCACTGGTCGGCGGTGGCGGAGCATCTGCTGTCGGCATTGCCGGCGAGCGGGGCGGTGACGGTCTGGCGACACGAGCCGCCGGAGCGGGCGACGGAACTCGACGCGGCGCTGATGGCCGCGCTGGCGGTGCTCAACCGCGAGCCGGGCGCGGGGCCCGGGGCGCGGCTGACGGCCGAGGCATTGCGGGCCTATCTGCGCGATCACGTGGCCGAGCCGGCGCAGCTTGGCGCGGTGGCGGCGCATTTCGCGGTCAGCAAGGCGCACCTCTGCCGGCGGGCGCGTCAACTGCTCGGGCGCACCGTGCAGCAGGAGTGGGAAACGATCAAGCTGCAATGGGCGACGGTGTTGCTGGGCGAGCCGACGCTGTCGGTGGCGGAGGTGGCGCGGCGGGTGGGCTATGGCGACCCGTTCTACTTCTCGCGCGTCTTCCGCCGCAGCTTCGGCGCCGCGCCCACCGCCTGGCGCTCGCGCCGGGAATCGCCCTCGGCCGCAGCGCTATGATGAATGATGCGTTGATGGATGCAGGAAGGAGGGTCACGCCATGGCCAGCCCGACGCCCGACCTCGGCGGCAACGACGCCATCATCGTGGTGGACGTGCAGAACGACTTCTGCCCCGGCGGCGCGCTGCCGGTGGAGGACGGCGACAAGGTGGTGCCGGTGCTCAACCGCTGGCTGGACGCGGTGCGGCATGCCGTGCCGGTGGTGGCGGCGTCGCGCGACTGGCATCCGCCGAACCATGTGAGCGTTCACGAGCGCGGCGGGCCGTGGCCGCGGCACTGCGTGCAGGGCACGGTCGGCGCGGCGTTCCACCCCGACCTGCACCTGCCCGGGGAGGCGTGGATCATCGCCAAGGGGACGGACCCGGACGCGGATCAGTACTCGGCGTTCGATCACACGGGGCTGGTCGAGCGGTTGCAGGGCCAGGCGATCCGCCGGCTGTGGGTCGGCGGGCTGGCGCTGGATGTGTGCGTGCGCGCCAGCGTGCTCGACGCGCTCCAGGCCGGCTTCGAGGTGCACCTGATCGCCGACGCCACGCGCGCCATCAACGCCAGCCCGGGCGACGATGAACGTGCGATCGACGACATGCGCCAGGCCGGGGCGATCATCGAACAGGAGGTGGATGATGGGTGAACGTCGCGCTGCCGAGCCAGGCCCCTTTGCCGAAGGGCTGTTCACCGACCTCTACGAGTTGACGATGGCCCAGGCGTATGACGCGGAGGCGATGGAGGACGTCGCCGTCTTTGAGCTGTTTTTCCGCAAGCTGCCAGCGTCGCGCAACTTCGTCATGGCGGCGGGCCTGGCCGACGTGCTCGATTACCTTGAACATTTCCAGTTCAGCGAAGACGACCTGGCCTACCTGCGTCGGCAGGGGACCTTCCGCGAACCGTTTCTCGCCCGGCTGGCCCGGTTGCGCTTCACCGGCGACGTCGATGCCGTGCCCGAAGGGACGCTGATCTTTCCCAACGAGCCGGTGGTGCAGGTGACCGCCCCTCTCATCGAGGCGCAGCTCATCGAGACGCTGGTGCTCAACCAGGTGCACTTCCAGAGCGTCGCCGCGACCAAGGCGGCCCGCTGCGTGCTGGCGGCGGAGGGGCGCACGGTGGTCGACTTCGGCTCCCGGCGGGCGCATGGCATCGACGCGGCGTTGAAGGTCGCCCGCACCAGCTACCTCGCCGGCGCCTCGGGCACGTCCAACGTGCTGGCGGGCAAGCGGTACGACATCCCCATCTTCGGCACGATGGCGCACAGCTACATCCAGGCCCACGCCGACGAGCCCGCCGCCTTCGCCGCCTTCGCCCGGCTCTATCCCGAGACGACGCTGCTGGTCGACACCTACGACACGCTGACGGGCGTTCGCCGGGTGATCGACCTGGCGCGGAAGCTCGGCGAGCGGTTCCGCGTGAAGGCCGTACGGCTGGACTCGGGCGACCTGGGCGCGCTGGCGGTCGCGACGCGTCGGCTGCTCGACCAGGCAGGCCTTGAGCGGGTGAAGATCTTCGCCTCCAGCGGGCTCGATGAGCACGAGATCCGCCGGCTGATCCGGGCCGGTGCGCCGATCGACGGCTTCGGCGTGGGCACGAAGCTGGCGGTCAGCCAGGACGCGCCCGATCTGGACTTCGCCTACAAGCTGGTCGCCTACGCCGGCCAGCCGCGGACGAAGCTGTCGGCGGAGAAGATCATCTACCCCGGCCGGAAGCAGGTCTTCCGCGAGGTGCACGATGGCATGGCCACCGCAGACGTGCTCGGCGAACCGGACGAGCCGGCGCCGGGCCGGCCCCTGTTGCAGCCGGTGATGCGGCAGGGCGAACGGCTGCCCGCCGGCCGCGTCACACTCCATGCGGCGCGCGACCATGCCGCGCGGCAACTCGCCCGCCTGCCCGAGCCGTGGCGGTCGCTCGACCCCGCCGACCGGCCCTACCCCGTGCGTGTCAGCGACCGCTTGAACCAGCGCCTGCGCCAGCTCCAGGCCCGCATGCGCGACGCCCGGGCCCAACGCCCCGCCCGGCCGCACGCCAAGTGACACCGCCACGGATTCAAGTATCATGGCGCCACACGTCGGCCGTGGCCGCTGCACGCCCCGCAATGCCCGGTCCGAAAATTCACCCCGTGACCCGGACGAAAGGCGAAGCCATGTTCAACACCCGAAGCTGCCGTTCCCTTGCCGCTGCCCTGCTCTGCCTGCTTGCCGCGGGAGCGGTTCATGCCGACTGGCAGGTCACCGTCAACCCCTATGAGACGATCGACTGGGAGCAGCACGAACGTCACCACGGCAACTTCCACACCCACACCACCGAGTCCGACGGCAGCCAGTCCCCGGCCGACGTCATCGACGGCTACCACGCCATCGGCCACGGCATCCTCGCCCTGACCGACCACGACAAGCACACCTGGCCCTGGACAGCGTTCGGCCGCGACCCGGACGAACTGGACATGCTCGCCATCCGCGGTAACGAACTCTCCCGCCATCACCACACGCTGAGCCTCTTCTCCGACCTCGAAACCAGCACCAGCGACCACGAAACGGCGGTCCAGGAAGTGCATGATATCGGCGGCGTCTCGGTGCTCGCCCACCCCGGCCGGTACTGGGATCTCGACGAAGAAGGCCAGGTCCCCGACGAGGTGCGGGACAAGTATGCCGACCTTTTCCTAACCTACTCCAGCCTCGTCGGCATGGAAGTGGTCAACCAGGGCGACCGCTACCCGGAAGACCGCGCCCTGTGGGACGCGCTGCTCACCCACCTCATGCCCGACAAGCCGGTCTGGGGCATGGCCAACGATGATTCGCACGGCGAAGCTCACATCGGCCTGAACACCACCGTGATGCTGCTGCCCGAGCGTGACGACGAACAGGTGCGCGCCGCCCTGGAAAACGGCCGGTACTACTTCACCACCGTGACGTCCCACCCCCAGGACGAGCAGGATCGCGACCAGACGCCGGTGATCCGCAACGTCATCCACGACGCCGACGCCGGCACGCTGACCCTCGTCGCCGACGCCGCCGGCGAGCCGCTGCCGGACGAACGTTACCAGTGGATCTCCGCCGGCGGCAAGGTCGTCCATGAAGGCCCGACGCTCGAACTCAACGCGGTCGACGGCCTGGATCGCTACGTCCGCGCCGAAATCCGCGGCGACGGCGGCACCGCCTACACCCAGCCGTTCGGCATCGAACAGCACGAGTGAGGCCTCAGTGCCTCTTGTGGTTTTACTGAGCTTTGAGCCGTTCGCTATAAGCCTTCAGCCCGAATATCCCCTCCGTTCGGCTTGTCGCTGGCGAACAGCTTAAAGCTAACTGCTTAAGGCTCAATAAAGCGTCGTCCACTTCAGATGACATCGCAGCCCCATCGCCCTCACAACAGCGTCAGGTCGTCGCGGCGACGATCGGCGACAGCGGTGGGCGGATGAACGGCCGGCGTCATCGGCGCGGCGGCGGCCGGCGCATCGCTGAGTATGACGTCCACGCTCTGGCCGAGCATGATGCCGCCATGCAGTTGCGACCATCGGCGGGCGGCGTCGCCCGGATCGCCAAGCTGGCGGGCCCAGCCGGCGAGCAGTCGGCGGACGACCTGCGGCGCCTCGGCCGGCCCACGCTGGGTGCTGCCGGCGAGCCAGAACATCAACCGGTACTGCTGTGGCTGCTCCAACGCCACGCGGACATAGGCCGCCGCCGTGTCCCGCCACGGATGCCCCGCCTCGATCAACTCCGCCACCGGCTCGAAGCGGCGCTGCGTGACGGCGCTGAGCAGTTCCCGCTTGTCACGGAAGTAGCGGTAGATCGAGCCCACCGCACAATCGAGTTGCCGGGCGATGCGACGAATGGTCGCGCCGTCATAGCCGTGGGTGTCGAGCACCGCCTCGGTGGCGTCGACGATCTGCGTTCGGCTCAGTGCGGTGGGCGCGGGCGTGTCGGTGGAAGCGTCAGGCTCCACGGGGCCCGCGGGAGCGGGGGATTCCGGGGGTTCCGGGCGGACCTCGACGGCCCCGCTCTCGGCTCGGAGCCGGGCAAGGGCCTGCCGCGGTGCGACGGCGGGGCGGGTGCGGGCGGGTGCGTTGGTCGTCACGTCCATGTGGGTCGGCAAAGTTCACCTCCTTGTGAACGCCTTCAGTGTCCGAGGTGGGGCGGCGCCTGTCAAGACGCGGGTGCAGGCGAATCGGAAAACGCCAAGTCGCCAAGGGGCCAAGACGCCAAGCAGAGACAAGACAAACCACGAAGAACACGAAGGCGGCGAAGGACACGAAGCAGAGAAGAAGAAAAAGCATGAAGAACATGTTGATGCAGGAATGACCTGTTGCCCGATAGCCCCACGCGGAAGCGTGGGGTTTTCGGTCGCCGGACGCCATCAACCCCATGCTTCCGCATGGGGCTATTGGGCTTAAGCTCTCTGCTTCACTCCCTGTTCCTTCTTCTTCGTGCTCTTCGTGTCCTTCGTGGTTCCGCCTTTCTCGCCCTGGCGCCTCGGCGTTTGCCATCTGTGTTCACCCGTGGTTCTGCAATGCGATCGGTGTGGCGTCACGCGGGCAGGGGGACGCGATAAGATGAGGGCATGGCCGAGCCGCACGCGGACAAGCCGAAGCAGGAGATCAAGCTGACCACGCCGATCGACGCGCTGCCGGGCGTGACCAAGCGCCGGGCGTCGCTGTTTCGCCGGCTGGGCATCGAGGGGGTCAGCGACCTGCTCCGCCACCTGCCGATGCGCTACGAGTTCGAGGCGGCGGAAGATGGCATCGCACAACTGCCGGTCGACGCGGTCGGCACCACGCGCGGCGTGATCGAGGCGACGCGGTTCGTGCCCAGCTACGGCCGGGGACGCAGCAGGGGCCGGTTCGAGGCGACCCTGGCGGACCCCGGCGGCCGACTGAAGCTGACATGGTTCAACGGCGGCTACCTGCGCAAACGGCTGATGGCGGGCATGCCGGTGCGCGTGCAGGGCAAGGTCTCGCGGTTCGGCGACTACCTCCAGATCGTCAACCCCAAGTGGGAGCCGCTGGAAGACCTCGACGCCGCGCCCGCCCACGACGAACGGCTACGCCCCGTCTACCCCGCCACGGAAGACCTGCCTTCGACCGCGATCGAGCAGGTGGTCGCCGACGTGCTGCCGCGCGTGATCGACCAGGTGCGCGACCCGATGCCCCCGGAACTGATCCAGCATCACAACATGCCCGTGCTGGCCGAGGCGTTTCGCATGGCCCACCTGCCCGAGCACGAGGAAGAATGGAAGGCCGCCCGCCGGCGACTGGCGTTCAACGAACTGCTGCTGCTGCAACTGGGCATCGCCATGAAGCGGGCCCACGTACGCACCTTCCTCGCCGCCCCGGCCCTGAAGCACAACGACGCGATCGACAAGCACATCCGCCAGCGCTTCCCCTTCGAGCTGACCGCGGCCCAGGCGAAGGTCATCACCGAGATGGCCGGCGACCTGACCGAAACGCGCCCCATGAACCGGCTGCTCCAGGGCGACGTCGGCTCCGGCAAGACGGTGGTCGCGCTGTACGCGATGCTGCTGGCCGTGGCCGACCGCAAACAGGCGGCGCTGATGGCGCCGACCGAGCTGCTGGCCGAGCAGCATTACGCTTCCATCACGAAGATGCTCGAAGGGTCGCAGGTGCGCCTCGCGCTGCTCACCGGCAGCCAGCCGCCGCCCAGCAGTGCGGACCGCAAGGCGTTGCTGGCGAAGATCGAGGCGGGCGAACTGGACATCCTCGTCGGCACGCACGCGCTGCTCGGCGGCGCGGTGCGGTTCAAAGACCTGGCCGTGGCGGTGATCGACGAGCAGCACCGCTTCGGCGTCCACCAGCGCGCGGCGCTGCGGCGCGTGGCGAAATCTGATGACACTGCCCTCGAACCCCGAAGCCCGAACCCCGAATCCCGCGCTGGCAAAGCCAGCGTCCCCCATCAACTGGTGATGACCGCCACGCCGATTCCACGGACGTTGAGCCTGACGATCTTCGGCGACCTGGACGTGTCGCTGATCAACGAGCTGCCGCCCGGCCGGACGCCGATCATCAACCGCCTGGTCGACCCGGGCAAGGCGGACGATGTGTATGCGTACGCCCGGCAGCGGGTCGAGCGGGGTGAGCAGGCGTACGTGGTGGTGCCGGCGATCGACGCGTCGGGCGCGGAGACGACGGCGCAGCTCAAGACGGTGCGTGAGCATGCGAAGCTGCTCCAGCAGCGGTTTTTCGAGGGGTATGAGGTGGCCGCGATCCACGGCCGGCTGAAGCGCGAGACGCGCGAGCGGATCATGGACCGGTTTCGCCGGGGCAAGATTCACGTGCTGGTGGCGACGACGGTGATCGAGGTGGGCGTGGACGTGCCGAACGCGAGTGTGATGGTGATCGAGCACGCCGAGCGGTTCGGGCTGGCGCAGCTTCACCAGTTGCGCGGCCGGGTGGGCCGGTCCAGCGACGGCCGGCGGAGCCTGTGCGTCTTCATCGCCGAGCCGACCACGGACGATGCCCGCAAGCGCCTCGATGCGATCGCGGGCACGAACGACGGCTTCCGCGTGGCGGAGATGGACCTGGAGATTCGCGGGATGGGCGAGTTCTTCGGCACACGGCAGAGCGGCCTGCCGCCGCTGCGCGTGGCGCGGATTCCCGACGACATGGACCTGCTGATGCTCGCCCGCCGGGACGCCAGCGACCTGATCGACCGCGACCCGACGCTGAGCGAAGGCTCGCACGAAACGCTGCGGCGCATCCTGCTGCAACAGTACGGCGAAGCGCTGGGGTTGATTGATGTGGGGTAAGCTCTCCGAGGCCGTGCGCCTTAAGTCGCACTGTCTTGAGGGGTGCTTTGCCCCGGTTGGTTCACCATTCTACGATTCCTGTTTCCATGCATGAAAGAGCGCGTCATCGTTTGCTCGGCTGGTGGTCGCGGGTCATCAGTCACTGGCCGGGGTGGGTGATCGCCGTCGCCGTGCTGCTGGCGGTCGCGGCGGTGGGCGTGACCGCTTCCCAATTGCGCTTCCAGTCCAACCGCAACGACCTGATCTCGAAAGAGATCGACTGGAACCAGCGGTTCATCCGCTGGCAGACACTGTTCCCGGGCAAGTCGGAGCTGATCGTCGTCGTCGACGCGCACGATCCCGCCACCGGCCAAGCGAGCGACGCCTCGCGCGAGCGGGCCCGGGCGCTGGTGGACGACCTCGCCGAGCGGTTCAACGCCAGCCCGGCGGTGGTGGAGGTGATCTGGGGGTTCGACCGCTCGGCCATGCACCCGCGTGCACTGCGCCTGGCGCCGATGGAGCCATTCGAGCAACAGCTAGAGCAGATCGCCGCGGCGGAGCGGTTGCTCGCCAGCCCGACGCCGCAGGCGCTGATCCAGCGCGGCATGGCCGAGGCGCAAACGGGCGATGCGGACGCGGACCCGGCTCAAACCGCGGCGGGCCTGGCGTCGTTCGACCACCTGGTGCAGGGGTTCACGCAGCGGATGCGGACGCCCGCCGACGAGCCGGTCGACCTGATGCGCTTTGCCTCGCCGGGCATGGCTGGGCAGGGATGGGAATACCTGGCGACGCCGAACCAGCGGTTCCTCATCATGCGGGTCGTGCCGCGCGAAGAGCCCGGCGCGCTAAGCCCGATCGGCCAGGCGATCGGCGCGGTGCGCGCCATCCTCGACGACGCCCGGCGGGACTACCCCGACGTCGACTTTGGCATGACCGGCGTCGAGGTGGTCGAGACCGACGAAACCGCCGCCGCCACCGCCGACTCCACCAAGGCGTCGATCGTCGCCATCGTGCTCATCACGCTGCTGCTGATCGTCGCCTTCCAGAGCCTGCGCATGCCGCTGCTGCTGGTGATCGCCCTGCTGATCGGCGTGGCGTGGAGCTTCGGGTTTCTCACGCTGGCGGTCGGCCATCTCCAGGTCATCAGCGTCATCTTCACCGTGATCCTGCTCGGGCTGGGCGTGGCGTTCGGCATCCACCTCGTCGCGGGCTTCGAACTGCATCGGCATCGCTATCCCGACACGGAGATCGGCTTCCGCCGATCGCTGCGCGAGACGTTCGAGACCGTCGGGCCCGGCATTGTCACCGGGGCGTTCACCACGGCGGCGGCGTTCTGTACCACGTTGCTGACCGACTTCCGCGGTGTGGCGGAGATGGGCCTGATCGCCGCCGCGGGCATCCTGCTCTGCCTGCTGGCGATGGTCAGCGTCTTCCCCGCCCTGCTGCGCATCTACAAACGGAAACACAAGCATTTCGTCCGCATGGACGCCCGGCGGTTTCACCTCTTCGAGCCGCGATGGGTCATGCCGTTTTCCCGCCGACCGAAGCTGACGCTGGCCGTCGCGGCCGGAGTGACGGGCCTGTCGCTGCTGGCGACCACGCAGTTGCGGTTCGACTACAACCTCGTCGAACTGATGCCCCGTCACATCGAGAGTGTGCAGTGGCAGCGGCGGATCGCCGACCAGGGCGAGCAGTCGATCTGGTCGGCGGTGAGCATCACGGACAGCCTCGACGAAGCGCGGATGCTCGCCCGGCAGTACCGCGCCATGCCGAGCGTGGACAGCGTGGGCGGCATCGGCCTGCTCTTCCCGGCCGACGAAGCGCGGAAGCTGGAGATGATTCGCACCGTGCGGGCCGAGGTGGCCCCGGCGGCGACGGCGGCGTTGATCGAGGCGCCGTTGATTGTGCCGGCCAATGAGCCGAGCCTCGTACAGCAGATGCGCGGCATGCAACTGGCACTGCCTTTCATCCAAGGTCGACTGCCCGCCTCGGCCCGGCCGGCGCTGCGAGAACTGTCGGCGTCGATCAACACGTTTGTCACCACGGCGCAGGCGCTGCCCGCAGACGAGCGCGAACGCCGGCTGGAAGCGTTGCAGCGCGACTACGCCCGCTGGCGTCAGCAGACGGCCGAGCTGGTGCTCGCCGCGCTGGACGAGGGGCCGATGCGGGTGAGCGATCTGCCGGAGGTCGTGCTGGACATGTATGTGGCGGAAGGGGGGGAGGGCGAGCGGTGGTACGCCCTGGAGGTGTACCCGCATCTGCCGGCCGACGTGGCGGACCCGCTGCACCCGCGCGTGCTCGGGCCGTTCGTGACCGACGTGCAGGCGGTGGACCCGGCGGCGACGGGGTCGATGGTGCAGCTTTACCGCTCGGGCCGGCTGATCCGCGAGGCCTACACGCTGGCGGCCGGGCTGGCGCTGGCGGCGGTGCTGGTGCTGGTGTGGCTCGACTTCCGCTCGCTGGCGGACGCGGTGCTGACGCTCGTGCCGGTGGCGGCGGGGTTTGCGGTGACGTTTGCGATCATGTGGGCGGTGGGGCTGAACATCAACCCGGCCAACATCATGGTGCTGCCGTTGATGTTCGGCATCGGCGTCGACGCGGGCGTGCACATGCTCCACCGCTACCGCCAGAACCCGACGCTGCGCCCGCTCGGGCTCACCGGCGGCACGGGCAAGGGCATCACGCTCACCAGCTTCACCACCATGATCGGCTTCGGCTCGCTCATGCTCGCCCAGCACCGCGGCATCGCCGGCATCG
>JBBDPC010000073.1:0-23597 GCA_040876735.1 Phycisphaeraceae bacterium | reverse complement strand
GCCGAGACGCGCAAGCTCTTCGAGGTCTGCCGGCAGCGGGGCGTGCCGATCTTCACGTTCATGAACAAGCTCGACCGGCCGACGCGCGAGCCGCTGGAGTTGATGGACGAGTTGGAGAGCGTGCTGGGGATTCACGCGTATGCGATGAACTGGCCGCTTGGCACCGGAACTGACTTCAAAGGCATCTATGACCGTGGAGCGAGCGAAGCTCACCTGTTTGAGCGCACGCCACACGGCAGCTACCGGGCACCGGAGGAAGTCGGTGGCATCGACCACCCGCTCATTCGTGACCGAATGGACGACGACACGCTCGAGATGGTGCAGGAAGAACTGGCCATGCTCGATGAGGCGGGTGCGGACTTCGATGTCGAGGCTGTGCGAGACGGTCAGTTGACACCGGTGTTCTTCGGCAGCGCCATGAACAACTTTGGCGTGCAGTTGATGCTGGACAGCTTTCTTAAACATGCTCCGGCACCGACGTCGCGCCTGGTGGGCAGCGGCATGGTCAAGCCGACGCACGACCAGTTCTCGGGCTTCGTTTTCAAGATCCAGGCCAACATGAACCCGAGGCACCGCGACCGCATCGCCTTCGTGCGCGTGGTGTCAGGCAAGTTCACCCGTGAGATGTCCGTGACGCACGTGCAGACCGGACGGCAGGTACGTCTCTCCAACGCCCAAACGATGTTCGGCCGCGACCGCGAAACGGTGGAGGAGGCTTACCCCGGCGACGTGGTGGGGCTCGTTGGCGGCCGTGATTTCGGCATTGGCGACACGTTGACCGAGAACAATGCCATTGTCTATCAAGAGATTCCACGCTTCCCACCCGAGTGCTTCGCCTACCTGCACAACCCCACCCCCGCACAGTACAAGCGGTTCGACCAAGGTGTCACGCAACTGCTGCAGGAAGGCGTGGTGCAGAACTTCGAATTGCCGCAGCGCCGACAGAAGGTGGTACTGCTGGCGGCGGTGGGCCCGCTGCAATTTGAGATTGTGAAGTACCGCCTCGAGAGCGAGTACGGGGCGGAGTCGCGCATTGAGCCGGCGCCGTGGTCGATGGTGCGCTGGTTCGCGGCACCGATGAATGCTGAAGCCGTGGCGCAACTCTACCTGCCCGGCGACGTCGAACCGGCCGTGGATGGCCGTGGCGAACCGGTGCTGTTGTTCGCTGACCAGTGGCAGGAGCGCTATTTTCAAGAACGTAATCCAGACGTGACTCTGTTGCGGCATTCTACAGGCGCAGCGTCCCCATCGCCGGCGGCCGCCACGGTTTCGTGAAGCCCGTGGTTTCCATTGCATGAAGGAGAGAATCGATGACAGCAAAGAAGATCCTCTACGACACCGAAGCCCGCCAAGCCATTCAGGGAGGCATCCAGACGCTCGCGAAGACGGTCAAGGTCACGCTCGGCCCGCGGGGCCGGGTCGTCGTGCTCGCCCAGAGCGGCGGTGCGTCCCCCCTGGCTACGAAGGATGGCGTAACCGTCGCAAAGGAAGTCGAACTGGAAGACCCATATGAGAACATGGGGGCGCAGCTTGTTCGCGAGGTGGCCAGCCGGACATCCGAACTCGCCGGCGACGGGACGACGACAGCCACCGTCTATGCCGAATCGATCTTCACCGAAGGGCTCAAGAACGTCACGGCCGGTGCAGATGGCAGTCAGATCAAGCGAGGCATCGACCGCGCGGTCGCCGATCTGACGGCAGAACTCGCTCGCATGGCCAAACCCGTCGACAGCACCGACAAGATTCAGCAGGTGGCCACCTGCTCCGCCAACCACGATGCCGGCATTGGCCAAGTCGTGGCCGAGGCGCTCGACAAGGTGGGTAAGGATGGCGTGGTCACCGTCGATGAAGGCTCGGGGCTGGAGACGACGGTGACGTTGGTCGAAGGCATGCAGTTCGACCAAGGCTACCTCAGCCCGCACTTCGTCACGGACCAGGCGCGCATGGAGGCTGTGTTCGAAGACGCCTTCGTGTTCATTCACGAGAAGAAGCTTTCCAGCGCCAATGAGCTGCTCCCGCTGCTGGAGAAGACTTCTCAAAGCAGCAAGCCGCTGCTCATTGTGGCGGAGGACATCGACGGCGATGCCCTGGCCATGCTGGTGATCAACAAGCTGCGCGGCGGATTGAAGGTCTGTGCCGTGAAGGCTCCCGGCTTCGGCGACCGCCGCAAGGCCCTGCTCGAAGATCTCGCCACGCTCACCGGCGGCCGGGCGATCATGGAAGAGCTGGCCATCGACCTCGACAAACTTGAACTATCCGATTTAGGTCGTGCGAAAAAAATCGTCGTGAATAAGGATAGCACCACGATCATTGAAGGCGCCGGCGGCCATCAGCAGGTTCAAGATCGTATCGCCGCCATTCGACGGCAGATCGCGGCCTCCGATAGCGATTACGACCGCGAAAAGCTTCAAGAGCGGCTCGCCAAACTCGTCGGCGGCGTGGCGCAGATCAATGTGGGCGGCGCGACTGAGTCAGAAGTGCACGAGAAGAAGGGTCGCGTGGAAGATGCGGTGCACGCCAGCCGTGCCGCAGCGGAGGAAGGCGTTTTGCCCGGCGGGGGTGTCGCAGTACTGCGGGCGCGCCGTGCGCTCGAGCAAACCCGGCAGCAGTGCCAGGGCGACGAACGGATCGGCGTGGACATCGTGCATCGGGCCGTCGCGGCGCCGCTGTTTCACATTGCGGAAAACGCCGGCGTTGGCGGCTCTGTGGCGGTTCACAACGTGCTGGAGAGCAGCGACGATGCCTTCGGCTACAACGGCCTGACTGATGAGTATGGCGACATGCTGCAGATGGGCGTGCTTGTGCCTGTGAAGGTGGAACGCATCGCTTTGGAGCAGGCGGCGAGTATCGCCGGCCTGCTGTTGACGACAGACGCCTTGGTCGGCGAGTGGCAGGATGTCGAAGCAGATATGAAGAAGCAATCATGAACTGGTTCCGGCGCCTGCTCGGTATGAAGCAACATGTCTCCGCTCAGCAGGAGGAAAACACCGCCATGACGATTCGGATTCCTCAACTTGGTTTCAGTGATGCCATCATCGTGGTGGACGTGCAGAACGACTTCTGTCCCGGCGGTGCGCTGCCGGTGGAAGAAGGCGACAAGATTGTGCCGGTGCTCAACCACTGGCTGGATGCGGTGCGCCACGACGTGCCGGTGGTGGTCGCTTCCTGCGACTGGCACCCGCCGAACCACGTCAGTTTTCAGGAGCGCGGCGGGCCGTGGCCGCGGCACTGCGTGCAGGGCACGCCGGGCGCGGCGTTCCACCCCGACCTGCACCTGCCCAAGGATGCGTGGATCATCCGCAAAGGGACCGACCCGGACGAGGACCAGTACTCGGCTCTTGACCGCACGGGCGTGATCGAGCGTCTGCAAAGTCAGGCCGTTCGCCGGTTGTGGGTGGGCGGGCTGGCGCTGGACGTGTGTGTGCGGGCCACGGTGTTCGACGCATTGGGCGCGGGCTTCGAGGTCCACCTGATCGCGGATGCCACCCGAGCCGTCAATGTCCGACCGGATGGCGGCAAGCAAGCCATTGAACAGATGCAAGAGGCGGGCGCCATCATCAAATAAGACACGCCGGGAGAAGTTCCGTCTTAAGCCACGTCCAACTGCGTGCGTAGATCCATCTCGGACGCGGCGGAATGTTTACAACCTGGCCTGACCGCTCGCAACCGCTGAGCCGGATCATCAAGTGGCTCGTAGAAGTGGACCGAAGCGGGCGCGACCGGCCAGAAACATTCAGCTTCCGCCCGTTCACCCCTCCCCCTTGGTGACGCCGGTCTGATCATCGAGACGGGCTTGGAACATCGGCAAGGTCAGCGTGAGCGCCGCCGCGGCCAGCACCATGACGGCCGACACCCACAGGCAGCCGACCAGGCCCGCTGCAAGGTACATCACACCCGAGAGCAGTGTGCCCACCAGTCGACCGCAGGCGTTGGCCATGTAATAGAACCCGACGTTCAGCGCCACCTGGTCGGCGTCGGTGCAGGCGAGAATCAGGTACGAGTGCAGCGAGGAATTGACCGCGAACACGATCCCGAAAAGGATCAACCCACCGAGCACCGCGGCCACCGGGTAGAAATCCAGCACCATCGCGAGGGCGATCCCGGCCGGGATCACCGCCAAGCCGAACGCCCACGCCCGGGCAGCCGTGGTGCCGACGGCTTCGCCGGTGCTCTGCCGCAGGAAGCGAGGGGCGGCCGCCTGGACAAATCCGTAGCCGATCACCCACGCGGCCATGAACGCCCCGACACCGGTGAACGTCCAGCCCAGCCCCTCATAAAGAAAGATCGGCAGGCCCACCACGAACCACACATCACGCGAGCTGAACAGGAAAAACCGGGCCAGCGAAAGAATGTTGATCTCCCGGCTCTTGGAAAAAATCTGCTTGAACTTCGTCTTGACCTTCGACCGGCCCATGTCCTGCTTGAGACTCAGCACGGAGAACAGCAACACGAACGCCAGCCCCAACGCCATCACCCACAGCGATGGGGCGAAGCCGATCAGCCCGAGCCCCGCGCCGCCGATGAAAAAGCCCAGCCCCTTGAGCGCGTTCTTGGACCCGGTGAGTATCGCCACCCACTTAAAGAGCAACGACTCGCTGTCGCCGGGGACGACGAGCTTGACGGCACTTTTGGAACTCATCTTCGTCAGATCTTTGGCAATGCCCGAGAGGGCTTGGGCGACCATGACATACGCAACCGACAGCCACGCCACCCACGCCGGCTGGATCAGTGAGAGCATGACCAGCGCGACGATCTGAATGGCCAGGCCGGCAAAGAGCGTGATCTTCAGGCCGAACCGCGAGCCGATCCAGCCGCCGACGAGGTTGGTGACGATGCCGAAGAACTCGTAGAGCAGAAACAGGAACGCCAGCTCGACCGGGTTGAAGCCCAACTCGTGAAAGTGCAGCAACACGAGCATACGCAACGCGCCGTCGGTGAGCGTGAAGCCCCAGTAGGCGGCGGTAACAAGGATGTAGCTGCGAAGGTCGACCACAATCGCTTCTCCCTGATACTCAGCTTGCGACGAGGGTCTGGGCCACCTTTTTCGCCAGCTCCATCATGCGGTTCACATAGCCGATTTCGTTGTCGTACCAAGCGAGCACCTTCACTTGCGTGCCATCAACGACCATCGTGGAGGGGGCATCGACGATGCTTGATCGCGTGTCGTTGACGTAGTCGGCCGAGACCAGCGGCTTCTCCTCGTAGCCGAGGACGCCCTTGAGCGGCCCGTCCGCGGCGGCCTTGAACAGTTGGTTGACTTCGTCGACGGAGGTGGCTTTCTCAACTTCAAAGACGCAATCGGTCAACGAGCCGTTGAGCAGCGGCACGCGGACTGCGACGCCATTGAGCTTGCCCTGCAGTTCCGGGTAGATCAGGGCGATGGCGGTGGCCGAGCCGGTCGTGGTGGGGATGAGCGAGTTCAGGGCCGAACGGGCCCGGCGGAGGTCCTTGTGCGGGGCGTCGACGACCGTCTGCGTGTTGGTGACGTTGTGGATTGTGGTGATCGCGCCGTGGCGGATGCCGATGCTTTCATGCAGCACCTTGACGACGGGAGCGAGGCAGTTGGTGGTGCAGGAGGCGGCGGTGAGCAGGTGGTGCTGCTGCGGGTCATAAAGATGGTCGTTGCAGCCGACCACGACGTTGAGCGCCTGCTCCTTGACCGGTGCGGCGACGACGACCTTGCGCACGCCGGCGTCGAAGTAAGGCTGCAATGACGCGGCCGTGCGAAACTTGCCGGAGCATTCGAGCACGATGTCAATGCCCAACTCGCGCCACGGCACGTCGCCGGGCCGGGCATGTTCGCTGAAAGTGATCTGGCGATCGCCGATGCGGACGGCATCCTCTACCGCTTCGACGTCCGCGTTCCACCGGCCGTGAACCGTGTCGAACGCCAGCAGGTGCGCTGCTGCCTCCGGCCCGCCCTTGATCTCGTTGATGTGGACGATCTCGAACTCTGGCCAGTCCCACGCCGCCCGCAGCGCCAGTCGTCCCATTCGGCCAAACCCGTTGATCCCGATCCTGATGCTCATGTCATTCCCTTGCTTCTCTATACACCCGGCGTCGGCGCGACAGCCACCCGGCTCCACGCGTGATGACGGGGTACGAAGCGGGCTCGCCGCAGCGTGGCCAGTCAACCACCCGTGACCAATATTTCGATAATTGGCGAATTATGATAATAGCTCCCTCTTCCTGTCAAGTCCTGCCCTGTTCGCAGGCTCTGATACAGAGAAGTGGCGGGCTGGCAGCCAGATGTGGAACTATTCGCTGAAGCGAGATGGCGTGGCTGAGGGTGGGGTGACACCAATGCGGATGTGCATCGCGGACGCTGATGGTGGCGGATACACGCGAATCGCACAGCGTCACCTGTACCACCAGGTCGCAATGCGTCGCGTGAGCGGTCATCTTCAAGAGCGGATGGAACAGCCCGGGCATCGGGTATAATCCCCGCTGCGGCGTCCCTGCGGCGGATGACAGAATAAGAAACTATGAAAGCCGGGTCTCCCGGCGGTGGCCCTGATGTGGGATCATCGCCTTGCGTGAACGAGCTGGCCCGTCGTGGGCCGCTCAAGGATCGAACCTGCACGAAGGAGACCCGACATGAACGCCATTCTTGCGATCGATCTGGGCAAATTCAAGAGCGTGGCCTGCACGTATCACACAGGCGATGGTCAGCACACGTTCCGGACCTTGCCGACGAGGCCGCAGGCGATCCACAAGCTGATCGTCGAGGTTCAGCCTGATCGCGTCGTAATCGAAGTCGGCTCGGCGGCTGGCTGGGTGAAGGACGTGTGCGAAGCGCTCGAGATTGATGTTGCGGTGGCCAATCCCAACCACGAAGCGTGGCGTTGGAAGAGCGTCAAGCGTAAGACGGACAAGGACGACGCCCTGAAGCTGGCGCAGTTGTCGGCCATGGGCCAGCTGCCCACGGTGAGGCTGCCGAGCACTCGGGTTCGCCAATGGCGCAGCTTCATTGCCTACCGTCACACCCTGATCGCTCGGCGCACGGCTATCAAGAACAGCATCCGCGCGATCCTGGACCGCCAGGGTCTGACCCATGCCTGCGGCAAGAGCGGTTGGACGCAAGCGTCGATCGCGGCGCTGCACGAACTGGCCCGACCGCTGGAGCAGCTTGACGCTGACGAGTTGTGGCGTGGCCAGTTGCATGTGGAGTTACAGGCGCTTGAGCAGATTGAGCAGTTGATTGAGCCGGTGGAAGCGAAACTCGAAGCACTGGCCGAGGCCGATTCGCGCGTGGCGCGGCTACGTACGATCCCGGGTGTCGGGCCACGCCTGGCTGAAACGGTGGTGGCGATGATCGATGATCCCAAGCGGTTCAAGAATGCCAAGCAGGTGGGCGCGTATGCGGGGTTGGTGCCGCGGCAGATCGAGTCGGGCACGATAAGTCGCACGGGCAGAATCACCGGCCGGGGCAACAAGTTGCTGCGCGGGTTGCTGGTGGAGGTGGCGTGGCTGACGCGGCGATACAACGACGCGTTGCGTCAGCGCTTCGACCGCGTGTGTCGTGGCAGCAAATCGCGACGAAAGATCGCTGTGGTGGCCACGGCCAGGAAACTGCTGGTGATCTGCTGGGCAATGTTGCGTGACGGCGCCGTGTGGCGGGAGTCTTCGCCGGCAGCCGCGCCAGGTGGGTAACCGCTCCACGGCCGCGTGGCCGCCCCCGGAAGGATTCACTGTACAGGCAAGGTAGGATCCAAGGCATGACGTTCGGCTCGATGGACACAGACGATAGCTCGGTTGTTCACGAAGGCATCAAGCCTGTTGAATAAGAATGGGCATCGTCGCATCAAGTTGAATGGGTCGCAGCAGCCGTTGCGCAACTCGGATAGGAGCCTGAACCCATCCGCCGAACATCTGCCTTGACATGCCCGGCTTCATAGGAGTGAACAGCGCCGGAAGCGGCCATGGTACGGCGGGAGCAGAGGTGCGGCGACACGAGGCCGTGCGATTCTCTGCGGCAGCTTGATGGGCCCAGGCAACTGCCACGCCGCGGCCGGCACCGACCACTTTGAGGACTCCAAAAAGTTCTCTGTTTCGTCATTCGACATGAAGGCGCCTCAGCGCAACCCACCAACGCAGGACATGCATTTCGTAGCGCTCGACCCCTAAGCGCAACTCGAACCTGTTCGCGCTTTTCGCGCGCGACATTAACCGCCTCAAAAAAGTGTTTAACAGCATCAAAGCTGGCAAATAACAGTACTTACGCTGTGCGCGAACTCGCGAAAACCGACCGGTTTGGCTGTTAAAAGAATGCGCGAACTTTTCGAGAGAAAGCCCGTTTGATGGGTTGCGCACAGGGAGCTTCAAGGCCGGTAGCGAAACCGCTGCCGGCCACTTTTTTGCGATCAGCCGGTCGCCGAAGCGATACCCATAACCCGCTGTCGCAAAGGGATATACGCGATGCGGGCCAACGACCCACACAATCGAGCGCGCCTCTCTGTTAACCGCCACACGCGGGTCGGGGCGATTTTCTCGCCAAACTCTCGGACTCTCGCCGCCGAGAGGTGGGACGGGTTAACAACGTCGATTGGAGAGGGGGCGGCCCGTCGGCTTGACGGTATCGAACACTCGGCCCAGCCGATGGAGGCTGTGGCATGAGCGACACAACCTCCAGCCTCGCCCCCCGCGCCATCATCATTGCCGGCCCCAACGGCGCGGGGAAGACCACCTTCGCCCGCGAGTTTCTGCCGGCCGAGGGTAACTGCCCCACCTTCATCAACGCCGACCTGATCGCGGAAGGCCTGTCGCCGTTCCGGCCCGAATCTATGGCCATCGAGGCCTCACGCCTCATGCTTGAACACGTTCGGCAAATGGTGGCCAGGCGCGAGGACTTCGCCATCGAAACGACGCTCGCCGGCCGGGCGTACCTTCGCATGATCCACGAATGGAAAGCAGTCGGCTACCAGGTCGAGCTAATGTTCCTGCGGCTGCCCTCAGCCGACCTCGCCGTCGAGCGCGTCCGTCAGCGCGTCGCCCAAGGCGGCCACAACATTCCCGAGCCCGACATCCGCCGCCGCTTTGATCGCGGCATTGCCAATTTCCACCAGCTCTATTGCGCCGCCGTCGATGCTTGGCAGGTGTTCGACGCCAGCCAGTGGCCGCCTGCGCTGATCGATGAAGGAGTGAACCCATGATCCAGCAGCACGATAAATACCCAGACCTGGAAGGCAGCCGCAGGGCCATGATCCGCGCCGCCCGTCGCGCCGCCGAGGTTGCTCGGCAGCATCAGCAACCGCTGGTGCTGTGGCGCGATGGCCGTATCGTACGGGTGTCGCCAGACGAACTGCCCGACCTGCCGGAACAGACACCCGAGGCACCGCAGCCATCATGATCTTTCGCCTGTCCCAACGCCTGAACACCAAGATCAAGGCAGGGCCGCTTACCGAGTCGCCGCTGCATGAGAATCCCTACGCCGACTGGTCGGTCCGGCTGTTTAATGCCGATCGAACGCAGTACATTCTGCTGAGCAACACAGCGTCGCTTTACTCGGTTGTGATGTTCGGCCGCGGCATCACGCACGACGCCCTGTTCATCAATCGTGCCTTGGACAGCATCCGTGAGTTCATGACGGACGATGGCCTTGGATTGATCTATGCGAACTTCATTGCGCCCGCTTCCGCTTCCGTGCGCTTCGGCAAAGCATTGAATCGATCGGTGACGGGATCAATGAACGAACTGCAGACCATGGCCAAGCTCCATCTTGAGTCCGGTGAATGTTCACCCTTCGATGTTGGGTTCAAGCTCAACGAGATTCCGTTGTCCGCGGTCGCAGTGCGGGGCAACAATTACGCCACGCCGCGCGAAGCATTCAGCCAGATCAAACCCGGTGCCATCGATGCAACCAAAGGTTCAACCTTGTCCCGGAGCGACGACATGCCAGCAAAGAACCGCGATACATCGCGCCGAAGCACAACACCGAAAGGAAAGAATCGCCCCACCTGCGGGCTCTGCGGCAACACGAAGAACCTGACGAAGACCGAATGTTGCGGCAACTGGATCTGCGACGATGAACAGAACTACGTCATGTTCTCGTATGCCCGCAACAGTTGCTACCGGAATCATCGGCGCTACACGCTCTGCGGCTTCCATCACGCCGAAGGCCATGAGGGGCGCTGGCAGGATTGTGCCGAATGCCGCGACAATTTTGAGACGGAGATGTACGTCTACTATGGCACCAACGAGTACAACTTCGAGAAACTGCCCAACCCGCCGGCCTTTGAGCCGACGCACTGTCACCAGTGCGGACGGGTCATCTCGCTGGGCGAAGACGGGTATTCGATCGCCGGCGGAGATTACTTCTGCGACCGATGCACCGCGGAAAGGATGGGCGGCGGGTTGATCTCGCCAGGCGAGGACGAACCCGACACGGCCGAAGATTCAACAGCATCGCCAAGCACGTCTGATCGGACGGATTCAGGCGAGCCGAATGGAATTGAGCTGCAGGATCTGAAGAACCATGTTCCCGCGTCATACCGCGATCGGTTCGATGCGATCGTCGAGCGGACGGACGCGTTCTGCGACAGTCATCTGAACGACGAATACAAGCAATTGTGCCGGGAGATGACGGCGGCGATCTGCCAGAAAGGTTCGCCGGTCTTGAAGGGCAAGCCCGAGGGTTGGGCCGCCGGGGTGGTCTACGCCGTGGGCTGGGTCAACTTTCTGACCGACCCGATCCAGGATCCGCACATGAAAGCGGACGAGATCGCCAGGGGCGTCGGCGTCTCCCCCGGTACGATGCACGCGAAATTCAAGATCATCCGCGAGGGACTCAACCTGATGGCGATGGATCCCGAATGGTCGCTGCCCAGCCGAATGGACGACAACCCGCTGGTCTGGATGCTGGAGGTTGACGGCATGCTCGTCGACATCCGCATGGCCCCGCGCGAGGCGCAGGTGGTTGCGTATGAAAAGGGACTCATCCCCTACATCCCGGCAGATCGCAATGAATCGTGATCCGAGGGCCAACGTGCTGGAGCGGTTGGTTAACAGCCCGCCCGAGCCGGAGCCGATTCGCTACGCCATCTACACCCGCCAATCGGTCGAGAAACTGGCGGATTTTTCGTCGTGCGAAGCCCAGTTCCACACCTGCCGCGACTTCGTCAGCGCCTTCAACGATCCGCGCCTACATTGGTGCGGCCAGCGTTTCGACGACGAAGGGCAATCCGGCGCGACCCTCAATCGGCCAGCCATGCGCAAGTTGCGCAAGGTCGTCGATCTCGGCGGCATCGACCGGATCTACGCCGTCGCCCTCGACCGCGTCACACGCAGCATGCGCGACGCGATCGTGCTGCTCGACGAGTTCGACAAGGCCGGCGTGGATGTGCACTTCGTCCACCAGCCGGAGTTGACGTTCGGCGTGCAAGGCCGCTTCCTGAGACACGTGCTGGCCGCCTTCGCCGAATTCGAACGCGACATGATCGCCACGCGCATCGCCGAGAGCCGTGCCTACCTCAAGCAGCACGGCCGACGCCTCGCAGGCAAGGTGCCCTACGGCTACGACGCCGACCCAACCGCCAAACAACTGATGCCCAACCCCATCGAGGCACCGCGCGTCGCCGCCATCTTCGCACGGGCCTCACGCGGCGAACTGCCGAACCAGATCGCCAGCGACATCAACGACCTCGGTTGGCCGACGAAGGTGTACCACTCGAAGCGATCAGGTAAAACCACCGGCGGCGGTAGATGGACCGCCCGCCAGATCGTCGACACGCTGCGCAACCCCGTTCACGTCGGCCGCTTCGCCGACGGGGCCGACACGCGCGACGGTTGCCACGAGCCGATTGTCGATCCGGCGACCTTTGACAGCGTGCAGCAGCAACTCGATGCCCGCCGCACCACTGACGGCAGGTTCAAACGATCGCGCCACGACCACCTCGCCTTCCGCCAGACCGTCGCCTGCCCGCGCTGCGGTCGATTCCTCACCACCTACCAGACTACCAAGCGGAACAGTGATCGTTCCGGCATCACGCGATTCTTCTATAGCTGCCGCTCCACCGCCGCCGGCCGCGCCCGCTGCAAAGGCGTCCACTACCCCGCGTGGGAATTCGAGCAGGCCGTGTGCGAAATCTTCCGCGACCCGGCCACCTGGCACGACCTGCTCGGCAGCGCCGCCACCGACGAGCTGATCGAACAGGTGATGGAAACCTGGTCCGCCATGCCTTGGCCCTGGAAACGCGACTGGCTGAAGGGCGCTGTTAAACGCATCGAGATCGACGAGGCCGACAGCACGAACAGCACCGTCAGCATTACCTTCTCACCGGACGCGGCAAGCCCCTTTCTTCAGCAATATCAAGCGTTTACGAACCCACCTGTTAACGACCCGGTATCAGCGCAGTAAGGGCGATTTAGAGCTTCAAGCCCGTATCGAACACGATGCGGGCTTTTTTTCTGCCCCCACCGGGCACCGAACATCGGCCGTATATCCCGCTGTAGAAAAAGGTTTTGCGACGGCCGGCCGACCCGGTGCCGACCCACATCCTCTCGCCCCGTTAACCGCCGACCCCCGCCCCCGGCCCCTTTCGGCCCAAACTCTCGGACTCTCGCCGCCGAGAGGCGGGACGGGTTAGCAACGTCGATTGGAGAGGGGTGACCCACGGTTAAACGCTGGGAATCGAACAGGCAGCTCACTCCCAGCTGACCGTGCATGCCAGGTACTCGCTCAAAACGAGACGGACCAAGATGCCGCCTTGCTCCTCCACGGCATACCGGTATCGGCCCGACTGAACAACGATCCACTCTTCCAGTTCATGGACCTCTCCGAACGCATGCATGCCCGCATGAAGGCTCGAAACCCGATCTCCGGCCATGCCTGCAGTCCCTCGTGCTGCGGCGAATCGAAGGATTCCCGTTCAGAATCGGTCATCGATACGAATGGTCTGATGTCGACTGCGTTCGGTGGCTCGAAGACCGGGTACAGCTCATAAGCCGCATGGCCTTGGGCGAGTTTCACCACCACATTCTGCACCCGTTCGAGCTCCGGCATCCAGATCAGTTGCCCTGTTTCAGTGGTGCTGCAGCTTTGGATTCGGGCCTGAAGCTTCGCGTTCCGTTCCAGAGAACGCCGGACTTTCTCTCGCTGAATCGCCTCCGGTTCCGTGCTGCCGCAGAGGGCACATTCCACCAGGCACGCCAAGTATTCCTCATCAAGAGAGAAGCCTGAATTGCATGCTGAACAGGCCGGAACGACGGATAGCTCCGAGGGCAATGGTTCGTCCAAGAGCACCCGCGAGGGCACATGGTCTCGTGTATCTGGCTCGCCACCGCAATACACGCAACGGCCTTTGTGCCGCTCGTCCAAGAAGAGCTTTCGCGGGTCCATACGATTTTTTGCCGTTCGTCTGTCTTCGCTGAAGTCACTACGACACTTGCTGGGCAGCTTTCACAAGCCGACCAATGTCATTGAATCGCGGGTTAGCGGCGTCGCATTGAACAGCCCATGCTGTCACGCAGGTCAGTCCTGCAGGCTTCCCATACGCTCCCCACATGCTCAGCGTCAGGATCGCGCCGTCCATCGGCCGTTCCGATGGATAATCCTCTGATCGCTGAACCACAAGATGCTTGACGGCGTCACTCACGCAGCCGTTCGCAACATCCAACGGGTGGCGGTCGCCTTCTCGAAAGTCCAAATACTTCGGCGGCGAGTCGAACACAGTCTTGAATACGATCAGATCAAGGCCAATCACCACGCAACCTTCCAGATTCTGATTTGCGATCTGCTTGTAGCCCTTCGACAAGTGCGCGTGAATCTGACTCTCACTCGATGGGTACTTGCACGCCAAGCCCAGAGGGGCGTCGAGTCCGTTGCCACTCACAACGATGTCAGGTTCACGGAGTGACACGTCGAATCCGGCCTGCAAGAGAAGATGGGCAATTTCGAGTTCATAGAAGAAGTCCTTGGACTGCTCTGGCACGAAATCCTGTGTCAGCGGACCGGATAGGACTTGCTTCAGACGCCTACGGAGTTCGCCCTCGGATTGGTTCTGGAGGGCAACGACCGCGTCTGTCAGACGCCGGACAACGATTGCCGCGTCATGAAACTCCTTGAAGTCTTCGCCGTTCCACTTCTCAAGAAGCTCGTCTTCGCCCAGCTCAGTGTGATCCGCTAGGAACCTCCGAACAAGGTCGAGCTGCGGAAACACCGGCGCATCATCAGCAATGCGGACGCGAAGCTGCCGCACGACGTCGTCGAACACGGCCAACGACTGCTTCAGAGGCTCCCAGCTCATGTGCTCACTCCTATCTAAGCATTCGTCTATACCTTCGCGTCGGTATGCGAACCGATCCGAGGCACCACCTCATTCATCGTATAGTGGACGAACTGCTTCCCAAGTTCGGTCAACTCGTACTGATCCGAGTTATCGAAGGCCGACTTCATAGTCCGTGATCCTTGCCCTTTCGGGGTCTTCTGCGGCTGCTTCTTGATGAAGTTGCCATAGAAGTCCGTTGGCCGGTGTTGGCGTATCACGTGGCCAAGACTGAGGTCGTGGATGAGCAACTTGAACAGGTCGGCCTCAGCCGAATCCTCCCGGACACGCTCGCCATGGATATTTGCCCAGATATCGCCCCGGCCAGCCCCCTCATGCTTGAACACCTCACGGATCACCTTGAAGTGAATCTCATGATACTTTTCGATCCACTCGATGAACAGGCGGACCACGTCGTCGGAGCATATTCGCACTGCGGCAGCGTTCGTTAGTAGGTTCTGGATCAGCCGTCTCTTCTCTTCGGTTTCTGCCTGGTCCCATGTCTTGAATGCACGGCGAACGAGGGAAAGGTACTCTTCGCTCTGAATCCGCTCGTCCAACTCGACTGCCAGACTCTCCAGGCGGGTGATGATGGACAGCAGGGACGCGCCGAGCTTCTTGACGGAGTCCTGGTGCTGCTCCAGCCATTGCCGGTACAACTCGTTCAGTTCCGCCTGGTCGCTATCTGCCGAAAAAGTCGCGGCTCCCGCAAACATGCCTCCGACCCACGGAACGCTGCTGAGGGCCGCGAGGATCAACCGCTTGTAACGCCCCCATTTCCCCGAGTGAAAGGCCTTCTCCAAACGGTCCCGCACCTCTTCGCCCGCCTGAACTGCTGCAGGCATGTCTTCGATGATGGTCTCTGGTTTGGACTCTTCCATTGATCGCTCCGGACTCGTGGCAGCGCCGTTCATGTTCTGTCACCAACGATATTGAACTGGGAGTTCTGCTCCACCGCAAGATTGTGTGCGGTTAACGGGTGGCACGGCTGCCCCCCGTGCGCAACAGTATCGAACCGGCTGCAGATGTAGTGGGTGCAGAAACCCGCGCACCCGCACGCCGGAGGTACTCGTTCATGAGGACACGGAAGTCCGCGCCCACGCTGACCGAGCGGGAGCGCCGCCGCCAGATCATCGATCTGCTCGCCGGCCATCTCGCGCGCATGCCCGAGGCGTTGGCGGTCTCATGCCCCCCCCGAGGGTGAGACCGGATCGGGCCAGCCGTGCCAAGGGGTTACGGTTGAAAGTCGCAAAGTCTCACGTTTTCGCGGTTCCGCCCCCCGGCGCTGGCAGCGTTGCCGTTCATCTTCGGAGTAGAATGGGGCAACGCATGGGCCAGCAGCAAGATCAATATCCCGACCTGCAAGGCAGCCGCAGAGCCATGATCCGCGCCGCGCGACGTGCCGCCGAGATCGCTCGTCAGCACAACCAGCCCCTCGTGTTCTGGCGGGACGGCCGGATCGTCCGAGTCATGCCCGACGATCTGCCTCCCTTACCGGAAGTGGCCCCACGCAAGGGTGAACGGTAAGCGGTTCGGATAAACTCTCCGGCATGTTCCTCTACCACGGCACCTCCGCGCGTTTCCTGGATGCCACCTTGGCCGATGGCATCCGACCACGGGGGGACGGTGCGTCGAACTGGAAGAAAGCGCCCAGTCGCAGCGACATGGTGTACCTGGCACTGGGGTATCCGTTTTATTACGCCGTGATCGGCACCGACGACCCGAAGGTGGTCGTCTTCGAGATCGACGGGGAGCTGATCGATGATCAGCGTCTCTACCCGGACGAGGACTACATCTGGTACGTCGCAGATCGCACCGGCGAGCGGGAGAACCTCACGCCGCCGCAGGTGGCCGAGCATCTGGAGGTGCTGCAGGATCAGTGGCCCAAGAGCCTGCGCATGCTTGGCAACGTCGCCCACCAGGGCGTCATTCCCGCTGCATTTATCACGCGATATTGCCTCTACGAACCGAAGGCGCGGCCCAACCTGACCTTCGCCATGGCAGACTACTCGATCAACGTGCTCAACTACCTGCATGAGCAGCACGACCTGCACCAACTCGTGGCATGGATGTTCGGCGACGAGGCGCAGTTGCCGTGGGTACACGACGAGGATGACCAGCGCCGGAACTTCTGGCTGAACGAGTCGGATGACCGCATGGGCATCGAGGTCGTTGTCCGGTGTTGACGCGGTTTGCTCCCGGCCTGACAGCATCAATCTTCAGAACGCCTCAATCCCACGCAAGATTGCGGTCCCTTCGATCACGACGCGACACAATGGTGGGCGGTTGCCACATGCCGCACGCACCCTACAGCCCCGGTTAACAAGCGTTTCTCCCGGGCTCCCTGGGACACTTCGTCTTCGACTGCAGATGTAGTTGGTGCCCGAACCCACCACCTGCTCGCCGGAGGCCCACGCTTCATGAGGACACGGAAGTCTCAGCCGGAACTGACCGTCCACCAGCGCCGCCGCCAGATCATCGACATTCTTGCAATCGGCCTGGTGCGAATGCCGGACGCCATCAACATCCCGCCCACGCCATCCGACGCGGCGCACGATCGGGCCGAGCAGAATCTTTCCCTGAAGGCCGAAACCGGCCTTGATGTCCGTGCGAACTGATGGCTCAGTGTGTCTCGATTCCGAGCCGTTAACGACGTACTGAAAAGGACATGCATGAAAGGCACGATGGACATCGAGACGGAACTGGCCGCACTGCAGCAGATGACGCCCACGCAATTGCGGACCAGATACGCGGAGCTGTTCGGCGAGCGGTCCCGCAGCGGCAACCGGCTGTGGCTGCTGCGACGCTGCGCGTGGCGGCTGCAGTCGCTGGCTGAGGGCGGGCTCTCGGAACGGGCCAAGCGGCGGGCGAAGGAACTGGCCCGCGACCAGGACATCCGCATGACGCGACCGCCGGGCATGGAGATGCTGCCGCTGGCGCGGCCCGCCGACGTGAAGCGCTCCGCCCGCGCCCTCGGCAGGCACGACCCGCGCCTGCCGATACCCGGGCAGCAGATCACGCGCGTCTACAAGGGCCACCGGTATGTGGTGGACGTACTGGTCGACGGCTTCGCCTACGAGGGGCAGCGCTACGAGAGCCTCTCCGCCGTGGCGCATGCCATCACCGGCGGGCACTGGAACGGCTACCGATTCTTCAACCTCCATTAACCCGGCAAGGACGGTGCATGATCAAGAAGGCAGAGAAACGAGTCCGCTGCGCAATCTACACGCGCAAGAGCACCGACGAGAACCTCAACCTCGATTTCAACTCCCTCGACGCCCAGCGCGAGGCGGGCGAGGCATACATCCACAGCCAGCAGCACGAGGGCTGGGTGTGCCTGGACGAGCGCTACGACGACGGCGGCTTCTCCGGCGGGAACATCGAGCGGCCGGCGTTCCAGCGTCTGATGGCTGACGTCGCCGAAGGGAAGATCGACTGCATCCTGGTTTACAAGATCGATCGGCTGAGCCGTTCGCTGATGGACTTTGGCAGGATCATGGAGACGCTGGAGGCGAACAAAGTCTCGCTGGTCAGCGTCACGCAGCAGTTCAACACCACCACGAGCATGGGCCGGCTGACACTGAACATCCTGCTGAGCTTCGCGCAGTTCGAGCGGGAGATCATCTCCGAGCGCACGCGGGACAAGATCGCCGCCGCCCGGCGCAAGGGCAAGTGGACGGGCGGGCCGCCGGTGCTCGGCTACAACCGGGTACGCGACAACCGGGGGACGCGCCTGCTGATCAACGAGGACGAAGCCGAGCGGGTGCGGGCGATCTACCGCATGTACCTGAAAGAGGGCTCAATGCTGCCGACGCTGCGGTCGCTCAAGGCACTGGGCTGGAAGACCAAGCGGTACGAAACCGCCGGCGGCGTGTGGCGTGGCGGCGCGGAGTTCGACAAATCGTCGCTGCAGAAGCTGCTGACCAACGTCACCTACTTGGGCAAGGTCACTTACAAGGGCGAGATCCACGAAGGCGAGCACGAGGCGATTGTGGACGAGGAGTTGTTCGCGCAGGTGCAGGGCCTGATGCGGCGCAACCGCAACTCCGGCGGCAAGCACAGCCGCAACAAGCACGGGGCGCTGCTCAAGGGGCTGGTGCGGTGCAAAGCCTGCGGGTGCGCGATGAGCCATCATTTCGCCACGCGGGGTGCCAAGCGCTACCGCTACTACGTCTGCATCCGTGCCCAGAAGCACGGGTGGCGCGAGTGCCCGGCCCCGTCGCTGCCTGCCCAGCAGCTTGAGGACTTCGTCGTCGAGCAGATCAAGACGGTCGGTCGCGACCCGCAGGTGCTGGAAGAGAGCCTCCATGCGACGCAGGCGCATCTGCAGGACGACATGGACGACCTGAAGCGCCAACGCGGCGAGATCGAACAGACCATCAAGGACCTCGGCCGCCGGCTCGGCGAGATCGCCCCGCGCGCCGGCTTCGACGAGCAGGCCACGCGCGACCTCGGCCGGCTTCAGGACGAGATCCGCGAGCGACAGCAGGAGGCGGCGGAGATCAACGCCCGGATCGCCAAGGTCCGCCAGCGGATGCTGGAGCCCGATGAATTGGCCGGGGCAGTCGAGGCGTTCGACCCGCTGTGGGAAACGCTGCCGCCGAGCCATCGGGCGAAGCTGGTTCACCTGCTGGTCGAGCGGATCGAATACGACGGCCAGAGCGAGTCGATCTCGCTGACCTTTCACCCCACCGGCATCCGAACGTTGACAGAGCAGCATCGCGAGGAAAGTAAAGCATGCCCGACGACCTGACGCTGACGAAGAAGATTCACTTTTCCATGGCCAACAAGGGCCGGCGCGAGATCATGCCCGGCCCCGCGCCGGTCATCGACACGCCCGACGGCCGCATCCCGCGCACCGCCCGGCTGATGGCGCTGGCGATCAAGTTCGACGGAATGATCGCATCGGGCGCGGCGCGCGACCAGGCGGAGCTGGCCGAACTCGGTCACGTCACCCGCGCCCGGGTCACACAGATCATGAACCTGCTGCACCTGGCCCCGGACATCCAGGAAGCGATCCTCCACCTGCCGCGTGTCACGCAGGGTCGCGACCCGATCCGTGAGCTGCACCTCCGTCCGATCTGCGCTGAACCGAACTGGGACAGGCAGCGGCGGATGTGGGCAGCCGTCACCGGGTTGATGGCGACGGCTCCCGCTCGCGGCCAGATAAGGTCGCAACGCGTGGTGTAACAGCATGTTATCGTCCTATTCCCTCCCGGCCCCAAATGCGTCTTGTGCTGCCGCTTCCTCCGCGATATATTCACGATCTGTTAGGTTTCTGATCGGCGCTTGCCGGAGGGGGGCCATCGGCCCGTGATACCGGCACATCACGGAGTGTTCGTAACGATGGCCAGCAGTTTCAAGCTTCGGCACTTTTCCAATCCGTCCATCCTCCGCAACATCAACCGCACGCTGCTCGTGGCGTTCCTCGACCCGCACCGCGCGTTCCTCGCGCAACGTGGCTTTGATCTGGTCAACTCGGACGAGTTCGACTATGACGCGCTCGTGGCGATCCTCATGTCGCCGGACGAAGACACGCCCGACACTCTGCTCGACGCGCTCTTCTTCGTCGACGAGATGTCGCTGCCTGACTGCCACGAAGACCTGCTGACCGAAGCCTACGCGGAGGACATCGACCTGCCCGAGAGCGACGGGATCACCACGGCGGACCTGGCGGTGCGGCTCTGGCTGACCGACTCGAACATCCTCGAGCGCATGCACGCCGAGCGGTTCCTGGTCAAGCCCAAGTCGTTCCAGTACTTCCTTTCGACCTTCACGCGACTGCCGGACCTGCACCATCCCGCCGAGGCGGTGCTGCAGGCGCTGCAGGAGGAACTCAACGACTGGTTCGAGACGAAGAAGCGCGGCCGGGGCACACGCGTCTTTCCCTTTGCCCGTGAGGACGGGTTCTGGTTCCTGGTGCGGCACGGCGAGCCGTACAAGCGCGAAGGCACGCTGGAGAACGGCGAATCGTCGAGCGTGTACTACCGGCCCGAGAAGTTCGACGTGCTGATGTATAACCCGCAGATCGGCGAACTGGCGATCCACGCCGGCACCAAGGGCGAGAAGCAGGCCTACTGCCGGTCGTTCGGCAAGCACCTGTTCGGCAGCGATGCGTTCTTCGACATCGAGAGCGTCGAGGGCAAGTTCACGCTCGAGCCCATCATCGCCGACTGGCGAAACTGCGTGGCCTGCGAGGATGTGGAGGGGCTCGACGAGGTGCGGCTGACCGAACTACAGTTCCGCCACAACGCGATGCAGTACCACGTCGAGGTGCATAAGGCGGATGACGTGTTCGCGGCGATGGACGACATCGAGCGCGCCGTTCCCGCCGGGGCGACGCTGCTGCGGGCCAGCTTCAAGGTGAAGTTCACCGGCGCGCTCCGCCCCAGGACGGTGGTCATCCGTCCGCCGAACGTGACGATCTTTGACCGCGAGTCGGACAGCGACCTGCTCAACCGCTGGATGACCGAACGAGGCTTTATCCGGTTGGAGGCGAGCGAGGACGATGCCGAGCCTGACGCCGTTCTGGCAGTTTCTTGATGACCGGCCACGCCCGGAGGCGGTGTTCAGCGAATGGCGAGAGCGGCTTGGCTCCTGCTTCGACCTGATCCGCCCGCTGCTTCAGCCGACAGGCAAGGCGGCGGGTTCGTACCCGAATCCGAGGCCGCACGGGCTGCCGCTGCGCGTCGTGCGTCACCGCGACGGCTCGGTGGTGGCGGTATGCACGGAAGGCGAAGGAACGCGGATCGAACTGACCGGCTCGGACCTGGCGGTGTTCGCCTTGGATTTCAAACGGCTGCGATCGGCCCTCGCCCAGGCGCTGGACCTGGCGACGTCGCGCATCTCGCTGGAAGGCAAGCTGTCTGTGCTGCCGATCGGCCAGTGGGAGCCCAAACCCGGGGCGGCATTCCCCGCCACGCTCGTCCGCGTCACCAGCGTTCGGCAGGCTCGCGAATTCATCCACCCGCTGGTGACCACCGCGTCCAAGCCGACGCTGGTGCTCACGCCGACGCGGGAACACTGGCCTGCCGGGGTGCAGGTATTCTCCGAGCGGCATAAGTGTGTCATCGCCCCGCTGGACGAGATCATTGCGGCCGACGGCACCTCCCTGGTCGCGGGCGAGCAATGGCACGAGTATCTCGAAGCCTTGTGTCGACACGCCAGGCTGACGCTGGCGACCAACTACCAGAACAGAAAGCCGCCGGCTCGACGGGCGTCGTTGATGGCGATGGTCGAGAAGGTGAAGAAGGCTCTGATCGAGCACATCCATTCGGCCCGTGACGGCGTCGTGGCGAATCTTGATGCGGGCAAGGGCGCTCGGCTCGTCAAATTTCTGACAAAGACGGAACTGGCACGGCTCGCCGGGCTTGAGCCATACCACGTGACCCGCTGTTTCCAAGCTGATCCGCAGCTCGATCGGCTCTACCAGATCGCAAACGACCCCGAACAACTGCTGCGATACGGCAAGTAGGCCCGCAGCCCGCCAGCCTGCCATCCCTCCAGAAACCAACGCTTTTGCAGTTACGCGCCGCAGGTGCAACTGCAAAAGCTTTTTTTATGCGCGCAACGCGATGCTGACGCGCAGCTTGCAGCTTTTGCAAAAGTTCTCACGCCGTCATCTGCAACCCGCCCGGAGGCCGGTGCGGCCCGCCGTGGGCCGCGAACACAGGCCCCGCAGCGGGAGTTTCGCAGATGACTGCACTGGCTGTTTCGCTCCATTGTTCCTCCACCGACACCTCTCACTTCATCGACGACTATGCCCTGGACCGGATCGACTTCCGGGTCAGGCAGTTGCGGTTCCAGTTCGACCTGTCGGACGAAGACCAAGAGGATCTCCGCAACGACATGGTGGTTGAGCTGCTTTCCGCCTCCAAGCGGTTCGACCCTGACAAGTCGAAGCGCGAGACGTTCATCAACCGCGTGCTTGATCGCTTCGTCCTCTATGTCACCCGCCAGCGCTGCACGCAGCAGCGGCGTGCCTCCGACAGCCCAATCGGCTTCGACGATGTGAGTGCAGGCTTTCAGCCGACGGTCAACGACACGCGTCGCGGCGAGCCGAACGAGCAGGACCTGCGTGAACTGCGGCTGGATCTGCCCGAGGTGATCGCCAAGCTGCCCGGCGACCTCCAGCAGGTCTGTGAGGTTCTCACCCGTAAGTCCGGCCGGGCGGCGGCGAAGGAACTGGGCCTCAGCAAGTCCTCGCTGTATCGCGCGATCGCGGAGATCCGCGAGCACTTCATCAGCCGGGGTTATCCGGGATTTTCGGGAAACGCCTGGGACACATCGGGCTCAGCTGCAGATGTAGAGGGTGCCCCCAACGAAGACGAGGTGACCCGATGACGGATGACACGATCTACATCGATCTGAGCATTCTCGAAGCCGAGCCGGCGGACGAGTACCACGCGAAGGCCGGTGAGTACCTGAGCAGCCACCAGTTGCTCGACTTCATAGTCTGCCCGTGGCTCTACCGCAAGAAGCAGCTCGGGTTGATCCAGAACAGCGACTCACCGGCGCTGCTCGTCGGCCGAGCGACGCACGTGCGCATCCTTGAAGGCCGTGACACCTATGAGACTCAGTTCGCCCTCGGCGGGCCGATCAATCCCAGGACAGGCAAGCCGTTCGGCTCAACGACGAAGGCGTTTGCTGAGTGGGCCGAGGCGCAAGGCAAGCCGGTGCTGTCGCACGAGCACGTCGAGCTCATCGAGCAGATGGCCTCGGGCGTAGAGATGAATGACGAGGCCGTGGATCTGCTGCTCTACGGACGCTCGGAAGGCGTGGTCCGCACCACGTACTGCGACACGCCGTGCCAGATCAGGATTGACTGGCTGCATCCGCATCGTGGCATCGTGGACCTAAAGACCACCGCCGATCTGACCTGGTTCGAGAACGAGACCAGGCGACGTCGCTACCACAACCAGCTCGCGTTCTACCAGGCGGTGTTCGCCGAGGTCATCGGCGAGTACGTGCCCGTCTACCTGATCGGCATCGAAAAGATTGAGCCGTTCCGCTGCGGCGTGTGGCAGATCAGCGACAGCACCTTGGCGATCGCTCGGCAGGAGAACGAAGCGGCGATCCGTCGCCTGCGCCGGGCCTGGGAGATCGATGCGTTCCCGACGGGTTACGAAGACATCCGCGTGATGGAAGTCGCATAGCCCTTCTCGCGCCCGGGCGTGTTGCCCCGGAAGCCGTGTGCCGCAATGGCACGGACGCCTTGACCGGCCCTCGGGATGAGGGCGGCAGCCGGCTCCGGACTTCTCCGCAACCGCTCGGGCGCTTTGGGCAGGTCGGGTGATCCGCATGGCGGGCCTCATAAGCCGACGTCGTGCGGACGCG
>JBBDPC010000072.1:0-23789 GCA_040876735.1 Phycisphaeraceae bacterium | reverse complement strand
GGATCGGGAAGATTTTATAAGCCGAGGGCTGAGTCCGCGAAGCCCCGGATCAGGGTGATCGATGAATCGGTGATCGATGATCGTGATCTGGAAATCGACCGCCGCTTCTGACATCATCGATCACACATCACACATCACACATTCCCCGCATCCCGCTCTTCGTCGCTCCGCTCCTCAGAGGCGGGCGTTATAAACTTTTCCCAAGCCCCAATCCCCACCTCGCGCCTTGATCGTTCTTTGGCGGTTGCGGACTTGGCGCCGCGGGGGCTTGACGCGGGGCCTTGCCCTACCATATTCAGGGCCATGCATTGGGAGACTGACCGACGCACCCCTACCGAGGCTTCGCCATGATCCGCACCGTCGCCCGCATTTTCATCAAGGGGCTCGCCGCCCTGCTGCCGATCGTCCTGACGCTCTACCTCATCGGGCTGCTGGCCTGGTGGGCGGAGACGACGATGCGCAGCCTGCTGACCGTGATCATTCCCGAGGAAGGGTACATCGCGGGCATGGGGCTGGCCGTGGCGCTGCTGATTATTCTGCTGTTCGGCCTGTTGATTGATGCGTACATGGTCCGCCGAACGCTGGACATCACCGAACAGGGCATGCGTCGCGTGCCGGTGGTCAAGAGCATTTACGGGGCGATCAAGGACTTCATGGGCTACTTCTCCAACATCCGCCGGGGGCAGATGAACCAGGTCGTGCTCGTGCGGATGCCCAACAGCGACTACAAGCTCATCGGGCTGGTCACGCGCGAGTCGTTCGCCGACCTGCCCGACGGCATGGGGGACGACGATTCCGTGGCGGTCTACTTTCCCATGAGCTACCAGATCGGCGGCTACACGGTCATCCTCCCGCGCGAGCAGGTGCAGCCGGTGGACATGTCGATCGAAGACGGCCTGCGTTTCGCGCTCACCGCCGGCATCAAGAGCGAAGCGGACGATGAGGCCACGGCCGTCACCGCGGCCGACGGGCCGTTCAAGACCCCGTCGACGCCGGCCGGCCGGTGAGTTCGAAACGCTCCACCCACTGCTGTTGGAGATGGCAGCGAATATCGAGGCGGGCCGGTTCGCCGGCGTCAAAGCGCAGCAGGGCCGAGTGACTGCCGGGCGAACGGGCGGTTTCCAGGGCGGAGATGTTGTACTGGCGTTGCGGCTGGCCGGTGATCGGGTTGTTGCGTCGCCAGGGGTGTTCGCGGTTGTGAACCATGTCGCCGATGTGGGCGTGGCCGTGCAGGTGCAGGCGGACGGTTTCCGGCAGCGGCAGCAGTTGCCCCATCAGGTCGCTCGGGCGCTGGCCGCCGGGGAAGGCGTAATGGCCGGCGAAGACGACCGGCTCGGCGGCGCGGGCCAGGCGGTCGCGCAGGCGGGGCCAGGCGGCGGTGTGCGGGTAGGTCGCGTCGGTCGGCTTGAGGCCATGGTGCTGCGTCAGCCACTGCCCGGCGGGGTCGGCGTGATCGCCGAAGAAGACGGCCCGGCAGCCCAGGCATTGCCGCTCGAACCAAGGGTCCTCCAGCTTCGCCATCGTGTGCCAGAGCGGCCGACCGGCCACCTGCTCGTAAAGCGGGTAGCAGCGCGTGCCGGTGCAGCGCAGGTCCATCTCGTGGTTGCCCATCACGTAGCAGATCGGCACGTCGAACGATTCGAGCAGCTCGATGCACGCCGCCGCCACCTCGGCCAGGTCCGCCTCCCGCGAGCCGACCAGCGCATCGCCCAGACACCAGATCGCATCCACCGGCTCATCGAGCGCCTCCATGTCCGCCACCGCATTGGCCAGCACCTCCCGCGCCAGCGCCGGCCGGCCCAGTTGCAGGTCCGACTGCACCCAGACCGCCCCGCTCGTTCGGCCGGGCGTGAGGTCGATCAATTCGCTGGACCTGTCATCAACAGTCATTCCGGAATCTGCTCCGCGTACTTCCGCTTGAATTCCGCCAGACTCGCCACCCCCGCCGGCAGCGTCGCTTCCTCCGCCAGCAGCACCGGCACGCCGTTTCGCACCGGGTAGCGCAGGCCCGCCCCCTCGGGCCGCTCGGCCACCAGTTCGTCCGCCTCCACCCGCAGCTTCGATCGCGTCAGCGGGCAGACGAGTATGGCCAGCAACCCCGGGTCGAGCCCGGCCGTCGGTTGTTCCTCAGCAGCAGCGTTCATAAGGCACCATCCTAGCGTCCCGGCTACGGATCGCACGCCGACGCCGTCACCGCGTCTCCAGCGTCCGCTTGAAGATCAGCATCGTGTCGTCCATCGTCACCAGTTCCCACCGCTCCAGCCCCAGCCGGTTCATCCGGGACTGCATCTGGTCATACTCCTGCTCCCGGCCGCGGAAGACGAAGTCGTCCTCCACCAGCTCATCAAACGACACGATCATGTACTCCCACCGCACCGCCTCCCCCCGCGCCGCAGGCGCCGGCTCCTCATCGGCACGCACACTGACGTGCAGCGCAATCAGCACCACCACAACCGACGCGAGAACCAGACTGGTGACTCGACCCATGATGACTCGTCCCTTCTTGAGTAAGCAGGCATGCTCAGCGCATCCGCATCGCCTTGCCGGGCCTTGTCGCATTGTATCGGCCGGCTGATAGGATGAACGCCATGAGCGACCGCCTGACCCAGCTCCGCAAACTGTACGACGTCGACCCACACGACCCGTTCGTCTCCTACGGCATCGCCCTGGAACACGCCAAGCAGGGCGAAACCGACGAAGCCCTGCGCTGGCTGGACCAGACACTGCAAACCGATCCGCAGTACTGCTACGCCTACTTCCAGAAGGGCCGGCTGCTGAGCGAGCTCGGCCGCACCGATGACGCGAAGGCGGTGCTGCAAGCCGGCGTGACGCAGGCGCAACAGGCCGGCTACGCCCACGCCGCGAGCGAGATCGGCGAACTGCTGGCGTCGCTGGACTGATACGCCAACGCGGGTTGGGGCTTGCGAACATTCAGCGGCGGTGCTTGCACCACCTTTTTCGGTCCGCAGGGCGGAACCCTGTCCGTTCCGCGGGCCGGGCAGGGCTATGGGAGAGGGTCAATGGTGTCTTCAAGCGCGCGCTGCACGCGCGGGAATCGAACCCGTCGCGATCACTCGGCGTCGTCGCTCGGCGGGGCTTCGTGGCCGGCGTCGGGCGGGGCGGGCGGCTCGTCGACGGCTTCCTGCTGCGCGTCGATCTGCTCACGTGCGTCGTCGGCGTCGCCTTCGTAGGCCCGCAGGCGGAGCGTGACTTTCGTGCCGGGCTCGGGGATGCGCTCGGCGAAGCTGTTCCAGCGCTGCGCGTCGCTCTGGTCGGTGACGTCGGTGGGCCGGCCGATGAGGTCGTCGCCGAAGTTGACCAGGGAGAGGACGGTGCCGTTGACGTCGGCGGTGTAGATTTCCTGCTCCTGGTAGCGTTGGAAGGTGGAGCCGGTGAACAGCCAGATGTTGCCTGCCATGGCTTCGCCGGTCGGCTGATGCTGGATCCAGTCGGTGGCGGGGATTTCGGTCGGTTCGCCGTTTTCGTTTTCGTAGACGATGAAGGCGCTGAGCTTGTCGCCGCGGGGCGGGTGGGCGATGTAGCCGTCGTCGGTCTGCTCCCACCGCATGGGCGAGCCGGGCTGGTAGTCGAGCAGCAGCAGGGCGAGGTGGATGTGGCTGGGGCGTGCCTTGACGGTGAGGATGGATTCGTGCTCGCGGGAGTTGGGCGTGCAGGCGAGCAGTTCCAGCCAGTCGCCTTCCTGCCGGATGACGGTGGCCTCGAGGTCGAGCTGTCGTTTTTCGAGGTGGATCGAGATGCCGGGCAGGGACTTTTCAAGCGAGTCCAGAGCCGGCATCTCGACCGCCGGCCGCTCGGCCGCCACGGACGCTGCCGCGCCCAGCGCGCACGCCAGCAGGGCAACAGGGATGGTGCTGATTCGTCCACGCATAAGCATTGCTCCAGTCGGGCGCCGTCGCGTTCGCTCTATCCTACCGACGCGCGGCAAAGGTGAACAGGTAACAGTGTTTGAAATCACGGACGCACAACAAAAAAGGCCCGGCAAGGGACGAATCCCAAGCCGAGCCTTCCGGGGGCAAGTTGAGGGTTCGGTCACCGACGTGCCGAACAATCATCATCGTACTCAAACTGGAACAATTCGCAAGAGGGATGGGCGGGCGATTTTTGGCGGCCGCCGTTGCAGACAAGGACCATTGCCCCGACACTCTTGGGCCAGTCGGCCGGCATGTCCGGCACGTCACCCGCCGGGTGGCCGTCAACGAGGGAGGCCCCATGAACGAGAACCAGACTATCCGCATCGGCTTCATCGGCGCCGGCGGCATCGCCCGCAACCAGCACCTGCCGCGCCTGCGCCGCATCCCGGGCGTCGAAGTGCGCGTCGTGTGCAACCGCAGCGAAGCCAGCTCGCGCCGCGTCGCCGAGGAGTTTGAGATTTCCCAGATCGAAAGCGACTGGCACACGCTGCTGGCGCGCGACGACGTGGATGCGGTGTTCATCGGGACCTGGCCTTACACGCACAAGGCGATGTCGATCGCCGCGCTGGAGGCGGGCAAGCATGTGTTCTGCCAGGCGCGGATGGCGATGGACCTGGCCGAGGCGAAGGCGATGGTCGCCGCGGCGGAGGCGCATCCGAAGCAGGTGGCGATGCTCTGCCCGCCGCCGCACCGCATGCCGTGGGAGCCTTACATCCGGCAGGTGATCGACCGCAACGAACTGGGCGAGCTGCGCGAGGTGCGCCTCGTCTCGGTCAGCGGCGCCAACCTCGGCGAACTGACCTGGCGCGAGCGCATCGAATACTCCGGGCAGCAGATGTTGCAGGCAGGCATCTGGGCCGAGACGCTGCACGCCTGGATCGGCGAGTATGCCACGTTGCACGCCACGCTCGCCACGCCCATCGCCACCAAGCGCGACGAGCGCGGGCAGGCGTACGACATCGAGATCCCCCAGACCGCGCTGGTGCATGGCAGGCTGGTCAACGGCGCGGCGATCAGCGAGCACCATTCGGGCCTGTCGCCCCACGAGAACATGAACTTCGTGAGTCTGTATGGCTCGAAGGGGACGCTGCGGATCGACGCGATGCAGGCGATCCGTTTCGCCGCGACGGGTGAAGCGTTGCAGCCGGTGGACGTGCCGGCCGAGCTGCAACGGCCGTGGCGTGCGGAGCAGGATTTCGTGGACGCGGTGCGGGCGGCGCAGCGGGGCGAGCCGTGGGCGGTGGAGCCGGACTTCCACGAGGGGCTGCGTTACATGGCGAAGGTCGAGGCGATGCACCGCTCGCACGAGACGGGGGAAGTCGTGCGGCCGACGGACCTGGTGTGATCCGCAGGCGCGGGGGGGGGGGCGCAAAAAAAGCCCACGGCCTGAGGCCGTGGGCTTCGCGGTGTGGATGACGCAGGGGTGTTACTCGGGGCGGGTTTCGCCGGTGACTTCTTGGATGTCGCTGAGGGCGATGCTGGCATCGGTCTTGGGGATGACGGCGACGGCGTAGGGATAGGTCAGCGCCTGCGTGGCGGCCTCGTCTTCGCCGGGCTGGTTGACGATGCCCTGGACGTAGAGCACGTCGCCGACCTGCTGGACGCCGGTGATGTGGGCCCAGTAGCCGCCGGTGGGCTGTTCACCGAGGGCGAAGACGACCACGTCGTGCTCCGTGAAGTTCACGTCCAGTTCGTCGAAGCTGTCGGCGTCGAGGTTGTCCAGCGCGGGCCGGTCCTGGATGAGCGTGACGCGCGGGGCGTCGAGGGCCGGATCGCTGCCGTGCATCTGCTGGATCACCGGCACAGCCCGGGCACCCTGGTACGCGTCGCCGGCGTCGGGCGCGTCGGTGCGGGTGGTCTCACAGCCAGCGAACAGAGCCACGGCAAACAACGGCAGAGCGAGCAGAGCAAGTCGGTTGAGCATGTGCGAATCTCCATGAAGACGCGGGTCAGTGCCGGTTCAGGTTTCAAGCCGTGTGCAATATACCGCAATCCCGCGTTCAGGTCAGGGGGAGGCGGTTTCGAAGTTGGGGTCTCGGGTTCTAAAACTCCCCTCTCTCCGGGAGGGGCGTGAGAACGCGAAACTATCGCTTTCGCAGGATCATGCCTTGAAACGTCCGTCCCTGCGTACGGTACTTGCGCTCGAAGTTCGTGCCGACCAACTCCCCCTCGTCCGCCGACGCGGGACGGTCGAACGGCAGCCGGTCAAAACGGTCGGCGACCTCGGCGGCATGCGCCTCCATCCAGGCGAAGTAGTCGGCATGGTCGGTGGCAAGGCGGACCTGCCCGGCATCAGAATCGTCGCCTGGGTCGGCGAGGATGCGGTGCAGGTCGAGCAGGAACGGTGCCTGGATCAGCCGCCGCTTGTGGTGGCGCTTCTTGGGCCAGGGGTCGGGAAAGTAGACGTGCACCTGCCGGATGGCGCGGTCGGCGATGAAGCTGCGGACGAACGCCCCGGCCTCGAAATGGACCATGCGGACGTTGGTGCGGTTGTGCCGGCGCATGCGGTCGGCCGCGTGACGCCAGAAGGCGCGGGCGTACTCGATGCCGACGTAGTTGACATGCGGCGTCTGGCTGGCCTGCTGGATGAGGAACGTGCCCTTGCCCGAGCCGATCTCCAGGTCGATCGGGCGGGCGACGTCGCCGGGCGCGGGGTCAGCGTCGTCGTCGGTAAACCAGGCGGCAAGGTCGATCGGGCCGGCGTCGAGCGCGGGCAGGCGATCGCGGTCGTAGCCGAACCGGCCGACGTCGAGCGTGCGCCCGTGTGTGGAAAGCGATGCACCCATAGATGGAACAGTTTAGCGTCGGCAGGCGAGCGGGGGAAAGTCGGGCACGGGTGGCCAGAAAGGCGGAACCACGAAGGACACGAAGAGCACGAAGAAGAAAGAAGCATGTGATGAAGAAAAGAGCGTCAGTCCAATAGCCCATTCTTCCTTCAACACATTCTTCATGTTTTTCTCTTTTCTGCTTCGTGTCCTTCTTCGCCTATGTGTCCTTCGCGATTTGTCTTGTCCCTGCTTGGCGTTCTACCCATCCGTGGCGAATTCTTCTTCCATGCGGCCGGGGCCGTTCATGCGTTACAATTCCCGCCATTCTCCTTCCGGCCCGTCCCCGGCCATTCGCGCCGACCGACACGCATACGGAGTCTGGCATGACCGTTCGTTCATTGCTGCTCGGCCTGGCGTTGGGACTGTTCATCTCCAGTTTCACGTTCTTCAACGACCACGTCATCGGGCAGACCTTCTTCACGGGCAACCATCTGCCGGCCGCGGTGTTCGGCGTCATGCTGGTGGTGCTGCTGGCGATCAACCCGCTGCTGCGCGTCGGCGGGCGCGGGTGGCCGTTGCGGCCGGGCGAACTGGCGATCATCGTGGCGATGGGGCTGGCGGTCTGCGCCTGGCCGGGCTCAAACCTGTACCGCATCTTCACGCACGTGGTGGTCATCCCGGCCCACGCGCAGCAGACCCGGCCGAACTGGCACGCGGCGGAGGTGTTCAGTTATGTCCCCGGCGGCTCGCCGCGCTTCGGCGAAGGGCACGTGACCGACTTCGGCACGCTGGCGGCGCGGCTGCACGACCCCGGCGCGGATGAGCCGGTGCTGGCGGCGCTGTGGCAGCGGTTCGACGCGGACCAACGGCGGGCGGTGCGCGAGCTGGCGGGCGGGGCCCGGCCCGAGGCGGCGCAGTGGCGGCCGGTACTCGAAGCGCTCAACCGCGTGATCGGCGACGAAACGTTTCACCAGGCTTGGCCGCGCGACGCCCTGCCTGCACCGGCGCAAGCGGCGCTGGCGGAGGCGGACGCCTTGCAGGGCCAGGCGCAGCGGCTGCGCGACCGGCGGGAGGCGTGGCTGGCGTCGCATGATGACGAAGCGGCCGAGGCGTCCGCCCGCCCGGCGGCGCTGGCGGGCCGGGCGGAGGCGCTGGACGCGCAGGCGGTCAAGCAGCATCGCTTCGCGAACCGGCACCTGCTGGTGGCGACGTTGCCGGGGCTGCTCAAGCCGCCGCCGGCGGGCGAGGGGGTGCTGCTCAACGGCGGGCTGTACACGCCGTTCGCCACCGAGGTGTTGCTGTTGAGCTGGGAGGGGCCGGGCAAGCTGGGCGTGTTCGATCTGCCGTGGGAGACATGGTGGCCGACGCTGCGGCTGTGGCTGGGTGTGTCGTTGATGCTGGGGCTGGCGTCGCTGTGTTTGGCGTTGATCGTGCATCCGCAGTGGGCCCGGCGGGAGCTGCTGCCCTACCCGACGGTGCGGTTCGTGGAGGAGGTGACGGCCACAAAGCCCGGCGGGTGGATGCCGGCGGTGGTGAGCTCGCGGCTGTTCTGGATCGGCTTCGGCACGGTGGCGGTCTTGCATGGGCTTAACGGGTTGCACGTCTGGTTTCCGATCATGCCGGAGGTCACCCGGCAGTTCGACTTCAACCCGATGCGCGAGCTGTTTCCCAACCTCAGCCGGGCGGACAGCTCGTTTTACCTGTTCCACCCGACGATCTACTTCACCGTGATCGGCTTCGGCTTTTTCATCCAGACGCGGGTGGCGTTGAGCCTGGGGCTGTCGCTGGTGTTGTGGGTGATGCTCGGCGGGACGATGCTCGCCGGGGGCGTGGGGCTCAACAGCGACCGCTTTCTCATCGGCGGCAACGGCACGGCGGTGCGTTTCGGGGCGTACGTCGGGTTGACGCTGATGATCCTCTACTTCGGCCGGTGGTACTACCTGAACGTGCTGGCGTCGACGGTGGGGCTGCCGCGGCGGACCGGGACGCCGGGATATGCGGTGTGGGCGGCGCGGGGGATGGGGCTGTGCATCGCGGTGGCGACGTTTCTGCTGGTGCGCTACGGCGGGCTGAGCCCGGTGCTGGCGCTGCTGCTGGTCGCCGGGGTGCTGATGATTCTGCTGGTGCTGGCGCGGGTGAACGTGGAGACGGGCTTGTTCTATGCCCAGCCGGACTGGCTGCCGGGCGTGATGCTGGCGGGCTTTTTCGGCATCTCAGGCCTCGGGCCCGAAGCGCTGCTGGTGCTGGTGGTCGCCAGCTTGGTGCTGACGGCCGACCCGCGCGAGGCAATCATGCCCTACCTCAGCAACGGCCTGCGGATGGGCGAGTCGGTCGGCCACGCCCGGCCCGGCCGGCTGGGCTGGACGCTGGCGGGCATGGTGGTGCTGGGGCTGGTCGTGGCCGGGCTGGTCACCTTCCAGTTCCAGTACGACCACGGCCTGACCCCCGACGGCTGGGCCCGCGGCCTGCCCAGCAGCACGATGGACCGCGCCGCCGGGGCGATCACCGACCTGAGCGCCCGCGGCGAGCTGGTCGACGCCACGGGCCTGCAAGGGTTCGAGCACCTGCGCGCGATGCGGCCGGACATGGCGGTGGTGGGCTGGTCCTTGCTGGGCCTGGGGCTGGTCGTCGGCTGCGCGGCCGCCCGGCTGCGGCTGCCATGGTGGCCGATCCATCCGGTGCTGTTCGTGGTCTGGGGGACGTATCCGGCCAACAACTTCGCCGTCTCGTTCCTGCTCGCCGCCGCGATCAAAGGCGCCATCATCAAACTCGGCGGCGAGCGGGCCCACCACACGCTCAAGCCGCTGATGATCGGCCTCATCGCCGCGGAACTGCTGATGATCGTCGTCTGGTCCACCGTGGGCACGATCTACTACCTGAACATGGAAGCCCGCCCCGCCGTCTACCGCATCCTGCCCGGCTGACGATTTGCGTGCGATGTGGAACCACGGATGGACACGGATGCGCACGGATGGGAATACGCCAAGCCGTGTGCATCCGTGATTTCAATCTTCTCCGCGGCCGCGGCGCCGGACGGCTCTCCATGCCTTGGCGTCACTGGCCAAACCGGGCTTTTGACGGCGCAGCGGCGATCGGGACAATGGATTCTTCTATGTTGTCCCCTGCCACACCGCCTGAAGGAGCCTGAGCAAAGATGGCGCTGAACCTCCGCAACGCATCGGATTGTGACCTGGACCTGTTGTCGCTGGGCGAGTGCATGGTGCGGCTGAGCCCCCCTGGCGCTGGCCGAATCGAGTTCGCCAACCTCATGGAGGTGTGGGTCGGCGGCGGCGAGTACAACGTGGCCTACGCCCTCTCGCGCCTGGGTCTGCGCACGGGCTGGGTCGGCGGCCTGGTCGACAACCCGGTGGGCAGCATCATCCGCAACCACGCCAACGCCCAGAACGTCGACACCTCTCACGTCGTCACGCTGCCTTACGACGGCGTCGGACGCGACGCACGCATCGGGCTGAACTTCACCGAAGTCGGCGTCGGCCCCCGCTCGGCGGTGACGCTCTATGACCGCGGCCACTCGGCGACGAGCAAGATGAAGCCCGGCGACGTGGATTGGGAGAAAATCTTCCGGGGGCGCGGCGTTCGCTGGCTGCACACCGGCGGCATCTTCACCTGCCTCAGCGAGACCACCCGCGGCGTCGCCGCCGAGGCCCTCAAGGCCGCCCACGATGCGGGCACGATCGTCTCCTACGACCTGAACTTCCGCGGCAAGCTCTGGTCTTCCGAGGAAGCGATCCAGACCACCAAGCCGCTCGTGCCCTACATCGACTGCCTGATCGGCAACGAGGAAGACTTCCAGAAAGTGCTCGGTTACGCCATCGAAGGCACGGACGAAAACCTTAAAGAACTGCCCGTCGAAAGCTACAAGCAGATGGTTCGCCAGGTGGCGAAGGACTACCCGAACCTCAAGGTCATCGGCACGACGCTGCGCGAAGTCGTCTCGGCCAGCGAAAACAACTGGTCCGCCATCCTCTACTGGGCGGAAACCGACACGTTCTACCAAGGCCCGACCTTCGACCGGCTGATCCTGGAAGACCGCGTCGGCGGCGGCGACGGGTTCGCCAGCGGGTTCGCCTACGGCTTCCTCACCGGCAAAGGCCCGCAGGAAGCGGTCGACCTCGGCACCGCCCACGGCGCACTGCTGCAATCGACGCGCGGCGACACCAGCCAGATCACGCTCAAGGAGCTCGAGCACGTCGCCGGCGGCGGCGGCGCCCGCATCGTCCGCTGAACCGCGGGGGCCGGGGGGACGGTCGCACATCAGGACGCAGCCCGATAATCCAGGCGCCTGCAAAACAAGGTGTTCGCTGTCTTTGCGCCCTTATCGCCGCAGGCGAAGGAAGATATTGACGTTCGCCTTTCTTTCGGTTAACGTATACCGAACAACACGGCCGTAAAGTTTCAAGGGCCAGCCCGTGGAACGTCGAAGGTAGAGCGGACACACGAGGCGGGAACCCAAGATGTTGGGCCCGCCGATCACGCGACTACCATGGAGGGCGATCCTGATGGCCATTCCACTTGTGATGCTCGGCCCCGGCGGCGACTACCAGACGCGGTACCAGATCAAGGGGCAGTCGATGGTGCGTCAGACCGCCGCGACCCTTGAGCAGCAGCCGGACACGGAAAGTGGCGGCTCGCTGGCGGGGTGGGACCGGCTGCCGCGGCGCGACGGGCAGGCCGGGGGGGACGATGCGGAGCAGGATCAGGCCGAGGGCCGGCCGGCCCTGGCGGACCGTTTTGAGCATGCGGTGGCCCCGGCCGGGGCGGGCACGTACACCGCGCAGGGCCGGGTGACCGGCCACCACGCGGCCGTGGCCCAGGCGATGAACGCGGCGCTGCTGGCCTGGCTGGGCGAGCAGCAACGCGCCCTTGCCGGGCAGGTCGAGCCGTTGCGCCGCCTGCGCCGCGAGGTGACGCTCAGTGCCTGGCGACGCGTCAACCGCCTGAAACCGACCACCGCCGCTTCGGCGAGCATGACGATCAAGGAGCATGGCGATGAACCTCACCCCCAAGCAACTGCACATCCTCACCCGCATCCGCGACATCCGGCTGGCGCGCGGCCTCTCGCCGACGATGCAGGAACTCGCCGACGAACTCGGCGTCAGCAAAGTCACCGTCTTCGAGCACGTCGAAGCGCTGATCAAAAAAGGGGCTTTGGTGCGCCAGCCCAACAAGGCTCGCTCTTTGGAAGTTAGCCCCGACGTCCAGCTTCCCGACGAACGGCGCAGCACCCGCCTGCCGCTGGTCGGCACCATCGCCGCCGGCTCGCCGATCGAAGCGGTCGAAGACCGCGAGCACCTCGACCTCGAAGCCCTGTTCACCCCGCCCGGCGCCTCGCCGCGCAACACCTTCGTCCTCCGCGTGCGCGGCGACTCGATGATCGACGAGCAGATCCGCGACGGCGACTACGTCGTCTGCGAAAAAACCGACCACGCCCGCAACGGCCAGACCGTCGTCGCCCTGCTGGACACCGGCGAAGCCACGCTCAAAAAGCTCTACCGGGAAAAGGACGGCCGCGTCCGCCTCCAGCCCGCCAACGAAGCCTACGAACCGATGTGGATCGAACCCGACCGCGTCCAGATCCAGGGCGTCCTCGTGGGCGTCGTGCGGACATACTGAGTCAACCCCCGCGCCCATCCCAACGCAACAAAGAAGCCCACGGATTCAATCCGTGGGCTTCGCTGGTTCTTGTGAACGGTCAACGTCCCATGCCGATCACTTGACTTCGATCTTGCGGGGCTTGACCTCTTCGCGCTTGGGCAGGTGAATGGTCAACACGCCTTCGTTGAGCTTGCAATCAACCTTGCCCTCGTCCACCGGCGTGGGCAGGCGGAAGCTGCGGCTGACCCGGCTGAACCGCCGTTCATGCAGGTAGCGCTCGCCCTTTTCCTCATCCTTCTTCTCTTCGCGGTGGGCGTTGATGGTGAGCACGCCCTGCTCCATGGTGACGTCGATCTCCTCCTTCTTGAAGCCGGGCAGTTCCGCTTCAACGATGACGTTGTTGTCATCTTCGCGGATGTCCACCGGGTAGCTGGCGGTGGCGTAGCCGGCGTCGCCCGCGCCGCCCCAGACGCGATCGAAGGCCCGGTCGATCTCACGCTGAAGCATGTCAAACGGTGCATCCATTCGGCGGGTTGTCGTGGGAAGCATGGTGAACCTCCTTGATTGAAACATTGTTCTGCCACTGCACAGCAGTGACGGGATACGTGGCACACCGGGCCGGGCATCGCGTCCGGCCCGCCGACTCTCCGCGGCCGGCACCGATCAGATTTGCAATGGGCGTGCCAGGTCGAAAATCTTTAAGCCGTGAAAAATCACAACTTATCACGGCCACCCGCTTGCACCGGTTGCCACTCTGGCAGTCCGGGCCGCTGCGGTTGCAACCTTGACAACGCGCGGGGGGTCTCGGGTCTCGGGGATCGAGTTTCAGCGGAGACAGGATAAGTTTGTCCGATACCCGATTCCCGAGACCCGATCCGGCACATGGCTTTTCTTTCCTCCGTGCTCGCACTGCATTACACTGATGTGTTTGGTGTCGGCCGGTGATGAAGCCGGGTCGGCTGTATCGTCAGGAACGCCCATGGCCATGCCACCGGACAAAACGACGGCCGAGCAGGGCCCGCCGGCGCGATCCGCCCCCACCCCCGGAAGTGCCCCCGGAAGCGTCCCCCGAAGCGTCCCCGGTCGCACCGCCGGCAGCGGGCCGGATCCGTCCCCCGCCGCCGCGCTGCCTCCCGACGACGCGGCACCGCCTGCCGAGCGCCCGGTTCAGGCACCGGCCGGGCCGGCGGTCTCCAACGGCCAGCCGACCGAGTCCCGCGCCGCCCGCCGCAGCAGCCAACTGCCCAAGCGGCCGGACCGCCTGATCGCCTGGCTGGCGGCGCTGGCTTGCCTGCTGGTCGCGGCCGGGCCGTTGAGCATCGGGCTGTTCCATCCCGACACGCTGCACCCGCTGGAAGTCGACGACCTTGCCCGCTCCACGCAAACCTGGCAGCAGCAGGCGGAGTTGCCCAGCATGCCTGGCAGTCTCGAGCCCTGGGTGCCGGTGCTCGACGATCAGCCGCAGCTTGACCGGCCGCCGGGCGGGACGTGGCTGCATCTGCTCGCCTTCGCCGGCCTGGAGGCGGACGCGACCGCCGACGAACGGCTGATGCACGCCCGGCTGGCCTCGCTGGTGCTCGCCCTGCTGACCATCCTCGCCGTCTTCTGGGCCGCCATGTCCATCGGCGGGCTGCTGCCCGCCACGCTCGCGGGCCTGGTCGCCGGCTCGCTGCCCGTGCTGATGTTCCACGGCCGACTCGCCAGCGATCACCTGGCCCCCGCCGCCCTGGCCACTCTCGCCGTCGCCGCCGCGATCTGGGCCCTGCGCCCGCTCCGACCGGCCAATCACCTGGTCCGCCAGGGACTGGGCTGGATGCTCTGCGGCCTGCTGCTGGGCCTGGCCACGCTCACCGGCGGCCTGCCCGCCACGGCCGCGGCGCTGCTGCCGCTGGTGCTCATCCTCATCCTCTGTCCCAACCGGCTCAGCCATGGGCTCGGGCTGGTCGCGGCGCTGTTCATCGCCGGCTTGGTCACGACGCCCTGGGCGCTCTACGTCCACGAGCAGGACCCGGACGTCTGGCGCGACTGGGCCGCCGCCCTGGTCCCCGCCGACATGGAAACGAACTGGCCGGCCGTGCTGCGGGAGGCCGGCGAGCGGCTGGGGCTGCTGCTGCTGGTGGCCTTGCCCTGGACGGCGTGGCTGATGGCGGGGCTGTTGCAGCCGTTCAGCACCTCGTCGGCCGGGGCGCGGGCAAGGCTGTTCATCGGCTGGACGTGGTTCGTGTCGGTGCTGGCGCTGGTGCTGGTGCTGCCGGGGCAAGAGGCGGTGAACGCGCTGCTGTTCGTACTGCCGCCGACGGCGCTGGTGGTGGCGCAGGTGATCCGTCAGTTCCGGGAACTGGCGGCGGAAGGGCGCGAGGCGCGGATCTGGACCTGGCTCTGCTGGCCGCACGTGGTGGCGCTGGGGGTCTTGTCGGTCGCCGGGCCGGCGGTGATGCACTTTCAGCCGTGGCTGGTGCGCGAGGGCTGGCTGGCGCAGCCGATCGGGGCCCCGATGCATCCGCTGTACTGGATCGGCATGGCGGTCTGCCTGATTCTGCTGGTGGGGCTGAGTCTGCGATATGTTCTCCGGCGGTACCCGGGCAAAGCGACCGTCTGCTGGGCGCTGTGGACGATGCTCGCCTTCGCCGCGGTGATTCATCCCACCACGCACGGGCCGCTGATGCAGGATGCGGCGGCAACCACGGGGGTGCAGACCAGTGCCTCATCGCACCTGAACTCGCCTGTGCGTCCATTTGCGGCCGGCCGCCATGAACATTTCCACCCGCTGCACCTCCGGCCAGCGTCGCACCTAGAATCGCGCGGCACCGGCCAGGCTTCGCGTGAGGCCTGCGACACGGCCGGTGGCGACGCTCATCGCCTTCGCCATGGAGGGCAGAAGGATGATTGCCGCCTCGGTCCCACCAGGCGACGCCGGCACGCGTGACGCGGCACCGGACCTTTCCATCATCGTGCCCGCACTGGATGAGGAAGAGAACCTGGCGCCGCTGGTGCAGCAGGTCGAGCAGGCGGTGCATGGCGCGGGCGTGAGTGCGGAGTTGATCGTGGTCGACGATGGCTCGCACGACGGCACGCTGCCCCGGCTGCGCGAGTTGCAACAGGGTCGGCCCTGGCTGCGCGTGCTCCACCGCGAGCGGGCGCAGGGGCAGTCGGCGGCGATGCATGCCGGCATCCAGCTCGCCCACGGCCGATACATCGCCACCCTCGACGCCGACTTGCAGAACGACCCCGCCGACCTCCCCGCCATGCTCCGCCGACTCTGCGACGAACAGGCCGACATGGTCCAGGGCGACCGCTCCGCCAACCGCCGCGACAACGCCCTCCGCCGCATCGCCAGCCGCATCGGCCGCACGGCCCGCCACGTCCTGCTCGGCGACCTCGTCCGCGACACCGGCTGCTCCGCACGCGTCGTCCGCGCCGAGCTGGCACGCCAGTTCCCCCTCCAGTTCCGCGGCATGCACCGCTTCCTCCCCGCCTATGCCCGCATGCTCGGCGCACGCATCATCGAGATGCCCGTCCACCACCGGCCCCGCCACGCCGGGCACACCAAATACGGCCTGGGCCTGGTCAATCGCGGCACCGCCGGCCTCGTCGACTGCTTCGCCGTCCGCTGGATGCTCGCCCGCTACCGCGACCCCCTCGCCCAGCCGCTGCCCCACCACGGCGACCCGCCTCACGGAGACGGCCAGCCATGACCGCCCCCCACCGCTCCCGGTTTCGCGATCCCCGTGTCTTGGGTGGGCCAAGCGTCTCGCCTGCCGGCGGGTGGGACACCCGCCCCACTTGGAAAACAAGCCGGCACCCCCTGCTGCTGTTCACACTGCTCGCCCTGCTCGCCCTCGCCGCCTGCGTGCCGGAAGCCGCCGCGCCGCCCGAGCCCGTCAGCACCGCCATCAACCTCCAGGACCGCCTGGCCGACCTTGATCTGCACGAAGACGCCGGCGAGCTTTACGTCGTCGTGGAACACCAGGGCCAGACCCAACGCCTCACCGCCGGCGAATACCTTGCCGCCCTCGACCAACGCCGACAGCAGCAACGCGAGCAGGGCTGGGTCTTCGTGATCTTCAACATCACCACCTGGGCCGGCGTGCTCTGGGTCGCCATCGGGCTCACCGGGCAGCTCCTGTTCACCGGCCGCATGGTCGTGCAGTGGCTCGCCAGCGAGAAGCACCGCCGCTCCGTCGTCCCCCCGGTGTTCTGGTGGCTGAGCCTGCTCGGGGCGAGCATGCTGCTGGCCTACTTCCTCTGGCGCAAGGACATCGTCGGCGTGATCGGCCAGGGCAGCGGCTGGCTGATCTATGCCCGCAACCTCTGGATGATCCACCGCCCGAACTTCGCCACACCCCAGCCGACCACGCAATAGCGGGACGTCACGCAGTTGAACGGGCATCCACCGGCAAGCGCGTTCAGTTTCAGATGTAACACTTCGCCCCGCAGCGCAGCGGAGGGCAGGAACTGTGCGTCACCGGTGGCCACCCCTCCGCTGCGTTGCGGGGCTAAAGGGGCGGCTGCAAGTGCGCCGGCTGCCTGCGGATTTTCACGAGGCGCAATCAGATCACCCGCTCACCGGCCCCGGCTCGTCGCAGGTCAGGTCGAGGCACAACTGTTCGCTGAGCGCTTCCAGCGCCTTGTGCAGTTCGCTCATGTCGGCCTCGGGGGGGATGCCCAGTTCCAGCCGGGCCTTGAACAGCGGTTCGCCGGACATCGGGGCGCTGTAGGACTCGCTGGTGAGTTCCTCGACGTTGATGCCGCGCTGGGACAGTGCCCGGGCGAGGTCGCGGACGATGCCGGGGCGGTCGTGGCCCACCAGTTCCAGGCGCATCACCCGGGCCGGCTCGGGCGTCGCCGGCTCGCCGGACCGGACGACCACGCGCAGGCCCCGGCTTTCCAGATCGTGCAGGGCCGCTTCCAACGCCTGAGCCTGTTCCGACGGCACGGTCAGCCAGACCAGCCCGGCGAACTGGCCGGCGACCGTGGCCATCCGGCTCTCCACCCAGTTGCCCTGGTGCACGGCGATGGTTTCCGAAAGCGATTCCACCAGCCCGGGGCGATCCGGGCCCACCACGGTCAAGACGAAAGACGTATACATGGACAACTCCGAGGTTCCGCGGCCGGGGCATGGGGCCGGGCCGGGGCGGTCGGACGTGGGTTCGCCGCCTCACGGCTGGCGGGCGAAGGCTTGCCCGGGATGCCGGGACAACCGGCGCCTGCCCCTCGGCTGTGCCGCCCGTCGCCAGGCAGTCCCAAATGCGCCCGGGAGGACTCGAACCCCCAACCCTCGGTTCCGAAGACCGATGCTCTATCCAATTGAGCTACGGACGCATGTGACCTGGGAATTGTACCTTTGAATCGGCCGATGTGCGACACGGCCGCTGGCCTGCCACGGCACCTGTCCCGTTCCACGAATTAGGGCTATCCCTACCCCTTTCACGTGATCAGCCTCCCTGTTCATCGCCGATAGACCTTGCAGGGAAGCCTTCCTCGTCCGTACGGCCTTGTCCACGAGGGGGATCGGCGACTCGGGTCGGGGGGTCCGACCAGGAGCCGATGCATGAGTGCGCGAAATGGAACCATGAACAACCAGAGCGAGTTTTCCGGGAAAATCACCCGCCAACTGGTGGACCGGGCGGAAGATCTGTTCAGCACTGCCATCAATCAGGACAACCTCGAACCGGTGCTCGACGAGATTCTCGAGCATACCGACGACCTGGCCGACAGCGAACGGCAGCAACTGGAGCACATCGCCCGCCTGCTCGACCAGGCTGGCTCGGGTGATGAGAACGACCGTCGGCTCTCGCTGCCGGGCAGCTTTGAGCTGCACCCGTCCGACGACAAGATGTTCCTCGCCCTGACGGTTCATCCCCCCGTCGCCGGCGGCACGGCGGTCACCGTCGACGAGGTCCTCCAGTGGCTCAAGCAGCGGAACATCACCACCGGCGTCGACCTCAAGGCCATCCGCCGCACCGTCGAGCTGGCCGCCGGCGGTGACGAGGCGAAAGATGTCGTCATTGTCCGCGGCCGACCGCCCAAGCCCGGCAAGGACGCCCGCCTCGAACGCTTCGGCCGACGCACCGCCGACGGCTCGCTCGACCGCATCTCCGAGCAGCAACTGGCCTCCAGCGACGCCTGGATGTGCAAGGCCGGCGACGTCGTGATGCGCTTCATCCCCGCCACCGCCGGCGAACCAGGCTACAACGCCCTCGGCGAAGCCATCACCCCCCCCGTCACCAACACCCTCGATCCCGCCCCCGGCCGGCACATCCGCGCCGAAGGCAACGACTTCATCACCGACGTCGCCGGCGTGGTCCTCTTTGACGGCCCACGCGTCGAAGCACGCAAAGCCCTGCTCCTGAACCAGGATGTCACCCGGAAATCCGAACCGATCAACTTCGACGGCGAAGTCCAGGTCCGCGCCGCCGTCCGCTCCGGCGCCCACATCAAGGCCACCGGCAACATCGTCGTCGACGGCCCCGTCGAAGCCGCCGAGATCGAATCCACCGAAGGCGACGTCGTGCTCCGCTCCGGCGTCGCCGGCCAACGCGCCGCCGTCATCCGCGCCGCCCGCAACATCGACGCCCGCTTCGCCGAGTCCGCCAGCCTCTTCGCCGGCCAGGACATCAACCTCCAGGTCGGCTCGCTCCATGCACGCCTGCTTGCCTACCACCAAATCAACGCCAATCAGGGCAAGGGCCACCTCGCCGGCGGCGTCATCATGGCGGGCGAAAAGATCACCGCCAAGCAACTCGGCGCACGCGGCGGCGTCCGCACCGATGTCACCGTCGGCCTTTCCAAGGAAGTGCTCGACGGCCTGGCCCAGATCGACCAGCTCGTCGCCCGCGCCACCCAGCGCCGCGAGTCCGCCGCCGACCTCGCCGACCAGATCCGCCGCGCCGTCGGCGACCCCATCAAACTCCAGCCCAAAGAACTGGGCGTCTACACCAAGCTCGAACAGCTCCAGCTCGTCTGCGATGTGCAGATCCGCAAGCTCAACGAACGCCGCAAGCAACTGCTCACCGACGCCGCCCGCGACACCGCCGGCCGCGTCGCCGTGCTCACCAGCGTCATGTCCAACGTCCACGTCACCATCGGCGGCGGCGAACTCGACGCCGGCGACCGCCTCGGCCCCATCACCCTCGTCTTCGACGAACCCAGCGGCAAAGTGGTCGTCAAACGCGGGGTGTAGCGGAAGTTTCGAGTTGCGGGTTGCGGGTTTTCAGACACACCATTTAGCCGCGGTGCTTGCACCGCGCTCTTCGCCCCACAGCGCAGAAGCGCGGGCCAAGGCCCGCGGCTAAATGGATATGACAGAAAACTCGAAGCTCAGAGCTCAAAACCCGAAACCAATTCCCGCTATAATCCCCGCCCCATGGAAGCAGGCATCGTCGGTCTCCCCAACGTCGGCAAGTCCACGCTGTTCAACGCCCTCACCAGTGCGGGCATCGCCAGCGAGAACTATCCGTTCTGCACGATCGAGCCCAACGTCGGCGTCGTGCCCGTGCCCGACCCGCGCCTTGAAATCATCCAGAGCCACATTACCACGCAGAAGGTCATCCCCGCGGCGCTGCGCCTCGTGGACATCGCGGGGCTGGTGCGCGGCGCCAGCGAAGGCGAAGGGCTGGGCAACAAGTTCCTCAGCCACATCCGCTCGGTCGACGCGATCCTCCACGTCGTCCGCTGCTTTGACGATCCCGACATCGCCCACGTCGAAGGCAGCGTCGACCCGATCCGCGACATCGAAACCATCGACATCGAGCTGATGCTCGCCGACATGGCCAGCGTCGACGCCGCCATGGACAAGGCCGTCCGCGCCGCCCGCACCGGCGACAAGGATGCCAAACTGCGCGTCACCGTGCTCGAGGCCTGCAAGGCCCGGCTCGACGCCGAGCAGCCCGTGCGCGGCCTCACGTTCGACCAGCCCGACGCCATGAAAATGCTGCGCGGCCTCACGCTGCTCACCGCCAAGCCGGTGCTCTACGTCGCCAACGTCGACGAAGACGACCTCGCCGGCGAAAACGCCTACGTGCAGCAGGTCCGCGAGCGGGCCGAGCGCGAAGGCGGCCTGGTCGTGCCCGTCTGTGCCAAGCTTGAAGCGGAGCTGGCGGAGCTGGACGAGGCGGACCGCGGCGAACTGCTGGAAAGCGTCGGCCTCACCGAGCCGGCGCTGCACGTGCTCGCCCGGGCGGCCTACAAGCTGCTGGGCCTGCAAAGCTACTTCACCGCCGGCCCCAAGGAAGTACGAGCGTGGACCGTGCCCATCGGCGCCACCGCTCCGCAGGCGGCGGGTGTGATCCACAGCGACTTCGAGCGCGGCTTCATCCGCGCGGAAGTCTACAGCGTCACCGACCTTCAACAGCACAAGAACGAGAAAGCCATCCGTGAAGCGGGCAAGATGCGCATCGAAGGCAAGGAGTATGTCGTCAAAGACGGCGACGTCTGCCACTTCCTCTTCAACGTGTAAGGACGTGTTGAAGCAGCGCGGCATCAACCGCCGGCGGCCGGGGCCAGCACGATGTCCTCGATCACCGCTTCAAACTCAATCATGCCCCCCTCTTCGGGCGGGGTGAAGTTCCGGAAACGGACGTTCACCTCGCGCTCCTCATCCGGCCCCAGCGGACCGTCCGCACACAGGTCGACGTGATGCGTCTGGTTCACGACGCCGCTGGTCTCAAGCTTGACGTTGAGCCTGCTGATGGTCCGGTCACTGATGTTGCTCGCCCAGATGGTCGCCCCGACGGTGTCCATGCTTCGCATGATTTCCTCGGCGGATTGATCTGGCCCCGGTTCACCTTCAAAATCGCGACGTAAGGCTCCGCTCACGCTGAGTACGGCCGCCTGGCTTGGATTGGCCTCCAGGAACTGATCGGCTGCCGAACCCGCGCCAGCCTGGTGGCTCATCGCGCCGCCGCCGCCTGTGCCGGCGTTGTCAATCGCCTGGAAGAGGCTCTCCGCCGCCACCCCCACCGCCACGCCCATGACGCTCACGACGATGAGGCTGGCGATCGCACCTGCGAACCCCATGACCATCGTGAGCACATAGCCGATGATCGCTTCCACGATGCGCAGCCCGTGCAGATAGCCGAACGCCGGGACCGTCAGCAGCAAGGCAACGAAGAAGGCGATGAGCAAACCCCCACCGCCCCCCAACACCCAGCCGACAGTCGCGAAAATCCCCGGCAGCGACATCCAGCCCAAGGTGTTGAGGTAGACCGAGCCGCGCAGATCCAGCTTCATCATCTTCGCCGTGATCCACACGCCGAGCATGTTGTAAGGCGTAATCAACGCCAGTTGCACCACCGCAAACAGCAGCAGTGCCAGCAGAAAGCCGCCAAACGGGAAGTTCCCCACCTGATCTTGAGAAAGGTTGTGCCGCTCAATCATGTCGCTTCGAAACATGTAGGCCTTCGACATGACATAGATCCACACGCCGACCACGCACAGGGCGTACAGCAGAAACAACTGCTTGGACACATCGTCCTGGCCATGCCGTTCCTTGTCCCCGCCGTCCCCGGCGACGCCCCCGGCAGCGCCCGCCGCCGATGTACCCGCGCCCTTGGCGCTGCGCTTCACCTTCTTCGTCTTCGTCTTCAGCCGCTTGCCGCTGGCCAGGTTCGTCCCGCAACCGATGCAGATCACCGCGTCGCTCGACACGCCCGCCCCGCATGACGGGCAACGTGCTTCGTCGGCCGCCGGGGCCTGCGACGCCTCCATGTCCGCCAGCACCGCCAGCAGCGGATTCACCTCCGGTTCCGGCTCCTCCGGCGCCGCCGGCACCTCGGCGGGCACGTGCATCTTGTACCCACACTTGCAGCGCACCCGCGCACCCGCCAGTTCGGGCTTCCAGCGGTACTCCCGCTGGCAGTCGTCACACGTAAACACCGCCGCGCTCGTCGTATCTGTCATACCCCGGGCCCCGTACGAAGTGACATGCCGCCGGCCCAGCACCGGCGTCCACCGCAGAGTATAAGGCCCTCGCCACACGCCCGCTACGCCACAAGCATCCCCAGCATCCCCAGGATCGCCACCACCAGCCCGATCACCCCCAGCACGATCGCCGCAATGCTTATCATCCCGCCCGCCACCTTCGGCGACGCCGAGATCACCAGGCCCACCACCCCCACCGGAATCGACACCACCGCCAGCACCAGCCCCCAGATCGGGTGCCCGGTGCAGGTGACGATGTAGCTGCCGATGGCGGCGATGATCGAAATCGTCGCCGCAATCCCCGTCCGCTGTTCGCGCTCGCCCACGGCCAGACTCCTCATCTCCCACGCCGCCTCGCCCGCAAACCATACGCCCCTCCACCGCCCGAGTCGCGTCCCACTTTCCCACTGGCCAACCGACGCCCCGCTGGCCGATAAGTCGTAGGGCCCGCCGCGCCGCCCGCCCGCTTCCCGCCCCTGACCAAGGACCACCTACCGATGCTCGCACGCCCGGGACTTGCCGTTCTCGCCCTGCTCCTGATCACCGGCACTCTGCTCACCACCGGCTGCCAGCGACCCGTCGATGAGCCGGACTACAACCGCCCGCTCGCCGAGGGGCAATTCGGCCTCCGCCGAATCACCGACCCCGCCCGCATGCCCGATCTCGCCCCCGTCAGCGAACAACTGGCCAACCCGCAGTTCCGCCAAGCCCTCGACCGCAGCGTCCGCTGGTACCGCGTCCCCTCCGCCAAGCAGCACTTCCCGCTTGCCGACTGCATCAGCCACGTCCACGCCCACACCTCCGCCTACGCCCTCCAGCAGCTTGCCGACCTCACCCCCGCCGATGCCCTCCGCGAAATCCGCAACGACTTCGACGTCTGGGAGTCCGTCGGCTACGACGGCCGCGGCACCGTCTTCTACACCGGCTACTACTCGCCCATCTTCCGCGCCGCCCGCCAACGCACCGGCGACTACCAGCACCCGCTCTACACCCGCCCCGACGACCTCGTATCCGACCCCCTCACCGGCGAAGTCCGCGGCCGCCAGACCGACGCCGGCGTCGTCCCCTACCCCACTCGCCGCGAAATCGAGCAGCGCCAACTCCTCGCCGGCCGCGAACTGGTCTACCTCCCCAACCCCCTCGACGCCTACCTCATCCACGTCAACGGCTCCGCACAACTCCGCCTCACCGACGGCTCGACCATGTACGTCGGCTACGCCGGCAACAACGGCCACGAATACACCAGCGTCGGCCAACTCCTCGTCCAGGACGGCCACATCCCCGCCCACCGACTCAGCCTCCCCGCACTCCGCGACCACTTCCAACGCAACCCCGACGACCTCGATCGCTACACCCGCCGCAACGACCGCTTCGTCTTCTTCCGCGAATACACCGGCGACACCTGGCCCGCCGGCTCGCTGGGCGTCAAGGTCACCCCCATGCGAACCCTCGCCACCGACAAGGCGATCTTCCCCCGCGGCAGCGTCGTCCTCGTCGAAACCGACGTTCCCTCCGCCAACGGCACCCGCCCCTTCCGCCAGCTCATGCTCGA